>DBDJ01000041.1 GCA_002293525.1 Lachnospiraceae bacterium UBA935
CAAATTTCCAGATATGCAAGAGGTAAAATTAAGAAAATTAAAATATAATGCAAATAAATCAAATAATCTCCCGATCATTTGCATATTCGTAAACTATATCAGCCAAACCGGAACAAACCAGTTCTTCTGATCCGCTGGCAATAGTTCATTTGCCATGCAGATTACCGCCCCATTGCCAATTTCCGTTTTATAATATTCAGGTGTATCGGGACTTCCAATGCCGGTTACCGGATGTAATGCTTTAAAATGTCTAATCGCTTCCGTTCCGGGAGACGCTGCTTTTTTTATTTCTATGGGGCATAAAGTACCGTTTTCATAAATCAACAAGTCGATTTCACGTTTTTCTTTATCCCGGTAATAATAAAGCGGGGCTTCTTTTCCAGAATTAAGATAACTTTTATATATTTCGGAGAAAACCCAGCTTTCAAAGAAAGCACCGGACATGGCACCCCGTTCCAGGATGTCAGGATTACTCCATTTTAACAGATAGGCACAAAGCCCGGTATCCAGAAAATGCATCAACGGCATTTTAGTCACACGTTTCAAAAGATTATTATGATAAGGCTGAACCAAGGCTACAAGACCCGATGATACTAAAACAGAAAGCCACTTTTTAGCCGTGGGGGATGTAATTCCGGCTTCCTTAGCCATTTCTTCATACACCACCGGCCTGGCCGTGCGAGCAGCCACAATAATCATGAAATTATAAAAAGCAGTTTCATCAGCAACCTGTGATAAATCTTTAATATCCCGCTGAAGATAGGTGTTGATATAAGAGCGGTAAAATTCCGAAAGATCAGGGGCATTTTCATGATAAAGGGCTGGAAATGCGCCACGGAATATTCTCTGAAATATCTCATTTACGCCCATTTTCCGTGTCTGGTCGAGCCTTGCCATCAAGGTTTGCGGCAAAGTGACAAAGGGCTGAGATTCGAGTCCGTCAATCTCTTTGGAGGACAACCCAAGCAGGCTGATAATCCCGACCCGACCAGCCAAGGATTCACTGACGTTTTTCATCATGTGAAAGGCCTGTGACCCGGTAAGCCAAAAATCACCATCATGGCCCGAATCATCAACACTCATCTTAATGTAAGGCAGTATTTCCGGCGCATATTGGATTTCATCAATTAATACCGGCGGAGTAAAACGCTGCATAAATAAGGCAGGGTCAGACTTTGCCAGATGTCTGATATCAGGATCATCTAAGGTTACATACCGGCGCGATGTGTCAGCCATTTTTTTTAGCAGCGTAGTTTTCCCAACCTGACGTGGCCCGGTTACAAGGAGAACAGGAAATGTACGGGATGTTTTTAAGACGGTGTCTTCGATTGCTCTATTAATATACATAATAACCCTCACAACGAAACGTGACTATAATAAAATATAATTTTATTATAGTCACGTTTTCTTTCATTGTAAATAGCTTTCTTTCCACATAATTACTTTCCTTAAATCGCCCGAATCATTTCACTAACCTGATATTTTTTATGTTCATATCGACGATTACATCCTCGATCACTTTAATACATTCGTCGGTTTTTCTTAAGATGTCGGCTCCCCAGAAATGAATTACCGTCCAGCCCAGAAAAAAGAGTTTTTTATCCGTCTCGTTATCCCGGATCATGTTCTTTTCAATCTTGCTTACCCAGTATTCACCGTTATTCCCTGACCCGACTCGCGCTTTAACGATATCCCAGTCTTTCCCATGAAAAAACTCACTGTCGCAGAATATGGCAATTCTGTACTTAATCAAAACAATATCCGGTGTTCCCGGCAAGCCTTTATAATTCTTTCGATAGCGATATCCCCGCCTCCACAGTTCTTTTCTCAAGGCCAGCTCAATGCGGGTATCTTTTCCTTTAATACTGCTCATATTCTTATGCCGCTGTTCCGAAACATTCTTAAACTTCATAGCTATTCCTATATGTTTTGGCCGAAGGGATATGGTCTCGTTGTCACTCATTTTGTTATAGGGAAACGCTGATGCATCAGTGTTTCCTTAGCTCAAATATCCTGCCCTTGGTATCCACAATACCCATTGATACTAAACGCTCTTCATTTCCAAAGAAGAGTCTAATATATGAACCATCTTCCAAATCATATGTCTGCCATACTAAACCAGAACCAGCAGAGCCAGTAGGCTTTCCCATAAGCTTAACTACATCGTCATAAGTCATTCCAATTTCTACTTCTGTAAAGTCCGATAACGTAAATTTTTCTTCATTACTATCTAAATCATCCTCAGTTCCCATTGTACATCCCTGCATAAACATAAATATACAAATATAAAATAAACAATATTTAAACTTGCTTTTTCTATTCATACTTTTTGCACTCCGAGGATTAATAAAATAATTTCCACACACACACCAAACACTGGATATCCCGCTTTTAGTGCCGCATCCTTTGGATCGGTTATAATAATTACACTTGCTGTTCTTAAACCTCAAACATCAGATCCCCGTACGTCGGCAGTGGCCATATTTCTTTATCAACCAGCATCTCCAGTTCATCCGCCGGTTTCCGTAAGGCCTCCATCGCCTTTTTGATCTCATCCTTGTAATAAAAAGCCTGCTCCTTCCGGTTCGCTATTGTACCGGCGATCTGCTCTTTTTCTTCCAGCCGGTCCAAAGCATCCTTCATTTCCAGCAGCTTGTCCGATAGCTTCTGCAGCAGACCTAGCTGCACGGCCGGGTCCACGCCGGCCTGCTTCACCTGATTCACCGTTTCGGCCACCAGACCCGTATAGCGCACAGCTGCCGGAATCAGCTGCTTCGATGCCATATCCATCATCGTCCGTGCTTCGATATTAATGGTCTTGGCATATGTCTCATAGAGGATTTCCTTGGTCGCCTCCAGTTCACTTCTCATAAAGATGTGGAATTTCCCGAACAGGGCTACGGCTTTTTCCTCGGTAAGCGTCTCCACCGCATCCACCATCGTAACCATATTAGGCAGGCCACGCCTGGCTGCTTCCCGCACCCATTCGTCAGAATAGCTGTTTCCGTTAAAGATAATCCGCTGATGCTCCGAAAGATATTGCTTAATCAGATCATGCACCGCCAGATCAAAGTCCTCTGCCTGCTCCAGGATATCCGCCGCTTCGCAGAATGCTTCCGCAATAATCGCATTCAGCGTGGTATTGGGACTGGCGGCGGAATCGGCGGAGCCGACCATCCGGAACTCAAATTTGTTGCCGGTAAAGGCAAAAGGTGAGGTACGGTTCCGGTCGGTGGCATCTTTAACCAGCTCCGGCAATGTGGATACTCCCGTCATCAGCTTGCCGCTCAGCTTTATCGTTGCCGCTTCGCCCGTCTCCACCAGCTGACGCACCACATCCTCCAGCTGTTCTCCCAAAAACACCGATATGATCGACGGCGGTGCTTCGTTCGACCCCAGACGGTGATCGTTCCCGACATCCGATACGCTCTGCCGCAGCAAGTCCGCATGGGTGTCTACCGCCTTGATAATACAGGCCAGCACCAGTAAAAACTGGATATTTTCATTGGGCGTATCACCGGGATCCAGCAGGTTGTCCCCGTTATCAGTACTCAAAGACCAGTTATTATGCTTGCCGGAGCCGTTTACCCCGGCAAAAGGCTTTTCATGTAGCAGACAGCGCAGATCATGCCGCACCGCGATCCGTTTCATCGTTTCCATCACGATCTGATTATGATCTACCGCGATATTGGCAGTCTCATAGATCGGCGCCAGCTCATGCTGGGCCGGTGCCGCTTCATTATGCTGGGTCTTGGCAGTCACTCCCATCTTCCAAAGCTCGTGGTTGAGATCCTTCATATAGGCGCCGACACGCTCACGGATCACGCCAAAATAATGATCGTCCATCTCCTGTCCCTTGGGGGCCGGTGCGCCGTACAGCGTCCGTCCGGCAAAAATCAGGTCCGGGCGCTTCAGATAAGTCTCCTTATCGACCAGAAAGTATTCCTGTTCGGCTCCGACCACCGGAATCACCTTAGAAGCCTGATAGTTCCCGAATAAACGGACAATCCGCAGGGCCTGGGCCCCGACTGCTTCCATAGAACGCAGCAGCGGGGTCTTTTTATCAAGAGCTTCTCCCTTATAAGAACAAAATGCCGTCGGAATGCAAAGAAAAACTCCCGATGCCGTCTCTTTCAGGAAGGCTGGCGAAGTAATATCCCAGGCTGTATATCCTCTGGCTTCAAAGGTAGCTCTCAAACCGCCGGACGGAAATGAAGAAGCGTCAGGTTCTCCCTTAATCAGCTCTTTTCCCGAAAAACTCATGATCATCTTTCCCTCTTCATCGGGATGGGTCACAAAAGAATCCTGTTTTTCGGCGGTAATCCCCGTCAAAGGCTGAAACCAATGGGAATAATGGGTCGCGCCGTTCTTCATGGCCCAGTCCTTCATCGCCTTGGCCACCACGTCAGCGGCTGCCGGAGAAAGCTCCCCGCCATGCTCAATCACTTTCTTTACATCAAGATAGACCTCTTCAGGAAGATAATCCTTCATTTTTCCCAAAGTAAACACATTCTTGGCAAATATTTCTTCTACGTCGTTCATTACATAATTCATCATGTCACTCATACTTTTCGATTCCTTCTGCATTTCCATGTTTTCGTATTTTGGTTCCCATGTAAGTTTTATTTTTATTTATGATTTTCTTTTTATAGTTTTTAATTATTTATTGTTTTCCTCATACAGCCACTTTACAGTTTCTGCGGCCGCTCCACATTCCGCCTCAGCAGGTCAGACGGTTCCGGCAGAACCGACAGCCGCACATATAGTACCTGACCGGCATGGGGCGCATCCGGCACTTCCTCGCCTCCCTCTGTAACAAGGCTCAGCACTTCTGCCTCAATATTCTGTCCGCACGGCTTCATGATCTCAATCTGCTCGCCGACACAGAATTTATTCTTCTGCCTGATCTTAGCACCTTTCTGTTCATCCGCTTCGGCTACCGTACCCAGATAAACCGACTCATTAAGATAGGAGCTGTTGCCATAAATCTGGGTGTTTTCATCCGCCCTGCCAAAGTAAAATCCCGTGCCGAACTGCCGATAGGTGCAGCGGCCAATCTCTTTTTGGTACCATTCCATATTGGCCCGGTAAACCTCCTCGCCTATAAAGTAATCATCAATCGCCTTCCGGTAAGTCCGCGTTACCGACGCAACGTAAAGTGCCGCCTTCATCCTTCCCTCGATCTTAAAGCTGTCGATACCCGCCTTGACAAGCTCGGGGATATATTCAACCATACACAGGTCACGGGAATTAAAAAGATAGGTTCCCCGTTCATTTTCATATACCGGCAGATATTCTCCCGGCCGCTCTTCTTCCATCACCGCATATTTCCAGCGGCATGGATGCGTACAGGCGCCGCGGTTGGCATCCCGCCCGGTAAAATAATTGCTCAGCAGGCACCGTCCCGAATAGGATATGCACATCGCCCCATGGACAAAGCATTCTATCTCCATGTCCTCCGGAATCCTTCTCCTTACTTCGGCAATCTCCGTTAACGACAGCTCCCTGGCCGCCACCGCCCTTCTTACCCCCTGCTCATACCAGAACCGCCAGGTCTGGTAGTTCGTATTATTCGCCTGCGTAGAAATGTGGAGATTGATCCCCGGACAGATCTCTCTTGCCAGCATAAACATCCCCGGATCCGCAATAATAATCCCGTCAGGCCGCATTTCTTCCAGCAGGGAAAAATATTGCTTTGCGCCTTCCAGGTCATCGTTATGGGCCAATATATTGGCTGTAACATATACCTTGACCCCTCTTTCATGAGCAAAATCAATTCCTTCCCGCATTTCTCCTTCACTGAAATTCTTCGCTTTAGCCCGCAGCCCATAGGCTTCGCCACCAATATATACGGCATCAGCCCCAAAGACTACCGCTGTTTTCAATACCTCCAGGCTTCCCGCCGGAATCAAAAGCTCAGGTTTTTTCATGAATATACTCCCTGCCCGCTGATTTAAGTTATTTTTATTCCTATTTTTTGTAACTCACGGTAACTCCGTCCCCGATCGGTATAATATCCGTACACAAATCCCCTCGATGCGTCAGCTGATACAAGTATTCCCGCATCCGTGAATGGATCGTGCGGTTCCTTCTGGTCACTGCATAGCGTGATTCCAGCACTTCCCCGTCTTGCAGCACATTATCCGATACCAGTAAGCCCTCTTCCCGAAGCAGTCTCATCACATCGGGAAGAAAGTTAAGATACTGCCCCTTGGCGGCATCCATAAAGACAAAATCATAGGAAGAGTCCAGCGTACTAAGGATCTCTTTGGCATCCCCTTCCAGAAGCGTGATTTTTTTCTCCTGTCCATGTTTCGCAAAATTATCTTTAGCTTGGCTTATCCTTTTTTCGACCTTCTCAATCGTAACCACTTCACATCCGGTCGGTGCATACTCACTCATAAATAACGCGGAAAAACCCATCGCTGTCCCAACTTCCAGGATCCGCATGGGCTTTTTTATCGTCAATAACAGTTTTAACAGGCCCTGCACCGGCTTCTTGATGATCGGAATATGATTCTGATGGGCAAAATTCTCCAGTTCGTTCAAGTAAAGTGGTTTTTCGGAATCAAACGAGTCAATAAAAGTCGTTATTCTGTCGTCAGCTACCATTCCTACATTCCTATTCTTCCTCACCTGCTTCTGCCGACATGACCGCCATCATTTCCTCTGCCGTCATAGCCGTACTTAGATCATATATCCCCGGCTTAAGCTTATCGTGATGCTTGGATAACAATTCCTGAACCACGAACAGATTGGCATCTCTGATCAGCCCCTTTTCGGCAAGCATTTCCGCCACGCCTCTTACGGTATAATCCTCCGCTATACTGACGGTAATAATCCTGCCTCCCGACCTTGACACCGCCTCCTCGGCAAAGACGCTGTAGCCGAAATCATACGCCGCCATCGCCGTGCGATAAACAAAGATAACGATAAAAACCAGCAAAACCCCCTTAATCACTGTCTCGAAGACAGCTCCGATTAAATATTTCGCTTTCATACCTTCTCCTAACAACTTATTAGATCTCTATTATGATGCATCTCCATGATGATGCCTCTCTATTATGATGCATCTCCATGATGATTCCTCTCTATTATGATTAGATCTCCATAATGATCGGCACAATGATCGGACGGCGCTTGGTTTTTTTCCAGACAAATTCACTCAGGGAATCCTTAATCGTACCTTTTATCTTGCCCCAGTCGGTAATTTTCTTGGCTGTACAATAAGCAAGTGCTTCATTTACCGATGCCCTTGCCTCTTCCATCAGTCCGTCCGCCTCTTTTACATATACAAAACCGCGGGATACGATATCCGGCCCGGCAATCACATGATTGTCAAACATATCCATGGCCAAGACGATAATCAGGATGCCGTCCTCCGCCAGATTCCTTCTGTCCCGCAGCACCACGTTGCCGACATCGCCGACACCGAGGCCGTCTACAAATATAGTACCCACCGGAACCTTTCCGGTCACCTGGGCACTGTCCGAATTAAGTTCCAGTACATCCCCGGAATGCAGGATAAAAATATCTTCTTTCTCAATCCCAAGCTGATTAACCACCTTTGCCTGCGCTTTCAAGTGCTTGTACTCCCCATGGATAGGGATCGCATACTTCGGCTGCACCAAAGAATAGATCAGCTTTATTTCTTCCTGGCAGGCATGGCCGGAAACATGGACATCCTGAAATATCACATCCGCCCCTTTCAGCAGCAGGTCGTTGATTACATTGGTTACGGCCTTTTCATTGCCGGGAATCGGATGGGAGGAAAAGATAACAGTATCCTTGGGCCCGATGGATATTTTCTTGTGGATGTCGCCCGCCATCCGGCTTAAGGCGGCCATGCTTTCGCCCTGGCTGCCGGTGGTAATGATGACCGTCTTTTCTTCCGGGAAGTTCTTCAGCTGTTCGATTTCAATCAGGGTATTATCTGGTATCTGGAGAAAGCCCAGCTTTATGGCCGTTTCAATGACATTTACCATACTGCGGCCTTCCACCACTACCTTCCGGCCGAATTTCTCCGCAGAATTGATAATCTGCTGTACCCTGTCCACGTTGGATGCAAACGTGGCGATAATAATCCGGGTATTCTTATGTTCCTCGAAAAGAAGGTCAAATGTCCTGCCGACAGTTTTTTCCGACTGGGTAAAACCGGGACGTTCCGCATTCGTTGAGTCGCACATCAGGGCCAGTACACCCTTTTTCCCCAGTTCGGCAAATCTCTGCAAATCAATGGCATCGCCGAAAACCGGTGTGTAATCAACCTTGAAATCGCCTGTATGCACCACAATCCCCACTGGCGTATAGATCGCCAAAGCTGAGGCATCCACGATACTATGATTGGTTTTGATAAATTCAACCCGGAAATGATTAAAGCTTACCGCATTGCCGAACTTAATTACCTTGCGCTTGGTGGTATGAAGGAGTCCGTGTTCTTCCAGCCGGTGCTCGATTATCCCCATCGTCAGCTTGGTCGCGTATATGGGTACGTTAAATTCTTTTAAGACATAAGGCAGCGCTCCGATATGATCCTCGTGACCGTGGGTAATCATAAATCCTTTGATTTTTGACACGTTTTCTTTCAGGTATGTGACATCGGGGATGACCAGATCAATTCCATACATATCTTCTTCCGGAAATGACAGTCCGCAATCCACTACAATAATACTGTCTTCATATTCAAAGACAGTAATATTCATACCAACCAGCTCGAGACCCCCCAACGGAATAATTTTAAGTTTCGAATCTGTTTTCTTTAATTCTTTTTTCAATCAGTTTTCCCTCCACATTTATTGCAGCACCCGTAGAGTTCCACTTCATGAAAAGATAAATTTGTCGTTTCATAATATAATACTATTCATTCCCAACAAACTGCTCCGGAAACATCACATATATCACTTATCCCTCCGAAGCCTGTCATCAACTGTAACCCTAAAAGTTGCTGTTTACTTATATACACGCAATCCACAGCTTGCATCCTTGTACGGTAAGCAAAGCCGCCCGTATTGCGATAATATGACATCTCTAAGACAGCGTGGTATCCTCCAGCAAGCTGTCAAACACTGCTGCTACCGCATCCAGCTCCGTAATATCCTCTACGATTTCATAGAGATTCTCTGTTTCATCAGCTGTGCTTATTTCCTTCATGATCAGTGCCTCTCCGTCTTCGTCAGCTTCCGAATCGGTCACCAGAATATAATTATTCCCCCCTATCGTTGTCTGCTCCAAGACATAAAAGGCAATTTCCTTCTCGCCATCCGGCCTAAACACTATTTTTTCCATTATCCAAATACCCCTGCAAAATTAGTATTGCCGCAATCATATCTACATAATCCTTACGGTCTTCCCTGCGGATTCCCAGTTCGATCATCACCCTGTCGGCCGCTACCGTTGTCAGGCGCTCATCCCATAGATCAACAGGAAGTCCTGTCCTTCTCTCCAGGGTCTCCTTAAATTCTAGGGTCTTCTGGGCTCGTTCTCCCAAAGTATTGTTCATATTCTTGGGAAATCCCAGAACGATTCTTTCCACATCATATTCTACAATAAGCTCTTCGATCCTGGCTAGCGTCCGGCGCTGCTTGTTTTCTTCTTTTCTTCTAATAATCTCAGTTCCCTGAGCAGTAATAAGCAGCGGGTCGCTGATAGCCACACCCACTGTTTTAGAACCAAAATCCAAACCCATTATCCGCATGTTATTTCCATTCGTTATTCTTAATGTATTCTGTCAGCAGCTCTTCGACCAGTTCATCCCGTTCCACTTTCATAATCAGGCTCCGGGCACTCTTATGGCTGGTAATGTAAGTAGGATCTCCCGACATTACATAACCGACAATCTGATTGACAGGATTGTAGCCTTTTTCTGTCAGAGCCTCATAAACCACGGCTAACGTCTTTTTGACCGTGATCTCATTATCAATCTCTACTTTAAAAAACTGAGTATCGCCTAAGTCCTGTTTATTATCTGACTGCATACCGATTCCGACTCCCATCTGTGCATGACTTAAGTCCTATTCTACACTGTTTAATCCAAAATTACAATGTCAAAAGTCTTTTGTTCTATATAAGCAGGATATCCGGAGTTAAAAATCCCTTGACTAGGCCTTCCCTCAGTTCTCCTTTCAGCGATAAATCTCCCATATTTCCCGAACCGTCTCCCGCTTTAAGGGCCGCTTTCACATATTCTCCGGTATGTCCGACAAAGTACCGGCTTCCCCCTATTTCTTTGGATTCTTCAAGCAAAACCTGTACTTCTTTCCCTTTAAAGCTTTCCCGATACTCGCGCTTCATAATCCGGTTTAGTGCAATCAGTTCCTCGCTTCTTTGCTTTTTACATTCTTCTGCTATCTGTTCTTTCATTGCTGCTGCTTTTGTGCCGTCTCTTTGAGAATATTTAAAGACATGCATCTCACTGAAGGATATTTTTCTCAAAAAATATTTCGTTTTTTCAAATTCGGCTTCCGTTTCCCCAGGAAAGCCCACAATAATATCTGTGGTAAATGCCGGCCTGCTTCCGGCATATGCCTCACGAAGCAACGTTATCTTCTGAAAATATTCTGCTGTGGTATAATGCCGGTTCATCCTCTCCAGCGTGTCATCACAGCCGCTTTGAAGCGAAAGATGGAAATGCGGGCATACCTTATCAAGCTTTGCTACCCTGCCGGCAAATTCCGGCGTGATAATGCGCGGTTCCAAAGAACCGAGACGGATACGATTCAACTCCGGTATCTCATGCAGCTTCTCCATCAGGTCTAACAGCCCTGCTTTTTCCATGTAAGCTTCGCTTCCATTGTACTGATGGCCATGCGGCCCGTGCTTACATGAGCGATGGAGACCGGCAAGCCGGTCATGTGTGTAAGCTTCTGAAGTATCAAAATCCAATCCATAAGAACTTATGTGAATGCCCGTCAGCACAATCTCCCGATAACCGTTGCGGACAAGTCCTTCCGCTTCCGCCAGGATCTCCCGCATCCCCCGGCTTTTCACCCGCCCTCGCACGAATGGTATGATACAATACGAACAAAACTGGTTACACCCGTCCTGAATCTTGATGTAGGCCCTGGTATGTGCGGCAGTCTTTGTAAGCGCGATATTCTCACTATAAACGGAGCCACCCTGATAAATAGAGTCGACCTGATTAACAGATGCAACCCGATTATCAAATTCACCATGACAAGCAGATTTAACCTTCTCTATCAGCTTATCCCGACTATCCAGGTACTCTTCTAAAATCGGGACCAGATTCTGCTTCTGACGGTTTCCTATCACCAGATCAACGGCGGCATCTTCTAAATTTCCGGCCTGCACATAACATCCTGCTGCCACCACTACCGCTTCCGGATTAATTTTCTTGGCGCGGTGGAGCATCTGACGGCTTTTGCGGTCGGCTATATTGGTTACTGTACAGGTATTTACGATATAAATGTCGGCTTTTTCATCAAATGGCACAATTTTATATCCGTTTTCCTGTAAGATTTGCTGTATAACATCCAACTCATAACTGTTCACTTTGCAGCCCAGGTTATACAATGCTACACTTTTCATAGTAATCACCATATTTTTTGTGTTGTTTTATCATTGACATTTCCTACCACAACCTTTACTATATTAAGCAGAAGTCACGAAAATATCAAGGAGGTATTATTTCATGAAAACCATACAAATCTCATTAAATTCGATCGATAAGGTAAAATCTTTTGTAAATGACATTACAAAATTTGATTATGACTTTGATCTGGTTTCCGGAAGATATGTAATAGATGCCAAGTCTATTATGGGCATCTTCAGCCTGGACCTGTCAAAGCCTATCGATCTGAATATCCATGCGGAAGACACAGTTGATGATGTTCTTGAGACATTGAAAGCATACATGCTGTAACTTCCGAACCGTAATCTTTACATGCTACAGATACTTATTTTTGACGTATATACATACAGCTTATAAGTTTACGTACCGGAAGCACATTCTTTTATGGGATGTGCTTTTATTATGTTCGCAATGATTCTAGAATGACATGAATCATCAGCTCACAATAATAATTTCATCTGTTTCCAGTGCTGTCTGGATCAGTTGCTCAATCTTATCTTCCAGCATCTTTTCATGCTTCTGTATCACGCTTAGTTTCGGCTTGGTAACCGGGTGCTTGGCCACAAAGATGGTACAGCAGTCCTCAAAAGGCTGGATGGATGTTTCATAGGTATGAATCTGTTCCGCGACCTTTACAATCTCCATCTTGTCAAAACCGATCAAGGGGCGGTACACCGGCATCTGACACGCATCATCCGTCGCCGCAAGGGATTGCATGGTCTGGGAAGCAACCTGGCCGATACTTTCCCCGGTAATCAGTCCCAGACATTCGGTCTCCCCAGCTATGTGCTCCGCGATACGCATCATGTAGCGGCGCATAATAATTGTTAATTCCTCATGAGGGCATTTTTCATAAATATACAGCTGGATATCCGTAAAATTAATCACATGAAGATAAACCGGACCGGCATAACGAGAAAGTTGCCTTGCCAGATCAACCACTTTCTGCTTGGCTCTGTCGCTGGTATAAGGCGGTGCATGAAAATAAACCGCATCCAGCTTAACCCCCCGCTTGGCAATCATATAACCCGCCACCGGGGAATCAATGCCGCCCGACAAAAGCAGCATCGCTTTCCCATTGGTACCCACCGGCATCCCTCCGGGTCCCGGAATAACCTCCGAATACATATATATCTTTTCCCGTATCTCTATATGTATCATAATATCCGGATTATGGACATCCACTTTCATGTCCGGATAAGTCTCCAGCAGCACTTCGCCTACCTTAGCATTAATTTCCATTGAATTCAGCGGATAATCTTTGCGCGAACGTCTCGCCGCTATCTTAAATGACCGATGCTTGTCCTGATACAAGTCGTCTACATATTTGACAACAAAATCACACAATTGATCAAAGCCCTCATCCGCCATCGAAACCATCGGGCATATTCCCGATATGCCAAACACTGCCTGCAGATAAGCCACCACATCCTCAAAATCAAATTCACCGATGGCTTCCACATAAATCCGCCCGCTGGTCCGCGTAACCTGAAAACTTCCTCCGGCCTTCTTCAATGCATATTTGATCTGCCGCACCAAGGCCTCTTCAAAAAGATGCCGGTTCTTCCCCTTAACCCCGATTTCGGCATACTTAATTAAAAAAGCTTTGTATAATCCCGTATTCATATTTTAGTTCCTCGTATGCTTCAATATAACTGGTGTATTGACGCTTATTTTAGACACTTTTGTTCTTTCCTGCTAATAGTAATCGCAATCAGCAGTATACCATATTCTTTTAGATAAGTCTATTAAATCGCAATCCTGCACGCTAATCGAAAAATGAAATTTCAAATTCCACTCTTAATACCCATGCTGGCATTTAGTTCTGCATAAGTGGAATTTACTGCTTCATAGAATCTTGAAGCAGACTTCCTCATATTTCTGCTTGACTATCATCACTGCTGCCATGCTTCTATGTCAAGGGCTTGCCGCTTGCGGTGCGCAGCATCCTTGACATAGGAGCATGGCGGCAGTATCCTTGTGGAGGCAGAAGTAATGGCACAAATAGTTAATTTACTAATAGGACTTGTGGAATTTAGTTTAGCACACTATATTTAAATAGGTCTATTCTTTGTACCTCCAAGTAGGATTTTTCACACATTAACCCACAGTTTTTATTGATATCACCCATATATGTCTTGGCAAATGTCATAAAATCAAAGAATTTCACATGGTGGTGGAATTTACTTCTGTACCAGAATTTACTTTTTCAATTCTCCCCTGCACGCTATTAAGCGATATTGAGTGGCTGAGCCTTGAATATTTACTTAATTAAATAATAACAGCGAAATAAAAATGTGTTGCAAAAACATTTTATAAGTTATATACTATTGGTAATCTTCTTTTAAGATGTTTAATATATAAAGTTATATTAACATGTAATATTGTAATTGCTATAATATTTATATTGTTGATATTGTTTTAATTGTTCAATAATTTTAACAATTCTTTTATTGGATATTTAACGCCAGCCAGATATAGGATTGATATTATTATAGCATAACTACAAACAATGCTTACACCAAAAAGATTTTAAAACACTCGTCGACCAATTACAATCATAATGCTATTATGGCATTAAACGCATGGAGGTTAATATGATTAAAAATAATACTGACAGAAAAAGTTCTACAAAAAAACCAACTTGTTTATTGTTGTCATTGATTCTTATTGTTTCAATGTTTTCTACTGTATCGTTTGCCCAAGAAAGTTCGAGTCTTGTTGAAGTAGAGTTAACTTCCGCAATTGACGGTTCCTCCTTTATTTCTTCATTTAATCCTGAGACTGGTATAGTATCAGCGCTTACCATGAATGGAGAGCTAATAGGACAGCGACATGACTACACTTTAGAAGAATTCGAAGAACTTGTGGAAATTAATAAAGAAATGACATCTGAAATGACTAAACCAGAATTATCGCCTATTCAAGGAATACTTCCGTTTAGATTTAACACGCAACCAATATTGATGAGTAGAATACCTAAGGAAAAATATCCTAGTGATAGTAATGTTTCAATAGGAGGATTTCGTCTTACAAGAGCACAAGATAGATATGTTGTAGTTACGACTTTCGAAATTCCGTATTCTCCAGATTTTGTTGCAACTATTGATGTATTTATAATCAATGATTATGGCGACGATTATACTGACGAAGATAACGAAGAAGGGTTCGGAATTGGAGAAAATGATACATTCACTTTTCGTATCAATTACCCTGGAGAGCGCTATTGTGCATACGTAAGTAATGCTTATATTACACTTTATGACATTTATTTACAATTTTCTTCCCGTTAACAAGACTTGTGTATTTTAATAACAGTTGATGCAAATATTAGAAATGAACAGAAATAAATAAAATATCATCCTATACTAGGCTGGCGTTAAATATCCAAATGCTATTAATATCCTTCTGACTGTCAAACCAAAAACCGCCTTGATGTTCATAGTGAGCATCAAGGCGTGATTTTTAAACCTATACCTATACCTACCGCCGCACATATTTCCGCAGCATAGGAATAATATCATACAGCACCTGCAACGTATAGCATATCTCTTCCATCGTAGTAAAAGACGAAAAACTAAACCGTATCGTAGAATCCAAAAGATCCTTATCCACGCCAATTGCCGTCAATGTAGCAGAATCATGTGACTTATTCGCCGAACAGGCACTGCCTGCAGAGACAAATACCCCTTTTTCTTCCAAAGCATGCAGCATGACTTCACTCTTAATCCCCCGAAAAGAAACACTGATCACATGCGGCGCCCCTTCCCGGCCGCGGATACTGTTGACCCTTACCTCCGGGATTCTCTCTATCCCATCGATGAAGGCTTGTTTAAGCCCGTACATCCTCTCAATATCCCGGTCCTGATTGGCATAGATAATCTCAATCGCTTTCGCCATCCCGGCAATCCCCGGCATATTTTCCGTGCCTGACCGCAGTCCCCTCTGCTGGCTGCCGCCAAAGATGATGGGATGCATCTTCACCCTCTCGTCAGCATATAAAAATCCGACCCCTTTAGGCCCATGGATTTTGTGACCGCTCACGGAAAGAAGATCGATGTACATTCTCTTAGGTAAAATCCTGAATTTACCGTAGCCTTGTACGGCATCTACATGAAAAGCTATCTGCGGATTGATGCGTTTGATCAAAGCACCGGCTTCCATGATCGGCTGAACCGTTCCTATTTCATTATTCGTATGCATAATAGATACCATAATAGTATCATGAGTAATTGCTCTTTGCAAATCATCCAGACTGATGCGTCCCTGTCTGTCCACCGCTAGGTAGGACACCCTGAAGCCTTCTCTTTGCAGATATTTCATCGTCTGTTCCACTGCCGGATGCTCGATCTTAGTCGTTATTAAATGATGACCGGCACGGGAATTGGCCAGGGCTGTACCGATCAGGGCAAGGTTATCCGATTCTGTCCCGCCGGAGGTAAAGAAAATTTCTTTTTCATTTACTTTTAAGTTCTGGGCAATCACTTCCTTGGCATACCTCAAATATTGCTCTGCCTGCACGCCTTTCCGGTGCAAGCTGGAAGGATTCCCGTAATCTTCGCACATAATCCTTGTCATAAGCTCCGCCACCTCGTTATAGCATCTGGTGGTTGCCGAATTATCTAAATATACTTCCATAAAAATGCTCCTATCTGCGTTTCTGATTATGCAGTTACGTATTTTATAGATCCCAAGTATGATTTCACGCCAGCTCCCATGCTTTCGCGGAATCAGTCTGCGTAATTGCTTTAATAATGGGCATGTAGCTAATACGTGGTAAATACTACTATATTAATATGCTTAATTCTCTAATTGGTACATTATCCAGCCTAGCATGATAAGCCCTGCCGTCTCTGTCCTAAGGATTCTTTTGCCCATAGTAACAGGTATGAGCTGCGCTTTTTGAGCCATCATGATCTCCTTCTCGGTAAAGCCGCCTTCCGGTCCGATGAAAACGGCGATCTGCTGCCCTGCTGTCAGGGTGCTGATTATTTTTCTGGTATCCGCCATCCCTTCCGCCATTTCGTAGGGAATGATCTTTATATCCATCGCGCCGGCGCAGTCCAGCGCTTCCTGATAGCTCATGACTTCTCTCACTTCCGGGATGATACCGCGTTTACTCTGTTTTGCCGCTGCCGCGGCTATTCCCCGCCATCTGGCTATTTTAGCCTGTTCTCTTTTATCGCTGAGTTTTACCACTGATCGTTCTGATGCAACCGGAATGATTGCGTATACCCCCAGTTCCACTGCTTTCTGAATAATAAATTCCATCTTATCAGCCTTGGGAAGTCCTTGAAACAGATACACTTTTGAAGAAAGCTCGAGATTTTCTTCTTTTATAAAGATCAGCCGGCAAGTAATCTCTGTGTCGGCGATCTCCTCAATGATGCAGCGGTATTCTTTGGGCGTTATGCCGTCACTGACAGAAATTTCCGTTCCGGAAGTCATGCGGAGCACACTGACAATATGTCTTACATCGTTACCGGTTATCATTATTTTATTACCTTCTATCTGATTGGGGCTGACAAAAAAATGATGCATGGGGACCTCCTAATTTTTTCTGGCTGTTACTGACAGCCATTCGCCCTGACAAGTTGTTTCCAGCACGCTCATGTCCGCTGCATTGATTGCTGCAACTACCACATCCCGGGCCGGCGATGTGCCGTCCTCATTGGCGATAATGCCCGACGTGATATAGATGCCGCCCTTTTTCAGATGACGGGCAATTACCGGAGTCAGTAAAATCAGTACATCGGCCAAAATATTTGCCACCGCAAGGTCAAAACAGTCATGCCCCAATAATCTTTGTATGTTTTCATCGGTAATTATATTACCTTTTATCATTGTAAATTGGTCCGGCTGGATCGCGTTGTTCTGGCAGTTTTCTCTTACCGCCTCCTCCGCGCCGGGATCAATATCCGTTCCCACTGCCCTGGCGGCACCGAACTTAAGTGCCAGGATTGACAGAATACCGCTGCCACAGCCCACATCCAGAAGGCTGGTTTCAGCGGTAATATACTTGCGAAGCTGCCGGATGCATAGCTGTGTTGTCTCATGCATACCGGTTCCGAAGGCCGTTCCCGGATCCATGTGGAGAATTATTTTTCCGGCATCCTCGGCTTCTGCCTCTTCCCAAGAGGGAACCACCGTAACGTCATCTATCATGAACTGGTGAAAATACTGTTTCCAGTTATTAATCCAGTCCCGGTCCTCCGTTTCGGAAACGGTGACAGACCCTTCGCCGATGTCCATAAATTCCTTCAGGCTAGTTAGCTCCTCCTTTATTTTAGCGACCAAAGCGGGGATATCTGTCTCTTCTCCGTCGATGATCAGCTTCCCTTCCTGCT
This sequence comes from Lachnospiraceae bacterium UBA935, assembly GCA_002293525.1. Classification (GTDB taxonomy): domain Bacteria; phylum Bacillota; class Clostridia; order Lachnospirales; family Lachnospiraceae; genus UBA935. The sequence continues at coordinate 17,935 of DBDJ01000041.1, forward strand.
CTTCCACATAAAAGCTTAAATATGCGATTCCGTCATCCTGCAGATATTCAGGCAGGATATCCACGAACATCTGCTCCTTTTCCCTTGCTGTCAGAGGAACCTTATCTTCTATTTGCGCGCCTTCCAGCCCGATGTCGTAGAGGCTGCTGATAATAACATCCTCTGCTTCCGTTATCGTTTTAATCTTAAATGTTATCCATTTCATAGAACACCTCCTGTATATTGGATATCTCCTGTATTCCATATATTCAATCCATGTAAAAGTAGAAATTAAGTTCCTACAAAATTATGTGCCAATGTCGGTATAACTTCCAAAATAGAGTTTAATTCAAGTTTTTCTTTTATAAATCTTAATATTATCACAAAAGTAATTTAATTGCAAAACTTCTGTAACTAATATATAATAAGTTTGTATGCGTTTCGAAATATCGAAACCTTTCAAAATAATATTGACGGAGGATTATGGCACCAGTGAATTCAATTATTAAGAAAAAGAAAGTATTAACTTTATTTCTAGCTTCCAGCCTTTTGGCGGTTACCTTGGCCGGCTGTGGAAACAATGAGGAAGAACCGATTCCTTTGCCTACTGTTGTAGCAGTACCGATTAACACACCGGCACCGGAAGCTACCGCAACCCCTACTGAAGATCCTGACAGTGCTACTATGTTGAACGGCATCCCGATCATCGGCGAACGGGAAGTAGTGGATGGCAAGATGCAAAGCTATCTGACTGGTGAATGGAAAGATGTGGACGTCGCCAAAAGACGGCCCATAGCGGTCATGGTTCCCAATAATTCACCAGCACTCCCGCATTACGGTCTGTCACAGGCCAGCATCATTTATGAAGCTCCTGTTGAAGGTCGAGTCTCAAGATTAATGCCCATATTTGAAGATTTTGATGACCTCAACCATATCGGCCCGGTCAGAAGCAGCCGTGATTATTATATTTATACTGCTTTAGGCTTTGATGCGATTTACTGTAATTGGGGACAAGCCGATCTTTATGTAGGCGAACTGATTAACAGTGACAGGGTCGATAACATCAGTAATGCCATTAAGGGTATTGATAAACCCGCCGCCGAAGCTTATGGCCGAATTGACAGAGCCGGATACTCAACCGAGTTTAGGGGTTACCTATTTATTGACGGCCTGATGGATGGTGTGGACAGGCTTGGATATGATTGGAATTATGCTGCCGACCACGTGCCGCCCTTTACCTTTGCTGCCGATAACGCCCGTGCAGAATACAGCGATGATAAAAATGCTGTCTTAATCTACCCTGGTGGAAAAACCGGGAACAGCAGCGGTTATGGCATCGACAATCCTTATTTTGAATATAACGAAGAAGATTATCTGTATTACCGTTATCAAGACGGCAAAGCGATGATTGATGAAATGAATAATGAACAGTATGCCGTTTCCAATGTAATATTTCAATATTGCCACGGTGAGGTCAGGGATGCCAAGGATTACCTTGCTTTTGGATTACATGGTGAAGGCGACGCTCTTATCTTTACCAACGGCAAAGTCATCGAAGCCACATGGGAACGGGCGACTGACAACGATCCGACGAAATATTATGATACAGAAGGCAATGAAATCGTATTCAATCAGGGTAAGACCTGGATCTGCAATATCTGGTTAGAATACGCCGAACATGTGCTTTATGAATAAGGAAAGCCATTACGAACATAATTTCTACTTGCAGGAATAAGCTGTTGCAAGGGTAAACCGCCTGCGGCGGGACGAAAATCAATCAAGGTTTTCTTCCCGCCGCAGGTATTGTTTTCATCTAATTGTTTTAAGCTAATGTTTTCAGCTAGTTTTAAGCAAATGTTTATAGTTAATTATTTTCGTTACTTCCTAAAATGCTGTCAATTTTAGTTAATTCGTCATCGCTATAAGCAATATTTTCCAGTGCCTTGACGTTTTCCGTTATCTGTTCCGGCTTGCTGGCACCGATCAGGACTGAGGTCACCTTGCCGTCCCGCAGTATCCAGGATATCGCCATCTGCGTCAGGCTCTGTCCCCTTGCAGCCGCCACTTCACCCAACAACCTGACCTTTTCCATCCGCTCCCGATCCAGATCTTTCTCCTTAAGGAAGATACTCTTCCCGCCGCCGATACGGGAATCCTGCGGAACCCCGTTCAGATATTTACCGGTTAAGATCCCTTGTGAAAGCGGGCTGAAGGCAATGCAGCCTAAGCCGTTGTCCGCAAGATATTCTTTCAGTCCGTCGGTTTCGATCCATCGGTTCAACAGCGAATAAGAAGGCTGATGAATAATAAAAGGCGTCTTCAGTTCCTTCAGAAAAGCATGGGCTTTAGCCGTCTGTTCGCGGTTATAATTGGAAACGCCCACATAAAGAGCCTTGCCCTGTCGGACGATCTGATCCAGTGCCAGCAAAGTTTCTTCAACGGGGGTATTGGGATCGGGGCAATGATGATAGAAAATATCGACATAATCAAGGCCTAAACGCATCAGACTGGCATCCAGGCTGGCCATCAAGTACTTACGGGAACCGCCGCTGCCGTAAGGACCTTTCCACATATCATAACCGGCTTTGGAAGATATGATCAGCTCGTCACGGTAAGGCCGCAGATCGGATTGCAGGATCCTGCCCATGTTAGTCTCCGCACTGCCATATACCGGCCCATAGTTGTTAGCCAGATCAAAATGGGTGATTCCGTTATCGAAAGCTGTAAAAAGTATCTGTTTCATATTTTCTTCTTGGTTAACAGAACCGAAATTATGCCACATTCCCAAAGACAGCGCCGGTAATCTCAAACCGCTGCTGCCGCATGGCTGATAGATCATATTGTCATATCTTGATTCTTTAGCTCGATACATTTTTCTCCTTTTCTTTTTACTATTTACTATTTAAATATCTATTATCATATCAAGAAAGCGCCACTTACCAGAACTTCTTTTTCTTCCCCGACTTGGATTCGCTTTTTTCAGCCTCTACGCCTCTGGAAGCGTTCATACTGTCACCTGTCAGCTCATCAAACTTTTTCAGCAGCTCTTTGGCCTCCTGCGAAAGCCGGTCAGGAGTCTGCAGAATCAGCGTAACATAGTGATCGCCGCGAATTTCCCTGTTCCTCAGGGACGGAACCCCTTTTCCCTTCAGCCTTACCTTGGTATCGGTCTGCGTCCCGGCTTTCACTTCATAGATCACTTTACCGTCAACCGTATCCACGACAATATCTCCGCCCAATGCCGCAATAGCAAAGGAAACCGGCACTGAGGAATAGATATTCGTATCCTGACGCTGAAAAATGGCATGACGTCCCACTACTACCTCTACCAGTAAATCTCCTCTGGGTCCGCCGTTGCTTCCCGGCTCTCCCCTGTCCCTGATGCGGACGCTTTGGCCGTTATCAATTCCGGCAGGAATAGAAACCTGAATCTTTCTCCGGCTGGCAATATATCCAGTTCCGCCACAGTCAATACATTTTTCCTTGATTACCTTGCCTGTTCCATGACAATCCGGGCAAGTCTGGACATTTCTGACCGTTCCAAAAAAGGATTGCTGGGTAAATACTACCTGCCCCTTACCGCCGCATTTGGAACAAGTTTCCGCCGAAGTTCCCGGCTTTGCGCCGCTGCCATGACAGGTATGGCAGTCATCCTTTAGGGTAAGCTCTATTTCCCGCTCCACGCCAAATACGGCCTCTTCAAAGGTAATCCTGACGCTGGTCCGCAGATTGGCACCCTTCATCGGACCGTTATTGCCCCTCCTGCGTGAACCGCCGCCAAAGAAATCGCCAAATATATCACCGAAAATATCGCCAAAGTCGGCACCGCTAAAATCAAAACCGCCAAAACCGCCGGCCCCGCCTTCAAAAGCCGCATGACCAAACTGGTCGTACTGCTTTTTCTTTTCCGGGTCGCTTAATATTGCATACGCCTCTGATGCCTCTTTGAACTTTTTCTCCGCATTCTTGTCGCCCGGGTTCATATCAGGATGGTACTGTTTAGCCAATCCCCGGTAGGCCTTCTTTATGGCAGCATCATCCGCATTTTTATCTAATCCGAGAACCTCATAATAGTCTCTTTTCTGTTCTGCCATGATACTCTCCTCACCGTTTTTATCGTTATCTTACTTATTCCTTATATTTTAATCGTAGTAACTCTTAAAACATCGAATAATTATGAAAAGACTGGAAGAATGGCTCCAGAAAGCCATTCTTCCGCGTAAAACGCCTCGCTCCAGTTATATTAATTTCTTCGTGATTATACTTCTCGATAATCCCCGTCAACCACATCATCAGCAGGCTCTTGGTTCATGTCGTCGCCCATGCCGCCCATGTTGCTCATGTCCGGGCCGGCACCGCCTTGGGCGGCCTGCATATTTTCGTACATCTTGGTAAATAGTGCCTGAGCACTGTTGGTCAGTTTTTCTTTGGCCGCCTTCAGTTCATCCAGGTCACTGTCTGACATTTCCTGATCATTAGTCCGTTCCAGGATCGCCTTGACTTCCGCCACATCGGCTTCCACGCCAGTCTTTTCCTCTTCGCTGATCTTGTCGCCCACTTCATTAAGCGCCTTCTCGGTCTGGAATACGAAGGAATCGGCATCGTTTCTGGTATCAATGACTTCTTTCCGCTTCTTATCCTGAGCTTCAAACTCAGCTGCTTCTTTGATGGCTTTATCAATATCCGACTCGGACATATTTGATCCGGCCGTAATGGTGATATGCTGTTCTTTGCCGGTACCCAGGTCTTTAGCAGATACATTGACGATACCGTTGGCATCAATATCAAAGGTAACTTCGATCTGCGGGACGCCACGCATGGCCGGAGGGATACCGTCCAGACGGAACTGCCCGAGTGATTTATTGTCTTTGGCAAACTGACGTTCGCCTTGAACCACGTTGATATCGACCGCTGTCTGATTATCCGCTGCCGTAGAGAATACCTGGCTCTTCTTGGTCGGGATCGTCGTATTTCTTTCAATCAGCCTGGTAGCCACACCGCCCATCGTTTCAATAGAAAGGGAAAGCGGCGTAACGTCAAGCAGCAGGATCTCGCCCGCACCGGCATCGCCGGCCAGCTTTCCGCCCTGAATACAGGCGCCAAGGGCGACACATTCGTCCGGATTTAAGGTTTTGCTGGGTTCATGACCGGTCAGCAGTTTCACTTTTTCCTGCACTGCCGGAACACGGGTTGAACCTCCTACCAGCAATACTTTCCCTAGGTCACTTGAAGTAATGCCGGCATCTTTCATGGCATTCTGCACCGGAACTGTTGTCCTTTCCACCAAATCATGAGTCAGCTCATCAAACTTGGCCCTGGTCAGGTTCATGTCGAAATGCTTGGGACCCTCATTGGTAGCGGTAATAAATGGCAGGTTGATATTGGTAGTGGTTGCGGAAGACAGTTCCTTTTTGGCTTTTTCGGCCGCTTCCCTAAGTCTTTGAAGAGCCATTTTATCTTTTGACAGATCAACCCCTTCCGTCTTTTTAAACTCAGCCAGCATATAATCGGTGATCTTCTGGTCAAAATCATCACCGCCCAGCCGGTTGTCACCGCTGGTTGCCAGAACTTCTATGACACCGTCACCGATTTCAATAATTGAAACGTCAAATGTACCGCCGCCCAGATCGTATACCATGATCTTCTGCTCTTTTTCGTTGTCCAGACCATAGGCTAGCGCTGCCGCCGTAGGCTCATTAATAATACGTTTTACGTCGAGCCCGGCAATCTTACCCGCATCTTTGGTTGCTTGGCGCTGGGCATCATTGAAATAAGCCGGAACGGTAATAACTGCTTCCGTTACTTTTTCACCAAGATAATTCTCCGCATCCGCTTTTAATTTCTGGAGAATCATCGCTGAAATCTGCTGAGGAGAATATTTTTTACCGTCAATTGTCCGGCCTCTGTCTGTACCCATGTCTCTTTTAATAGAAGAAATCGTCTTTTCCGAGTTGGTAACTGCCTGACGTTTCGCCGGCTCGCCTACCAGTCTTTCGCCTGTCTTTGTAAAAGCTACTACTGACGGTGTTGTCCTGGCTCCTTCTGTATTGGAGATGACGGTGGGTTTCCCCCCCTCCATAACGCCTACACAGCTGTTTGTTGTTCCTAAATCAATGCCTATGATCTTACCCATTCTTAATTCCTCCTGTTCCGTTGAAATTGTTTGTCTTTACGCTTTATCCCTGCAATATCTAATGAAACTGATGCATCAGCGTTTCCCTAACTGACTACCGTTACCATGCTATATCTGATTACCGTATTCCGGTAAGTATAACCTTTTTGCATTTCTTCGGCAATAATGCCCGATTCATATTGGTCGCTTTCCACCTGCATCACCGCGCTGTGCAGATCGGGATTAAACTCCTGGCCGACTGTCTCAATCACCTTGATATCCAGATTCTCCAGCTCGCTCATCAGCTGTTTGTAAATCATATTCATACCTTCGGTAAACGAAGAGTTTTTCTCATCTTCCGGTACTGCTGCCAGACCTCTTTCAAAATTATCCACCACCGGAAGTATTTTCTCAATCACGCTCTTGGCTCCGGTCTCAAACATCAGAGACTTTTCCCTTTCCGTTCGCTTGCGGAAATTCTCAAACTCGGCCATCTGCCTCATCACCCGGTCTTCCAATTCCGTAATTTTTTCTTTCAAGGCATCCTGTTTCTTATCAGCCTTTGCCTTTCTTTTAAGGCCTTTCTTATCCATCGCTTCCGGTTCATCCTCTGGCAGGCCTTCTTCATCGTCCTGTGAATCTTCCTCAATCACTGCTTCTGTATCCCCTTCCTCAATTTCCGGATCGGTATTCCCCTCTGTTACGGAAACATCTTCTTCAATAATCTTTTCTTCCTTCATGTTATCCATTACCGTCATTATCCTTTCTATTTATATGAAAACAATTATTTGAAAACAATTATTTAAAACAATGATTAATAATAATGATATAATAACAATGATTTAATAACGTTGATTTGAAAACAAAGTTCCCTGAGTAACAGAGTAAATCGGTAAACCGTTCAAGTCCGTTTTTTATATAGATCTTCCAGCTGCGTCTGCAATGTCCTAAGAGTTCCTATCACTTTATCATAATCCATGCGTTTGGGGCCGATAATCCCGATCGTCCCGCGCATCCCCTCCTCCAGCTCATAGGTCGCCGTTACAATACTGCAATCCTTCATAAACTGAACCGGTGTTTCATTGCCGATATAGACCTGAATGCCGGTATTATTTTCATCTGCCAGATTCTCCTGTACCAGCTGAGCAAGCATCCGCTTTTCCTCAAAAGCATTGATAAGCTCACTCGCCTTCTGATTATCGGCCAGCTCCGGGTATTTAAAAATATTGTTTGTGCCGCTGGTATAAATCTCCAGATCTTCGTCGGCCTTAATCGCTTCGCCGACCGCTTCAATCACTTCCCCTACAATGCTGCTGTAGTTTCCCGCCTGCTGCTTTAAAGCGGATATCATTCCCAGATTAATCTCTTCAATGGACAGCCCGTTCAAATGCGTATTTAAAAGGATATTGAGCTTTAATAACGTTTCATCATCCAAATCCTCCGCAACCGGCAGGATATTATTCTTGATCACATTACCTTCAACGACTATGACCGCCAGCAAATGATTACAGTCCACTCTGGATAGCTGGATAAACTTTAACTTGTTTCTTTTATAGGAAGGGCTCGAAATCATCGTGGCATAATTTGTATTTGTCGCCAGCACTTTTGCTACCTGCTTCAGAAGATGATCCATCTTATCTTCTTTCTCTAAAAGCATTTCCTTCAGCTCTTCTACTTCCCGGGATTTCTCCTCTATCATAGTATCTACATACAGCCGGTAACCCTTATCCGATGGTATCCGGCCGGCAGAAGTATGAGGCTGAAGAATATAACCCAGCTCTTCCAGGTCAGCCATCTCATTACGGATCGTCGCTGAGCTTAGATTCAAATCTGCATATTTGGAAATAGTCCGACTGCCTACCGGCTCGCCGGTCTCCAGATAATTACGGATAATGGCCTGCAATATTCTTATTTTTCTTTCATCCAATTGCATATATGCCCCTCTGTGGCAGACATCACAATACCGCCAGTGATATCCTGTAATTATTAGCACTCACTCATTCGGAGTGCTAATACCTTCTTAACCTAAAATATCACCATATTATCTATAAGTCAATAAATAATGTAAAATAAATTATAAAATAATTCTAAACGTTTTAACAGCGTTATAACAGCAAAGAAGCCGTCATCCCTTGACAGCTTCCCACATACATCCATCCTATTAAACCCATACCGTCAGTCTAAACAAGGAAACTCCCTGTGATATCCCCATTGATCACATAATAAGCCTGACTCTCTTCCGGTTTTACATAAAGCTCAATCGATTTAATTTCCGAGGTCTTTTTCTTTAAATCATATTTCCATACATCCTTGGCAATCTTAACTAAATCATCGGGAGTATAGGATTTACTGTTAAACTCAAAGTTAACCACCTCAGATACCGCCACTTTTTTCGCTGCCGCAGGTCTTCCTGCCGACTTCTTGGCTGTAGGTTTCTTTGCCGCCACCGGTTTCGCTGCCGCCGGTTTTTTAACCGTCTCTTTTTTCACAGCTTCTTTTTTAACTGCTTCCTTCACCGCTTCCTTTTTTACTGCTTCTTTCTTTTCGTCTGCTACCTTTGTATCCACAGCTGCTTCTGCTACTTTAGATTCAGGTGCTTTTACTTCTACCTTAGCCGCTGATGTCTTTGTCGCCTTCTTTACTTCTGCCATTTCAAAACTCCTTCCACACAGTCCTCCTGTGTCTTTATTTTATATATCATTAGACTACTTCTCCCTGTTTCTCGGGAATAGTCTACTATCCTTCAACTGAAATGTCAACCATTCTTTGCAAATAATTTCCATTTTTTATTAATAACTATACATTTTATCTGCTTTGTCTGCTTTGATTATGAGATGAGTTTTATGAAACGGGTTAATTCAATCCCAAAAAATATCCCAAAACAATCAAACCTAAAACAATACGATACCAGCCGAATATTTTAAAATCATGCTTCTTAATATACTTCAGCAAAAAGCGAATCACGAACATAGAAATAAGGAAAGCGGTTACCATACCGGTTATCAGGATCCCAGCCTCTGTTCCGGTAAAATCAAAGCCAAACTTGATGATTTTCAGCAGACTTGCTCCCGCCATTGCCGGTATCGCAAGATAGAAGGTGAATTCGGCGGCTACTGTTCTGCTTACTCCGATCAGAAGGGCTCCCAGTATCGTCGCCCCCGAGCGGGATGTCCCTGGAAAAACTGCCGCGATCAGCTGAAATATCCCTATTATTGCCGCCGTTTTGAAGGTAATCCCGGTCAGGCTGGCAATCCTTGCCGTACTATTTTTATTCTTGTTTTCAATAACGATAAAGGCAATGCCAAAGACGATCAATGCCGTCGCGACACTTTCCGGCCTGCCGAAAAAAGTTTCGAAAAATTCATCCAGTTGGAGAACCACAATAATAATCGCCGGTACACAGGCCGTCAGGATCTTGAACCACAGAATGAAAACATCGGTCTTGACATAAGACAGAACACCCGTGGTTCTGAGCGGCTGTTTATTATTATTCTTTCCAAACGGAAAGATATCATTCCAAAATTGGAGGACTACGGCAAAAATCGCACCGAATTGTATCACCACCAGAAACATTTCCCAAAATCCATCTCTTACATCGGTAAACCTTACAAATTCTTCTAACAGTATCATATGACCGGTACTGCTGATCGGAAGCCATTCGGTAATTCCCTCCACAATGCCGAACAGTACCGACTTAATGATTTCTAACATACTTGTCTCCATTCTGATAATACAGCACCATAATAATAAAGCATGACATGGCGCTACCTATATTTATGTATTTATGACTGTAAATATTCCATTAAATTATCGTATTTCAACTGTGCTTCCTGATATCCCGATTGATAAAGAGCCCGCAGCTTGTTCCGGTCCCTTTCGATTCTCCCCACATTACTTTTGAAGCGTGGGCGTATCACAAAAGCTTTTCCGGCTTTGACCTGCTCCTCAAGATAAGAAAGCGTTTCATTGTACATCTGGTGTCTTTCTTTCATTAATCTGTAGACCTGCGGATATTTTATATATCTGGCTTTGACTAGCAGCAGCATCGTAGAAGGTTGCCTGATATAACCCTCTTCCTTTGTCATAATGACGACATTTTTGTCATTGCCGCCTAATATGGACCTCTTTATGGGAATTGAATCGGCTATTCCGCCGTCGAGATAATAATTGCCGTTATATTTTACATTGCGCGATACCAGTGGCAGAGAGGCCGATGCCCTGACAGCGTCGATGTCTTTTTTCATATCCTTGATCTGGATATATTCCGCCTTGCCAGTCACAATATTAGTGACCACGGCATATACTTTGCCCTGGTAAGTCTTGAAAGTATCGTAGTCATAAGGATTAAGTTCCTCGGGTATTTTGTGGTAGCACATTTCCGCCCCGAAAATATCACCTGTCGTAATCAAGCTATAAATCCCGCAATAATGCCGGTCATCCACATAATCTGCAATAACATCGAAAGCCCGCTTTCGCTGCCGTGACAAAAAACTTAACACGTTACAGGCTCCCATCGAAACTCCGTAGCAAGATGAAAATTCAATATTCTTGTCCAGAAAAAAATCCAGTACTCCAGCCGTATATATGCCCGACATTCCGCCGCCTTCTAATATTAATCCAGCCTTATACACAATAATGCCTCCTAGTAAGTTTCTCTTACAAATCGTCGTAATGCCGACAAAGAACGTGAGACTTTTTTTGTCTCAATACAATAAGCCATGCGAAAGTATCCCGGACAGCCAAAGCTGTCTGCCGGAACCAGAACCAGGTCATACTGCAAGGCTTTCCGGCAAAATGCAGCGGCATCCTCTTCCAGGGCTTTGGGAAAAATATAAAACGTCCCGCCCGGTTTTACACAGGACAGTCCCAATTCAGTTAACTGATTATAAAGCAGATTCATATTTGTTTCGTACACTGACATGTCTGCCGTCAAGTCCAGTACCTCCGCCACCGCCAGCTGAATAATCGAAGAAGGGCAGTTGTGGCCGATCCCCCGGGAAATCTGCCCGCACATAGCGGCAATAAGTCCCGCATCGGTGCAAGCCGGATTAACCGCAAGATATCCGATCCTTTCTCCCGGAAGCGACAGCGATTTGGAATAGGAATAACAAGATAAGGTATTATCATAAAATGCCGAGATATAAGGAGCTTTCACCCCGTCAAAAACAATTTCCCGATAAGGCTCGTCCGATATCAGGAAAATATCATGTCCATATTCCTTTTCCTTAGCTAGCAGCAGCTCAGCCAGCCTTTTGACAGTGTCCACAGAATAAACCGCCCCCGAAGGATTATTAGGTGTATTAATCAATATTGCCATGGTTTTTTCATTGAGCATCTCTTCAAATACTTCAAAATTAATCTGAAAGGACTCCGTATCTGCCGGTACTGTCTTAAATACCGTACCTGTAAGCTCTATATATGGACGGTATTCGGGGAAAAAAGGCGCAAAAGCCAATACCTCGTCGCCCGGTACCGTCACGCAGCGCAGGGCATGGGCTAGCGCACTCGCCGCTGCGGAGGTCATGAAAATGTGGTCTGCCGTATAGTTCATCCCGAAACGGTTATTTAATGAATCGGCAATTTTCTTCCTCACCGAAGGAATCCCCAGGCTGGGACTATAGCCGTGCAGTTCAACCGAACTCTTGGATTTAAGCAGGTCTGTGATCGCTTCGGTAAACTGCTGCGGAACCGGCACAGAAGGGTTTCCCAGACTGTAATCAAAGACGTTATCATAGCCGATTTCTTTGCCTCTTTCGGTGGCAAACTCGGACAGCTCCCTGATGACTGACTTCCCTTCAAGCATTTTCTTATATTGCTGTACAATCATAACATACCTCTGGTCGTTTTTTATTGTTCAAGCAGATCATCTAATTCTTTAACCATTCCGTCTAAGTTGTTAATCTGCATTACCAGTTCATTGAGATCCTCCATATTGCCCTGGACCAGCTTGGTAATATTTCCAAACTCCTGATTCTGAACCTCAATGCTTTCCGCGATCTCTTCATTGACTGCAACTGTCATGTCAATCACCTGATGCTGTTCCACTTGTAAACCATGCATGGCCGTAATCGCTTCCGCCGATGTTTTTAATAGCTGGATCATGCTGCGGATCCCTTCAACTGTAGACAGTAAAACCGTATTCTGTTCTTGCATCTGTGCCGCGTTTTCATTCATGAAATCGGCTACTTTCTGAGTTTCGCTTTTCACCTTGGTAATGACATTATTGACATCATTCAAGGAATTCTTGGTATTCACTGCCAGCCGCCCGATCTCTTGAGCCACGATGGCAAAACCCCTGCCCATTTCTCCCGCTCTAGCCGCTTCGATAGAGGCATTTAAAGACAGTAAGTTAATTGATTCGGCGATTTCATTGATCACTTCCAGCGTTCTGCCGATCTCTCCGGTTTCATTTAAAAGCTTTTCGGTCACGCCCATCGTCTGATTGGTCGATTCTTCAACCCTGCCGCTGATTACCATCAGATTATTCAGAGCCATTTCATTAGATGCGGAAATTTCTGTCAGCTGGCCGGATATCTGATCCACTTCGTTCATTTTATCCGCCATATTCCGGCTGCTGTCGCTCAGGGCCGTTAAGTTACCCCTGCCGCGGTTGGATTTTTCCAAAACGTTCTGGCTGCTGTCCAGTAAAGAGACACTGATTGCCGACAGCTCCTCTGTAGAAGCACTTTCATTTTGTGAGTTTTCCAGCAATATGCGGCTGGAATCAGCCAGGTTTTCTGCCAAAAGGGTTGCCCTTTCAAGCATGGATGCCATCCGGTTACGGTTTTTTTCCAACTCTTCTTTCTTGGCATCCATTAATATGTGACTGACAAAATAGACAAACAGCAAAACTCCAAATATGCTTAATGTCAGGTTAATGACCCGGATGATAAAATCCGATATGTAGTATTCCGCTGCCGGGTGGATGGTTTTATTAAGAATATGAAGGATGATCAGCGACAGAATGTCAAACACGGCACATGAGCCGATAACCTTCATATCTAGGAACAGGCCCATCAGAATCAGGAAATAAAATACAAAGACCCAGGTTTCCTTGGATGGCATCAGCCAGGTTATCAGGTTGATATTGATGCATTGGACTACCGTCAGATAAGTCTTTACCAGCTTTTCCTTTTCGGGAACCAGTTTTCCGTCAACAATGCTGGTCCGGAATAAATAAAAACCGGCAATTACTTCCAGTAAAATAAGAGCATCAAATATCCCAATCGTTACCCATGACACGTCAGGATATAGGTTCAGCAGTTTCATCATCGGAAAAACTGCTCCGGCGGCGGCCGAGCTCAAGGTAACAATAATCACCACCAGTTTCACTACTTTAATTCGGTATTCTTCTATTACGCCAACTTCCCTCATCTTGCCCTCCTGTTTTATTTTATTGTTGAACTTATTAAATTATATTATATAATTAAACCTTATATAATAGTGAAGCCATAGAATAACCGGCAGCTACTGAACAAAATACCAGATATTTGTCATGGGGCATAATGGCATCCCACATCCTGTTCAGTACGATGATCGGGCTGGTAACTCCCGTATATCCGTATTCCATTCCGACAAAGAAATATTTCTCTTCGCCAACTCCCAGCTTTGCTAATGTCTTCATATTATCCGGGTCTGAGAATTGTGAAAAGATATAGTGGTCGATCTGATTTGCCGTTAAACCGTTGCGCTGCAGCAGACGGCTGATTATGGCATGCCAATTGTCTGACAGGAAGCCAAAATCAAAAGGGTTCCATACTAATTTCTTAGACTTTTCATCAACCTCCTGTAACGAAACTTTTGAAAGGCCGGCGGCCGGCATAACAATTGTTTCATTGTAATTCGCATCGGTAAAAACCGTTGAATCCATAAAACCTCGGCTTTCTTCCTCGCAAACATTTTCTAAAACGAGCGATGCCGATGCGTCACCGAAATTGGAATACACTACCGTATCTGTCTTATCTACTACCGAACTGATATGTATGCTTGATACCAGTAGAATATTTTTGATAGATTTCTTTACCTTGACATAATTACTGACCAGATCGATTGCCGTCAGCATGCCGATGCAATTGCAGTTCATGTCAAATACTGTATGCGCATTGACGGCACCCAGCATTTTATTTAGTTTAAGCGCGTTTGTCGGTGATGTGTATTCCGGAGTATCCGAGACGAAGATAATCATGTCGATTTCTTCAGGTTTCATACTCAGTTTATCAAGAACGTTTTTTGCAGAATTGTAACCCATGGAAAGAGATGTTTCATGGGAATCGGCGAGATATCTTTTTCTTCTTCCCAAATGTTTCATAAGTCCTTCGGCATCCTTGCCTATTTTTTCAAAGTGATTAATAAAATAGTCATTGTATACTTTCTTCTCCGGTAAATAAACACCTGTTCCTTTCATAATTACATTCTGTGCCATAAAAATACCCCCTTTCTCTTTTGTAACCCCTATGCCGGCAGGCCGGCTTCGCAAATTAACAAAAACTTCCCCACTAATATCTTCCTTTCAGTATATCATAATTTGTTGCTTTTGTCAGTATGATTTCAAGGAACCGTTGCCAGGATTTTCAAGGAACCGTTGCCAGAATTAGTTTCATGTCTCCTTGTAAATGTGCCTTACCAAATCCGGACGGCAGAATAAAGTGATCCCCTTCTTTTATCTGACGCCCTTCAATCAAACCTACTCCTGACGTGACACAAACAATCAGAAAAGGATGATCCTGATTAATTATTGCCTCATTGTTCACGTTCATTTCCCAGACTGTATAGTACTCACAACTGACTAATTCATTTTGCTTATTTACCGGTCTTTCAGCTGCCGGTATAACATAGGTATCGATGACCGGGGCCGGGGCCGTGATCACTTCCAGTCCCTGCCTGATATGCAGGTCACGTGGCTTCCCGTCAGCCAACCGTTCATAATCGTAGAGCCGATATGTTATATCACTGTTCTGCTGGATTTCCAACAGCCTGACACCGCTTCTGACAGCATGAACCGTGCCTGGTTCCAGCTGGATAAAATCGCCTTTTGCAACTGCAGTTTCACTGAACAGTTCATCCCAGCGTCGGTTATTTATCATTTCCTCCAGCTGCTTCTGATCCATAGCCCTATGGCCAAGCATCATGCCGGTATTATCCTCACAGTCCAAAATATACCAGCACTCGGTTTTCCCTTGTGAATCGCTTTCATTTTCGGCGGCATATTGATCATCAGGATGAACCTGAATGCTCGAATCCGTGTTGGCATCAATGATCTTGACAAGCAGCGGGAATTCTCTTTTACCGGTACTCCCAAACAATTCCGGCCGGGCCTTCCATAACTGCGATAACTTTAAGCCAGCATAGCTGCCTTCTCTGACGCGGCAGTCACCATGAGGATGAGCACAAACCGTCCAGCTTTCATTTCCCCAGATAAGCCGTTTTTCTACCGGCTCAAAAAAAAGGATTTCTATTTTGCTATGGTTCACCGTTATTCTCTTCCTCCGTTTTGGCTTCTATTCTATTCTTTACTTTTTTCTTATTAATCTTACTGTTTTTCTATACTGCTATTTTAATAGTTCATCTACTATATTTATTGTTAGCTAAAAATAAAACTATTTAGCTAAATAAATACATTGTTTAAGCATCAGCTGAATGCCGTCGGGCCACACTTTCTTTGTAAAAAGGACGGCCTTCTACGATAGTTATCCCTTTTCGATAAGGTTCTCCGGCAATCTTACAGGTAAGGTGATGGATACATTTTGATACCATTTCTTCCGTATTTACTTCATAAGTGGTAATACCGATATCGCAAAGACCGGGATACAGATAATTATCAAAACCTATTACTGAAATATCCTCCGGTACCCGATAACCGCTCTGACGCAAAACCCGGATCAGATTACTGGCAGCAAGGTCACAGTTACAGGCAAATGCCGTCGGCAGCACCTCTGGAAGCACAATCTGATATGGTGCTGACATTTTGCTGTCCTCGTACCGGTCTTTAATGATCCAGTCTGCTCTGGCATTTTGCCCATGCTCCAGAAGGGCTTTGGCATAACCGAAAAAACGATCGGTAACATTGCTGGTACTTAATATATTTCCCACATAGGCGATCTGGGTGTGACCCATATCAAATAAATAGTTGGTCATCTTATACATGCCAAAATAATTGTCGGAGATCACCGCGTCACATGTTTGTTTCTTATTGTAAAAATCCATATAGATCAAAGGCACTTTAACATTATCTTCTAAATAATTAAGATAATCGCTATTAATCATGCCAATGATAATCAGTCCATCTACTTTTTGCTCTTTCAGCAGATATGGTATCTGAAGCCTTTGTTCACCCTCATTGCTAAGTATTTCCAGCAAAGTAAAGCACTGGCTCTGTAAGGCTTTGGTAGCAACCTCCTGATAGAGTTTCCAATAAAAAGACTCATATTTATCAAGATACTTGTCCGAGATCAGGATCCCGATGTTATATCTTCCTTTTTCCCTAATATGCCTTGCCTGGGAAGGAACCTGATAGCCCATTTCATTGGCCGTTAACCGTATTTTTTCCCGCAGCTGTGTTCCTACGCCTTTTTGCCCGGATAATGCCTTAGATACCGTCACCACGCTTACATTCAGTTTTTTGGCAATATCGGCCATCTTCACTTCTTTTGCCATAATTATCCCCGTGTATGTTTATTCTTAGGAGTTAAAAACACTTAATTTAACTTAAATTATAATGAGTTATTTAATTATGTCAATACTTATTTTCTTTGAAAGCCTGTATCATTTCTCTTGTCAGGCTAATACCATCGTCAGCAATTGGTATTTCTTCCCGGTCAAACCATGTCGCTTCGGATAGCTCTTCCTCATCCAGGGTTATTTCATCATTGCCGTCCAAATCCACGAAAAAACCGGAAAGCAAGGTTCCGGAAAACGGCCACGGCTGGCTTTTATAGTAACGGATATTTTTTACTTCAAGACCTACTTCTTCCAAAACCTCCCGCTTTACTGTCTGTTCCTGGCTTTCCCCGATTTCGGTAAATCCGGCTACCAGGGAAAAATTACGGTATTCCCGGCCGGCATAACGGGTCATCAGAATGCGGTTATGATCCACAATGCCTACAATTACTGCCGGCGATATCCGGGGATAGATCAGATTACTGCATTCCGGACAGCGCAGTAAACGTTCCTTATCATCCGGATACATGATCTTGCCGCAGCGACCGCAAAAACGATTATCCGCATACCAGCGATAAACATGAAAGGCCGTTGCCGCCGCAAATGCCATATGGCGCGGCTGCATATCACGCAGCCGGCCGGCGGGCACAAATCGATAACCTTCCTGGGGAACTTCTTCCGTCCAGCCGGTGCTTCCATCCGGTATCAAAGTTTCTGTGGGCATCAGTAAGAAATACTTCTGCTCATCAATCGAAAATAAATAATTTAGCCCTCCTTCCGGAAGGCTAAGTTCTTTAAACTGTGGAAAAATAATATTATTTTCTTGCTGCTTCACCAATATTTCTTCTTTTGAAAAGCAAATGATGAAACATTCTTCATCTGGCTCGAAGCTACGGTATTCATTATGGAAGACCCTCGGAAATATATCATGTATCATAATTATTATACCTATTCTTAGCGAAATAAACTGTTTTTCAAAAATTACCGAGGAGCAGTGTTTGAGCACTTCGGCCAGGCTGTAACCGTAACGAACTATGCCTTGGCAGCACCGATTTCTGCCAGACGATCCATAATCGGCAGGTGCTGGGTACACAGGCCTTCGCATTTACCGCATCTGACACATTCTGCTGCTTTCGCTGCAGGGATGCACCAATGATCACTCAAGCGTTCCATCATATTACTTCCTAACAGTGACATATTGTAAGAATCCATGTATTTGGGAATCTCGATTCCACGCGGACATTTATTGCAGTAGCCGCAACCGGTACACAAGTCATTGACGGATGTTCCTTTGTTTGCATATTCCTTGTAAATTTCTGCGGCGGCTTTTTCCTGCAGTCCTTCTACTGCCTTGCAGGCATCGTCAACATGTTCCTTTGTCGTACAGCCTGCCAGCGTGATCGTGATTTCTTTATGTGAGGCGACAAAACGCAGCGCCGCCTGCGCTACCGTCAGGTCGGTTCCTTCGGCAAGGTAACGGAATTTATCGGGATTCTGAGGAATCAGGCCGCCGCCCAGAGGATTCATTACGACGACACCCATACCGCTGTCATGGGCTGCTGCGATTCCGCTTTGACGGAAACGATAGTTAAGGGCATTATAACCGATCAGCATTCCTTTAAAACGTCCTGTACCGATGGCATCTTCTAATTGGGCTCCCTGCATATGAGAAGAAAATACGATGTTGCGTATCAGGCCTTCCGCTTTGGCTTCTTCATAAAAGCTGTATAATTCTTCGCATTGTTTATTGAAGCTCTCCATGTTCAGGATGCACCACAAGTGGTAAAAATCAAGATAGTCCACTTTCAGGCGAGCAAGAGTTGTCTCCAGACGGCGGCGGAATCCCGACTTTGTCGTCTCACCGCTAATCAAGGTTCCCATATTGGCCTTAGATGAAATATAGAAGCTGTCACGCGGAAGCTGAGACAGGGCCAGTCCGGTGATGGTTTCACTTTTATCATCGCAGTAAAAGGGCGCCGTATCAAAATAATTTATCCCCTTTTCATGTGCATATAAAACTACCTCCGCACATTTCTCCAGCCTGCCTTCCTTTACGTCATTTTCTTCATATCTCATACAGCCAAAACCGGCAGCAGAGACTTTCATATCGGTATCCCCATATTGTTTATAGTACATACTTTTCTGCTCCTTTACTTTATGGATATATATTATTCTATAACAAGAGGTAAAAATAAACAACTTAAAATTTAGGGTAGCGGTGAATCAGTAACATTAATGCACACAAATCGCAAATAACGTGCGATTTAAGGAACTAATTTTTCATATACAGATCATGAAGTATATTGTTTAAAGGCAGTGATTCGACATATTGAAAACCCAGTTTGCGGCAAAGGTTAATGGATGCTTCATTTTGCGGATGAATCAAGGCTTGTACGGTATCAAACTGCAGTTCACGACAGGCAAATTCAAGGACAGCCTGACAGGCTTCCAGAGCATAGCCGTTTCGCTGGTGGTGAGCAGCAATGACAAAACCTAGTTCAGGGTAGTCATAGCCTTCGCGCCAACTGATTCCGGCTCTGCCGATGATTTCGCCGGTCGCACGGAGCAGGACTGTCCATATCCCGTAACCGTAGAAACCATATACCTTTTGGATATAATCCTTGACATATGTCCGCTCTTCTTCCCTATTGTGGTATAAGGCTTCGGTATAGCGAGTGATCGCCGGATCCTGATAAATACGGTAGAAATCATCTACATCGGCAACTGTCGTTTCGCGCAGGACGAGGCGTTTTGTGGCGGCAATATGCCATGGCAGTCCGGCAAGGCGCTCATATGCTTTGAGAAAAGAATCGTATTCCATATCGCCGATGTCTTCCATAACATATAATGCTCTGCTTAAATCTTCAAGGCGGTTGTATTCGTGGCGCAGCACAATGGCAAAGCATCCCGAATCCAGCAGGCTGTTTAATATTTCGGCATGATCCGTTATATATAAGATGTCTTGATCGGCCGGTGCCTCAAAATATCTGCCATTCGCCACGACACAGCTTACCGCAGTTTTATCAGGAAGTCTATCGCCCAAACTGCGGATTTCTTTCACTATTTTTTGCATATATGCCGACTGGTCGGTTCCCAGAATAAATATAATTTCATTAAGCATTGAAAAGTCCATCCTTTTCCGATAAAATAAAATAATCGATGCAGGTATCCAAGATATATTTATAATCATACTATACTAAAATATCATCAAAAAAGGAAGGGAACTTCAAAAGGAGGAAAAATGGCAAAAAACCCTATTGTTACATTTACTATGGAAAACGGTGACGTGATGAAGGCCGAATTATATCCGGAGACAGCGCCGCAGTCGGTGCGGAATTTCATCAGCCTGATAAAAAAGAATTTTTATGATGGCCTGATTTTTCATCGTGTCATCAAAGGCTTTATGATCCAGGGCGGCGATCCCGAAGGTGCCGGATACGGCGGGCCGGGTTACCACATCAAGGGAGAGTTTACTGCCAACGGTTATCAGAATAATCTGACGCACACGGAAGGGGTTCTTTCTATGGCCCGCAGTGGCGACCCCGACTCAGCCGGATCTCAGTTTTTTATCATGCATAAAGATTCTTCTCATCTGGATGGCTCTTATGCTGCCTTTGGCAAAATAATAGAAGGAATGGATGTTGTCAATAAAATAGCCGCGACTAAAACCGGTTTTGGTGATATGCCAACCGAGCCACAGGTTATGAAAACTGTTACCGTTGATACCTTCGGGGAAGATTATCCGGAACCGGAGAAATTGACTTAGGCATCTTCGCAAGATACTGAACATAATCCGGCGGATGTAGGAATTAATATGAATGAAAAAGTGTTACGCACATTAGAATACGCCAAGATTATCAGCCGCCTAACGGACAGAGCTTCTTCGGAACCGGGCAAGGCTTATTGCCGGAACCTGGTTCCGATGACTGATCCGGAGGCGATTTCCCGCGCCCAGGAAGAAACCGGAGCTGCCCTAAGCCGGCTGTTCCGTAAGGGTTCCCTTTCTTTTGGAAGCAATAAGGATGTTTTGGGGTCACTTAAGTCATTGGATATCGGCAGCACTCTTTCCCTGCCGGAACTGTTAAAAATAGCCGCGCTGTTAGAAAATGTCAGCCGGGTAAAAACCTATGGACGTAAGGAACGGGAAGATGATGCGGAAGACTCCCTGAGTACCTATTTTGATCAGCTGGAACCTCTGACTCCGGTTTCTCGCGAAATCCGTCGTTGCCTCGTCAGTGAGGATGAAGTGGCTGATGATGCCAGCACCGGGCTGCGGCAGGTTCGCCGCACGATCCTGCAGACCGGCGATAAGATTCACAGCCAGCTGGCTTCGATGGTTAACGGTTCTTATCGGACTTATCTGCAGGATGCCGTAATCACGATGCGAGATAACCGCTATTGCCTCCCGGTAAAAAGCGAATATAAAAATCAAGTGCCGGGGATGATCCATGATCAGTCCTCTTCCGGCTCCACTTTTTTTATTGAGCCGGCAGCAATCGTAAACTTGAATAATCAGCTGCGGGAGCTGGCCATCCGGGAGCAGGAAGAGATTGAGATGATATTGGCGGCATTAAGTGCCCAGGCCGGGGAATTTACTGCCGAGATTGCTGCCGACCAGAAGGTCATGACGCTCTTGGACTTTATCTTTGCCAAAGCTTCACTGGCGATGGAGCAGAACGCCACCTTGCCGATTTTTAATGAACATGGTTTTATTCACATCCGTAAGGGACGCCATCCGCTACTGGCCGCTGATAAAGTGGTTCCGATTGACATTCATCTGGGCAGAGATTTTGATCTGTTAGTGATTACCGGTCCGAACACCGGCGGTAAAACCGTTTCCTTAAAGACAGTCGGACTGTTTACCCTGATGGGACAGGCTGGTCTGCACATTCCTGCCCTGGACCGCTCGGAACTGGCGATTTTTCGGGAAGTATATGCGGATATCGGCGATGAACAGAGCATTGAACAAAGCCTCAGTACTTTTTCTTCCCATATGACTTCTATTGTTTATATACTAGAGCATGCGGATACGGATTCCCTGTGCCTGTTTGATGAGCTCGGGGCTGGCACCGATCCTACGGAAGGAGCTGCTCTGGCCATTGCGGTCCTGGATTATCTGCACCGGAAAGCGATCCGCACGATTGCCACCACCCATTACAGCGAGTTGAAGCTATATGCGCTTTCGACCGATCAGGTTCAGAATGCCAGCTGTGAATTCAACGTCGAAACCCTTCAGCCTACTTACCGGCTGTTGATCGGTATCCCCGGTAAAAGTAATGCCTTTGCGATTTCTTCCAAACTGGGGCTGCCGGATTTTATTATTGACGCCGCCAGGGAACATGTCAGTACGGAAAGCGTCAGCTTTGAAGATGTCCTGACCGATCTGGAAGCAAGCCGGAAAACCATCGAACAGGAACAGCTGGAAATAACTGCTTATAAAGCCGAAATTAAGACTTTAAAAGATAAACTGGAGAGCAAGACCGAAAAGATTGACAGTACCCGGGAACGGATTCTGCGGGAAGCGCAGGAAAATGCCCGGGATATCCTTCAAGAAGCCAAGGATTTTGCCGACATGTCGATCCGTGCTTTCCAAAAATCCGGAGCCGGTGCTTCTATCAAGGAACTGGAGCAGGCCCGCGAACAGCTCAGAGGGAAAATCGCTGATAAAAATGACCAGCTGGCCTTCAAGCCAAAACCTGGCAGCGGAAAAGTAAAGCCCGGCGAACTGAAACTGGGCGACAGTGTCCGGATTCTTTCCATGGGGCTTCAAGGTTCCGTTAACTCACTGCCTGATCAAAAAGGGAACGTATTCGTGCAATGCGGGATTATGCGGTCTCAGGTAAATATCGCCGATTTGGTATTGCTGGAAGAGGAAAAGCCGCCGGCCAGTTCCATGAAGAGCCGTTTTGCCGGTTCCTCTACCGGCAAAATGAAACTGTCTAAGACCTTAACGATATCCACGGAAATCAATCTGTTGGGAAAAACCGTGGATGAAGCCCTGTCGGAACTGGATAAATATCTGGATGATGCTTACCTTGCCCATCTTCCCAGTGTCCGGGTGGTCCACGGCAAAGGGACTGGTGCACTCAGGAATGCCGTGCACAAACACCTCAAGCGGGTCAGATATGTTAAGTCTTTCCGGCTCGGTGAATATGGGGAAGGCGATGTCGGAGTCACTATTGTTACCTTTAAATAAAACGCGAAGAAAATCTATGGCGGCATAGTACGCCACCTAAGATTTTCTAAGTCGCGTTTCGAAGAACGCGGGACGTTCTTCTTGAATGATTTACATGGCAGGAGCGATTGTTAACGCAGGAGGGGCGTATGGTTAGTAAGCAGAAAGTTTTGATTGTGGATGATGACGAAAATATTGCTGAACTGATTTCTTTGTATCTGACGAAGGAATGTTTTGAGACTTTAATTGTGTATGACGGGGAGGCTGCGCTTAGTGCTTATGATTCTTTTATGCCTAACTTGATCCTGCTGGATCTGATGCTGCCGGGTATTGATGGTTATCAGGTATGTCGTGAGGTGCGTGCCAAGTCACAGACGCCGATTATCATGCTTTCTGCTAAGGGAGAAGTCTTTGACAAGGTTCTGGGGCTGGAACTGGGTGCCGATGATTATATGGAAAAGCCTTTTGACTCCAAAGAACTGGTAGCTCGGGTCAAAGCTGTGTTGCGGCGTTATAAACCGGTAGCTGCGGCGGCAGCGGTTTCTGATGTGAAAAGCGTAGAATATCCTGATTTAATTATAAATCAGACCAATTATTCCGTGCTGTACATGGGCAAACCGGTAGAAATGCCGCCGAAAGAACTGGAGCTGCTTTACTTTCTAGCCGCCTCTCCGAATCATGTGTTTACCCGAGAGCAGCTGCTTGATCAGATATGGGGCTATGAATATATCGGCGATACCCGTACCGTGGATGTACATATTAAACGGATCCGGGAAAAAATCAATGATCACCGTTCTTGGAAAATTACCACTATATGGGGGATTGGTTATAAATTTGAGATAAGAAATTAAGGCATAAGGGGATTACCGGGCCGGAAACTACAGGGAGCTGGATAATGAGAAAAACATTATATCTGAAATTTCTTCTGGCATATTTTATATTTGGCTTCTTTGGCTTTGTTATTGTAGCTACTTTTGTATCTTCTATGACGGTAGAACATCTGAAGCGTGAAAAAGCTGACTCTCTTTATAAGGAAGCGACCCTTATTGCCAATTCATATGCCGCCGACCTCTATAATAATGAAACATCATTGGATACGGTAAAAAAGCAGATTGATGACTTAGACACTTTTCTGAATACCTCGATCTGGATCATCAATCCTTCGGGGCGGATGATTCTGGATTCACGTTCACCGCTTGACCTGGAAAACGAAATTGCCGTGGAAAATTTTGATCCTGCCATTGCGGCAGATTCTTTTTATACGGTAGGTAAGTTCTTTAATTATTTTACCGAAGAACAGTTAAGTGTCATTGCACCAATTGCCTCTGATTTTGTTGTAAAAGGTTATGTTGCCCTGCATTATCCGATGAACAGTATTTCCGCTTCTGCCAACAGTCTGCTTAACATATCGTATTTGATGCTAGTGGTGCTTTTTTTACTGTCGTTGATTATCCTTATCTTTTTTACAGAAATGGTTTATTTGCCTTTACGGAAAATTACGGTTGCCACCGAACAGTATGCCGCCGGCAATATGCATTATGAATTTCAAGTGGACAGCGAGGATGAAGTGGGCTATCTGGCTGCTTCCTTATCTTATATGGCCAGTGAGATTGCCCGGGCGGAAGATGATCAGAAAAAATTTGTCGCCAATGTGTCCCATGATTTCCGCTCCCCGCTTACTTCTATTAAAGGCTATCTGGAAGCCATGAAAGACGGCACCATCCCGGCGGAAACCTACGAAAAATATATGGACATCCTGATCAATGAAACCGAACGGCTGATTAAACTGACCAACAGCCTGCTGATTCTGAACAACCTGAATACCAGAGGAATGCTTCTGGATAAAATTGACTTTGACATCAATCAGGTAATCCGAAATATCGCCAGTTCCTTTGAAGGCACCTGCCGCAAGAAAACCATTGCCATTGAACTGATTCTTACCGATGACGTGAAGGTAAAGGGTGATGTCGGAAAGATCCAGCAGGTACTTTATAACCTTCTGGACAACGCGATAAAATTCAGCCGCAGTGACTCCATTATCAAGATTGAAACCACGGAGAAGCATAATAAAATATTTATATCGGTAAAAGACAGCGGTGTCGGCATACCTAAGAATGAGCTGAAATTCATTTTTGACCGCTTCTTTAAATCCGATTCCTCAAGAGGCCGGGATAAACGCGGAACCGGGCTGGGCTTGGCGATCGTTAAGGAGATTATTCATTCACATGGAGAACATATCAATGTCATCAGCACGGAAGGCGTGGGAACGGAATTTATCTTTTCATTGCCGGTTTCGGATGAGGATGAGGACTGATGTTTTGCGGGTAAATTCAAGGGAAATTTGGATTAGGTTGTGTTCAATGGACTGGAAGTCGTACATTGGATCTGGTTGAATGTTATATTGAAGTACTGCCTATTTTTATTTTTTTCTCCATCTTCAACAAACACCATATGCTTCACAAAGTGCCTAAATCTAAGGATTTCTAGGTATCTCGCCGACATAGTGAAACTATAGTCTCCACATGCGTCGTATGCGGAAACATATCACCCCCCCTCACTCTCTGGAGCTTATAACCCCCTTCGCAGAGAATCTTCAGATCCCTGGATAACGTGGCACTGTCGCAGCTGATATATATGATCCTTTCCGGTTTCATTTTAACCATAGTTTCCAGACAAGCCTCGTCACATCCCTTCCGGGGCGGATCTACCACGATCACATCCGCGGCAATCCCTTCTCGCTCATATTTTTCCGGGAGTACTGCCTCTGCCCTACCTGAGAAAAATTCCACATTTTTGATTCCATTTGCAGCTGCATTTTTTCTGGCGTCTTCCACAGCTTCCGACACGATTTCGATACCGTATACCTGCCCAGCTTTTTCTGCCATAAAAAGTGAAATCGTCCCGATTCCACAGTAAATATCCCAAACAACATCCTTTTTGGTAAGGGCGGCAAATTCCAGCGCAATACTGTATATTTTTTCTGTTTGCAACGGATTTACCTGATAAAAAGACAGCGGGGAAATCTCAAAAGTAAACCAGCTGCCAGTAAAAGCAAAATCATTTGCCGGGTCTCGCATATAGATTGTATCCCGGATAGTTCCCCTGCCCCATAATTTTCTTATTTCTTTCCCCATGATGACATTGCTGCGTTCCTGATTCACGCTTATTAGTATGCTACTCATACCCTTCATGGCCTTTAAGACATCAATCAACGCTTGCTGGCGAGGCAGTTCCTTGCCGTTGATAACCAAACAGACCATAATTTCTCCGCTGCTGAATCCGCTGCGGATCAAAATATGGCGGACCAGGCCGGTACCGTCTTTTTCATTATACGCTCTGATGCCATGATTTTGCATATACTTTAGGATGGCTTCCAGGATTTCCTTATTTTCTTTCACACCCAGATAACAATCCGTATTAGCGATAATGCTATGAGTCCTTCCGGCATAAAAACCGGTTATCAATTTACCTTCTTTATCATATCCCACCGGAAACTGCGCTTTATTCCGGTACCTGAATATGCCTGCTTCCTTACCCACTGCCATTGCTTTGACAGATTCTGGCGCCCTGCCCTCCATAATTTCTATGACAGGTTCTATCTCCCCGTCCCTCGTAATTTCTATGACAGGTTCTATCCCTCCGCCCTCCGTCATTTCTATGATAGGCTCCATCACCCTGTCCACTGTCATTCCTATGATAGGCTCCATCACCCTGTCCACTTCCTGCGGAGCAAAACCGCCGATACGGATCAGATTGTTTCTGATCAGGTTCTGTTTATATTCCAGCTGTTTCTCATAATGCATTGCCTGAAGCCGGCAGCCTCCGCACTCCTTATGAAAAGCACATCTGGGCGCAACGCGAAAAGAAGAAGGTGTTACCACCTTCTTTAGTTTTGCATAAGCATAATTCTTATGGATTTTCATAATAGAGGCTTCAACCACATCACCGATTATAGCATCCTTAATGAACAAAGTATATCCTGCCGCCTTACCGATACCTTCTCCCTCATGCCCCATATCCTCTATCAGAACTTGCACAATATCATTTTTCTTAAAATCCATTCTGCAACTACCTTCAAATATATTTCTTCCCTCTTTTATCTTTTCTTTTCAAATCATCCTATAAAACTTAAAGATATCTTTACAACATTATCTTTTCAGTATTATCTTCCATCCTCACACTTCGTTACCTTCAAATTGGACTCAAATAAGCGATTATACCCCAGCCAGCCCGTCTCTGCTGTGTTTTCCAGCAGCTCTGTAAATGTTTGCAGCTTGGCATCGGTGTTGTCGGCAAAATTAAGTGCGACGGCTTCAATAAGAGCCGGTTTTTTAGGCGAGCCATATTCGTATTCGCCGTGATGAGCCAGGATACAATGTTTCAGCTCTGCTTCCAACAGCGCCGGAAACCCGTCAATCTTCCGGATCCGCTCTGCAATCATCTCACATCCGATCACAATATGCCCGACAAACTGTCCTTCATCCGTGTAATCATTCAAAGGGAAAAGCGACAGTTCCTTTGTCTTGCCGATATCATGGCAAAGTGCCGCGCTGATCAGCAGGTCACGCTTTAATACAGAGTATACGCCGCAATAATAGTCACACATCCGGACTACGGCCAGCGTATGCTGCAACAGGCCCCCAACAAAACCGTGATGTATACTTTTGGCAGCGGATGACTTCTTAAATACCCTAGCAAAGTCCTCATCCCGTAAAAAAATATCTTCCATCAACATCTTCAGATAGCGGTTGTTTAGGCCGCCAATATAGCCTGTAAGCTCTCTATACATGTCTTCGATGTCATATCGACTTACGGGAAGATAATCGACAGGGTTATATTCCTCCTCACGACACTGGCGTATCCTTTTGACATTTACCTGCAAAGCACCTTGAAAACTGACGATCTCGCCGTATACCTCGATGTAATCCAAAGTGTCAAATTCGCCAATGCCGGCATTGTTAGGATCCCATATCTTTGCGTCCAAGGTTCCGGTTTTATCCTGAAGTATTACATTTTCATAAGGTTTTCCGTTTTTCGTTACGGCTGAAGCTTTATACTTGCACAAGTAAATATCAAAAACTTTGTCCCCGTCGCTATAGTCCTTTATGTACTTCATCTTGACTCGCTCCTATTTCTTTCATTAATTCCCTTAGACCAGACCTTATCAAACTGATCTCCGCCCTATGATCACGTTCAATTCGGTATGTTCAATCCGGTACGTTCATTCACTGTGACCAAGCACCACTTCCAGCTCGATCTCGCGGTACCCTTCCGGTGCCTGCCTCATTACCGTCATCAGGATGGTCTGTTCCGGCTGATGTTTAAAAAGGGCATTTACATAATCTTTGAAACCGGTTATTTCCTCACCTTCAATATCTACAATCACGTCACCGCTCTGGATTCCCGCACTCAGAGCCGATGAATCCATCTCTGTCTCCCTGACATAAGCTCCCAGCGGAACACCCTGCATTTCATGGACTTCCGAGGGAACGTCTGTGCCATAGATACCTAGATAGGCTTTCTCCGAATCATTACACATGCTACGGATCAGTGGTGCCAATTCAGATATGCCAATAGTACTGACTATATTTTCTATCCCCTCACTATTATAGCTATTGTCGATGATCCCCAATACCTGCCCACGCAGGTTGATAAAAATACCCTCGGCACTGCTGCTGCCATAGATGTCACTCGTAACCAGCTTATAGGAAGCATCGGCAAGAGGCAGCGTCCCGGTCGTAGAAGTGATAAAGCCATAGCATATGGATTCTTCGTTTCCGACGATTCTACCGATGGCAATGATCGGTGTTCCGATGATATTCACTGTCGAAGAATTGCCCAGCTCTATGACTTTTATCTGATTTCTGGTTTCTTCGCTCATAATATGCTTAGATACAGAAATTATAGTAAGGCCGACATCGCGGTTGCTCCTTCTGATTCCTGCCGGATACTGCTTACCGTCAATAAAAGTTACCATGATGGATTCCGCATCCTCAATCGCCGACGTATCTACAAGGATATGATATTCAATGCCGTTGTCAAATACTATTGTTCCGGATGTCTGGTTAACGGTATCATAAACATTATTGAACCCGTCCACCTCTGATGTCACCCCCGATACCGTAACGATCGCCTTTCTTGCTTCTCTGGCGATTCCCATCATGGCATTGTTCATGGAGACATATTCTTCTGTCCCTGCTCTTTGCTGTTCCAGCTGTTTCGCTACTATTTCCACTATGTGGCTATCGTCCATTATTACGGAGTCCGTCTCGGGATTCTCCGCCTGCATCTGCGTCTCATCCACAATCATATCTTCCGGAAGAATCTCTTCTTCAATCACTTCATCAGGAACCGGAAACTCCCTTACCACAACCTCCTCTTCTGGATAAAGCCGATTGCTGATAACGGGTTCCAGGAGCAAAAAGGTAAGGCAGGCAATCAATCCGAATAATACCGCCATAATAGCTGTAATCAGCGTTCTTCTTAATAGCTTCTTTCGATTAAGAGGCCGTTGCTTAATTCTTTCCTTCAAAAAATCAGAATCTTGATTCCCGCTGTTTTCCTCTTTCATCAATTACCCTTTCCGTTAACGGTATTCGCCTAAGAAAACCACACCCAGCAGCCCCGGGCCGGAATGTGCTCCGATACTGGGGCCTACCGGGCGCACAAGAAACTTATCATAACCCAGCGCATCCGTAATAAGCTGTTTCAAATACAAAGCTTCCTCTTCACAGTCTCCATGCAAGATACCAATGGCAATCTGTTTGTCTTTCCATTCGCCCAAACGCTCTGATAGGTTGTCCACTAGGACAGTCATCGATTTTTTCCTGCCCCTTGTTTTTGATAAAGCAACCAGGCCGCCTTCGTCATTAATATGCAGGATGGGTTTGACACCAATCAATGTCCCGACAAACGCGGAAGTTTTGGAAAGGCGTCCGCCGCGATACAGATGATTTAAGTCATCCACCGTAAAATGCGCACATATATGCGGAATTAATCCTTCTATTATATCTTTCGTCTCGTCAATGCTTTTACCTTCTTTTTTTAACTCCAAAGCCTTCATGATCATCATCATTTCACCCGCTGAAGCGGAAAGGGTATCTAATACTACAATCTTGGATTTCGGATACTTTTCCATAATCTCTTCTGATTTTACCACGACATTACTGCAGCCGCCGCTCAATTTGGATGAAAAGCTGATATGTAAAATATCCTTTTTTTCTTTGACAAGGCTGGTGAATTTTTCTTCAATTACAACCGGGTTGCTTGCCATAGTTCCCGCTTTTTTCCCTGCCCGCATAGCATCATAGAATTCTTTGATCGTAAGCTCCTTGTCCTCTCCATATATTTCATCCTCAATCGAATAGTAGTGGGGAATCACGCAAATATCATGCTCCAAAATAAACTCTTCTGGTAAGTCGGCATTGCTTTCCGTAGATATAATAAATTCTCGCATTAGATCTCCTTTCTATTTTAAAAGTATATTTTCAATATTTTATTATACCCTATTTTTAATGTGGCTTCAATTGAAAAATCGTCAAGGACGATAAGGTTTCCGACGTTACTGCTACAGGCTCCAGGTTACTGTTTATTCCCTAATGTTTATAGGACGGGGGGAGGGCTTGGGGGCCGGAGGGCTGGACGGTCGACCCCCGAGCCTTGCGACCACCACTTTTTCGTTTGGACTTGATTAGATATTAATTGTCAGTTGAATAAGTTTAGACCGACAATTTTTTTAATTTAATTAAAGATAACGATATAAGCACCATTATTAATGAGAATATAACCGTGTTCATAGAACTTAGATCCACTGCAAAAACTGTGCCAGCAGCATTTAATGCTGCGTGAAACAGAACACATAGCCAGATACTTTTAGTCAACGTTCTGATAACTGCAAGACTAAACGAAAAGCTGATTAAAAATACAAAGAATGCCCCAAAATTCATATTTTGCTGTGAAGTTCCCACCATAAAAAACAGAGGTACATGCCAAAGCATCCAAATCGCACCAGTAAGTAAAGTTGCAATGCTAAAAGGCAACATCTTTTCAATGTTTGGCTGTAAAATGTATCTCCAACCAGCTTCCTCCAATCCGCCCTCCATAATAGATGTAAAAGTATACAAAAATAAATACCCCAAAGGCATAGCAATCTTAAAATTTTTCGTTAATAACCCTACGCCTATATAACAGAGTAGAAGAACTAGGACAATTAGATAGTATATCGGTTTTTGCTTAATACCAAATACATTTTTCAACCACTCTATAGGCGATACCCCCGCTCTGGTTAGCACAATGAACGAAGCAATCGTAGTAGATGCTCCGCCAAATATGTATATCGGATAAAACATAGTGGAATTATTTTTTAAATAGCCGTATTGTTGTGCTATACAAATACCGCCCCACGTAAACCCCATTAATGCAAATGTTATCAACAGATAAGATAATGTAATTTTTTTAGTTTGTTCTTGTTGTGTCATCCTTTTCTCC
The DNA here is from genome assembly GCA_002293525.1 of Lachnospiraceae bacterium UBA935. Taxonomy (GTDB): domain Bacteria; phylum Bacillota; class Clostridia; order Lachnospirales; family Lachnospiraceae; genus UBA935. Next base: position 49,344 of record DBDJ01000041.1, read on the forward strand.
CACTGGAAAACAAGGTTAATATCGTTTCTATCTTGTCTTCCCACTTTTCATCGTAAGTTGTATTTTTCATTGTTGTTATAGATGCAAGACCATGTACCAAAGCAAACATAGCTATAATAATATCATTCATTTTTTCATAAGAAATCCCTGTTGGTGTTAGTGCTTGAATAGCAGTTTGACGATATATTTCATACGGTTTGTAATTATTTGTAGGATCTGCATTATATGAAAAATCAACCATGATTTCCGTTCGAGAAAACAGAAATGAAAAGTAATGTGGATTATCCATAAAGAATATCACATAGGCTTTCCCTAAATATGTAAGTATTTCTTCTTTTCTTGAACATGTTTCTATTACATGCATTAGCGCTTTTGAAAATTCAAAAGCAACATGTTCTTGCATGGCATTTATCAAATCGTCTTTGTTCTTAAAATGTGCATATGGTGCAGCGTGACTAACGCCGCAGGCAGAAGCAACTTTTCTCAATGATAGGTTGGCATCTCCTTCCAAACTTATAATTTTAATGCCCATTTCAATTAGCGACTCTCTTAAATTTCCGTGATGATATGACTTGGTATCCAAATTAAATTCTCCTTTCAATCTTGACGCTGTCTATATTATACCTCACAATCTTTTCGCTGTCAAGATGGGCTTGACAATGCCACTCACATCTGAAGGTAAGGATTCCTCTGTAAAAGAATGACCTTACATAGAGGGTAATGGAAAGCATGGTGTCGAAAGGAAGCTTCTGGGGCCTGAAAAATCTTGAATGTATATTTAAGGTGATTTGCCACATATTTGTATAATCGTCAATCTCTTTAAAGAAAATTAAAAGTTCAAAAGGGTCAGGAAAAGTAGTGGCTTGAAGGCGCGGGAACCGGAGGGCTGGGCAGTCGGTTTTCTCGGCGGACGCTTTAAGTGCCAACGCAGAGGAAACCAATTCAAGTGGAGCCCCTCTGGGCGAGACTTGAATGCTATGGGTTCCTCGGAGTGCTTTAAACGCCGCGTCCAGAGAGAAATCCGACTGCCCAGCCCTCCGGTTCCCGCGCTCCCCCGCTACTCATCACAGTAACGGCTTCAATCGAGGTTTCTGCTTAGGTTTTAGCTCAAAAGCCAAGAGCCTTGTATAAAACGAAAATTGATGTTAGAATTAGTCTAATAGTCAAGTAATGTAGAAGCGAATCACGCGAGGATTATATGAACTATATTGTTTTGGATCTGGAGTGGAATCAAAGTCATACAGGCGACCATTCGGAAGTAAAAGAGCTTCCGTTTGAAATTATTGATTTAGGTGCCATTAAACTAAATCAAGAGATGAACATGCTGGATGAATTCAATCAGCTGATCAGGCCTAGTGTATATGCCAAAATGCACCACGTAACCAGTAAAATCATCCATCTGCATATGAAAGACCTGATGAAAGGCAAGCCTTTTGAACAGGTTATGAGAGAATTCTTAGATTGGTGCGGAAACGATACGGTTTTTTGTACATGGGGTTCTATGGATCTGACGGAGATCCAGCGGAACATGCGGTATTACGGGATGAAGCCGTTAAGTGACCAGCCGATTTGCTATCTGGACGTACAGAAATTATTCAGTATCGCCTATGAAGACAGAAAAAGCCGGCGTTCGTTGGAATATGCCATAGATTTCTTGAACCTGCCCAAGGACATTCCTTTTCATCGGGCTTTCAGTGATGCTTATTATACCGCGAAGATCCTGGCCACTATAGATCCGGCTGTACTGAAGAACTACTCTTATGATACTTATAACTTACCGAAAACCCGAGATGAAGAGATTCATGTTGACTTTGATACTTACCATAAATATATATCGGTGGAATTTGCCGATAAGTCTGCTGCTTTGGCGGATCGAGAGGTACTCAGTACCCGCTGCTATCTCTGCCCGGGAAAAAAGAATCTCAAAAGAAAAGTGCGCTGGTTTTCCAATAACGGAAAGCATTATTACAGTGTTTCTTTATGCCCCGTTCATGGTTACATGAAGTCTAAGATTCGGATCAAGAAAACCGAAACCGACGGTACTTATGTGGTTAAGACCTCGAAGTTTATTCCCGAGGAGGATTTTCTTGAAATCCAAGGCAAAAAGGGCAGTGTCAAAAAATATCGCAAATCTAAGAAAAAAAATATTATTATTCGTAATAAATGATTACTTAAAGGAAAAAGGGGAAAGGGAAATATAATTCCTCCTGTTAAAAGCGCAAATTTTTAACACTATATCTCCTTTTCTTTTTTCTTTTTCGGGTATTTCGCCTTCCGTAAATCCAACGTAAAAATAACCGCACCCGCCCGTTCCGTCTCCGATATCTTCTTCTGTTAAAGTGATAGCTCTGGATAAAAGCGCGGATAATAAAGAATATAATGGCGATTGCGGCAACTGCCAGAATGGAAAAGATCACATTTTTTACATTTACAAAGATAATCCTTCCGGCCTCATTGCTGTCGCTCATATCACCGGAAGAACGCGCTGCATTACTAATCTCTTGACCCGCAATAGCACTGACGTTTTCAGAGGCTTCCGGGAACTGAGACTCGGCGGCATCCGAAGATACGGGGATTTCTGAAGAATCTGCGGGAACCGAAGCGATTTGATGATCAAATTCATATGTGGCGCGGTTTTCCGTAGCAAAATCAATAGTTGCCTTTCCCACGAAAGCACCGTGATAAGAATAATTAATCTCCGCGATAGAGGCATCATTATCTGAAAGATAAGCTATCTCTGAAGTAAGGCTTTGGAAATCGGTCGTCTTGGGCATAATCAGATAGCTGTCCTTATTCAGAGAAAGCATGGGGCTGGAATCACCGAAAACATCATTTCCCGTACTGAAGAAGCTGGAATTTTCCATAATATAGCTGGTTTCATTTTCCGACACATTGACTATCTGAAAATTACTGAATCCGTAGTCAAATAATTTAACCGTGTCATTGAACTGTTCCGGAGATTCTTCCTTTAAAATAACACAAATCAGTTTCATCCCGTTTTTTTCGGCACAGGTCACCAAAGTCTGACGGCAAATGTCGGTATAGCCGGTTTTTCCGCCGATGACATTGTCACATTCGATTTCTCCCGAGATCAGCTTGTGTTTATTGTGCTTGACAAAGTCGTCCGGCTGAGTCGCTGTCGGCGTGAAATGATAGGACTTTGTATTGGATATCTTAGTTAATAATTCATTGCGGAAAAAGGCACCGGCAATTAAAGCCATATCATAAGCCGTCGTATAGTGATTATCGTGATATAGCCCGTGAGCATTGACAAAATTGGTATTTTTACAGCCAAGTTCGGAGGCTTTGGCAGTCATCATATCGGCAAAAGCATCCATATCGCCCCCGACATGTTCACCGATCGCATTGGCCACTTCATTGGCTGAACCGACCATAATACCGTAAAGTGCCTGCTCCAGCGTTAATGCCTGTCCTGCGTCCATACCGATATTAGAACTGCCGCTTTCAATGCTGTTGACCGCTTCATGAGAAAAATAGATCATGTCATTCAGGCTGCTGTTCTCCACCGCTAACAGAGCTGTCATTAATTTAGTAGTGGAAGCAGGGTACTGTTTTTTATCAATATTCTTGGCATATAAGATAACCCCCGTATTGGCTTCCAATAGAATCGCCGAATCGGCACCGATAGCCGGGCCGGAGGGCCAGTTTTCGATATTATTGGTTTGAATAGGCAATAGTTTGCGCGCTTCAGCCGCCTCTGTCAGCTCTTCTAAAGTAGCAGCTGAAGCCGGAACAAAGGAAACGAGCAAGGAAATAATCATGACATATATTGACAATGCCGGAAGGCGGCTTTTGGTTAATTGTATTTTAAACAGCATAAAATTTGTATCTCCATGAATTCCTGACTTAAAAATTTCATAATAATTATTATCATACACCATTTTACGCAAAACTAAAATATATTTTTTATAAAACTGCATTTAATGTTGTATTTTTTCCTGGGTGGATAAATTTGACATGTTAAAAAATTTTTTGTGTTCAATCTACGTCTTTCATTATTCATTTGGATGATGTAAAATAATAATAATGCAAGGGAGTTAAAAGAGGTATCTATGCGATTACGTAATGTAACAGGCTCGGAAGAACTGATTGCTAATAGTATTTATGTCTGTAATCAGCCAGAAACATATCGAGGAAGATGGTATAGTTTTTTTAAGAATGAGAATCCTATACATATTGAGATCGGCATGGGCAAAGGAAAATTTATCACTGAAATGGCAAGAAGGCATCCTGATATCAACTATATCGGGATCGATAAATACTCCAGTGTACTGTGTCGGGCCGTACAGAAACTGGAACAAAACGATTTAAGGAAATCGGATTTGACAACGGGCATTAGATTGTCCAGGGAATCGGATTTGATACCGGACTTAAGATTGTCCAGGGAATCAAACAGAACGAATCAGGATTCAGATCAAAAATCAGGGCGGAAGGAAATAAAGAATCTGGTTTTAATCTGTACGGACGCCCGTGATCTTGAAAGGGTCTTCGGTCAAGGCGAGATCGACAGGATTTATCTGAATTTCTCCGATCCATGGCCAAAAGTAAGGCACGCTGAACGACGGCTGACATCACAAAGATTTTTAGCACTTTATAAAGCCATATTGAACGATACGGGTCGACTGGAGCTGAAAACCGACAATAAATCCCTCTTTCTGTTTGGACTGAGTGAGCTTGAGCCTGCAGACTGGAAAAAGGAGGCGGTTACTTACGACCTGCACCGCGACCCGGCCATGGCGCCCGGTAATGTGACGACAGAATATGAGGAAAAATTTTCTTCGATGGGAAACCCTATTTTTAAATTTGTCGCCTCTAAGGCCTATAATCAATTTCGTCGAGAGAAAAGTGGCCTTTTTTCGGACAAAAATTTGATGGACAAAAAAGATATAATGAACAATCAAGAGAGTAATGTAAATTACCAAAAAAGGAGCAATTATATGGAACTAATGATTAAAGAAGACAATTTCCAAACAGAGGTTATGGAAAGCGATGTCCCGGTGCTGGTGGATTTTTATGCGGACTGGTGTGGTCCCTGTAAAATGATGTCACCGATAATCGCAGGACTGGCAAAAGAATATTCCGGCAGATGTAAGGTCGCAAAATGCAATATTGACGATGAGATGGAGTTAGCAGGCCGTTTTCATGTTCTCTCTATACCTACTATTATTATTTTTAAGAACGGCGAGCCGGAAAATATAATCGTCGGTACCGTTTCCAAAAAAGATCTGGTAGAAAAGCTCGAACAGGCTCTGGAATAATCCCAGAGGCCTGTTCCTTTATGGACAACTAAATATTAAATATCGCTTACCGAAAAATGTCTGATTTTCATGCAAAATCAATGTATATCATTGTAAAGAAGAAAAAAGACATTGACATTTTAGTGTAAAAAAGGTATCATGAACATTGTCTCCACTGAATATGATATACAACGAAGTGTGGCTCAGCTTGGTAGAGCGCTGCGTTCGGGACGCAGAGGTCGCAGGTTCAAATCCTGTCACTTCGAGTTTGAGGAAAGCTCTTAGATACGGGGATTATGTACCTTTGATGGTAGTCATGGAACTGCTGTCAGAGGTCTTTTTTGGGTGTTACCAAAAAATATGCTTAGAATCTATATGTCTCATTCTCGCGAACCTCCATATATACAGAAATAAATCTGTTCTGTGTTTGTCAGTGTAACACTATAAAATAAATATCTTTCAAAGTCAGTATACACTTTTTGGGACGACAGTGATATACCTAATGGATAGTTTCGGGTATTGAGGTATATCCCTCTCCTTGAGTATTTCCTACATATGATACTTCCCTTTCAGCCGGAAAAGGGCTATAATCTATGTATCGGGACTGACCCCTTAGCCGGCTGTGTCTTGCCCTTGTCAGAGCGGTCACTCTGGTAGGGAATTAATTATTCCGCTGGCAACAATAGCAGAGAAAGGAAGTGTGATATATGCCATTACCGCAAGTGAACAGAAATTACACGATAGAGGATATTTATAATTTGCCGGAAGGTGAGCGAGCCGAGCTGATCGAAGGACAGATTTACGATATGGCACCGCCAAGTAGGATTCATCAGGAAATATTGTCGGGCCTGCATATTGAAATCGGAAATTACATTAAATCACAAGGCGGCCCCTGCAGGGTCTACCCTGCCCCATTTGCCGTGTTTATCAATGCAGATAATAAAACCTACCTTGAGCCGGATATCAGTGTTATCTGCGATTCTGACAAGCTTACTGACCAAGGATGCAACGGTGCGCCAGACTGGATCATTGAAATAACATCACCCGGTAATGCCGGCCATGACTACTTGAGGAAATTAGGTCTTTATGAAAATACCGGGGTAAGAGAATACTGGATCGTGGATCCACAAGAGGAAAAAATATTAGTATACTTCTTTGAAGCCGACTGGATTGTCAGATCATATACTTTTAAGGATAAGATCAAAGTAAATATCTATGGCGATCTGGAAATAGACTTTAATGATATCGTTATTTAATGCTATCATCATCCGGCAGTAGGTGCTTGAGATATTATATGCCTGCTGCCGGTTATTATTTGACTACTATTTGTCTACTAATATCACGTTTGACTACCAAAAATGACCTGATGTTATGGAAATGCTGTCAGCAGTCTTTTTTGGTGTTACCAAATATCAAATGTACACCACTATATTCTCCATGCAAACCCTTTGTCCGTTCTTAATGCATAGTTGATTTTAGACATCGTCATTTTGAATGGCTGTTTGTTGTGTAATAATTAAATAATCGAATGATTATTATACAAAAGGAATACTTTATTAAATATCATTACAATAATCATCATTAACTAAATATCTTAAGTATATGAAGTGTTTAGCCTATATAAAGCATTGATACGCAAATTGTATTAACATATAATGACAATAAAAGAATATAATCAACAATATATTTAAATGCATATCGAATGTTCTCAAAAACGGTATAAAAAGTTGATTTGATAACACTTTATTGTCTTTAAAAAATAAAATACATTAAATATCAACTTCAAATAACGGGAGAAAAAATGCAAGGAGACACAAAGAATCTATTATTTTCGAATTATGCAAAGTTTATTTTCAGAAATAACCAAGTTATAGCCACCAACCAATTGAGAGGTGAATGGATTCGCTTTTCAAAGGAATGCTATGATTATCTGACCCAAGCAATAGATTTGGGATTAACAAAAGATAGTTTCATCGAATGTTTTGAAGAGAAAAGCGACCAAATATATATACAGAAATTAGTTGATAACTTAGAGACCATAAAAGTTTTGACAAATGATGATGATATCAATATAGAAAATGAACCACATTTGGAAAGCGTGGAGCTTATACTAACAAACCGATGTAATTTGAGCTGCCGGCATTGCTCAGCGAATGCCATGAATGTAACGGGTACAGATTTTTTGGATACAGATGACATAATAAAAATTATTGATAAGATAGTTGCATGTAATGCCAAAAACATTATTTTGACTGGCGGGGAGCCCTTGCTTCGTAAGGATTTCATGGACATAGTACGATATATCAACTTAAAAGATAAAGAGATAAAGATAACATTAATGACGAACGCAACTTTATTAACAGCTGAGTTAGCAACGGAAATCACAAAATATATCAGCGCAGTTGATATCAGTTTAGATGGATATGATGACGAAAGCTGTAGCGATCTTCGAGGGAACAACGTATTTCGAAAGGTACTGAACAGCATAGAATTACTTCAGAATAAGGGAATGGAAAAAATCTCGCTCTCAATGGTTTCGCTAGGAAATGATCAGAAAGGCAAGACGAAGTTTGAAGAATTGTGCAGACAGTTGAAGGTTGCTCCCGTGATAAGACGTTTGTCGTTTATGGGCAGGGCAAAGGAAAATGAAAGATATTTAAGAAATAGGAGAAAAGAAAATAGAGATAGTTACACGAAGATACCGACAGATGAAAATTTCAGAAAGGCACTGAGAGCCTGCTCATGCAATGCCGGGATAGAGTCATTGAGCATTGATGAAAGAGGACTGATTTATCCTTGTATCAATTTTAAAGATGATATGGATGAGATTGGTAATATACTGAATATAGAATCGCTGAGTGAGTTTATAAATAAGTGTAAAAACGGAATGGATGAAAACGGAATGAAGTTTTTTAAATATCTCCCTTATTATGGTGATATCTGTAGCGATTGCAGTGTCAGGTATTTCTGCTGGACTTGTCCTTATGCGGCAATAGACATGGAAAAAAATAAAAGATTGCCTGTGAATTGCCTTGGACACAAAGAGTATTTACATCAGATCGTTTGGGGTGAGGATTGAACGAGCCAATAAAAATTGAGCTTGGTAAATTTTTTAATATGACCATATAGGCAGCTTTAATATATGGAATAAAAAGAAAGGAGACAATATGAAGTGACCTC
>DBDJ01000025.1 GCA_002293525.1 Lachnospiraceae bacterium UBA935
TAGCAATCCCGATAATGCAGGTTTGTATACCTTGCACGTCATTCGGGCAGAAGAGGCGGATAAAGAATCACATCATATAATTAACTGGGATTATAAAGATGTTCCTGGGATTTACAAGCCGGAAGAAGAATAATGGTTAATCGTATCATTGAAACAGAAGATCAATATCCTAGCGCTATTAAACTGCCCTGATACTTTTTGGAACATTGCTTTTTCATGATACGTGCTACACTTACGGCCAGAAGATGACGGATGAATGCGGGAACACCGCTTTTTACCGCCTCTACAATACGTAGATTTTGATGGTAAAACAGCGTTGGATGTAGCAGTAGCGATATTGTTTCCGACACATTATCCAATGTATCAACAAGTAAAGTCATACGCAGGTCTTGTGGGAGAGGCCAGAGAAAAATATGAGCAGGAGAGGATAGATGTGCCGGCACCAGTATTCCCGACGGATCCAACAGGTCTGCCGAAAGGCCGGATTATTTTATATATCACGGTGAAATAATTGACCCAGGTACCCTAGGTAATATTGCATTCGGTTATGTTGGAGCTTCATTATTTCCGGCTGAGATGCTATATGCCGGTGGGGGATTTGCGCAATTATTAAACTGGGATTCAAAGAAGTATATATTAACTTTACCATTTTTGCCTAACTACGGAGATGCACCAGAAGATCATCTTGCTGTGGAAAAAGGAATAAATATGTGGTTAGAAGATAATAGATGTGGTGAATAAGCTATAATGGTTAAATTTACGAATATCTTAGGAGGAATATCTAAATGAAAGGTGTTACAAAAGATATAGTAAAGGTAGTTATGATAATAGGATCAGTATTTCTTGGTGGTTTTTTGATTTATATTGGATTTAATATATATATTATTTTATATACCTCAGGAGGTATCGGAGATCATTTGACGTACAAAGACAGTCTGAAATCAAAAGAGGATGTATTCCAGATGATATACAATAATCAGGAAGAATATGAGAAATTAGTGACTGACATGATAAATATATTGGAGGAAAGTGAAGAAAAGCTAATATTATTAGATAAGAAAGAAGAATATGTGTCATATGGAATTGAAAGTAGCTTACTTGAAGATTATCCTATTATTTCCATGTCGTCCAGAAAGCGTGAAGATAATTACATAAAAGTAGACTTTGGTTTTACATTTACTCCACCTATGTATAATTATTGGGGGGTGTATTATTCAGAAAGCGGGAATGCGTTAGATTGGGGGGCCGGTGGCGAATTGATAGAAGAAAATGGAATTTTTGTTCAACGAGGAAGCTATTTCATATATGAAACCGAAAAAATAATTGAAAATTGGTATTATTATCAATGCAGAACTTGATATTCATATTTTGCAATTAATATGAAAGCGGAAGACCTGGTCGTTAGCTTTACTGTTAATTTTTCAAGTAATGAAGATATGTATAAGAGTTTTTATGACTATTGGGATCATGAGGAGTCACCTTGGACTTTTGACAAGGAAACTTGTACGGCAACATTTGAATTTTGAAAGGAGATCCTGTTGTGAAGAAAAAATATTTTGTAATGTTTCTGAGTATAACCGTTTTATTATCATCGTGTGCGTTTGGAGGAGGCAGAATGATTATTTATGACGATAGTGAGATAAAAGAAAATGCTCGATTAGAGCAATTATTAGACGCTCTAGAAAGACAAGATGAAAGCGATCTGAAAATAATGTTTTCGAAAAAGGCGATAGATGAAGCTGATGATTTTGATGGCAGCATGAAATATTTACTGGAGCTTTTCCAAGGAAATGTGGTTTCTTGGGAGCTAGACAGATTCGGCGGCGGCGGTTCTGTTGACAATGGGAGAAGATCAACAAGAGTCGATGCTTTTTACACGGTTACAACCGATAAAGATCAGTACCGATTCTATTTAAAAGATTACCTCAGTGATACTATAAATCCCGATAATGAAGGTTTGTATACATTGCATGTCATTAAAGCAGAAGAGGCGGATAAAGATTCACCATTTATAATTAATTGGGATTATGAGGATGTTCCTGGAATTTATAAGCCGGAAGAAGAATAGAAATTAATTTCCCCTGATTTAGATTTAGAACGAAAACCAGCAGCAGAATGATCATGCAGGAGATGCTTTCTAACTTCATCTATGACAAGGAAGATATTTACCGTGAAGCAGTCTTTCCCGGACGGCGGCGAGATGGGCTACGAATACCTGGACAAAGAGCGCACCGTCGTTCTCACCGAGCAGAACGGCAACCGCATCCATTACGTCCATGGCGAGCAGAAACGTCATATCCGGACGGTCTACACTGACGAGGCCGGCAATCCCGTCTCCGAGGAAAGCTACGAATACAACAGCAAGAACTGCCGGACCCAATATACCGACCGGAACGGCAACCGTACCAGATATAAATATGACGGCCGGGGCAACGTCATCGAAGTCATCGATGCCCTGAGGAACCGGACCTGCTTCCTTTACAATGCCCAGAACCGCATCATCCAGGTAAAGCAGCCTGACGGCGCCACCTATAAATACATCTATGATGAGAAAGGCAACCTCCTACGCGCCACCGACCCGCTCGGGCAGGAACAGGCCGTCCGCTATGAAAACGGCCTTCCCGCAGAGATCTACCAGCCGGACAGCAGCTCGGTCCGCCTGCGGCACGACGAAAAAGGCAACCTGACCGAAGTCACGGATGAATGCGGGAACATCACCACCTACCTTTATGATAACCTGAACCGCGCCATCCAGATCACCGACCCCAATGGCAATCCTACTCGGACGACATCATATGAATACCGGAAAGGCGGACTTCTTTTTCAGGCGAGTTATCCTGGCGGAAATACGGAAATGTATACATATGACTGCAACCGTAACCTTATCCGCAGGGAGACATCCGGAGGTTTTGCCTTACAATACGCTTATGACAGCCTGAACCGCATCATATCTATAGAAAGCAGCGAAGGACAGAAACAGGAATTCACGTATGATACCGCCGGCAATATCACTGTATGATCTGATGGGGAATCGGATCGGAACGGAGAAATACCGGGATGGGCTGGAAGAAGAAAGTGGGATCTACCGTTATGGATATGACCCCTTGAACCGGCTGAGTGAGGTATCAAAAGACGGTGAGTTGCAGCGGTCTTATACTTTTGATCCGTTCGGGAATCGGACATCCATGACGGAGGGTGGAAAAACTACATATTACCATTACAATGCCCTGAACCAGCTTATCCGGCAGGAAATGGAAGCGGAAGGGGAGACAGAAGAGACGGTTAAGGAAGAATGAAAACGGCAGCACCCAGAGCTACTTCTGGGACAGCCAGACGGCCATGACGGAACAGGAAGGAATGAAACAGTATTATCTTCATGACAGCCAGCCTTTACAATACGTAGATTTAGACGGTAAGACAGCGTTGGATGTAGCAGTAGCGATATTGTTTCCGACACATTATCCAATGTATCAACAAGTAAAGTCATACGCAGGTCTTTAGACGCCCTTGAAAGACAAGA
>DBDJ01000036.1 GCA_002293525.1 Lachnospiraceae bacterium UBA935
ATCCGGAGACCGCCAAGACCTATGATAACATGGCGAATGTATACGATGAGCAGGGGGAATATGAAAAGGCTCTGGAATGGTGCGGAAGAGCCTTAGCCATCACAGAAAAGGTGCTTGGAAAAGAGCATCCGGATACCGCAGCGACCTATAATAACATGGCGATTGTATACGCTGAGCAGGGGGAATATAAAAAGGCTCTGGAATGGTATGGAAGAGCCTTAGCCATATTGGAGAAGACACTGGGGAAGAATCACGTTACTACCGAAACTGTCCGTAACAATATGGAAATAATAAATAGTACAAAAGTAACATAACATCACTTTCATGAAAGGAAACACTTCACATGATAGCCTTTATAAAAGGCGACATCGCCGCCATAACAGAAGACAACGTAATTATCGACACCGGCAGCATCGGTTACAATGTCAGGATATCGACGGGAACGGCCAACCTGCTTCCGGGAGTGGGACAGGAGATCAAGCTGTACACCTACACCCATATCCGGGAGGATATCTTTCAGCTCTACGGCTTCCTGACCAGAGACGACATGGAGATTTTCAAGAAACTGATCACGGTCAACGGCATCGGCCCCAAAGGCGGGCTGGCCGTCCTGTCGGTGATGAGCGCCGACGACCTCCGCTTTGCCATCATGGCCGGAGACGCAAGAGCCATCGCCAAGGCGCCGGGTATCGGCATCCGGACGGCGGAACGGATCATCTTGGACTTGCGTGACAAAGTATCCGTAGAAGATACTTTGCTATCCAGGGAAATGGATGCCTATGGCCATTCCGGCCAAACCGGAACAGACAACCAGGCCAAGAATGAAGCCGTGGAAGCATTAGTAGCCTTGGGATACGGAGCATCAGATGCCTTGAAGGCGGTTAAGAAAGCCGCCGCCACGGAAGATATGGACACCGAAGCGCTCCTGAAGGCGGCTCTTAAGAATATGTTTTAATGCCTTTCTCCACTATGTTATATTGTTATATTATCCTTGCTTGCGCTACATTAGATTACAGGTAACTACAGAAACTCACGAGGTGACTCCGCAAATGCCCGAACGAATCATTGAAACCAAGTTAAAAGAAGAAGACCTCAAGATTGAAGGCTCCTTACGCCCCCGGAAGCTGGACGAATATATCGGCCAGACCAAGGTAAAGGACAACCTGAAGGTCTATATGGAAGCCGCCCGGCAAAGGAAGGACCCGCTGGATCATGTGCTGTTCTACGGCCCGCCCGGCCTGGGAAAGACCACGCTGGCCGGCATCATTGCCAACGAGATGGGTGTCAATATGAAAGTCAGCAGCGGGCCGGCCATCGAGAAACCAGGCGAAATGGCCGCGATCCTGAACAACCTGCAGCCCGGCGACCTGCTTTTTCTTGATGAGATTCACCGGCTCAACCGCCAGGTGGAAGAGGTGCTTTATCCGGCCATGGAAGACTACTGCATCGACATCATGATCGGGAAGGGGGCTTCCGCTCGCTCGATCCGGCTGGAGCTGCCCCAATTCACCCTTGTAGGCGCGACCACGCGGGCCGGCCTGCTGACCGCGCCGTTGCGTGACCGCTTCGGGGTGATCCACCGCCTGGAATTCTACAATACCGCCGAGTTAAAAACGATTATCATGCATTCTGCCCGCATCCTCAAGGTCAAGATCGAGGAAGCCGGAGCAGAAGAGCTGGCCCGCCGCAGCCGCGGCACGCCGCGGCTGGCTAACCGGATCCTGAAACGGGTACGCGATTTTGCCCAGGTCAAATATGACGGCATCATAACGGGGGAAGTTGCTTCCACCGCCCTGAACCTGCTGGACGTTGACAAGATGGGGCTGGATCACGTTGACCGGAATATGCTGCTGACCATCATCCAGAAGTTTAAGGGCGGCCCGGTCGGGCTGGACACGCTGGCAGCGGCGGTCGGGGAAGATGCCGGTACGATTGAGGAAGTATATGAACCCTATCTCTTACTTAACGGCCTGATCAACCGGACCCCTCGCGGCAGAGTCGCCACGGATTTGGCCTATCATCATTTAGGGCTTGAGATTTCAACCTGATATATATTCCCGCCCTTGACATCCGCTTACATGATGCTGGTGTTCCGGAAAAACCACTTGGGTTATTTCAAGAAGAACTTTTTGGGCTAACAGAAAGGCGAATGACATATGATTGCTGATTTCCGCATTGCTGTCAGCCGCGGTGCCGACACTTCGTAGTGCCTCGTTTTGGACATTATAATAATAACGTCAAAATATGCAACGAATCGCAAAGGAGCTTACGTCTATGAGCAGCTATGTAAGTTATTACCGCCATTCAGGCAAGGTACATCCGTCTTACATCGTGTTTTTTATACTGGGTATCATAATAACAGCGGTGCTTTCGATTTTTTACAGCATCGCTATGTATTATAGCCCCTCTGCCTATCTAAATATTATAATCACGGTGGTCTACAGCTTTCTGGCGAGCAAGCTGGCGTGGAAGATCACGAAATGGGGAAAAGCCCGCAATATGATCGTGTGGGCGATTTCAATTGTGGCATATTTTATAGTTTTTACCTATGTGCATTTTGCCGCCTATGCGGCAGTTGTTTTCAGAGACGAGGTTCGGGTCATTGATTTCTCTTTATTCCTGGATTTTTTATGGGAACCCTCATATCTCCTAATGGCCTTCAAGGATATCATCGTGCCGCAAGGCGTGTGGACTTTCAGCAGTAACGGCCCCACAGTATCAGGTTTTTTTCTTCTGGCAATATGGCTGGTTGAACATCTGGTCGCATTGTGTTCACCGTTTTATTTCGGCCATACTGACATGGAACGCCCGTTTTTCGAGGAAACAGGGAACTGGGGCAAGGAAACGATCTGTGCCTTAAGATTGCCGCACCAGCCGGAAGAAAATTTCCCGCAAATAAAAAAAGCCGCAGAACGGAACGACATCGACTACTTTAACTCATTGAAAGTCCCAAGACGGAGCGGCTATTGTCAGATTTCTTACTATACCGACCCGGCCGAGGAACTGGGCACCCGCTATCTGACCTTAACGAATGTAAAGGACACAGTGGATAGAAGAGGCAAAGCATCTACGAATATCCATGATATTATAAGGAACCTGCCCGTTTCCCCGGCATTTATTGCAGCATTGGAAAGCAGCCCCCCAGAGCAGGATGTTCGAATTTCTTGATCTCGCATCTATCCGAAGTCGCCGTTGATTCAGCATGTCACCACTGATTCGGCATGTCATCATTTGGTACTTGAAATTTTAGCCTGACCTGATATATAATAATCTATATGCAACTGGGAAAGCAACGATATTTACAGATACAGTCAGCTTATGGCGGCAGGGAGCAAGGAAAATGACGGGCAAGACCGATACGGAAGTTATTATTGGCGGCAAGGTTTTAACTTTAAGCGGTTATGAGAGCGAAGAATATCTGCAAAAGGTAGCTTCCTACATCAATAACAAGATAGCCGAATACAACAAGGTCGAATCATTTCGCAGACAGCCGCTTGACCGGCAGAATGTCCTGCTTCAGCTCAATATTGCGGATGATTATTTTAAAGCAAAGAAACAGATCGGCGTGCTGGAAGAAGAGATCCAGGGCAAAGAAAAGGAATTATATGACTTAAAACATGCTTTGATTGCCTCTCAGATCAAACTGGAGAATACAGAGAAGAATGTTAAGAACCTTCAGGCTGAAATCAATGAGAACACGAAGAAAATCATTCGGCTGGAAGCAGAACTAAAGAGTTAACGGTTACAGAAAGGCTGTCTTTTTTGTAAAGGGCAGTTTTTTTAATAGGGAATCGCCCTTGCTAAATGTGGAGTATATCACTCTTATTTTTATGGAACAAATGGATCATAAAGGACAATAGGGAATGGCTGGAAAAGTGGAGCTGCTGGCACCGGCAGGAGATTATGAAGGGCTTATCGGGGCTTTACATGCCGGTGCCGATGCGGTATATCTGGGCGGCGACCGGTTCGGGGCCAGGGCATATGCGGACAATTTTTCTTCGGGTCAGCTGCTTGACGGAATCCGCTATGCCCATTTATTTGGGCGCAGAATATACTTGACCATAAATACCCTTGTGAAAGAGAAAGAATTTGATGAGCTATATTCTTATCTGGCTCCGCTTTATACCGTCGGCCTTGACGGTGTCATCGTTCAGGATGTCGGTGTGCTCAGATGGGTTACCAAACAGTTTCCGCAGTTGCCCGTCCACGCCAGCACCCAGATGAATATCACCCATGCCTATGGAGCGGAATTTCTGAAAAGGAACGGAGCCGTAAGAATCATCCCGGCCAGAGAGCTGAGCCTCGCAGAACTGAAACAGATCCGGGGAAAAGTCGACATCGAGCTGGAAACCTTCATCCATGGCGCCATGTGTTACTGTTATTCCGGCCAATGCCTGTTCAGCAGCATCTTGGGTGCCAGAAGCGGTAACAGGGGGCGCTGTGCCCAGCCGTGCCGGCTGCCTTATCGGAAGCGTTCCGGCAAAAATAGCGGTAATCCCGACTGCTATCCGCTAAGCCTGAAAGACATGTGTGCCCTCACGATCCTGCCGGACTTGATCGCGGCCGGAATCACTTCTTTTAAGATCGAAGGCCGGATGAAAAAACCGGAATATACTGCCGGGGTAACAGCGGTTTACCGCAAATACATTGATATGTTTTACGCTGAAGGACGGGACGGATATACGGTGGCCGAAGAAGACAGTTACCGCCTTCAGTCATTATATATCCGCGATGAAGCCGGGGAAGGATATTACTTCCGACATAACGGCAAGGAAATGATTACCCGCAAAGAGCCGGGCTATGAAGGCGCTGATATCGCCTTGCTTTCAGAAGTTCGACGCGGTTTTATTGACAGCCCTATGAAACTTGCTGTCAGCGGATATGGCGATTTTACTGCGGGGCAGCCGGCTGAGCTGACGGTCTCCTGCAGTGGAATAACCGTCAGCGCCAAGGGAGCCGACTTAAGCCCGGCTTTGAAACAGCCGCTTAATGAAGAATCCGTGGCAAAACAGCTAAAGAAAAGCGGAAATACTTTTTTTGTTTTCGATGATCTGAAACTGGTATTGTCGGATAATATCTTTATGCCGGTAAAAGAACTGAACGAATTAAGACGGAAAGCACTGAACCAGCTGGAAGAAACGATGTTGCGGCCGTTTGTGCGCCCGCTTCCGCCAAGACTTCCGAGATCAGGATCTGATACGGCAGCTGCTACAGAACCTGACACAGAACTTGCTGCCAAGGTTGCCGTTTCACCTGCCAACAAGAGCGTTACAGTTCCTGTTGTGCCGACTGACATGAACCCAGCGGCTTATACGGCTTCCGGCCAACCCGGCAGGCCGGAGCTGCATGTGCAGGTGACGACTGCCGAGCAATGGAAAAGCGCTGGCCGGCATAGGATTAAAAGAATATACATCGACATTGACATATGGGAAAACCAGGCCAACCTCCCTAAACCCGACGGTACGGAGTGGTTCGCGGTTTTGCCTCGGATATTCCGGGCCAGGTCAGAGCAGTATCTGGAGAATTACGCCAGCATTTTGCACGGGAATCTATGTGACGGCGTGCTGATCCAAAATATCGAAAGCTATCAATGGCTACGCTCAGTCGGCTATTCCGGACGCATTGTAACCGATCACTCGCTTTATATCTGGAATAAAGCATCATGGCAGTTCTGGCGTGAGCATGCCAGCGAATGCTATCTTCCGATCGAGCTGAACAGATACGAGATCAATGACTTTGTCAGTCAATGTTCGGAGCCGTCACAAGGCGTCCCGGCAGCTATCAGCATGATGGTATATGGCCGGATACCGATGATGATATCAGCCAACTGTATATGGAAAACCGGACAAGCCGGGAAAACCGGACAAGCTGAGAAAACTGGACCAGTCTGCCAGTACGGACAAGATAGCCAGACCGGACATGTAAGCCAAACCAGACAAGGCGGCCCGTCCGGGCAAGCTGCGCCAGACCACAAGACCGATATCCTTCCGCTTACGGATCGCTACGGAAAACAGTTTTGGGTCTGTAAAAAATGCCGTCATTGTTATAATATCATATATAATACCGTTCCCTTATCGCTGCATGACATTGTGAGTCAAGGGACACTGTCCCGAATCCTTTCGTCGGGCTCCGATACAAGTGTCGATTTGAGCATGAATCTGCGCTTAGATTTCACCACCGAGACTGGCAAGGAAACGGGAGATATCATTGCTTTTTTTAATAATATCGGCGAATACAGAAACAGAAACAAAGCTACGGTCAGGCCTTATGAAGAATATACCACCGGCCATAGTAAAAGAGGAGTTGAATGATGCTGGCAGCACAGGTTTATTTTGAAGAACTGGCAAAATATTTCATCACGGTCTGTATGGCTCTTTATACTTATGAGTGTTTTGCGGTATTCCGTTTCCGGGAAGAAAAAAGAAGGAACGGCATCTATGTACGGCAGAATATCTTGATGTTCCTGATTCATGTAACCTGCTATTTTTATATTTTCCTGGAAACAGGAGAAGTCGGCCAGCTTTTCTTTGCGGCGTTTCAGCAGATCATACTGTATGCCGCCATCGTACTGTTCGGGATGCTCTATCCGCGGGGCAACCGCCTGATCCTCAACAATATGTGCCTGCTACTGGGCATCGGCTTCGTGATATTAACCAGGATATCTTATGACAAGGCGATCCGGCAGTTTATCATCGCGACCGGTTCGCTGATCATTTTCTTACTTTTGCCCTACCTGATCAGGAAACTGCGGTTTTTGAAAAGCCTTACCTGGGTCTATGCGCTGGCGGGAATCGCCGCTCTGACGGCGGTCCTGATCCTGGGTCAGGATGTCAACGGCAGCAAACTTTCCTTTACCGTAGCCGGCGTTACTTTTCAGCCTTCGGAAGCGGTGAAAATCCTTTTTGTTTTCTTTGTCGCCAGTGCGCTTTATCATTCCGCCAGCTTCTTTCAGGTGTTTACCACGGCAGTTGTCGCGGCGGTCCACGTCATGATCCTGGTGGTGTCGAGAGACCTGGGCAGCGCCTTGATCTTCTTTGTCGTCTATGTACTGATGGTCTATCTGGCGACAGGCAATGGCCTCTATGTGCTGGCCGGGGCGGCCGGCGGCAGCGGGGCCGCCGTCTTGGCCTATCAGGTATTCCGGCATGTCCAGGTACGGATCCTGGCATGGCAGGATCCCTGGAGCGTGATCGATTCTTCGGGTTATCAGATTACCCAGTCCTTGTTCGCCATTTCCAACGGCGGCTTGTTTGGCCTGGGGCTGTATAAGGGCAATCCCCTTTCTATTCCCTTTGTGGAGGCTGATTTTATTTTTTCTGCCGTAGCGGAAGAACTAGGGATTTTCTTTGCCGTCTGCCTGATCCTGATATGTCTCAGCTGCTTTACGATGTTCATGAATATCGCCTCCGGCCTGAAGGAGAAGTTTTACCGGCTGATTGCCTTCGGCCTTGGCATCACTTACATATTCCAGATTTTCCTGACGATCGGCGGGGGAACCAAATTCATCCCGTTGACAGGAGTCACCCTGCCGCTGATCAGTTACGGAGGCAGCTCCGTCCTGACAACGATGATCATGTTTTCCGTTATCGAAGGGCTTTATATCATCAGGCAAGACGAAGAAGCCAGGAAACAGCTGAGGAAAAAGCGCTATCTCAAAAGAATCAAGAAAATAAGTGTCCCGGAACCGGACATAAGTCCTGAACCGGCAACAGACTGAGTTTCCTGCCGGAAACTCAATGATACATATTACAAACAAGGGAGCTATATTCGATGACAATGGAGAAGACCCCTCATAAGTCTAAAAAGCCAGCCGATCACCGGATCAAAAAATCAAATCGGCAGATCACGTCTGTCACCTGGGCCTTTGTCCTGCTTATGTTAGGGATGACCGGCTATATCTGTTATTATTCTTTTGCCAACAAACAGGAGATGACGAACAACGTCTATAACGGCATGCAGAATATCCTGATGGCCCAGAATACCCGCGGAGCCATCCTGGCCAGAGACGGAGAGGTTCTGGCCGAGACCCAGACAGCGGATGACGGCCAAGAGGTGCGGATTTATCCTTATGGCAACTTGTTTTCCCACGTGGTAGGCTTTGACACGAAAGGGCGGTCGGGCATCGAGGCTTCGGCTAACTATTACCTGATCCAGTCCAACGCCTTGCTTTCCCAGAAGGCGGAAAATGCCGCCGCCGGCCGGAAGAACCCCGGCGACAGTGTTACTACGACATTACAGGTGGATATTCAGGACGTGGCCTCCCATGCCCTGGGTGTCTATAAAGGCGCGATCATCGTGACGGTCCCGGCGACCGGCGAAATCCTGGCGATGGTGTCAAAACCGGATTTTTCACCATCCGAGATTCCGCTGATCTGGGACGACCTGATTGAAGATGAAGACAGCAGCGTTCTGCTGAACCGGGCTACCCAAGGGCTTTACCCTCCGGGATCGACGTTCAAGATCATCACCTCGCTGGAATATTTGCGGCAGAATGACCTGGATGTTTCCGGCTACCGTTTTAACTGTCCGGGATATTATGTCAGCGGGGAGGAGCGGATCAACTGTTATCACGGCAGTGCCCACGGACAGGTCGATTTTAACGTTTCCTTTGCCAAGTCCTGTAACAGCTCCTTCGCCAATATCGGCCTGTCGCTGGAACGGGAAGGTTTTGCCGGGTCGCTCGGCCAGCTGCTGTTTAATCAGGAACTGCCGCTGGCGATGAATTATAACCAAAGCCGGCTCAGCCTTACGGAGGATATGCCGGAAGCGGCCATGATGCAGGTCACCATCGGGCAAGGCAAGACTCAGATCACGCCGGCTCATCTGAATATGATCACCTGTGCTGTCGCCAACAACGGTGTCCTGATGGTTCCCTATGTCGTCGATTCGGTGAAAGACATTAACGGCAACGTCATCAAGCAGTTTGAGCCGGAAGCCTATGGCGAGCTGATGAGCGAAGAGGAAGCCCAGATCCTGGGGCAGCTGATGGAAAATGTCGTGGAAAGCGGCACAGCAACGCGGCTGCGTGACAGCAGCTATACGGCGGCCGGCAAAACCGGGTCGGCTGAGTTCGGGACCGTCAAAGGCGAGAGCCATGCCTGGTTTACCGGCTATGCGCCGGCCGACGACCCGCAGATCTGCGTGACGATCATTATTGAAGGAGCCGGGGCCGGCGGAGATTATGCGGTGCCGATAGCCAAAAGAATATTTGATGCTTATTTAAACTGAAGACAGCAAGATGGCCTGAGATTCCTGACCGAACGACGGATTTTCAGGGATTCCTAACAGATCGACTGGATTTCCAAGGATTCATTGATGCTTAAGTCAATTAGCAGGCCGTCGGGGTACTTGACGATCGGCCGGGATATGGCCGACGGATTTATTCTCGCCACCTCGGCCTGCTGGCCGTTGCTTAACAGAACCGAATTCCCTGCCATATGTTCAGCGATATGCAGCAGAATGGGCTTGAGCAGCCGTTCGTCATACTTATCCGGCCCGCTTTCTTCAAAACTGGCGATTACCTGAAAAGGATGCTTCGACTGCCGGTAGATACGGGCGGAAGTCATGGCTTCATAGGAATCTATGATGGCCACCAGCTTGGCAAACATATCGATCTGCGATCCCTTCAGCCGGGAAGGATAGCCGGAACCGTCACAGCGTTCATGATGCATCAGGGTCGCTTTGATAATGTGCTGGTCAAGCTCTAAGTCTTTTAACAGCTCAAAGCCCAGCAGGGTGTGGGTCTTCATTTTCATGAACTCCACATCCGTCAGCTTGTCCGGCTTCCAAATCAGGGAATTGGGCAGCCGCAGCTTGCCGATGTCATAACAGAAACCGCACTGGATCAAGACATCGGTGTTTTCCGGAGACAGATTAAGCCAGCGGGCAAATACACCGGCGATCAGCGCCGAATTGAGACAATGGGCGTGGGTCATGTCGTCTTCGCTGGGAAGCATGTTGTACAAATAGTCCAGGATCTTGATTTGATCCTCGACCTGATCGGCGATATCATGATAGATCTTCATCAGCTGTTTCATGACGATCGGGACCCGGTTGGTAGTAAAATGGATCATCATGCCTTTATAAACGGGCATTACCTTGTCATAGGCTTCGCTGAACCGGATAAATCCCGGGCTCAGCCTTGTCTTTTCAAAATATGTAGTCGCATAGTCGAGCTCTTCCATGACCGTGACCACGACGACGGAGTAAAGATTAAGCTTTCGGATCACGTTGGCATCAACCTTAGTACCGGCCGTAAATACCAGCTCATTGCGGTAATTATAGATGTCCGCAGCGATTTCCATACCCGGCTTCAGTGCCATAGTGGCAATATTTTTCATAATTTTCCCCATATCCGCCGCAGCGGACTCCTAAGGGAAACGCTGATGCAGCGTTTCCCGCGCCGGATTTATGGCACAAAGTGCCAGTTTCCACTGTAAATCCGTGCGCATCCCGCGGAGCGTCTAAGGAAATACTGATTGAATCAGTGTTTCCTTAGTTATAACGCATTCCGATATTTACGGCATGTCAAAAAACTATCATTATGATATATTAAAGTATAAAGGATTAAGCGGATACAGTCAATTTCTACTTTTGAAAAATAAATAAGTATGATATGATTATATTTGCGGTATAATTATGGACAGGCTGATGTCTATGCAAATACTGGTTTGATCAGCATTTCTCCATAAAGACTCTGGGGCATGACTATAGTACAGATATAGGTATAGGTAATATGTACAGATATAGGTATAGGTAATATGTACAGGTAAAGGGATAGGTAATATGTACAGGTAAAGGGCTAAGTATGAAATTTTATAAAAATCTTTACGTCGGTGAAACGGTCAAGAATCCGGCAAAAGTAAAATGGAAACTGAAACATCGGGCAGGACAGCTGAATATCTACGTAATTGCCTTTGCCGAGGGAAGTGACCAGCTGGAGTTTTATCATTGTGCTTTTCTGAAGCAAAAGTATTATCGAAAACATGCGCCTTATATCGTCGGGATTGCCAACGGACGGGAAGAGGCAGTGGGGATTGTGGAACAGATCGCCGTGGAGTGCTTTAAGTCAGGCAGGGACGGCAATCTGAAAGATTATTTGCTTGCGGGGATTTGATATGCTTGCAGTATTGTTGACTATCTTGAAAGTAATAGGGATTATTGTGCTGGCGCTGATTTCCTTGCTGGTTTTCTTGCTGATACTGGTTTTGTTTGTCCCAGTGCGGTACCGGATCAAAGGATACCGGAAAATCGGGATGGAATCGCCTGTGTACGTGAGGATTAAGGTGACCTGGCTCATTCACATTGTCAGGGTGCTTTTTGCTTACCCGGAAGCGGCTTATGTAAAAGTCAAGGTCTTGTTCTTTACTGTATTCAACTCATCCAAGATGAAAGAAAAAGAAAGCAGTGCGGAGCTTCCGACAGATTTCGAACAGGAAAGTAATGACGGCCATTCCACAAACACTCCTGATAATAATTCAGCGGACAGCAATACCGCCAGTCAGACCATAACGGCCCACGAGGAAGCCGCAGATTCCGGAACGAGCGCCGGCACAGATACTGGAATGAGTACCGGTACGGATCCCGGCATCGGACCTGACAGTGCGGAAAGCGACAGCAAAACCAAGAAGAGCTGGAAAACCCCCTTCATTGCGATCAGGGACAAAATAAAAAATATATGGTACACAATCTTAAAAATCTATGATAAAATAAAAGATACAGTTTTTAATATCCGCTACTATATTGATGTCATTAAGAGCGATGAGTTCAAAGAGGCCTTTTCTTTATGTTCCAGACAGCTGAAACGGATATTTAAGAGTATAAGGCCCCGGCAGGCAAAGGTGAATCTGGCCGTGGGAATGAAAGATCCGAGGCAGACCGGACAAATTTTAGAATTATATAGTATTTTGTATCCGCTGATAGGCAATAATGTTTTTATAATGCCGGATTTTGATCAGGAGCTGACGGACAACCGGATCGAAGGAGACTTTTATTTTAAGGGAAGAATCTCCGTTCATGTGCTGCTACGGGCGGCATGGAAGGTCTACAGGGACAAGAATATCCGTAAAATAATTAAGTTATTGAAAAGGGAGGGCACGTAATGGCTGAAAATAATTTTAACAGTGTCATCGATTCTCTGATGCGAGGAATGAATTCCGTTCTTTCTGCTAAAACGATTGTCGGTGAACCCACACAGATAGGCGATGTTATCATTTTACCATTAATGGACATGACATTCGGAGTGGCTGCCGGCGCCTCTGCGGGAGACAAGAAAAACGGCGGAGCCGGGGCATTCAGCGGAAAACTGACACCCAGCGCAGTCCTTGTCATCAAAGGCGGTAATACCAAGCTGGTAAATATCCGCAACCAGGATTCACTGACGAAGATACTTGACATGATTCCTGATCTGGTGGACAAGTTTACCAAACCCAAAGAAGAAGAGATCATTAAGGATGCCGATGCCGTTGACATCGCCTTTCCGGATGGTAAATGACATCATTTGACGGTAAGCGGCATAGGATAAACAAAAGAACATAAGTAGGGATTATCCATGCAGAGGATGATAGGATTTATAGCATTTTGGATTGCTGTCGGCATGTTGCTTATGTTTTTTTTATCTAACCGCTTTGTCGCTTTGATTATTATTGCCTTACTGTTGCTGATAGGGTATAATTTTTATTATTGTGACTAAAGGAGTCAATGTGGACACGATCAAAATGGACAAGGTGGCAGAACCGATAGAAGGCAAGACGTTTGAGGAAATCCTTGTACACGGAAGCAGGGAAGAGCTGGATATTCTGAAATCATGGCTGTTTGCGGAAAATGTCCGGATTGAAACGGCCCGCAATGAGCTGACGAGCATACAGCACAAATTCGTTACCGAGAGAAAACAGTTTCAAGACGAAATGAAAGAGCTCAATCATAAGCTGGTCGTCGAAAGGAAACGTCTCAAGGAAGACACGGCATTCTTTGACAAAAAAATGGAGATCCTGAAAAGCGGCTTCAGTCAGTTGGACATGGACAAGCGAAAATTTGAAAAAGAAAAAACCCAGTTCCTGAACGAGAAAGAAGCCGCCGCCCGTGATGTTACCTACGGACGGTATAATGAAACGATCGAGATTCTGTTTAAAGGGGTGAATAATCCTTTGTCCTTAAAGAAACGATATAAAGACCTGATCAAAATATTCCATCCGGACAATATGGCCGGTGACCATGAGATGGTTCTGGCGATCAACCGGTTGTTTGAGAAGCTCCGCAGTGAGTTTGAATATGAAAGACAGGCTTAAAGATTTTCAAAACAAA
The DNA here is from genome assembly GCA_002293525.1 of Lachnospiraceae bacterium UBA935. Lineage (GTDB taxonomy): Bacteria > Bacillota > Clostridia > Lachnospirales > Lachnospiraceae > UBA935. The sequence goes on from DBDJ01000036.1 coordinate 13,303, forward strand.
AAAGCGAGCAAGCTCGCTTGGAAGAACGCAGAGCGTTCTTCCCGAATNNTTGCAGGAGCACTTTCCTATAGATATAGAATAAAAAAATCGGCAGTTGCCGATTTTTTGCCTGTAACCAGTTTATGCACGCTCAACTTTTCCAGATTTCAAACAAGCTGTACAAACGTGAAGTCGTTTAGAAGCTCCGTTGACGACACACTTAACTCTCTTGATATTAGAGTTCCAGATTCTGTTTGTTTTTCTATTAGAATGGCTTACATTATGCCCAAAATGAGCACCTTTCCCACAAATATCACACTTAGCCATCTTTGCACCTCCTAACCGGCAATATTCACAACAGTAGTATAATATCAGATAAACCGTCACAATGCAAGAAAAAAATAAAAAATGCCAATAATAATATAAGCTAAGGATGAAATTAAGTATTTCATTTTTCTCGTAATAAGGTTATAATATATCTTGGTTTTATATTTAATATAAGGAGGTCACCCATGAAAACTTCTTCTATGAATACACATATGGGAAATATACAAATCGATAACGAAGTAATTGCACAGTATGCCGGCTCAGTGGCCAATGAGTGCTTTGGTGTCGTAGGTATGGCAGGCATCAATGTAAGAGACGGACTGGTAAAGCTTCTGAAGATGGACAGCATGACCAGAGGGATCAGCGTAAGCGTCGTAAATAACCGACTGGTTCTGGAATTTCATGTCATAGTTTCCTATGGGGTAAGTATTCTCGCGGTTTCTGATAACCTGATCAGCAACGTGAAGTATAAAGTTGAAGAGTTTACCGGAATCGCAGTTGAAAAAATAAACATCTTTGTGGAAGGTGTACGAGTGATTGATTAAGGAGGATGTTATTGTGGGTAACAATACGATCGATGCACGCTTGCTTTCAAGGATGTTTTTGGCAGGTGCAAAAAAGTTAGAGGCCAGTAAAGAATGGATCAACGAGTTAAATGTTTTTCCGGTTCCGGACGGCGATACCGGAACAAACATGACATTGACCATTATGGCAGCCGCCAAAGAAGTGGCGGCCATGGAAGATGCCGACATGCTTACGATATGCAAGGCCATATCTTCCGGTTCCCTGCGCGGAGCCAGGGGGAATTCCGGTGTTATCCTGTCTCAGTTATTCCGCGGTTTTACGAAAGTCGTCAGGGATCATGATGAAATAACCATCCCTATTCTGACCGATGCCTTGGATAAAGCCGTAGAAACAGCTTATAAAGCTGTTATGAAGCCTAAAGAAGGGACGATACTGACCGTATCCCGGGGCGGGGCCGAAAAAGCACGGGCTCTTATGGAAGAAGGCACTGAAGACATGGCGTATTTCCTGGGAGAGATCATCAAGTATTCCGAGGAAGTCTTAAGCAAGACCCCGGAGATGCTTCCGGTCTTAAAACAGGCCGGCGTTGTCGACTCGGGCGGCCAAGGGTTGCTGGAAGTCCTGAAAGGTGCTTACGATATCTTTCTTGGCAAGGAACTGGATCTCACGATATCGGAAGCAAGACCGGCCATTACCTCGCAAAGTTTGGATGCCAAGGCGGACATGGATATCAAGTTCGGCTATTGTACGGAATTTATCATCATGCTGACCAGGAATTTTAATATCAAGCAGGAGATGGATTATAAAGCCTATCTGGAATCGATCGGTGATTCTATCGTTGTCGTGACCGACGATGACGTGGTGAAAGTTCATGTGCATACGAACGATCCCGGTCTGGCCATCCAGAAGTCTTTGAAATTCGGTGCTTTGTCCAACATTAAGATCGACAATATGCGCTTGGAACATCAGGAAACCTTGTTTAAGAAAACCCCTAATGCGCCTGCCGCAGCGCCTGGTAAGCCGGTGACAGCAAAACCGGCGGCGGAACTTCCCCGCAAGGAAGTCGGGTTTATCGCCGTATCGGCGGGTGCCGGTATCAATGAAATATTTACCGGCCTGGGTGTGGACTGCCTGATTGAAGGCGGGCAGACGATGAATCCCAGTACCGAGGACATGATGAATGCGATCAGTTGCGTGAATGCAGACCATGTTTTCATCCTTCCTAACAATAAGAACATCATCCTGGCGGCTAACCAAGCCAAGATGCTGGTAAAAGATAAAAATGTAATCGTGCTGCCGACCAAGACAGTGCCGCAGGGGATTACGGCGGTGATTAACTATGTAGCGGACCAGGGCATTGAAGAGAATACGCAGAATATGAACGAGGAAATTGCCAAGGTGAAGACCGGGCAAGTCACTTATGCGGTCCGTGATACTAACATAGAGGATAAGGAAATCAAACAGGGCGATTATATGGGGATCGGCGATGCCGGTATTTTGTCGGTAGGCCGCGACGTGGCAGAAGTGACTTATCAGATGATAGCGGATATCGCCAGTGATGCCAATGAACTGATCAGTATTTATTATGGGGAGGATATTGCGGAAGCCGATGCGGAAAAGCTGAAGCAGAAGGTCGCGGTTAACTTTCCTTCACATGATGTGGAACTGCAGTTTGGGGGACAGCCGATTTATTACTATATTGTTTCAGTCGAATAAAGGGTATGGGCTGCCGATGTGCGTAAGTGCATATCGGCAGTTATTGTATAGCTTCAGTTATCGTCTTCTGGGTTTGATTTCAGTGTGGTATAGGCATGGATATGGATATCAGGGAAATGAAAGGTATTGGCGACAAAACAGCGGGGCTGTTTCATAAGCTGGGTATTTACCGTGCTCAGGATGTGCTTCGGCATTATCCCAGGGATTATGATGCCTATGAGAAGCCGGTTCGGATAGCGGAGGCCCGGGTTGGGGAAATACATAGTTTTTATGGAACTGTGGCGGGTAGTGTGCAAAAGAAAAAAGTCCGGAATCTGACGATTATCAATGTAAGGGTCTGTGATGAGAGCGGCAGCTTGATGCTGACTTTTTTTAACATGCCCTATCTAAGCAAGATGCTTAAGACCGGCTCCGGTTATGTTTTCCGTGGGCGGGTGCAGGGGAAAGACGGCCTAGTTTTTATGGAACAGGCCAAGATCTTTAAGGCAGATGAGTATGGACTGTTGGAAGGGCGTCTGCTTCCCAGGTATCCGGTTACGGCGGGGCTTACTAATAATACGGTTATGAAAGCGGTGAAACAGGTTCTTTCCCTGTATCCGTCGGATGAAGATGTGATACCGGAGAGGATGAGGGTAGAATATCAGCTGGAGGATTACCGGCGTGCGGTGGCGGATATTCATTTTCCGGAGCGGGCGGAGGATGTTTACCGGGCCCGGAGGAGACTGGTATTTGATGAGTTTTTTTTGTTTATTATTGCTGTCCGGCGGCTGAAGGAACAGGTTGAGGCGGCGGACAGTACCGCGGTGATGATTGAAGTGGCGGATACAAATCGTCTTTTGGAGGGACTGCCGTACCGGCTGACAAAGGCTCAGATGCGGGTGTGGGGAGAGATACAGGATGACTTGTCCGGTCAATGTGTGATGAACCGGCTGGTTCAGGGCGATGTGGGCTCGGGGAAAACGATCATTGCTTTTTTGGCTTTGTTGATGTGTGTTGCCAATGGTTATCAGGGAGCGTTGATGGCACCTACTGAAGTTTTGGCGATGCAGCATTTTAAGGCGATTGAGGAGATGGTGAAGCGATATGGGCTTCCGTTCAGGCCGGTGTTATTGACAGGATCCATGAGTGCTGCTTCAAAAAGGGCGGCGTATGAGCAAGTGAAAGACGGGCATGCTAATGTGGTGTTGGGGACGCATGCTTTGATCCAGGAGAAGGTGGAGTATAAGAACCTGGCTTTGGTTATTACTGATGAGCAGCATCGGTTCGGGGTCCGCCAGCGGGAAAGTCTGGCAGGAAAAGGGGAAAACGTCCATGTTTTGGTTATGAGTGCGACGCCGATTCCGCGGACGCTGGCGATTATTATGTATGGCGATTTACATCTGTCGGTGATTGACGAGCTGCCGGCCGACCGGCTGGCAATAAAAAACTGTGTTGTTGACACACATTATCGGGAAACCGCATATAAATTTATTATTGGAGAAGTCGAAAAGGGGCGTCAGGTTTATGTTATATGCCCGATGGTGGAAGAGGGCGAGCTGGAGGGTGTTGAAAATGTAACGGATTATACGGAGAAGTTAAGGCAGCGGCTTCCGGAGCGTATTCAGCTGGCGGCTTTGCATGGGAAAATGCGGCCGGCGGAAAAAAACCGTATCATGGAAGAATTTGCGGCGCATAATATAGATATTATCGTGGCGACGACGGTAATTGAAGTGGGAATCAATGTTCCTAATGCTACGGTTATGATGGTGGAAAATGCCGAAAGATTCGGGCTGGCGCAGCTTCATCAGTTACGGGGCCGGGTCGGCCGAGGCGGGCACCAGTCTTACTGCATTTTTGTCAACGGGTCGGACAGAGAGGAAACTATGAAGCGGCTGAAGATACTGAATCAGTCCAACGACGGGTTCTTTATTGCCGGGGAAGACCTGCGGCTGAGAGGGCCGGGGGACCTGTTCGGCATCCGGCAGAGCGGGATTATGGATTTTAAGATCGGCGATATTTTTCAGGATGCTGATATTCTGAAAGCGGCAGCTGATGCCGCGGATCAGCTGATGAAGGATGACCCTTTGCTGGCCCGGGAGGAAAATCGGCTGCTAAAAAGATATATAGAAGATGGTGTGTTGAATTTTGTTGACTTTAGAACCATCTGACAGTAAGATATTAATTGAAATATTAGAAAGGTAAGATCATTATGGCTAAAATTGCGATAGTAACTGACAGTAACAGCGGGATCACTCAGAAACAGGGAGAAGAATTGGGCATCTTTGTGCTGCCGATGCCGTTTATGATAAATGAAGTGACTTTTTTTGAAGATATATCGCTTTCTCAGGAAGAGTTCTATAGCAAGCTGAAATCGGGTGCCGATGTCGTGACTAGCCAGCCGGCTCCGGCGAATGTTAAGAAACTGTGGGACAGTATCCTGATCAATTATGATGAGATCGTACATATCCCTATGAGCAGCGGGCTGTCCAGCTCCTGTGAAAGTGCGTCTTTGTTGGCGAAGGACTATGGCGGCAAGGTGCAGGTGGTGGATAATCTGCGGATTTCGGTGGTGCAGGAACAGTCGGTAAGGGATGCTTTACAGCTGATTGGGGCCGGGAAAAATGCGGCTCAGATCAAAGAGATCCTGGAAGCGGACAAATATAACTGCAGTATTTATATTATGCTGGACACTCTATATTATTTGAAAAAGGGCGGGCGTATCACCCCGGCGGCGGCGGTGCTGGGTACGGTGCTGAAAATCAAGCCGGTGCTGCAGATCCAAGGCGACAAGCTGGATGCTTTTGCCAAAGCACGTACTGTCAAGCAGGGTAAGAATATTATGATCAATGCTATTTCCCTTGATATGCAGAACCGTTTTGGCGGCATCAGCGATGAGAATGTGAGGCTTCATATTGCCCATACGGAACGAGCAGCGGAAGCCGAACAGCTGAAAGCAGAGCTTTCCGGTATCTTTCCGGGGATTGCGATCAATGCCGACCGCCTGTCTTTAAGCGTTGCCTGTCATATCGGCCCGGGGGCGCTGGCGATTGCCTGTAGCAAGAAATTAGCTGTGGCGAAAAATTAGCTGTCGCGATAATCAACTGTAGCGATAATCAACTGTAGCGAAATTAACTGTAGCGAAAATTAAAATGAAAGAGGTTGTAGCTATGGCTTCAGTAGTCAACAACTATGATGCTTCCAGTATTACCGTACTGGAAGGACTTGAGGCGGTACGGAAACGTCCGGGGATGTATATCGGCAGCGTTTCTACCAGAGGCCTGAACCATCTGATCTATGAAATCGTAGATAATGCGGTGGACGAGCATCTGGCCGGGTTCTGTTCCTTGATCCGCGTAACACTGGAAGCCGACGGCTCCGCCACCATAGAAGATAACGGGAGAGGAATACCGGTAGGCATGCATGAAAAAGGCGTCAGCGCCGAGCGGCTTGTTTTTACCACCTTGCATGCGGGCGGCAAATTTGACAATAGCGCCTATAAGACCAGCGGCGGCCTGCATGGTGTGGGTTCGTCGGTGGTAAATGCATTGTCCTCCTATCTGACCGTCAAGGTGAAAAACGGTGGTTTTATTTATGAGGATCGCTATGAAAGAGGCAATCCCACCATTGAGCTGACTGACGGCCTGCTCCCTGTGGTCGGGAAAAGCCGGGAGACCGGCACAGCCATTAACTTCCTGCCGGACGACACGATCTTTGACAAGACCCGGTTCCGGGAGGAGGATGTCAAAAGCCGGCTTCACGAGACGGCTTATCTCAATCCGGAGCTGACCATTGTTTTTGCGGACAAGCGTAAAAGTGAGCCGGAGGTCATCGAGTTCCATGAGCCCGAAGGAATCGTCGGTTTCATCAAGGAAATGAACAAATCCAAAGAAGTCGTTCATGATATTATTTATTACCGCGGCGAGAGTGAAGGTATCACCGTAGAGGCGGCTTTTCAGTATGTCAATGAGTTCCATGAAAATGTCCTGGGCTTCTGTAACAATATCTATAATGCCGAAGGCGGGACCCATCTGACCGGCTTCAAGGCCACCTTTACCAATATCATCAACAGCTATGCCCGCGAACTGAATCTGTTAAAAGAAAGAGATGCCAATTTTACCGGGGCGGATGTCCGTAACGGCATGATGGCGGTGATCTCGATCAAGCATCCCGATCCCCGCTTTGAAGGCCAGACGAAAACCAAGCTGGACAACCAGGATGCCGCCAAAGTAGTCGGCAAGATCACCGGCGACGAGATCGGACGGTATTTTGACCGCAACCTAGAGACGCTTAAGAACATCATCGGCTGTGCCGAGAAAGCGGCCAAGATCCGCAAGACCGAGGAAAAAGCCAAGACCAACATGCTGACGAAGCAGAAGTTCTCGTTTGATTCCAATGGTAAGCTGGCTAACTGCGAATCCAAGGAGGCTTCCCGCTGCGAGATTTTTATTGTCGAGGGCGATTCGGCCGGCGGCAGTGCCAAAACCGCCCGGAACCGTAATTTTCAGGCGATACTGCCGATCCGCGGAAAGATCCTGAATGTGGAAAAGGCCAGTATCGACAAAGTCCTTGCCAATGCGGAAATCAAAACCATGATCAATGCATTCGGCTGCGGGTTTTCAGAAGGCTACGGCAATGACTTTGATATCGCAAGGCTCCGCTATCATAAAATCATTATCATGGCCGATGCCGATGTGGACGGGGCTCATATCTCGACCCTGCTGCTGACCTTGTTTTATCGCTTTATGCCGCAGCTGATTTTTGAAGGCCATGTATACATTGCCATGCCGCCGCTTTATAAGGCCATGCCCACCAAAGGCGCGGAAGAATACCTTTACGATGACAAAGCCCTGGACAAGTACCGGAAAAGACACAAAGGCCCTTTTACCCTGCAAAGATATAAAGGGCTCGGAGAAATGGATGCTGACCAGCTCTGGGAAACCACTTTGAATCCCGAAACCAGAATGCTAAAGCTGGTAGAGATCGAGGATGCCCGCATGGCTTCCGAGGTGACGGAAATGCTGATGGGTACGGAAGTGCCACCGCGGAGAGCCTTTATTTATCATCATGCGGATGACGCGGAACTGGATATTTGATGTGATTTTTCTTGCAGTAATATTTCGTAAAATTAATTTCATTTATAAATAATTGAAAAGCAGAATCAAGGGGATAGTACAGAGACGTAAGTCGAATCAGAGCGGAGAGCAGATCACATGGATGACAGGATCATCAAAACAGAATATTCTGACGTAATGCAGAAATCATATATCGATTATGCGATGAGCGTCATCATCGCCAGGGCTCTGCCCGATGTCCGGGACGGCCTGAAGCCGGTTCAGCGGCGGACGCTTTATGACATGTATGAACTGGGGATCAGACATGACCGGCCTTACCGAAAAAGTGCCCGTATCGTAGGTGACACCATGGGCAAATACCATCCTCACGGCGACAGTTCGATCTATGACGCCTTGGTCGTGATGACCCAGGACTTTAAAAAAAGCCTGCCGCTGGTCGACGGCCACGGCAATTTTGGCAATATCGAAGGCGACGGCGCCGCCGCCATGCGCTATACCGAGGCCAGGCTGGAACAAGTCACCCAGCTGGCGCTGCTGGCGGATCTGGACAAAAATGTCGTAGACTTTGTCCCGAACTTCGACGAAACGGAAACGGAACCGGCGGTCCTGCCGGCCCGCTTTCCCAACTTACTGGTCAACGGAGCCGAAGGCATCGCCGTAGGCATGGCAACCAGCATCCCGCCCCATAACCTGGCCGAAGTCATCGACGCTGCCAAGGCCTATATGCTCAATGAAAATATCAGCACCAAAGAACTGATGAACCATATCAAGGGACCGGATTTTCCTACCGGAGGCATCGTCATCAACAAAGATGACTTGGCGGAGATCTACGAAACCGGGACCGGCAAGATCAAAATCCGCGGCAAAGTGGAGATTGAGCGCGGCAAGAACGGCAAGACCAATCTCGTGATCACGGAAATCCCTTATCCGATGATCGGTGCCAACATCGCCAAATTCCTGTCCGACGTAGCCGCCTTATACGAAAGCAAGAGAACCCAGGATATCGTGGATATTTCCAACCAGACCTCCAAGGAAGGCATCCGCATCGTCATCGAGCTCCGCAAAGACGCCGACATCGACAACTTTACCAATCTTCTTTATAAAAGAACCCGGCTGGAAGACACCTTTGGGGTCAATATGCTGGCGATTTCCCATGGCCGTCCCGAAACCATGGGCATAAAGGCCATTATCCGGGAAAACGTGGATTTCCAGTATGAAGTTGCCAAAAGGAAATATACCACCCTGCTGGAAAAAGAACGGGAAAAAAAGGAAATCCAGGAGGGCCTGATCCGGGCCTGCAATGTCATCGACCTGATTATTGAGATCTTACGCGGCTCCAAAGACCGCAATATGGCCAAAGCCTGTCTGGTAGAGGGCAAGATCGACAGCATCAAGTTCCGTTCCAAAGAGTCCAAGATCATGGCCACCCAGCTGAACTTCAGTGAAAAGCAAGCCAACGCCATTCTGGAAATGCGCCTTTACCGGCTGATCGGCCTTGAAATCGAGGCTTTGATCAACGAGCATGAGGAAACTATTGCCAACATCTACCGTTACGAAGACATCCTTGACCGGAAAGACGCCATGGTTCAGGTACTGGTCAACGAACTGGACGAGATCAAGAAGAAATTTGGCCGTCCCCGGAGAACAGTCATCGAAAATCGGGCAGAAGCCGTCTATGAAGAAAAGAAAATCGAAGAGATGGAAATCATCTTCCTGATGGATCGCTTCGGCTATGCCAAGACGATCGACATGCCCACCTACGAACGAAACAAAGAGGCCGCCGACAGTGAAAACAAATACGTCTTGCCATGCAAGAATACCGGCCGCGTCGGCATCTTTACCAATACCGGCCAATTATATACCATAAAGGTTCTTGACCTGCCCTTCGGTAAATTCCGTGACAAGGGCATCCCGGTCGACAATGTCAGCAACTATAACTCCGAAAAAGAAACCATTGTCTGCATTACCAGCCAGACCAGCCTGAACCTTTACCGCCTGTTGTTCGTGACCCGGCTGTCGATGATGAAAGTGGTGGACGGCGGCGAATTCGATGTCGCCAAGCGTACCGTGGCCGCCACCAAGCTGATGGAGGGGGACGAAGTCATCGACGTGGAGATCCTCGACGAGCAGCGTAACATCGTGCTCCGGTCCGCTGCCGGATTTTTCCTGCGCTTCCCCGTTGAAGACATCCCGGAGAAGAAAAAAGGGGCCGTCGGCGTCCGGGGCATGAAGCTGAATCCCGGCGACACGGTGGATGCCGTGTACTATACCCGCAACACAGTAGATACGGTAATCGAATATAACGGAAAAAACATGGAGCTCAACCGCTTAAAGCTGGGCAAACGTGATTCCCGTGGCGTCAAGGTGCGTAAATAATAACAGAAAATAAAACAGAGGATAAAGAAGAAAACTATGACAACCATGACAATCATTATATATTGTGCCCTCGTTTTAGTTATTGTCGTTATTTTATTGGTTGCTATGAAATTCATCAGGATAAAACACCAGGACTGGATACCGGAAGAAGAGATCGGAGCTTTTGTCGGAGCAAATTCAGATTTTTATCTTACCAAGTGGAAAGAACGGCAAGGTCGCTTTCATAAAGGATGGAACTGGTCAGCGGCATTTTTCGGCGTAGAATGGCTTTTCTATAGAAAACTCTATTTCAAGGGTATGGTAATGTTTTTCGGCTTCTGGTATCTCTCGAGGTATTCCCGGTCGGTGCCTGTTTCTGTTTTGCTATGGCTTCCTTTTTGCCTTGCATGTCCTCCATGCCAGCATGTATAATATATTGGACTGCTGTAATACAGCAGCCCAGATGGGAGCAGATATGAGAGTAATAGCAGGAAGTGCGAGAAGCCTTAAACTTGTCGCGCCGGAAGGAATTGATACCAGGCCGACGACTGACCGTATCAAAGAAACCCTTTTCAATATCCTCCAGTCACGGATTGCCGACAGCGTGGTAATCGACTTGTTTGCCGGAAGCGGCGCCTTGGGAATCGAAGCCCTCAGCCGCGGGGCCGCCCATGCTTATTTCGTGGAAAACAATGTGGCGGCCTACAAATGTATCCAGGAAAACCTCCGCTTCACCAGATTAGAGGACAAAGCCACGGTATTAAAACAAGATGCTGCCGTTGCCCTGGACATGATCAAAGAGACGAAAGCCGGCCTGATATTCATTGACCCGCCTTACCAGAAAGGCTACGAAGAAAAAATCCTGCCGCTTCTTGCCCAAATGAATTATGTGAGCAGTAATACCCTAATAATTTTAGAAGCCGACAGGCAACATCCCCTGCATACAGACTTCTTGCCTCCGGGATTGGCTGTTACCAGAGAGAAAACCTACAAAACGAACCGCCATCTTTTTATAGAGAAATGCTAGTTATAGTGTTTCACAAGCAGGAAGTAACGAAAAGATATAATAAACAAACGAGGTGAATCCCATGAAAAAAGCAATCTACCCCGGCAGCTTTGACCCCCTTACTTTGGGTCATATGGATGTCATAACCCGAGCGGCAGGCATGTTTGACCACATTATCGTCAGTGTCCTGAATAATAACGAAAAGAGTCCATTGTTTTCCGTGGAAGAACGTGTTACTATATTAAAGGAAGAGACCCGGCAATTGCCTAACGTAACGGTTGACTCATTCAGCGGCCTGCTGATCAACTATGCCCAGAAGAAGGATGTCCATGTAATCATCCGTGGCTTGCGGGCCATAACCGACTTTGAATACGAACTGCAGATGGCACAGACCAACCGGATCCTATCAAACGGCAAAGTAGACACCGTGTTTTTGACAACCAGTCTGGAATATGCTTATCTCAGCTCATCCAGTGTGAGGCAGATTGCCAGTTTTGACGGCGACATCTCTATGTGTGTTCCGCCTATAGTGGCAGGCGCGGTATATAGAAAATACGGCTTGAGACAGCAGGACATAGAATAATAGATGCGGGAGGGAATATCATGAGCAGCAGAATAGAGCAGTTGATTGATGAAATAGAAGAGTATATTGAGGGCTGTAAATACCAGCCGCTATCCAATACGAAGATTATCGTAAATAAAGAAGAAATAGATGAGCTGATCCGGGAACTCCGCATGAAAACACCGGACGAGATCAAGCGGTATCAGAAGATCATAACCAATAAAGAGGCGATCCTGAACGATGCCCGCAACAAAGCCAAAACCTTGATTGACGAAGCTACCGTACATACCAACGAACTGATCAGTGAGCATGAAATCATGCAACAGGCTTATGCCCAGGCACATGAAGTGGTAACGCTGGCGACCAATCAGGCTCAGGAGATCCTGGACACCGCCACAATGGAGGCCAACAATGTCCGGTCTGCGGCCATGCAGTATACAGACGAAATATTAGCCAATCTGGAAACCCTGCTGAATCAGACGATCAATACTACCAACTCGCATTACGACAGCTTTATCGGCAATTTAGGCAATTATCTGGATATCGTACGGACCAACCGTATGGAATTAAATCCTCCGGAAGCAGAACTGCTGGATGAGGCCTCGATGGCGGCGATACCTGATGAAGATGATGTCGTGCCGGCTGCTCTGAATATTATGTGAGGAAATGCGTACATTAACATCAGCGATAAGTTGACAGCAATGAGATAACAGAGATTAAGATAAAGCTATAAGCATCAGTGTTAATAACAGCAATCCAACAATCCCATAATACGAATAGCAATTCCAGTAAACATGCTCCCCCTATGATAAAAGATGAATACCATCGACAGTCATAAGGGGAAAATCTTGATATAAGGGGAAATTACAAGTTACAAGTTTTATGCATGAAATTCACAGTTGTGCAGGTAAGGGTAAAACAGATTCATGGGAAAAAGATCAAGCAGTCTATATTTCAACAAAGCAGCCGGAAAATTTATTATCTGTTTTTTTCTGATGCTGGTTCTTCCTCTTCTCAAAGTCCATGCAGATGATCCGATTGTTATTGTGATTGACCCGGGGCATGGCGGCGAGAATCTTGGTGCTGAATACAGCCAATACACCGAAAAATATATGAATATGGCAGTAGCCCGGGCTATGAAAGAAGAACTGGAAAAATATGAGGGCGTTGTCGTTTATCTGACACATGAGTCAGCGGATGTAGACATGGAACTGATCGAAAGGGCGGAATTTGCCAGCGAAAAAAACGCTGATATCCTTTTCAGCCTGCATTTCAACATGTCGCAATGGCATAATTATTTTGGTGCCGAGGTATGGGTGTCGGCTTTTGACCAGTACTATGCCCAAGGCCATGCATTTGCTCAGATCGAGATGGACATGCTGACCGATCTGGGTCTGTATTCCCGTGGCATCAAGACCCGGCTGAACGACAGGGAGGAAGATTATTACGGGATTATCAGGGAAAGCCGGAAACTGGGACTGAATGCCGTTCTGATCGAACACTGTCACTTGGATCAGGCAAATGACCAGCCTTTTTATAGCCGTGATGCCGCCCAGCTGAAAGAATTCGGACGGCTGGATGCCACAGCGGCGGCGAAGTACTTCCGGCTGCGTTCTGAAGAGCTGGGCGTCGATTATAGCGACTATCCGGTTCCGGCAGTTGATGTTCCAAGTGCCGCGGTCAAACCGGATCTATCCCCTCCCGATGTCTGTGTCCTGGAAATGGACCATCTGGATGAAACTAGCGGCGAAGCGATATTCACCCTTACGGCGCAAGATTATGAAAGCCGGATATTATATTATTGCTACAGTCTTGACGGCGGGCAGAGCTATATGCCGCTTGAGCCGTTTCCAGAAGCAGAAAACGCCATATCCTTTACCGTCATGCTTCCATTTGAACAGAACCTCTTGATCTGTGTCGAAGCCCACAATGCCTTTGACCAGGAAACGGTAAGCAATGTATTAGAAATCACGGCTCTTCCCGACATCATGAATCAGCATGAGGAGCCGGAGATTGATATCGAGGCTGAAAACAGCGAAAATACAGATGCCGGATCAGCAAAAACAGAATCGGGGGCGGAAGCTGATACGGAAGCGGATAGAAATACCGAAGAAATGATGAAGGAAGAAAAAACGGCAGAAACTGAGATGGATGAAATCTCCTTGGAGGAACTGGCGGCCAACCTTCGGACCAGCCAAGAACAACTCAGTCAGGTCACATATGTTTATTTTGGGATAATCATTGCAATCAGCCTAATGATTTTGGTATTGATGATATTGGTGGCCAAAATCATTATGACAAAAAGGCTATATAAAAGCAAAAGCAATTTGGGCAGCAAAAGTGCCGGAAGTAAAAAAAATAAAATTAATAAAACGAATAAAAGTAATAAAATAAGCTATGATGATAGAAGCAATAACGACAGAAGTAATGGCAGAAATAATAATGACAGAAGTAATAATGATAATGAAAGTTCAGGAGTTGACTGATGAGAAAAAGGCTTTCTTTACTTGTGTTTATAATCATAATATTACATTTTCTAATCGCCTGTTCAGACACTGCCATACCTTCAGGATCACTTGAAGAAATAACAGCAAAGGAAGCGGCATACGAAGTGCTGTTAACGCAATTCTTTGATGATGCTGCAGTTTCGGATGAGGTGCGGGAACGTTTTGCTGAGGCAGTTGACGGCAATGCGGAAGCTCAAAAGTGGATAGACGATTATGAAGGCGACGGCTTAAACTGGTCGATCAGAAATGCTGTATTTCCATATAGTAACGGCAATCATCCTTATACGGAGGAAGAAAGCAAGTACCACATCGGCATGCTCTATTACGAAGGTGATGACTATGTTGGCTTTATTCAAGATAAAGCAAAGGCATTTGAGTGGTTCCGGCTTTCTGCGGACCTAGGCAGTTCCGATGGAGCGGTATGGGCCGGTGACATGGCACGTTATGGCGACGGAATAACCGCAGACGAACAGGCTGCGTTTGATTTCTACATTCAGGCGGCAGACATCCGCCCCGACGCAGTGGCTTCCGAGCGGCTAGGTGATTGTTACAATGAGGGAATCGGTACTGTTGCCGACAGGAAAAAGGCATTTGGTCATTATCTGGACAGCGCGCTTATGGGATATGCCCCTGCACTTTATAAATTAAGCGATTTTGCCGGGGAAGCCGATATGGATCTGTCTGCTCTTTATAAAGCAGCCAGTACTTCAGACTATTCCGGCGGTTACTGGGCGATAGCCTATGGCGGCCTTGATGACTATTCTGCCAGTCAATCCAAGCAAGATCTGATAAATCAACTGTCAGAACTCTGGATGAGCGGAAACGATGACTCGGCACTCCATATGCAGGCAGCGTTAAATTCTGATGATAATTTCTCCGGTGCCTTCGTAGAAGCTTTGATACGAACTGTATATAGCTATTCCTATCATGTTTTTGCCAATGAGAACGGCCTGCGGCCAAATCGTGATTATGAAGATGCGCAGAACATCCGGTTTGCGCCGCTTGATAACCTGGCGCCAGAAGATGGCTATTGGGAAGGCACGGCGGAGCGGTATCTGGAATATGAAGAATGTGAATTCTATGAGTACGATTTTGATGGATGCGGAGAAAATGAAATCGGAATCCCTGCACATAGCGGCAGCGGCGGCGCATTTATGGGCGATGGCTTTGCCATTTTTAAACAAACTGAGGAAGGGCTGGTATTTTATGCAAACGGCCCTGAATGCAGCCTGCGTGACGCCATGCACAAGATCCAATATGACGGTAAGATTTATTTCCTGATCAACTGGTTTGATGATACTGGCAATACTCCGCATGATATTACCGCCTATACCATAGACACCGACGGCAAGCAATATTACTTACATATAAACTGTAAGGATTATGCTTTGAGACAAGTAATACAATATCCTGATCCAGCCTATGTCACCGGTTATGACGAGCTGATTTCGGAAATCGAACAAGAGGGGCATGAAGCAGTTGCTGCGTTTAAACAACAACAGATTTACAGCCCCGATCAGGAAGTGCAGCTATCCTACTCACCAGAAGCTGACAACTTGTGGAGCGGAATGGTCAACATCGGTGAAGCGGGAGTGCAGAACGTTTTCGCCGTAGCTGATATTGATAATAACGGAACGGAACAAGTGATCCATAAGGGTAATTTGATAATCCAGTCAAAGTATTACGACGATTTCCATTGGTTCCAGATCTATGACGACCGTACCGCTTTCGATAACGGGATGGATTCCTTGCAGAGTCCGGAATTTACCGATGATTTCTATGGTTTGCATTCGGGCGGAAATATCTATGATTTGCTTCCGGTCGGGAATCATGTCGTACAATTCTGGACGCATGAGCACGAAGGCATAACCTATTGTGTCACGTTACAAAAACATGGCATGTTGTATGTGCTGCAAGCTTATCATGTACAAAACGGTGAAGCCGGCCTTGTCAGTAAGAGCCTGTTTCTTGATGAACCGCAAGGTGTGGACGTTCGGTTTTCTTGATAAGCTTACAATACATCATAAGCCCGACAGCCAATAGTAGCAAACGGTAATCATGGTAATGATGAGCTTATGAAGAAGATGAGAGCGGAAGGAAAGACCGGTATTGCGGATGCAGCTATTGGTCTGAGCCAGACAGGAAAGGCCGCCAAAGGATAAAAGAATCAGTGCCATATGCGGATTGCCGGGGCCGACAGACTGGATACCGCCGGTAATCTCCAGAAAACAGCTGATCAGTGACCTCAGTCGGCTTTGGGGCAGCAATACAAAAGGGATGATATTTAGCAGGTTGAAGAATATCATATATCCGCCCAGACGGGTAATGCCTTCCATGCCGGAGATCATGGATTCATCGAGGGCCGCCGCCAGCCCCATGGCGGGCATTTCTTCTGCCGGATGGCTGGCCGGACACTCCAGTGCTTTCCGGTAAACCGTAAACCGCAGCAGAATGCCATAGATAAAGGGCAGCCCATACATGCCGACCAGATACGGCAGGTTTCCTTCCAGCGACAGGGCCGGAAGGGCAAAGCCCAGGAAATACACAGGCCCGATGTTATTGCAGAAAGCCAGCAAGTAAGTTGCTTCCGGCTTACTGATCTTTTTTCTTTCATATAGATCGGCAACTACACGGGCACCCATCGGAAAGCCGCAGAGAAATCCCGCCACAATGGCATAGAGCATGACAGGACGCAGACGCAGCAGCGGCTGCAGCAGCGGACGCAGCAGAAAAACGATTTTATCCGTCAGATTCATCCGGATCATCATCCCGGAAAGGATCATAAAGGGAAGCAGCGCCGGAACCATTTTCTGGAACCACAGATTCAGCCCGAAAAGAGCAAAAATAACACAGTCAGAGGGATAGAGCAGGAGCAGGGCCGTTATCAACAAGAATATCGCCGTATACATTGTTTTTTTCATCAGCAGCTCTTTCAGACATCCTGTTACTTATGTGTATGCTTATTTATTTTGGGAAATACCTCGGCAACTTTATCGTTATTACCGGTGGCAACCGCTGGCAGCGATGTTATCGCCGATACCGCAAGCACGAACAAGCAAGATCTCAAAAAGCATCATAGATGATCTAAAAAAGCAGCAAGCATAATCACAAAAGGCAATCAAGTATAATCTCAAAAGGCCGATTGATTTATCTGGTCAATCATGGTATGCTTTTCTGGACAAATCGAACATGCCATCATAATTAAATGGCTATAAGAGGAAGATTCTGCAATAACGACGGATGATTCTGCTGACAGGATTCGTCTGGGAAGGTAATTGACATGCTGAAAGACATTGATGCCCTGATATTTGATCTGGACGGGACCCTGATTGATTCCATGTGGATCTGGAAGGAGATAGACCGGGAATATCTGCGTCGCTTTGATATCGAGACACCTCACGACATCCAGCTGCAGATTGAGGGCAAAGGCTTCACCGAGACGGCGGTTTATTTTAAAGAACGTTTTCAGCTGGCCGATGACGTAGAGACGATAAAAAAGCACTGGAACGAACTGGCATGGGAAAAATATACCACGCAGGTACAGATGAAGCCCGGTGCAGTTGATTTTCTTCGCTATGCCAAGAAAAAAGGCATTAAGATGGGGATTGCCACCAGCAATTCCGTAGAGCTGGCGAGAAAGGTCGCTGATGTACACGGACTGCATGAATTTTTTGCGGTCATCAAGACGTCCTGCGATGTCAAACGGGGCAAGCCGGCCCCGGATGTCTACCAGATGGTGGCCGCCGAGCTTCAGACTGCTCCGGAGCACTGTCTGGTATTTGAGGACATTATTGCCGGGATTATGGCCGGCAAAGCAGCCGGCATGAAAGTATGCGGCGTAGATGATGAATACTCCGCTTGGCAACGGGAAGAAAAAATCCGGCTATGCGATTATTATATCTGCCATTATGATGAAATAACGCGGATCTAGGAAATACTGATTCCATCATGGTTTCCTATCATGGTTTCATTAAGAAGAGAAGCGCATATCCGCTCTTACCATAAAGCCCAGGCTAAAAGATACGGAGGACAAATGAAGAAAACAAAGAAAATCCGGAAAAGCGATTTCGGTTATATCGCTTATAAAAGGAAAATTATTCTATTACAGTCCGTGATCCTTTATGGCATATCCTTAAGCATTCTGATCGCAGGGTATTTTTATCATGGCAGGAGCCTCCGGAATGTCCTGACCATATTGGCGGTATTGGGCTTCCTGCCGGCATCGAAGAGCTTGGTAAGTGCCATTATGTTCTGGAGAGCCAAAGGCTGCTCGGCGGGATTAAGGGACAGGATCATGGAAAGCGGAGAGAACTTCCACCATTATTATGATTTTTATTTTACCTCCTATGAGAAAAACTATCCGGTCAGCCATATGATGTTAATGAATCAATTATTGATAGGGATTACAGAAGCAGCGCAGTTAGATTGCGGGGACTGTGAAAAACACCTGAGCACCCATCTGAAGCTGCAAGACCTAAAGGAAATCGAAGTTAAGATCTTTCAAGATCCTGAGGCATACTGTGAACGGATTGCCGAGCTTCATTATCAGTATGACCCCCAAAATGACACCGCCAACAGTCCGGACCGGGAAGCAATTATTATCAATGTAATGAAGGCCATATCCTTGTGATATAAAGTGAAAGAAATGCGGAATTGACTTATGCTTGAAAGAATCATAAAGGAAACCGAAGCCGGCCAGCGGCTGGACAAGTTTCTTCACAAATTTCTGCCGGAAGCCGGCGATGGTTTTATTTATAAGATGCTTCGCAAGAAAAATATTACCTTAAACAAGAAAAAAGCCGACGGAAACGAAAAACTGGTAATCGGCGATACGGTCGTTTTTTTTCTGTCAGAAGAAACCATAACGAAGTTTCAGGAGAAATCTCAAGGGGTTAACAGTTATTATGAGGCATTTAAGCGCCTGAGCCCGGTCCCGGTCCTATATGAGAATAAACATGTGCTGCTGGTAAACAAACCCGCAGGAATCCTGAGCCAGAAAGCCCGCCCCGATGACCTGTCGCTCAATGAATGGCTGATCGGATATCTGCTTGAAAAAGCCTGTATCACCACAGAGGAACTGCTTACTTACCGCCCTTCGGTATGTAACCGCTTAGACCGCAACACCAGCGGCATCGTCATCTGTGCCAAAACACTGGCCGGAAGCCAGGAGCTGAACCGCCTGCTGAAAAGCCGGGAGCTTCATAAATATTACCGCCTTTATGTGAAAGGCCAGATCTCCCATGCCGGCGAACTGCGCGGCAGCCTGACCAAAAACCAGGAACGGAACAAAGTTAAGGTAGTTCCTGAAGGGAACAGCATCGTCACGCGTTATATGCCGATTTGGACCGGTTCAGACCGCACCTTGCTGGAAGCAGAGCTGATAACAGGCAAGACCCATCAGATCCGTGCCCATCTGGCTTCCATCGGCCATCCTTTGATCGGTGATTACAAATACGGGGACAAGAAAACCAATGACGCTTATAAAACCGATTATCACGTCCAAAGCCAGTTGCTGCATGCCTGCCGTCTGGAATTCCCGGTCATGGGCGGGATGTTCCGGGAAATGTCAGAAATAGTCATAACAGCTGATCCCCCGCAAGTTTTCAGGCTGATTCAAGCAACGGACGAAGCAGAAGCTAGCAGGTAAGTATAAACATATATAGACTTAAATAAACGTAAATAAACATGCATAAACAGGGAAAGTTCACGCTCAGACTGATGCAAACAGCGGATAAACCGGAAGGGCAATCATATATGGCAACTTGGAATTCCCGGGGCTTAAGAGGCTCCACCTTGGAGGATATGATAAACCGCACCAACGAAAAATACGCGGAAAACGGACTGGCGCTGATCCAGAAAATCCCGACTCCGATCACTCCCGTCCATATCGATAAGGATACCCGGCACATTACGCTGGCTTATTTTGAGCAGAAGAGCACTGTCGACTATATCGGCGCGGTTCAAGGCATACCGGTATGTTTTGACGCCAAAGAATGCGGAAGCGATACCTATACCCTGCAGAATATCCATGAACATCAGGTGAAGTTCATGGAACAGTTTGAAGCGCAGGGAGGAATCGCTTTTTTTCTGATTTTTTATACTTATAAAAACAGCTTTTATTATCTTCCTTATCAAAAGCTCCGCTTTTTCTGGGAACGGATGGTCAACGGCGGCAGAAAGAGCTTTCGCTATGAAGAGCTGGATCCCCAGTATATCTTGTCCCAAAAGCATGGGTTACTGGTTCCTTACCTGGATATGATTCAGATGGATCTGAACGGACGATAAATAGAACCGACGAGTTCTTAATTCAAACTGTCCTGCGTGCCGCAATGAATTCATCAATGTCCGCCACAAGATATTTTTCAACTAACTGTAATCATCCGTCTTCAGGTTTTTCTTGGCCCATAGCTGCAGAGCCTGGGCATTTAGAGATATTCTTTCCAGAGTACTCATGATTTTATCAAATTGCATCCGTTCTTCGCCTTCGATCATGCCTTAAGCAGATGAGAGCAGAAGGGTTGCTGCTCAGACTCTAGCTGAAGTACAACAAGCCACTGCGAGGGCAGCACCGATCGGACGCTGCCCTCATTCTATTTGACAACATTCCCCTGCTATTATATACTACAGTTAATTTAACGCTTGGCATTTCTCTGTCATGCCGGCACGTTAAATGAATAAACTGACCGATCTGACCGGAGGCTTTCCCATGAAAACAAAGCTGTTGCATACTCCCGAAGGCGTAAGGGACATCTACGGTGCTGAATATGCCCGGAAACTCTATGTCGAGAACCAGATCCGCAGGCAGTTCGGCCTGTATGGATATGAAGACATTCAGACCCCGACCTTTGAATTTTTTGATGTATTTTCCCGTGAAGTCGGCACCACGCCGTCCCGAGAACTGTATAAATTCTTCGACAGCGAGGGCAACACCCTGGTTCTCCGGCCTGACTTCACGCCGTCTATGGCCAGATGTGCTGCCAAATATTTTCGTGAAGACGATGCGCCGCTGCGTTTCTGTTATCAGGGCAACACCTTTACCAATGTATCCAGCCTGCAGGGGAAGCTGAAAGAAGTGACTGAGATGGGCACGGAACTGATCAATGATTCCAGCGTGGAAGCTGACGGCGAGATTATCGCCCTGGTGGCGGAAGCACTTTTGGCGGCAGGCTTGAGGGAATTCCAGATCAGCATCGGCCAGGTGGCGTATTTTAAAGGGATGTGTGCCCAGGCCGGGCTCGATGAAGAGACCGAACTGGAACTGCGGGACTTTATCTCCGGGAAAAATATTTTCGGAGCCGATGACCTGCTGGTGTCCAAAGGAGTGGACAAGCTTCACCGCCAGATGCTGATCGGCATTACCGACCTGTTCGGTCCGGCCGTAGTCTTACAACAAGCAGAGGAGCAGGCTGACAATCAGTGTTCCAAGGATGCCATTATCCGGCTCAAGAAGCTTTATGCCGTGCTCTGTGACTACGGCGTGGATCCATACATATCCTTCGACCTCGGGATGCTGAGCCGCTATAATTACTATACCGGTGTCATCTTCAAAGCCTATGCTTATGGTATCGGCGATGTGATCGTAAAAGGCGGCCGCTACGACAGTCTGCTCGGCCGATTCGGGAAATCCGCTCCTGCGGTCGGGTCAGTCATCGAAATTGACCATCTGATGTCAGCATTGACAAGACAGAAAGTGAGCATCCCCGTAAACGAGATCCTGGCCGTAACCTATACTAAAGATACTTATCAAGAAGCCCTGGAAAAAGCCAGAAACCTGCGCCGGGACGGAAAAAAAGCAGTTTTGCTGCCGGAAGGAGAGCTCCGATGAAAGAAGCGCGATACCTTACTTTTGCCCTGAGCAAAGGCCGGCTTGCTTATCAGACTTTGGACCTGCTGGAGCAGATCGGCATTACTTGTGAAGAAATCAAAGATAAAAGCTCCCGCAAACTGATTTTCGTAAACGAAGAGCGGAAGCTCCGTTTTTTCCTTGCCAAAGGACCGGATGTGCCCACCTATGTAGAGCACGGCGCCGCCGATATCGGCGTGGCCGGAAAAGACGTCCTGATGGAAGAAAACCGCCGGGTCTATGAAGTCCTTGACCTGCAGCTAGGGAAATGCCGGATGTGCGTATGCGGGCCGGCTTCGGCCGCCGAACTGCTAAAGCATCACCAGATGATCCGGGTCGCCAGTAAATACCCCAGCATCGCCAAAGACTATTTTTATAATAAAAAGCATCAGACTGTCGACATCATCAAACTCAATGGCTCCGTAGAGCTTGGCCCCATTGTCGAATTAAGCGACGTAATCGTTGATATCGTAGAAACCGGTGGAACCCTGCGCGAAAACGGCCTCGAAGTCCTGGAAGATATCTGCCCGCTGTCAGCCCGTATGATTGTCAACCAAGTAAGCATGCAAATGGACTTTGACCGCATCAGGAGAATCATCAACGACTTAAGAACTGTACTTAAGATCGGTACTTAAAAACAGTACTTAAGATCGGTACAAACTCCAGATGCAAGATGAAAACTACCGACCTAGAAGTGAAGTGAAAATATATGAAACAAAAGCCTAACAAATAAGTGAAAGTTTATACCAGACAAGTGAGGAATCCCGACCCGTGAAAACGATAAAACTAACTGCCAAAACCAAGAAAAACGTCCTGACCGAGCTGCTTCAGCGAAGCCCGGATCAGTATGGACAATATGAAGGCGTCGTCCAGGGCATCATCGACAACATCAAGCTGCGCCGCGACGAAGGCCTGTTCCATTACACCCGGGAATTTGACAAGTGCCTCATCAATACGGACACGATCCGCGTGACGAAACAGGAAATCAAGGAAGCTTATGCCCAGACTGATGCCGAATTTATCGCCGTCATGAAGAGGGCGGCCGCCAATATAACCGCATTCCACCAAAAACAGCTGCGGAACAGCTGGTTTGATACCGCAGCGGATGGTTCCCTGCTAGGGCAGCGGATCACGCCGATCGAAATATCCGGTGTCTATGTTCCCGGAGGGAAAGCTGCCTATCCGTCCAGCGTATTGATGAATATCATACCGGCCAAGGTAGCCGGAGTCTGCCGGGTGATCATGTGTACCCCGCCTGACCGGGAGGGCCGGATCGATCCGGGGACACTGGTAGCCGCCGATATCGCCGGGGCTGATGAGATCTATAAAGCAGGCGGCGCCCAGGCGATCGCTGCCATGGCCTTTGGTACGGAAAGCATCCCCAAGACGGATAAGATCACCGGACCCGGCAATATTTACGTGACCCTTGCCAAAAAGGCCTGCTTCGGCCATGTCAGCATTGATTCCATCGCCGGCCCCAGTGAAATCCTGATCTTGGCCGATGAAACCGCCAATCCCCGTTATGTCGCCGCCGACCTGCTCTCACAGACAGAGCATGACGAACTGGCCAGCGCGATCCTGGTCACCACGAGCGAAACCTTAGCCCGGCAAGTAAGCGAAGAAATCGACAGTACCGTTGACCAGCTTTCGCGGGCCGCGATCATCCGCAAGTCCCTGGCGCGTTACGGATACATATTGCTGGCAAAAGACATGGAAGAAGCCATTGAAACTGCCAATGAAATCGCCTCGGAACATGTCGAGATCCTGACCCGTGCTCCTTTTGAGATCATGCCTAAGATACGGAATGCCGGAGCCATCTTCCTGGGTGAGTTTTCCTCCGAACCGCTGGGCGACTATTACGCCGGTCCTAATCATATCCTGCCAACCAACGGGACAGCCCGCTTTTTTTCGCCGCTTAATGTCGATGACTTCATGAAAAAAACCAGTATCATTTCCTATACGAAAGAAGCTCTGCTGAAAGCGCATAAGGATATCGAGCTTTTTGCCGAAAAAGAGGGATTGACGGCGCATGCGAATTCTATTAAAGTAAGATTTGAGAAATAAATCAGCGAGACATCGCAGATAGGAGTCGGTATGAACAGAACCGCCAAGATAGAGCGAAAAACAACAGAGACAACGATCAGCATGGAGTTAGGCCTGGACGGCAGCGGGAATTCGCAGATAAACACCGGGATCGGCTTTATGGATCATATGCTGGAAGGGTTTGCCAGGCATGGCTTTTTTGACCTGAGCTGTACTGTGGAAGGCGACCTGCAGGTAGACGGCCACCATACGGCGGAAGACATCGGTATCGTCTTAGGACAGGCGATCAAGGAAACGGTAGGAAAAAAAGAAGGAATCAAGCGCTACGGGTTCTTTATCCTCCCGATGGACGATGCTTTGGCGCTATGTGCCGTTGATTTGTGCGGACGGCCTTATTTCGAGTTTGACTGTGATTTTCATACGGAACGGGTCGGTTCTCTGGACACGGCTCTGATCAGGGAGTTTTTCTATGCCATCTCTTATTCCGCCGGAATGAACCTGCATATCAAGATGCTATCGGGACATAATGACCATCACATGATTGAAGCGATCTTCAAATCATTTGCCAAAGCACTGGATCATGCCGTGGCCATCGATGCCAGAACGAGCGGGGTATTGAGTACGAAAGGCCAACTTTAACAGGCTTTAGTCTAGGGACAGAGAGGTTATTTATGATATACAAAAAATTGATTCCGTGCATTTATCTGTATCAGGGAAATGCCGTGGCTGATTATGACGACCGTACCGTCATTGACCTGAATCCCATAGAGCTGGCCGTGTTTTACAGCCAAAACGGGGCCGATGAACTGCTGCTCTTTGACCTGTCGGAAACGGCAGAAGAGCATCAGGAAGCTTTGGATCTGATCAAAGACATCTGTGCCAAGACCGACATCCCGGTTACCGGGGCAGGCAATGTCGGGCGCATGGAAGATATCAAGAAGTTTTTGTATGCCGGCTGCAAGAAGGCGGCTTTAGATTATTCCCTGGAAAGCAATGTTGCGATCACCGAGGAAGTGTCGCTTAAATTTGGCCGGGAGAAGACCGTAGCCTGCGTCAGCGAAGCTTCGGAAATCACCCGCAATGCCGCTCTTCTGGAAGCCTATGTGGCAGAAGTCATCGTAACGGATGAAAACGCGATCCGGACGGCGGCAGCGGTAAGCAAACAGCCGCTGGTAATTTCCGTGCCCAGGGTTTCGCTGGATAAAATCATTGAACTTTTATCGGAACCGGTTATCAGCGGCATTACCGGCAACGGCATCAATAATAATGCCAAAGAATTGCTGAAGATCAAAGACTTCTGTAAGGAAAACGGCATCCTGGTACATTCGCTTGAACCGCTCATAGACTGGAAGGAACTAAAGAAAAACGGGGAAGACATGGTTCCGGTCGTGGTTCAGGACTACCGTACGTCGGAAGTCCTGATGGTGGCCTACATGAATGAGGACGCTTTTGCTGCTACGCTTAAGAGCGGGAAGATGACCTATTTCAGCCGCAGCCGTAACGAACTGTGGATCAAAGGCGATACCAGCGGCCATTACCAATATGTCAAATCCTTGACCGCCGACTGTGACAAGGACACGATCCTGGCCAAGGTGTTTCAGGTCGGGGCGGCCTGCCATACCGGAAGCCACAGCTGTTTTTTTAACGACGTCATCAAGCCGGAAGAAGGTGCCGATGCCAATCCCTTCACCGTCTTTGAAAGAGTCCTGGCTGTCATAAAAGACCGTAAAGTACACCCCAAGGAGGGTTCTTATACCAATTATCTGTTTGACAAGGGCCTGGATAAAATCCTGAAAAAGATGGGAGAGGAAGCCGCAGAGATTATCATTGCTTCCAAGAATCCTAACCCCAATGAGATCAAATACGAGATTGCTGATTTTCTGTATCATATGATGGTGCTGATGGTAGACAAAGGAATTTCCTGGGAGGAGATTATCGAAGAACTTGCAAAACGCTGATAAGCAATACCGTCATTCATCCCAATCCAAAGCTGATAAGAGGCGTCCCCTCTTCTTTCTGCTGGCGTTTCTGCTTCCCTTTCTGACGATGCTGCTGATCTATGCGGAAATGGGGATGGCGCCCTTTGGCGGACGTTCGGTTCTGCTCATGGATATGTCTGAGCAATATGTCAACTTCTTTGCGGAGCTTAAGCAGATTGTTCGGGGCGACAGCAGTATTTATTTTTCCTGGAACAAATCCTTTGGCGCCAGTTTTATCGGCGTATTTGCCTATTATCTTGCCAGCCCGTTTTCGGTTCTGACGATATTCTTTAAGCCGGAGAACCTGCCGGTCGCCTTACTGTTTCTGACCTGCCTGAAAATCGGGATGGCAGGCTTTACCCTGAACCTATATTTTAACTATGCCTTCCGGAAAACGGGACTGGGGACGCTGCTGTTTTCACTCTGCTATGCCCTGATGTCCTATTCGTTTTCTTATTCGCTGAGCATCATGTGGCTGGACGGGCTGATCTGGCTGCCGGTCATCCTGCTGGGCATCGAAAAGCATCTGGCGGGCAAGTTTCCCTGGATCCTGACGCTTAGCTTAAGCGTCATGTTCGTGTCCAATTATTATATCGCCTATATGATCGGCCTTTTTTGCGTCCTTTATTTCTTATACCGCTTTTTTAGTGAAAAACGCCGGCTGCGGCAGTTCGGACGATTACTCACCGACTTTATCGGAGCGGTTGTCATAGCGGCCGGGATGGCAGCCTGGCTGCTGCTGCCGACCGGGCTGGAGCTATTGACGGGAAAGCTAGCCCAAGGAGCAGCCACCGCAGATAAAGGCATGTATTTCATGTCAGTCGATCTGTTCAAACGCTTGCTGCCAGGTCAATATGACGGGATTACCTACGGGCTTCCCTACCTGTTCTGCGGTACATTGGTGCTGGTGCTGGCGGTTATTTATTTCTTCAATCCCCGGATTCCCGTCAGGGAACGGCTTGCTGCTTATGTTTTTGTCCGCCTGATGATTATCAGCTTTTGCAGCAAGCATCTGAATTTCCTTTGGCATGGCTTGCAATACCCTAACTGGTTTCCTTTCCGCAACTCCTTTCTGTTTTCCTTCTTACTGATTTTCCTGGCCTTCCGTTCGGTCGGCGCGATACCGCTTAAGGAACTGAAACAGCAGTTTATAAAGAATGCCAAGGCAGTCCGCGTGGTAGAAAAAGCATTTCCGCTGATACTGATCTTTTTCTTCAGCCTGCAGGCTGTCGAACTCTATCAGAACGGCAGGGTGATTATCAGAGGTCTTGACCGGGATTTTAATTACGTATCAATGAAGGACTATCAGGATTTTTATCAAGAACTCCTTCCGCTTGTAGAACAAGCAGAAAGCAGCCCAGGATTCTTCCGGATCGAGAAGGATTTCGAACGCAGCAAAAATGATGCATTGCTGCTCAGCTATAAAGGCATAACTCATTATTCTTCGGCATTCAATTACCAGGTCAACAGTTTTTCCGAGCAGATCGGCCTTGCCCAGGGATGGATATGGAACTCCTATTTTGGCCATACGCCCCTGACCGACATGATCTTCAATGTAAAATATATGATGTCAAGAAAAGCCATGCCGGCTTACTATAAGCGCATCAGTGAAAACGGCAGTGTCACGCTCTATGAAAATCCAGCTGTCCTTCCGGTGGCTTTCATGACAAAAGAGCTTGCCCCGATTGCTCGGATCGAAAGCCGGGATTTTGAAGCCCAAAATGAAATGCTGTCGAAACTAAGCGGCTTGGATCATGCTTATTTTACTTCCTGTGAGATTACGGCTTTGTCGGCCGGCCGGTATTGCTTTACAGCATCGGAAAACGCACCTTATTTTCTTTCTATTACGGTAGGAGACCACGGATATGGCAGCATTTATGCCAATGAGGTTTACCGCGGTCATTATTGGACCGGTGAAACTCAATGTATTCTTTATATCGGCGATTACCAAAAGGGCGAGGCGGTCGTGATTGACATAGAAAATATGAATGAAGAGGATGATCCGGAATCGTCAGGACAGAAGCCTGCTGACCAGGAACCATCTGACCAGGATACGTCAGCACTCAGAATAAGCGCCCTGAATATAGTCTGGCTTACCGAGGCTTTTCAAGCTCTTGAAAAAGGCGGGCTGACGGTCACCGAATCCGGTGCCGGTCACATAAGCGGCCAGGTGCTTGCACAGGACAGCGGTGTAATGATGACAAGCATCCCGTATGATGCCGGATTTCAGGTTAAAGTAGACGGTCAAAAGATAAATACCGTAGTAGCTTTTGATACGTTTCTGGCTTTTCCGGTTCCAGAAGGGAGCCATGAGATTTCCATCCGCTATTTTGCCCGCGGACAGGTCGCCGGTATCCTTGTCTCACTTTGCAGCACCATTTGCTTTGCTTTCTTGTTCCTAAAGATTATCAGGCATAATTTTGCCCGCCCCCACATATTTTGATGTAAAGATGTACAAGGCCAGGGACAAATGTGGGACAGATTGACACCAACAAGAAATTAGAGCTGATCCGTGACATCCGGATGAGCCAGCAGAATAACCGGGCGGTCATGGGCCGGAGAGAACAGATCGTTTATGGAAGGCCGAAACCGTTGATTTCCCGGGGCGAGCTTTACAGTCTCGAGTCCACTGCCGTCAATGAGGCAGTGCCGGCTGAAGCTGACGATACCATGCCTACACTCCGGTCATTCAAGCTGCGGCTGCTGATTGCCATAATCCTTTTTGCTGCCTTCTTCTTTCTTGACCAAACCGGTCAAAGCATCGCCGGCATCACTTCCGTTCAGGTAAAGGAAGCCGTATCTTCTGAAAGCAAGGATATCCTGAGCTTTATCACCGGCCTGTTTAATGATGCCGCAGAAGAGTTACATTTCAGACTATGACTGCGAGGCGCCTAATTTTTAGATGGGAATAGCTGGGGGGCTGGGGGAGCTCGGGAACCTCCGGCCCCCGAGCCCCCCCTTTACTAAACTTAACAACATGACATCAGGCTGTGAACACCAAAGCAGAAGAAGAAGAATTTGGCGAGGAACAGAAATAGAACTTGAATATATCCGGAATATCTTCTATACTTTTAAGCATGAGAAAATTAGCGCTTAAAGATGAATACCTGCTCCTTGCCGAGAAACCGGCCAGGTATATCGGCAATGAAATCAATTCCATACAAAAAGATAAGGAAACGACCGCTATCCGGATGGCCCTATGCTTTCCGGATGTCTATGAAATCGGCATGTCACACTTAGGCATACAGATTCTTTACGACATGTTAAACAGCTGGGAGGATGTCTGGTGTGAAAGAGTATATTCACCGTGGGTAGACATGGACCGCATCATGCGGGAAGCGTCTATCCCGCTTTTTGCGTTGGAATCACAGGATCCCATCCGGGAATTTGACTTTCTGGGCATCACGATCCAGTATGAGCTGTGTTATACCAACATCCTGCAGATCTTAGATCTGTCCGGGATCCCCTACTATGCCCGTGAAAGAAGCGACGCTGACCCGATCGTAATCGGCGGCGGCCCTTGTACATACAACCCGGAACCGATTGCGGATTTCTTTGACCTGTTTTATATCGGCGAAGGCGAGACCCGTTACCGGGAGCTGCTGGACTGTTATTTGGAGAACCGCAAGCAAGGCGGGAGCCGTGACGAGTTTCTATTGGCAGCGGCCAGGATACCGGGGATTTATGTGCCGCGCTTTTACCGGACCGAATATTATCCTGACGGCACGGTCAGCGCTATGAAGCCTCTGGCGGAAGGGATACCGGCACGGATCAGAAAGGAGCTTGTGGATGATGTTTCCCATACCTGTTATCCGCTCAAACCGGTGGTTCCTTTTATCAAGACCACGCAAGACCGCGTTACCCTTGAACTGCAGCGGGGATGTATCAGGGGCTGCCGGTTCTGCCAGGCCGGATACCTGTACCGGCCGGTCCGCGAACGTGACGTGGACGTCCTCAAGAAATATGCGATAACTATGCTGGAGAATACCGGATATGAGGAGATCTCCTTAAGCTCCTTAAGCTCCAGTGATTATTCCGGTCTTGCCGAACTGATTGATTTCCTGATTACCGAGTGCAAATCCCAGCATACTAATATATCCTTGCCCTCCCTGCGGATCGATGCTTTTTCTCTGGATGTGATGAGCAAGGTCCAGGACGTCAAAAAAAGCAGCCTGACCTTTGCTCCGGAAGCCGGGAGCCAGCGGCTCCGCAACATCATCAATAAGGGCCTGACCGAAGAAATGATTTTAGAAGGCGCAGCTACGGCATTTGAAGCCGGTTGGAGCCGGGTGAAGCTGTATTTTATGCTGGGCCTTCCTTCTGAGACCGAAGCGGATATAAGCGGCATCGGTGAGTTGGCTAACCGCATCGCTGCCGTATATTATGAAACCGTGCCCAAAGAAAAAAGAAACGGCAAGGTTCAGATCATCGCCAGCACTTCCTTTTTTATCCCTAAGCCGTTCACCCCTTTCCAGTGGGCGCCGCAGGCAACGAAAGAGGCTTTTCTGGACAAGGCCTATCTGACGCGGAAATCGATTTCGTCACAGCTGAACCAGAAAAGCATCAAGTATAACTGGCATGAGACTGACAGCAGCGTTCTGGAATGTGTCCTGGCAAGAGGCGACCGCCGTCTGGCTCCCGCTATCCTGGAAGTGTATCGGAAAGGCTGTATCTTTGACGCGTGGAGCGAACATTACCGGCACGATGTCTGGATGGAAACTTTCAAGGAAAACGATGTGGATATTTCCTTTTACACCACCAGGGAACGGGCTGACGATGAAATTTTCCCGTGGGACTTCATTGACTGCGGCATAAGCAAGGAATATTTGCGGAAGGAATGGCATAAAGCAAGATCCGCCGCACAGGCGTCATCTGAGTCGGAACAGTTGGTCACGCCCAATTGCCGGGAACAGTGTCAAGGCTGCGGAGCTGCCAGTTTCCGCACCGGCATCTGCGTTTTAGACAAGAATATTTGAGGATAAGTATGAAAGTAAGGATAAAGTTTTCAAAAACAGGAGTCATGAAATTTATCGGCCATCTGGATATGATGCGATATTTTCAGAAAGCAATCCGGCGGGCGAAAATCGACATTGCCTATTCCGGCGGTTTCAGTCCGCACCAGATTATGTCC
The DNA here is from genome assembly GCA_002293525.1 of Lachnospiraceae bacterium UBA935. Classification (GTDB taxonomy): domain Bacteria; phylum Bacillota; class Clostridia; order Lachnospirales; family Lachnospiraceae; genus UBA935. The sequence goes on from DBDJ01000036.1 coordinate 44,327, forward strand.
TTTGCCGCCCCATTAGGAGTCGGCCTCACCAGCTTGGGGGAGTACTTTGACATCGAACTACGTACCGCTATGGACGAGGAGGCCATCAAAGAACGGCTGAATCAGGTTATGGCTGAGGGAGTAGCCATTCTGGAAACAACAGCTCTTGCCGACACTGCCGGCAATGCGATGGCAAGCGTGGCGGCGGCAGCTTATGAAGTAACATTTGCCGAAGGAACGGTTTTGCCCGATGGGTGGACCGGCCAATTAACAGCATTCTTAGACCAGCCACAGATCCCCTATCACAAGCTGACTTCTAAGGTAAGCCGCATGCTGGATTTAAAGCCGCTGCTATATGACAGCAAAGTTACGGAAGAAAAAGTGTATTTATTGGTAAATGCCAGCAGTGCTGACAATATCAAACCCATATTCGTAATGAAAGCTTTTTTTGAAAGCATCGGTGTGACGATATCGGAGCATTCTCTATATATCTGCCGCATGGAAACCTATGGCCTGAACGGAGATAAGTTTGTTCCCTTATCTGCGTTAACAGAATAAGCCTTAACTGAAGAGACATTAACTGAATTGGCTTAATCAGATTCGACATTAACAGATTTGGCATTAATAGATGCAGTATTAACAGATTTTGCATATCTGATTGTCAGATTAGATTGATACGTAAAGGAGAAACCAGATGCCTGTCACAGAAGGCGGTGCGGTTGATGGCATCGTAGTTATCGTAAAAAGGGGAACACAGATCCTCGTTCTTCTTTATCAGCATAATAAAGTGCAGTCCTTACAAGCCACCGAGCCGGGCGGCCTGCTGGGAAATATCTATATCGGCCGGGTACAGAAAGTACTGCCTGGGCTTAAAGCAGCTTTTATTGACGTTGATAAAGAGCTCACCTGTTTCTTGCAAAAAGGAGATCTGAGCGATATCAAAGGCAATGATGAGATCCCTGTCCAGGTCACCGCCGAAGCCATGAAAGCCAAGCCGCCCGTCGTCAGCCGTAATCTGACCCTGACCGGCAGATACTGTGTCGTTTCCTGCCAGCAGCCAGGACTTTCTTTTTCCGGGAAATTATCCACTGTCCAAAAGAAACACTTAAGGAAAGAACTGAGCGAGCTGGCAGATCTCTTGGCGGACTATCATGTGATCATCCGGACAAATGCCGGAGAGCTGGAAGAATCCGGTCCGATGCTTATGGAAATCAGGCAATTGGCAGAAGAACTGACGAAGTTGCGGCTGAATGCCCCCCATCGTACCTGCTACAGCCTTTTGTATCAAGGAACCCAAGGATATGTCAAAGCGGTCAGGGATATTCGAAACAGTGAATATAAGGAGATTGTAACCGATCTTCCCGATGTATATGATGTCCTGAATCAATTGTATAGAGGCAGGGTACGTTATTACCAGGATGACATGCTTTCCCTTAGCAAGCTGTACAGCGTCGAAACGCACCTGCAAAACAGCCTGAATTCCAAAGTATGGCTCGATATGGGCGGTTTTCTGGTGATAGAACCAACCGAGGCGCTGACCGTGATCGATGTCAACAGCGGCAAAAGCAATGCCAAGAAACCCGCATTCTTTTTAGCACTCAACAAACAAGCGGCACAGGAAGCGGCCCGGCAGATGCGGATCCGTAATCTTTCCGGCATCATTATCATCGATTTCATCAATATGGAATCCGCGGAAGAGGAACAGGAACTGTTGGCCTATATGCACGAACTTGTCAGAAAAGACTCCGTCAAAACGAGCGTAATCGACATCACGCCGCTGGGTCTGATGGAAATCACCCGCAAAAAAATCGGAAAAATGTTGTCGGAAGTGATCAAAATACCTTGACACAGGCCGGAACCGATGGTATTCTTTATGAGTATGCCGCATAATAAGGCTCCCAAGCGTATCTTCGGATACCGCCGAATTAGCGAGTAAAACCGATGAATATCGGTTAGATTAGGAGGTACCATATGTACGCAATTATTGAAACTGGCGGAAAACAGTACAAAGTTTCCGAAGGCGATGTCATCAAAGTGGAGAAGCTTGATGTCGAACCCGGTAATCCCGTAACCTTTGATCAGGTCGTCGCGATCAGCGATAACGAACTGAAGGTAGCCGGAGATGTTGCCGCCGCGACCGTGACCGGAACCGTGATGGAACAAGGCAAACACCGTAAGGTGATTGTCTATAAGTACAAACGTAAGAGCGGTTATCACAAGAAAAAAGGTCACCGGCAAGCATACACACAAGTAAAGATCGACAAGATCAACAGCTGAATATGACCAGGATCATGATCAGAAAGACCAAGAACAACGAATACTTAGGATTTACCTGTCACGGACATACGGACTTTGCCGACAAAGGAGAAGACATCGTATGTGCCGCCCTGTCGGTTCTGACCATTAATACCGTCAATTCGTTGGAACAACTGACCCAGACAGCCATGGAAGTGGCTGCCGAAGAAGAGGAAGGCATCATTATCTGCCGTTTCACCGACACGCTGTCCGAAGCCGGCAGGCTGCTTATGGATGCCTATGTCCTGGGAGTTGAAAATGTCTTTCATGAATATGGAAATCAGTACGTAGAAATTGAATTTGAGGAGGTGTAAAACCATGTTGAATATGAACCTTCAATTTTTTGCCCATAAAAAGGGAGTCGGCTCTACCAGAAACGGCAGGGATTCCGAATCCAAACGCTTAGGAGCCAAAAGAGCTGACGGGCAGTTCGTTAAAGCAGGAAATATTCTGTACAGACAGCGCGGGACGAAGATCCATCCCGGCGTCAATGTCGGCCGCGGCGGTGATGATACCTTGTTTTCACTGGTTGACGGGATTCTCCGCTTTGAGCGGAAGGGAAGAGACCGGAAGCAGGCTTCCGTATATCCTGTGGAGAACTAAACGAATGGGCGGGCTTCAAACGGCAATGGGTTTGAAGCCCTTCTTATTCCTGTTTCAGTGGGTCTGGCAGGACTATTATTTGATAGAGTCTAAGTGACAATCATAAACGACAAGCAGAATCGAGGCGGACATGTTTGCAGACAGAGCTAAAATCATCGTGAAAAGCGGCCGGGGAGGCGATGGCCATGTGTCGTTCCGGCGCGAAAAATATGTACCGAACGGCGGCCCGGACGGCGGCGACGGCGGGCACGGCGGAAGCGTTATCCTGATAGTGGATGAAGGTTTAAATACCCTGACAGATTTCCGCCATATCCGCACCTATAAAGCCCAAAGCGGTGAAAACGGCAAGAAAAAGAACTGCCGCGGTAAAGACGGAGAAAATATTGTCATCAAAGTACCGGAAGGAACTGTCGTAAAAGAAGCGGAAAGCGGCAAAGTGATCGTCGATATGTCAGCCCAGAACCGGAGCTTTACCTTGCTGACCGGCGGCCGGGGCGGCAACGGCAACCAGCATTATGCGACCAGCACCATGCAGGCCCCCAAATATGCCCAGCCCGGTCAGCCGGCCAAAGAACTGGAGCTTTTGCTGGAACTTAAGGTGATTGCCGACGTCGGTTTAGTCGGCTTTCCTAATGTGGGCAAGTCGACCCTGTTAACCAAAGTTTCCAATGCCCGACCGAAAATCGCCAATTATCATTTTACAACTTTAAATCCTCACCTCGGTGTGGTAGACTTAAATGAAGCCAAAGGGTTTGTCATCGCCGACATCCCCGGACTGATTGAAGGTGCCTCTGCCGGCGTCGGCCTGGGATTTGAATTCCTGCGCCACATAGAACGTACCAAGGTCATCATTCATGTCGTCGATGCCGCTTCAGTAGAAGGCCGGGACCCGATCGCGGATATTTATGCGATCAACCGGGAACTGAAGGCTTATAATGCGGTTCTGGCCGACCTCCCTCAGACCATCGCCGCCAACAAGACCGATATGTTTATGGCTGACACGCTCATGACTGATCCGACTGATCCGAATCATCTGGCTCATCCGGATAATCCGATAGAGCAGATCAGAGCCGAATTTGAACCGCAGGGGATTAAAGTTTTCCCTGTTTCCGCCCTCAGCGGCAAAGGGATCGAAGAGCTGCTTTATCATGTCCGGAATATGCTGGATCAGCTTGATGACAAGCCGGTCATCTTTGAACCGGAATTCTTCCCCGACACGATGCTTTCATCGATCCAGGATCCTTTTACGGTCAGCTACGACGACGAAGCCGATGAGTATGTAGTAGAAGGTCCGCGCATTGAGAAGATGCTGGGCTATACCAATCTGGACTCTGAAAAAGGTTTTGTCTTTTTTCAGAGGTTCCTGAAGGAAAACGGTATTTTGGATGAGCTTGAAAAAGCCGGTATCGCAGAAGGCGACACCGTCCGTATGTATGGTCTTTCTTTTGACTATTACCGTTAGGGAAACGCTGATGCAACGTTTTCCGCGCCGGATTTACGGCACAAAGTGCCAGTTTCCACTGTAATCCATGCGCATCCCGCGGAGCGTCAAAGGAAATACTGATGCATCAGTGTTTCCTTTGAAACGTTTTTTAACATTTCTCTAAATACCGTTATTTATTCAGTTACTACAACGCAGTCATTTTACGCAGTCATTTTCGCAGTCATTTATCGCAGTTATACGCAGTCATTTAGCACCGTCACAATAAAACAACAGATACGAAGAACTGATAAAGGAAAACATCATGACAAGCAGACAAAGAGCCTATTTAAAAGGACTGGCCAGTACCATTGATCCAGTTTTTCAAGTCGGCAAGGCCGGCCTTACACCCGAAGTCACCGAAGCAGTTTCCGAAGCATTCAACAACCGCGAGCTGATTAAAGTTTCCGTTCTCAAGAACTGCTCCGACATCCCCCAAAACATTGCTGAAGCGGTAGCAGCACGTACTGATTCACAGGTGGTACATGTCATCGGAAGAAAAATAATCTTATACAAAGAAAATAAAGAGAATAAAAAAGCGAGCAAGCTCGCTTGGAAGAACGCAGAGCGTTCTTCCTGAATGATTCACTCTTGCAGGAGCACTTTCCTATAGAATAAAAAAGCGAGCAAGCTCTGCCGTTATGGTGTGTCCGCTGTTATCGTGCAGCCGCCGTAATCGTGTGTTGCCATTATAGAAACGAAATTTACGTACTTTATCTGATTACAGGAATGAAAACCCATGGAAAAAAACAGTAGAATCGGAATTCTGGGCGGAACTTTCAACCCCATCCATTTAGCCCATCTGTTAATTGCCGAATCGGCCGGAGATTATCTTGGACTGGAAGAGGTTATCTTTATCCCCAGCGGCCGTTCCTATATGAAAGCCGATATCCGGATGCCGGATGCCGGAGTGCGATATGAGATGACCCGGCTGGCCGTGTCGGACAATCCGCTTTTTTCTGTTTCAGACTTGGAAATGCGGCGCGCCGGTAACACCTATACTTATGAAACCGTTGAACAGCTGAAAGAGCTTTATCCAGACAAAGAACTATGTTTTATCGTCGGCGCGGACACCCTTTTTACTATGGATACCTGGATGTATCCCGAGCGGATATTCCAAGCGACATCCGTAGCAGTGGCTGTCAGGAATGATAAAAGCCGGCCAGAAGTACGGACGCAGATGACCCACCTTGCCGAAAGATATCAGGCGGAAATCTGCCTTCTTCCGATTATGAATCTGGAGATTTCATCCAGTGACATCCGCACCAGGTTAAGCGCGGGCCAATCAGTGAGATATATGCTGCCGGAGACGGTCAGGGAATATATATTGAATCATCAGATCTATACTTTAGAGGAGCAGGGATGAAAGCAGCTGACTTTACCAAACTACGTAAATCAATGGAAAAGTCCTTGGACGCCAGAAGATTTGAGCACACATTGGGGGTCACTTATACCGCAGCGTCACTGGCAATGTGTCACGGCGGTGATGTGAGACGGGCTCAGATCGCCGGACTTTTGCATGATTGTGCCCGGAATATTGACAACCAGAAGAAAATAAGCATCTGTCAAAAACACAACATCGAAATCAATGAAGTGGAGCGCAACTATCCCTTTTTATTGCATGCCAAAGCCGGAAGCTATCTGGCCATGCAAAAATATGGCATCAGGGACGAGGATATTATCCAGGCCATCCTGAATCATACCACCGGACGCCCCGGGATGTCATTGCTGGAAAAGATTATTTATGTAGCCGATTATATTGAGCCGGGAAGGAAGAAGGCACCTAATCTGGCGGCTATCAGACAAGAAGCCTTCTGCGATCTTGACAAAGCTCTTTTCATGATCCTGGAAGACACGCTGGCTTACCTTGATTCCCTGGAAGACATTACGGATCCTATGACCAGAAAAACCTATGAGTTCTACAAAGATCAGATGGCATCCATACCGCAAATGTAACCGGTCAACAGAACATAATAATAAATTATAAGATTTCTAGTATAAAGGAGCATACGAATCAATGAGTGACACGATATCTAAAAAGATGACCAAACTTGCCATTGAAGCCTTGGAAAATAAAAAAGCAGAAGACATCCGTGTGATCGACATCAGCAACGTATCCATACTGGGAGACTATTTCATTCTGGCCACGGGAAATAACCGCAACCAGATCCAGACCCTGAGCAATGAGGTGGAGCGGCTGCTGGGCCGGAACGGTTATCCGGTCAAACAGGTGGAAGGATATGACACTGCCAACTGGATACTGCTTGACTACGGCGATATCATCATTCATATCTTTGACAAAGATAATCGTCTTTTCTACAATCTGGAAAGAATCTGGCGTGACGGGCGGGACATATCCCCACATGAATTCTAGTCAGGAGGTCAGTCGTGAATACACATATGAGAAGATTAGCCGGTAACAAACAGTTTTACAAGAGGATGCTGGCTATTTCTGTTCCGATCATGATCCAGCACGGTATCACTACGTTTGTATCGCTGCTGGACAATATCATGGTCGGCCAGATCGGGACAAACCAGATGTCCGGCGTTGCTATCGTGAATCAACTAATTTTTGTGTTTAATATCTGTATTTTCGGCGGGGTTTCTGGTGCCGGCATTTTTGGTGCCCAGTTTTTTGGTTCCGGTGACCACAAGGGCGTACAGAATACCTTCCGCTTCAAGATGATTATCTGTGCCCTGCTGACTTCCTTGGGGCTGTTCCTGTTTTTGAACCATAGTGATTTTCTGATCGGCCTGTATCTTCATGGCGATACAACTGCGGCCGCGCTGGAAACCGCCAGATATGCCCGTGAATATCTCCTGATCATGATCATCGGCCTGGTTCCCTTTGCCATTGAACAGGCCTATGCCGGAACCCTGCGGGAAACCGGTGAAACCGTATTGCCGATGACAGCGGGAATCTGTGCCGTCTTTGTCAATCTGTCACTTAATTATCTGTTGATTTTCGGCAAGTTCGGCTTTCCCGTACTGGGCGTGGCCGGAGCCGCTATTGCAACCGTGATTGCCCGCTTTGTGGAAATGGGCATTATCGTGCTATGGACCCATACTCATGCTGGTAAGAACAAATTTATTGTCGGTGCCTACAGAAAGTTCACCATCCCGGCCGGTTTATCCAAAGATATTATCATAAAAGGAACGCCGCTGATGCTGAATGAAGCCTTATGGGCCTCGGCGCAGTCCGTGCTGATGCAATGTTATTCTGTCCGGGGTCTTGCGGTAATTGCCGGCTTCAATATTAACTCGACGATAGGCAATTTTTTTAATATTGCCTTTATTGCCCTTGGCGGAGCTGTCGCCGTTATTGTCGGTCAGCTGCTGGGTGCCGGTAAAATGGAAGAAGCAAAGAGTACCGCTTGGCGGCTGCTTTTTTTCTCAGTTGCTTCCTGCATGGTCATGGGGCTGATCATGAGCCTATTTGCGCCGTTTTTCCCGCAGATCTACAATACTACCGAGGAGGTACGCAGCCTGTCAACCCGGTTTATCCTGGTTTCTGCCATTGCCTTACCGGTACACGGCTTTTTGCATTCGGCTTACTTTACCCTTAGGGCAGGCGGCAAAACCCTGATCACATTTCTGTTCGACAGTGTTTTTGCATGGTGTGTCAGCATTCCGCTGGCATATCTGCTAAGCCGGCATACACAGCTTCCCATTGTTCCGATTTATTTTATCGTTCAGATGGCCGAGCTGCTAAAATGTGTCCTCGGTGTTTTTCTGTTAAAAAAAGGCTATTGGATCCAGAACATCGTAAACACGGAAAAGCGTGAGCATTGACTGCCCACGCTTTTTAAACAGTTACTTTTCCGATACCTCAACATATGCTACATTCTAAAATGCTCTTAATGTCAGTCCCGAATCCTGTCTCTGCCGCCCGCATACATATAGAAGGTAAAGAGGTAAATTCCGCTGATACCTACAAGTGTATATATTATACGGGTAATCCATGACATATTACCAAAGATAAAGGAAACAAGGTTAAAGTCAAAAATACCGATTAAACCCCAGTTTAATGCACCTATTATGGCAATCGTCAAGGCGATGCAGTCCAAAGCTCTGTTATTCATGATAATACCTCCATTCCGTTCTAAAGCTCATGAAAACACAAAAAATTGCTTTCGGTTTATTCTTACCTATCCATTATTTTTTATCCAACCATATTTATCAAAATTTCAACACGATTATAAGATGTTGACAAAATCTGGATATTCCTGTATCATCTATTGTAATTTGAAATTAAATGGAGGAGAAATATTATGAAGAAACTAAAAAAACTAATTGCATTAACATTAGTCGCAACCCTGTCAATGACAGTTATTGCCGGTTGCGCTAGTGACAGTTCTGCTGATGCCACATTTAAGATTGGTGGCATTGGGCCAATTACCGGAGGCAATGCCGCATACGGCTTAGGTGTTCAGTACGGTGCGCAGATTGCCGTAGATGAAATCAATGCGGCTGGCGGAATTAATGGGGTGGAAATCAGTTTTAATATGCAAGATGATGAAGCAGATCCTGAAAAAGCGGTAAATGCTTATAATACCTTAAAAGACTGGGGAATGAATATATTGATGGGCACTGTTACCAGTGGAAGCTGCGTGGCTGTCGCTGCCTTGACCATGGAAGAAAACATGTTCCAGCTTACCCCTTCCAGTTCTTCTGTTAATGTTATTGAAAACAATGATAATGTATTTCAGGTATGTTTCACTGACCCTAATCAAGGAATTGGTTCTGCCCAATATATCGGAGAAAGCGGCATATTGGCTTCTGATGGGGCGGCTGTTGATAAAGTAGCCGTTATTTATGACAGCTCTGATGTATATTCCAGTGGTATCTATGAAAAATTTGCTCAGGAAGCGGCAAATTACTCGACTTTCGACATAGTTGCAACTGAATCATTTACCGAAGACAACAAGTCTGATTTTTCAGTTCAGCTTCAGATTGCGAAGGATGCCGGCGCCGACCTGATCTATTTGCCGATATATTATGAAGAGGCCTCTTTGATTCTGATACAAGCAGCCAATATGGATTATTCACCGATATTTTTCGGTTGCGATGGACTTGATGGTATTCTTAGCGTTGAAAACTTTGACACCTCACTGGCTGAGGGCGTTGTTCTGCTGACACCTTTTGCTGCTGATGCTCAAGATGAGAATACCCAGGCATTTGTAGAAGAATATCAGAAAAGACATAATGAAATTCCTAATCAGTTTGCTGCCGATGCCTATGATGCGATCTATATCATAAAAGCGGCAATTGAAAAAAGCGGTGCTACTGCCGACATGAGTACTTCAGAGCTTTGCGACGCTTTGAAAATTGCCATGACAGAGGTTTCGGTGGACGGACTTACCGGCACCGAGATGACATGGGAAGCAACCGGTGAAGTTGACAAGGCTCCTAAAGCCATGAAGATAGTAGATGGCGTGTATCAGCTGATCCAGTAATTGACAAGATTAACTAGGGAAACGCTGATGCAGCGTTTTCCGCGCCGGTTTTACGGCACAAAGTGCCAATATCCACTGTAATCCGTGCGCATCCCGCGGAGCGTCTAAGGAAATACTGATGCATCAGTGTTTCCCTGGAATTCAGTAATATGGTTGGATACGATAATTATTAGTGAAAATAAGAGCTTTCAGCCCGGATATATTGTGATCCTATGATCTCATTTGACCGGGCTGAAAGTTATTTATCTTGCCTTTTCCCCATTTTACTGTTATACTAAATCATTGATTTCCATTTTTTTATTCATAAATTTCTAATCATTAAATTTTTAATCAATATTAATTAATAAACGTACAACAAGCGTATAACAATGGAGATTACGGTATGATGAGTTTTCTAAATCATTTAATAAGAGGCATCAGCCTCGGAAGTGTCTACGCCATTATAGCCCTCGGCTATACCATGGTATATGGGATTGCCAAAATGCTTAACTTTGCCCATGGCGACGTCATTATGGTAGGGAGCTTTGCCATATACTGGGGCGTCAGCATGCAAGGACTGCCACCGGTTCTGGCCATCTTGCTTTCCATCGTTCTCTGTACTGTCATGGGGATTACCATTGAATTTATTGCCTATCGTCCGTTACGGCAGTCGGCATCTTCTCTGGTGGTGCTGATTACTGCCATCGGCGTGAGTTATTTTCTGCAGAATCTTGCCTTGCTCATTTTTGGTGCCAATACCAAGACGTTTACATCAATGATTCCGCTGGAAACACTCCGGTTTGCCGGAGGAGACATCAGCATTTCCGGGGAAGCGATCGTAACCATGTTATGCTGTCTGATCATTATGACCGGACTCACCCTTTTTATCCGGAAAACGAAACCCGGCCAAGCCATGTTAGCCGTATCGGAAGACAAAGGAGCTGCCCAGTTGATGGGGATCAACGTAAACGGCACGATCAGCCTGACTTTTGCCATTGGTTCCGGCCTGGCGGCGATTGCCGGCCTCCTGCTTTGTTCCGCTTATCCGGCACTGACACCGTATACTGGTTCCATGCCGGGTATCAAAGCTTTTGTGGCGGCTGTCTTCGGCGGGATCGGTTCGATCCCCGGCGCCCTGATCGGCGGTGTCGTACTCGGCATCATTGAAACCCTCGGCAAGGCCTATATTTCCTCACAGATGGCCGATGTTATCGTCTTTATCGTATTGATTATTGTCCTATTAGTGAAACCAACCGGCTTATTAGGCCGTAAACTTCAGGAAAAGGTGTAATTCAGGAGGTAGATTGTGAAAAGTAAAATAACGAAAGGGAAAGACAATCTGATCACCTATGGCATTGTTCTGATTTCCTATGTAATCGCGCAGATATTAATATCCGCCGGCCAGATGTCCTATCTGCTGCAGGGACTTTTGGTTCCGATCTGTGTTAGCGTTATTTTGGCCGTATCCCTTAACCTTACGGTAGGCATACTGGGAGAACTGAGTCTCGGCCATGCCGGCTTTATGTGCCTCGGTGCCTATTTCGGTGCCATTTTTACCCATTGCATGAAAGATATCATTACGTTCAGTCCGCTCCGTTTTTTCTTAGCCCTTCTGATCGGTGCTGTTGTTGCCGGTTTCTTTGGTTTCCTGATCGGTATGCCGGTGCTGCGCCTCCGCGGTGATTATCTGGCCATTGTAACCCTGGCGTTTGGAGAAATCATCAAAAACGTCGCCAATGCCCTTTATCTCGGCATTGACCGTAACGGTTTACATATTTCCCTGAAGGATTCCCTGTCATTGAACCTGGAAGAGGACGGGACAGTGATTATCAAGGGCGCTCAAGGGATTATCAGCACTCCCCGCGACGCTAATTTTACGATCGGAGTCATACTGATCTTAATTACGTTGTTCATCATTATGAATCTGGTAAAATCCCGGGACGGCCGGGCCATTATGGCGATCCGTGACAATCGGATCGCTGCCGAATCTATCGGGATCAACATCACCAAATATAAGCTGATGGCTTTTTCCCTATCCGCAGCCCTGGCCGGGATAGCCGGCGTATTATATTCACATAACATTAGCAGCTTAGTAGCGACTACGAATACTTTCGGTTATAATATGTCGATCCTGATCCTGGTCTACGTCGTGCTGGGCGGCATCGGCAATATCCGTGGCTCTATCATAGCAGCTGCCATCCTGACCCTGCTTCCGGAGGTTCTGCGCTTTCTTGACGAACAGCGGATGCTGATTTATGCCATCGTACTGATTGCCATGATGCTGTTCCGCTGGAGCCCGCAGATCATCGCATGGCGCGAGCAGCATTCACTTAAGAACCTGCTGCAAAAGTTCAAAAAAACAACGTCAAAGAAGGAGGTGCGGTAACATGGCTTTATTGGAAGTGACCAATCTGAGTATTTCTTTCGGCGGACTGCGGGCAGTGGAGGACTTTTCCGTTTCCATTGAGAAAGGACAGCTCTACGGCCTGATCGGGCCTAACGGTGCCGGCAAAACCACAGTATTCAATCTGCTTACTGGCGTGTATAAGCCAGATGAAGGGCTTATTCATCTGGAAGGCAAGAATATCACCAATCTGAGGACTATTGATATCAATAAAGAAGGAATCGCCAGGACTTTCCAAAATATCCGTCTTTTCAAAAATCTGACCGTACTGGATAACGTAAAAGCCGGCCTGCATAACCGATATCACTATTCTGCCATAGAAGGGATTCTGCGTCTGCCCCGCTTCCATAAGACCGAGAAAATCATGAACGAAAAAGCCTACGAGCTTTTAAAAGTCTTTGAACTGGAAGGAGAAGCCGACTATCTGGCCGCCAACCTGCCTTATGGAAAGCAGCGCAAGCTGGAAATCGCCAGGGCACTGGCCACCGGACCGAGGCTGCTTTTGCTGGATGAGCCGGCGGCCGGGATGAACCCGAACGAGACCAAGGAACTGATGGATACCATCCGCTTTGTCCGCAAGGAATTTGACATGACCATCCTGCTGATCGAACATGATATGAAGCTGGTAGCCGGTATCTGCGAGGAACTTACCGTCTTGAATTTCGGAAAAATACTGACGAGCGGCGAAACCTCAGAAGTATTGAATGACAGCCGCGTAATTACCGCCTATCTTGGTGAATAAGCATTATGACTCCCGCTTTATGGGCCGGATATCAAACAAGGAGAGCTTGCAATGGCAATGTTGGAAATAAATGACCTGGCAGTGTACTATGGCATGATCCAGGCCGTAAAAGGTATTTCTTTTGAAGTAAAGGAGGGCGAAGTCATCGCCCTGATCGGTGCCAACGGTGCCGGGAAAACCACTATCCTGCACACGATTACCGGCCTGCTGTCGCCCAAAAGCGGACGCATCCTCTTTAACGGAATCGATATTACCAAAGTCAAAAGCCACAAAATTGTGTCGATGGGCATGTCCCATGTGCCGGAGGGAAGGAGGGTGTTTGCCCAGCTGACGGTGCTGCAGAACCTGCTTCTAGGTGCCTATACCCGCAAAGACAAGGCCTCTGTCCAGGAAACCTTAAAAAACATCTATCAGCGCTTTCCCCGACTGCTGGAACGTAAAAATCAGCTCGCCGGAACCTTAAGCGGCGGCGAGCAACAGATGTTAGCCATGGGACGTGCCTTAATGTCCCGTCCTAAAATCCTGCTGATGGATGAGCCTTCCATGGGCCTGTCACCGATATTTGTCAACGAAATATTTAGTATCATCGAAGAAGTAAGCAGCAGCGGAACCACCGTACTGCTGGTTGAACAAAATGCCAAAAAAGCGCTTTCTATTGCCGACCGGGCTTATGTATTGGAGACCGGATCGATTGCCCTGGAGGGAAAAGCAAGTGACCTTTTGAACAACGATTCCATTAAAAAAGCCTATCTCGGCGAGTAACTTTCACTTAAAACAGGAGAGAAGCCTATGAATAAGGTAGTAATAACGATTGCCAGACAATATGGGAGCGGCGGAAGAACCGTCGGTGAAATGCTGGCTAAAGACCTGGGAATCAAATATTATGACCGCGAACTGCTCAAACTAGCTTCCGATGAAAGCGGAATCAATGAGCAGCTTTTTGAAACTGCCGATGAGAAACTGAAAAGCACGCGCTTATTCAAAATAGCCCGCAAAGTATATAGCGGCGAACTGATCCCGCCGGAAAGCGACGAGTTTACTTCCAATGACAATCTATTTAATTATCAGGCCAAAATCATCAAAGAGCTTGCAGAAGAGGAAGCCTGCGTCATAATCGGCCGTTGTGCGGATTATATATTAAAGGATTACTCCCATGTACTGAGCGTATTTATTCATGCTCCGGAAGACTTCTGTATCACCGAGGCCATGAAAAAGTTAAGCATGCCACTGAAAGAAATTGACAGGTTCATCACCAAAACGGATCGCCGCAAAGCAGAATATTACAAATACTATACCGGCCGGGATTGGACCGATGCCCGCAATTATGATTTATGTCTAGACAGCTCCAAACTGGGATTTGAAAGATGCGTAGAGGAAATAAAGGCATATATCCGGATCCGGTTTCCAGATTATATATTTTAGCCATACATATATCAGACAAAAAGAAAACGAGCTAAAATCCCTGTATTTCAGCTCGTTAAATAAATCTAAATTAATATGTTTACTCTAATGAAAGTTTAATGATAACTTATATATATATCTTTTATATATATCTTTATATATCTAATGAAACAATCTAAAAACTCCAAAGACCTTTCCAAGAATCTGACAGTCCGGAACGATAATAGGAGCCATACTATCATTTTCCGGCTGAAGGCGGATATAGCCGTTTTCTTTGTAGAACGTCTTCACAGTAGCAGAGTCATCAATCAGAGCCACTGCCATATCACCGTTATTTACGGAATCACATGCGTTAACAAAGACCTGATCACCGTCAAATATTCCGACATTGATCATGGAATCGCCCCTTACCTTCAAAATAAATGATTCGCCTGAAGGAACCACTTCTGCCGGAACGGGAAAATAACTTTCAATATTTTCCTCGGCTAAGATCGGCTGGCCGGCAGCAACATAGCCTAGAACCGGCAGGCTGACCATTTCCGTGCGGATCTGCTGAAAGCTATCATCACAAATCTCAATAGCTCGCGGTTTTGTCGGATCCCTCCGAATATAGCCGTTTTTTTCCAAGGTTTCCAGATGGGAGTGAACCGAAGAAGTCGACTTCAGATTGACGGCCTCGCAGATATCCCGGACAGAAGGCGGATAACCTTTATGAAGAATCTGATCTTTAATATAATTTAAAATTTCCTGCTGTTTGTTAGATATTTTTCCCTGACTCATGATATCTCCTTTCTCTATTTAACTACTTTGTCTTATTTGTCTTATTTTTCCATAAATCATCTTTTTTTCATCATAACACAAGAAATCTCAAAAAGCAAACATATATTCCAAATATTTGTTCGAAAATGCTTGACACCAGAATACACGTTCGATATAATAACATTGTGGAACACTTGTTCCCGGCATTTTATTGCGTAACACTTTAAACAATAAGATCCTTTGTAAAAAATACACCATGTAATATTAGTTCTTAGGCATGCGGCCTTAGAGAAGCGGAGGCAAGATGGACAATTTAGCACTATATAAAAGTGATATGAGACGAATCCAGAATAAGAAGATGAGACAGCGTCAGCTTAAGCACAATATTATTACCGGTATTACCGCCCTTGTCCTGATTATCGCCTTAACTATTGCCTTGGGCAGCATAATAGCGTATGCACAGTCTGCTAACAAAGAACATATGTATAAATATTACACCAGCATAGAAGTTCATTATGGTGAAACCCTATGGACAATTGCTGAAAATAATATGGATACCAGCCAGTATAAAGACATGGATACTTACATCGACGAAGTATTACATATTAATCATTTACAGGATGACACTATTATTACCGGTCAGCATTTAATCATACCTTACTTTTCAAGCCAGTTTGTAAACTGATTATTGGTTTTCCCTAAGCTTCACAACATTGGCGGCTTTTCTGCGCCGCTCGTCCTCAAGCGCAGCATAGTGTTTTCGCGTAGTATTTACATCTTTATGTCCGAGCACATCAGCGACCAGATAGATATCCCCTGTTTCGCGGTATAACGAGGTTCCATAAGTACTTCTTAACTTATGAGGGGTTATTTTCTTTAATGTAGTTACTGTCTGGGCATATTTCTTCACCAGATTTTCAACGGCACGCACCGACAGCCGTCGGTTCTGCATGGACAGAAAGAGTGCTCCCTCATGCCCCGACAAAGGGATCATGGAGAGCCGTTTTTCAAGATAATCATGCAGAGCATCAGAGACTTCATCACCAAAATAAACGATTGCTTCATAGCCGCCTTTTCTTCTGATCCGGATCCCGTTATTTTTAAAATCTATATCCCCGACATCCAGTCCGACACATTCCGAAACGCGTAGCCCTGTCCCTAATAGCAGGGTCAGCAAAGCAATATCACGTACTTTAGTCTTCGCATGATAGCGCAACTGATTTTTAGTCAATTTAGTACCATCCTCCACCTGATCCAGCAGGATGGCCACTTCATCGACATCCAGATGAACGATTTCTTTGTCATGCCGTTTCGGCATCGGCACGAGAGCAGCAGGATTGGTCTGGATCGACTCAGAGCGGAAGAAATAATTATAAAAACTCTTCAATGTAGCTAACTTCCTTGATTTCCCGCGTTCGTCATTGGTGATTTCTTTGCCGTCCTTTTGATACAACGTAACGTAATCCAGATATTCTTCTATGTCATCACGTTTAATTAAGTCTAGCATACTTAAAGGAAATTCAGCTATTTCCATGCATTTACAATGACTGTTGTTCTGGTGCATATATTCAAAAAATACTCTTATATCATAAGCGTAGGCAAGCCTGGTACGAGAAGATGTGTATTCCTGTATTCCCCGGAAAAACTGTTTGCAAAAGAGCGGAAGAGTATCCAGCACTTCACGCATTCTCAGGGTATTGACTTTATTCTGCTCATCATGATAATTTTTATTGCTTTCCAAAATAATCCTGCCATCCTTCCATCTTGCCGCGCTGTATCGCTGTAAACATCCGTTCCCTGACCCCAGGGTTTTCAGCATTCAATGTTCTTAATAAATTTTTAACATATTCGCGTTTCGTATATCCGTCTACCGGACAGGGACTTTTAACTACCGCAACCTTATAATGCTTAACAAACCCGATTACATCCGCTTCATCCATATACATCAGGGGCCTGATGACTGTTATGTCCATCCGGTCCAGATAAGTGACTGGTGAAAAAGTATGGAATCTGCCCTCATAGATCAATGATAACAGCATAGTTTCCACTACGTCATCCTTATGGTGGGCATAAGCCACCTTATTACAGCCGGCCTCCCGCATCGCCTGATTTAACGCACCTTTACGCATCTTGGCACACAAGGAACAAGGATTACTTTCTCGGCGGTCTTCAAAAATAACCGACGCGATATCTGTCTTAATAATGGTATACGGTATGTCTAACGACGCGCACAGCTCTTTAATCTTGTCCAGATTCAGATTATCAAATCCCAGATCCACCGTAACCGCATGAATGTCAAATCTACAAGGATAAAACCGCTTAAGGCCATGTAAGGCATGCAGCAGAGTGAGACTGTCCTTGCCTCCGGATATACCGACAGCTATCCGGTCATTCTCTTCAATCATGCGATAATCATCCACAGCCTTTCGGACATAGCTCATAACCTGTTGTAATTTCATTTTGTCTTATCCACCTCGCTATCAACACATATTAAACTTAATTATACCAAAAACAAGCTTAAAAGTCTTGTGTATATTCGTTGAATAAGAAATTACCGAATAAGAAATTATAGGTATTCGCTGAATAAGAAATTATAGGTGCTGAATAAGAAATTTTAGATGTATAAGAAATTATAGGTGAATAAGAAATTATAGGAATTAGGAGGAATTAAACGGATTTAAACGGATTTAAGCGGATTTAAGAGGAATTAAAAGAAATCAAAAAGAAATTAAGGACAAGGATAGCCATAACACCTATACAAAAATTATCAAGCCATAACACGTTCTATACTTGTAATTCCCTGGATTTTACAGTATTATGAATAGGAGAGATGCATTGAAGGAGATTTTATGAAATTTCGTCCTAATAAAAAAGATCTATCAAAAGGAATCATAGCGCTGCTAGTTATTATCGCGGCTATCTGTTTCTACTACCTTTTATTTAACGGAACTCATTTCAGTTCTATAATCAAGTCGATTTTTCAAATATTTATGCCAGTCACGTACGGGTTTATATTTGCATACTTACTGACTCCCGTAGTCAATAGGCTGGAAGTCCGGGTGATTCTTCCTGTCATCAAAAGATTAAAAATAAAAAACGAAGTTAAAGCTCAAAAAATATCAAGAGGACTAACGATCTTCATAACGGTAATGGTAGTGCTATGGGTAATTTATAGTTTCTTCGCCCTGATTATCCCCGAGTTGATCAGCAGTATCCGAAATATTTCCGTACAGCTTCCGATTTTCGTAAGAAATACTACCGACTGGGTAAACAAAATCCTGGCAGATAATCCTGACATCAGGGATTTCATCAGAACCACCCTCCCCATCTATTCAGATCAGCTGCAAAGCTTTCTGAATACAAATATTCTGCCGCAAATGGAGACCGTCTTTAAATCCGTTACGCTCAGCGTAATGAGCCTAGTCCAGGTACTATGGAATTTTTTGATCGGCATCATTATTTCCTGCTATGTGCTTTTTAATAAAGAACTATTTGCCGGTCAATGTAAAAAAATCCTATATGCTTTATTCAAAACACCGACAGCCAACAACATCATCCAACGCTCCCGTTTTACCAACAAGACATTCAGCGGTTTCATCGGTGGCAAGATCCTTGATTCCCTTATCATCGGTTTATTATGTTTTATCGGAGTCAGCCTTTTACAAATGCCACATGCAGTCCTAGTCAGTGTCATAGTGGGTGTAACTAATGTAATACCTTTCTTTGGCCCATATATCGGCGCCATTCCCAGTGCCTTTTTGATTTTTATGGTAAGCCCGATAAAATGCCTTTACTTTTTGATATTTATCTTAATTTTACAACAATTCGACGGCAACGTCCTGGGACCAAGAATCCTCGGAGAGTCTACCGGCCTAAGCGGTTTCTGGGTGATTTTTTCGATTACCATTTTCGGAGGCCTCTTTGGTGTTTTAGGCATGATAATAGGAGTCCCATTTTTCGCTGTCCTATATACCATATTCAGAAGCTATATCAACAAAAAACTTACCCTCCGGGGTTTGCCCGACAGTACCATAGAATATCTAGATGTGGGCACGATAGAAGACAACAATTTAATAAAACTCCAACCAGAAGACAAAAAATCCCAAACGTCCCAGTCCACAAATAATTTAAAATAACCCAAAAGTGAATAAGGAGGACAGAAAATAATGAACATAATAATACCAATTATTATTATTGCCTTTATTTTAATAGTATACGTCTATACATTTCTCAAACAAAGAAATAAACGAATGGAAAATCAAAGAAATCTAGACACATTTCGCATGCAATATCAACATCGTCTAACCAAACCCAATACCAACCCCATTACAAACCCCAATACCAATACCAACCCCAATACAAGCACGACTCCAAATACCACCACACCAAATTATCATCATCACCCAAAACTCACTCACCAAGAAGATTATCGCGAGCAAAAAGATTATCACAACCAAAAAGATTAACACAACCAAAAAGCTTATCACAACCAAAAAGCTTATCACAACCAAACGTCAGCTGAAACTAACATCCCCCCCACAACACCTACCAATTAACCAACCCTCAACACCCAACCCACGACTTTAACGAATAGTTGGCTCAATATCAAGAGCAACCAGCACACCCCGCGCCAACTATTCGTTAAAGTCGGCTTTTGCGAATAGTTGGATTACTGTTTATTCTCGAAGTCATCGATATATTGGATGATCAGCCGCACTGTCCCGTCAATCCCCAACACGCTGCTGTTTACGCAGAGGTCATAACTGTCAGCCCGTCCCCACTTTTTCGAGGAATAATAATTATAATAGCTCTGACGCTGTTTATCCTTCTTGGCACACATTTCTTTTGCTTTAGCGGCATCGACATTGTATTTTTCACAGACATGCTTGACTTTTTCTTCTTCATTTCCATAGATAAAAATATGGACACAGTTCTTTTTATCACTTAAGGCATAATCTGCGCAGCGGCCCATGATGACACAGGGCCCTTCATCGGCAATTTTCTTAATGGTATCAAATTGAGCCAGGAACACCTTATGACTGATCGGCATATCCACAAAATGTGCCGCATTATAGCCAAATGAATACGTATCCATGACTAGGTTGTACAAAAAAGAACTGGTAGGCCTTTCATCATGGTTATAGATCATTTCTTCGCAGAATCCGCTTTCTTTGGCAGCCCTGGTCAGCAGTTCTTTATCAAGAAACCGGATATCAAAATGCTTGGCTACCTGCTCTCCTATTTCATGCCCGCCTGATCCAAATTGCCGTCCTATGGTAATAATGGTATTCATATAGCACCCCCATTCGAAATATTTAATTGGTTAAGTTTATTATAGCATATTACCACATTCAGAGGCAGAAATATATAAATTAATTTATTGAATTTATTGAATTAATTTCGCTGCAAGCTGTTTTCGCTATAATTAAGGCCATTTTCCGATTCGTTCCCCGCTACTCCGCCAGCCAGAAGAGATGATTTTCATTTTTCTGGCCAAAGGGCGAAGCAAACTGGCTTAATTCAAACAATCTTTAACTTGCCGAATAATTCGTTTATCAATATATTCCAACGATTTATTCAATATTTTTATTGACTGTAACTAAAATAACCTAGTATAATTAAAATCACAAAAGGAGGAATAAAAATGGCAAACATAGAATTTTCAAGGGCTCTAAAAGAATTGCGTCAAAAGGCCGGATTCACCCAAAAAGAAGTCTATGAGCATTTTGAAATACCGCAGTCAACATTTAGTTCGTGGGAAGTCGGAAAATCGGAGCCATCGGGAGAAATGCTCCTAAGATTGTGTAAGTTTTATAACTCTGACATGCTGAAAGACTTTAATGCGAATGCCGATGCCCTAACAAACAACGAATTACTGGTTATAGAAAAATATCGTGAGCTAGACAATTATGGCAGAAATGCCGTTAAGGTAGTGATGGAAAATGAATTGAAACGTACCAAACATGACGCCGAAGAGAAAGCATTGATTGCCAGAATACATGAACTGAACCGAACGCTAAGTGCTGCTTACGAGCGAACCGACTTGGGCGATCTGTCCGATGAGGAACTGGCCGAACTAAAAAGACTCGATGATGAGATAATTGACAGGATGTAACGGGAGAAAACTGTTGCGATGTCGCGATGAGGCGTATTTGCAATTATATAAACATATTTAAACACAAGAAGAAAGGAATTTTACCATGAATCAAATTATTTGTGAAGAATGCGGTAAAGAAATACCTGAAAAGGCGAATAATTGCCCCTACTGCGGTTATCCGGTATTTAATATGCCGCTGCGTCAGACGGTACCAGTGACACCTAGACCCCTGAATCAAAATCAGGTGAACCAATCAAGACTGATACCGCCCATTAATAACACCATGCCGGCCACACCGACACAATCCGGTATGGGACTCGCGGCACTTATCCTCACAGTGTTGGGTTGCACTTGCCTGATTGGGACAATTCTTGCGATTATTGACCTTGCCAGAAAAGACAAAAGTAAAAAGCACACCCTATCTGTCATCGCCTTGGTTATATCAGGGCTTTGGCTTCTGATTGGGATCGCTGGTTTAGCAAACACCGTCATTAACACTCCATCAAGCGCGTTTGTCGAGGAATTCTCTACCCCGGCTGTCGAAGATGATTCCTTCAGTGAGCAAGTGGCGGCTGAACCGGAGGTAAAAGAAGAACCCACTCCCACCCCTGAACCCACCCCTGAGCCTACCCCTGAACCTACCCCTACGCCGTCTCCCGCAATCTCGAAAGAGGAATTCATGGCATCTTGTCAAGAAATTGACTACAAGACCTTGGCGCGTAACCCAGAAGAGTATATCGGCCAGCCAATCGTCCTGACCGTAAAAATTGAGCAGATATTACAAGGCGGCTGGTTTGACGACAGCCAATATTATCGAGTTTATACCAATGACGATTTAGATTGGTGGATGGGCGACGAATATTTTATGTACGATTACCGGCTGGACGACGACACGCGACTGCTGCAGGATGATATTTTGAAGGTGTACGCAGAATTTGCAGGCTTGGAAACTGTTACAAGAGCGTTGACAGGAACAGACGAGGAAGTTCCGGCAATCAAGGCACTGTATATTGAAATATTAGAGGATGCCGAAAGTGTGTCAGCGGAAGATACTACCCAGACAACAGATGACCCAAATGTCACGATGGGTCAAAGAAACGCCCTGCAAGAAGCCAAGAGCTATTTAGACCTTATGCCTTTTTCCTATGAGGGCATAATAGAGATATTGGAATATGAAGAATATTCTTACGAAGATGCCGTTTATGCGGCAGACAACTGTGGAGCTGACTGGTATGAGCAAGCCGCTAAATGTGCTAAAAGTTATCTGGATTTTATGGCGTTTTCCCGCGAAGAATTAATAGATCAGCTAGAATATGAAGGATATACTTATGAGCAGGCAGTGTATGGCGTGGAAGCAAACGGTTACTAGATTGTAGCCACCAAGCCCTTACCCTATGCCCTAGCGGTATGGGCATCACAGAAGGCACTGTATGGATTATTCAAACACCTTTGTTATCATTCAAAAAACGGTTTACATAAATATATTATGTAAACCGTTTTAATGAATCATATAATCCTTCAAGCAGACATATCCTTTTATCGTTTCTCGGATAAACTATTCAACAATTCTTCAAAATAGGCCGGCAAAGGCGCTTCTGTATGGATTAATTCATCAGTGACCGGATGGACGAACCCAAGTGTTTTGGCATGAAGCACCTGTCCATTCAGGTTAAAAGGGCATTTCCGGTTTCCATATACATTATCACCGAGCAAGGGATGGCCAATATGGGTCATATGCACTCTGATTTGATGCGTGCGCCCGGTCTCAAGCTGACATTCTACATAAGTATAGTTACCGAAACGCCGCAGTACCCGATAATGTGTTATGGCTTCTTTTCCGTCAGCAATCACTGCCATCCTTTTCCGTTCTTTAAGATGACGTCCAATCGGTGCCACAATCGTTCCCACATCAGATTTTACGTCACCAAAGACAATTGCCTCATAGCGGCGTTCCAAGTTGTGGTCTTTAAGCTGGCTGGATATGCCACGATGTGCCACATCACTCTTACACACTAACAAGGCGCCGCTGGTATCGCGGTCGATCCGGTGAACGATGCCGGGACGCAGAATTCCGTTGATCCCAGAAAGCCGTCCCTGACAATAATAAATCAGAGCATTAACTAGCGTCCCCGTATAGTGCCCAGGAGCAGGGTGAACTACCATTCCCTGAGATTTATTAACGACCAACAGATGATCATCCTCAAAAAGTACGGAAAGCGGCAGATTCTCCGGCAGAATATCCGGAACTACTGCTTCGGGGATCGTCAGGAAAATCCGGTCATCACATTTAACTCGATAATTAGCTTTTACAGGCTGCCTGTTTCCCGCACCCTTTTCCAGGAAAACCCGCCCCTCTTTCAAAAGCTTCTGAAGGTAAGAACGAGACAACGGATCGATAAGCAAACTGAGCTGCTTATCGATCCGTTCCCCTTCCTCTTCTTCCGCAATCTGAAATAAAAATTCCTTCATAGTAATCCCGTTTCACAAGCTTTAACTTATTACGTCACTTATTACTTCCATTCGCATTACTTCCATTCGCATTACTATTCACAGTTAAAATCAATACTATCATTACTTGAATTCACGGTACTTTTTCTGTGTAAAACTTAAAAAATCAAAATCCGCATCCTTGTATTTAAAAAAGATAAGAATTACAAGTATCAGTGTGGCAATCGTGACATACATATCGGCAACGTTAAAAATCGGAAATGTCTGCCCGAACATCCGGATAGCCACTACATGAATAAAATCCACCACATAATTCAGACGCAGCCGATCCAGCATATTACCGATTGCCCCGCCTCCGATCATAGTCAGCAATACATGAAGGGCGTCATACTTCTTCTTATCAGGCGCCTTATAAAGCACAAAAACCACCACACCGAGAAAGATCAGGGCAATAAAGATGAAGAAAAATTTTTGGTTAGGCAGCATCCCAAAAGCAGCACCAGTGTTTTCAAGATAGTTGAATTCTAGAACATTGTCGATGATCCTGTAGGCTGGCTGGTTCTTCAGTTTCAGAGTCGCAAGATATTTCGAATATTGGTCGGTAATGATCAGTATAGTTAAGAATAAGGCATCAAATATGAAAAGCTTGGATTTTCTGGGCATTTTTACTTCCTTTCGGCTATATCAAATATCAAACACATCAATTATTGTCCTCTGAATAGTTTATTTCATTCAGGGCATTTAAAATATCTTCATCAGTGACATTGCGGTCAATCACTGCTTTACCGACTTTTTTCAGCAGGATGAATTTAATATAATCCCCTTCTTTCTTTTTATCCGACTTGGTCAGGCGCAGGATTTCCTGAGGATCCATATGCGTTATGGAAATAGGCAGATGAAACGGCACGAACATATCCCTGATCTCATAATATTCCTCCATCGATAGCCATTCATGCTTCCATGATATAAAAGCCGCCGCCACCGCACCCAAAGCGACGCATTCACCATGATATAGCTGGAAGCCGGACGCTTTTTCTATGGCATGGCCGATTGTATGTCCGAAATTCAAGAGCGCCCGCTCGCCTTTTTCCAGCGGATCCTTTTCCACGATCAGCTTCTTTATTGTACAGCTACGCATAATCATTTCTTCCAAGATATCCGTATCTTTTTCGCATATTTCATACATTTTATCCAGCAGCCATTCATAAAAGCGCCCGTCTTTGATCAGAGCATGTTTCATGATCTCAGCGAAACCGCTGAAATATTGCCGGTCTGGAAGCGTTTGTAAAGTTGAAACATTGATATATACCAGTTTGGGCATATAGAAGGCGCCCACCATATTCTTATAACCGTCAAAATCGACCCCGGTTTTTCCGCCGATGCTGGAATCAGACTGGGATAATAACGTCGTCGGAATCTGAATAAAATCTATCCCCCGAAGATAAGTTGCCGCAACATAGCCGGTCAGGTCCCCGACCACACCTCCGCCCAGCGCGATCAACATATCATTCCGGTCAAAATTTGACCTTATCAAAAAATCATATAGGCTCTCGACTGTCTTTAAGGTCTTCTGCTCCTCTCCCGCTGAGAACATAAAACGGACCGATCCGGCACACTGATCTTTCAATATCACATCCATTTCATCTCCGTAAAGCGGCGCCACATTGGAATCAGTTACAATGCATATTTTTTTTCCAGCTGTCGCTAAGGCTGACAATTCTTCTGCCAGTTCGTCAAAAGTATGGGAAATCAATATATCATAGCAAGGTTTTGATTCATAACTGATATTCAGACGCTCTGACATAACGGTTCTCCTGTCGTAATGAAGGTGCCCCGCTGGCCGGTTCGGCTTGGGAACACCCTCAAAATTTTGTATGATCTTTCACTAATCCTTTTGACCTAGTTCTTTTATCCAGTTCTTTTATCCAGTTCTTTTATTCCAGTTCTTTTTACTTCACCTTTTCTATTCCAGTGAATATACTCTTCATTCAGATCCCGCCATTAATCGGCACATCGAAAGAACCCGATAGAATCTCTTGAAAATCTCCCGATATGTCAACACTTGGAGGAGTAATAATAAATATGTAATGTGAAATCTTCTGTAAATTACCACTGATAGCAAAAGTTGAACCGGAAGTAAAATCAATAATCCTCTGGGCAATGTCCACGTCAATCCCTTCAAGATTCAGTACGACTGTACGGTTAGCCAGCAAAGTTTCGGTAATCTCCCGGGCATCTTCCACAGAAGTCGGCTTAATCACGCATACTTCCATGCCTGTTCCCATCTTTTTCACTTGACGCGGTATCGGTGTTACTTTGGGGATCGTTTTTTTACGTTCCTCCGTACTGTCTGCTGCATCTTTAGTAGCCAGCTTTCTGGGTGCCTCAGCTTCTTCTTCATCATCTTCGTAGTCATCATAAAAGTTATCTTCATCTTCATTCAGCTTCATGTAATTAAGAAACTTGTCCATTACGCCCATGTCTGTACTCCTTCAGATTTGAAAATACCGGTTCCGACTCTTATCATATCGGCACCTTCCTCTATGGCCACGTGATAATCTCCAGTCATGCCCATAGACAAAATATCCATACTAGTATTATCAATGTTTTTACTTGCGATGTCAACAGATAATTGCTTCAATTTTACAAAGTGACTGCGATTATCCTCCGCATTTTCCGTTAACGGCGCAATCGTCATCAAGCCCTTCACACGTATCCCCGGAAGCTTTGCTGCCGCAGCCACCAACTGCAACGCATCTTCTGCCGTCGTCCCATATTTCGAGATTTCCCCAGCTACATTCACCTCAATCAGGACATTGACTGTAATCCCGCGCTTTTCTGCTTCCCTGCTGATTTCTTCCGCCAGCCGCAAAGAGTCAACGCTATGGATCAAATATACCCGTTCAACAATATATCTGACCTTATTACGTTGCAAATGTCCGATCAAATGCCATTTAATATCTTTCGGAAGCAAATCCATCTTTCCGATCAACTCCTGCACCCGGTTCTCACCAAAGTGTCGAATCCCTTCATCATATGCCTCCATAATCTTCTCAGGCGGATTATTCTTACTCACCGCAACCAAAACAACCTCATCCCGTTTCCGCCCAACCCTTTTGCACGCTTCACATATCCCCTTCTCTATCCCATCCAAGTTGTCCCGAACCATAACCGACATTCCTCTCTCTCTCATACGCCCATTGCAAACTTCCAGCCAGCACTCCCCACTCTATTCCAACAAATCAGTAAACCATTCAAGAAGAACGCCACACCTTCTTCCAACGATTACGAAGAACGCCCTGCGTTCTTCCAAACATGATTAGAATATCTTTGGCGGCGTTCTATGCCGCCTTAGATATTCTTCATGTTTTATTCATAAATCAACTCATTCTCATTAACAGTACTAGCATCCAGAACAATATAATCGTACACGCTAAGTCCGTACTGGGTATTGGAACGGACAATGGCATATTCGTCATTCTGATACAGAATATTGATCTGTTTAAAGTCAGCATATCCTTTATTTACATTATAGACACCGATAAGACTGCCGCGTTTACTGACCGTATACTTTTCAGTGGAATCCGGCTTAATCAGATAATCCCCGATCCGCAGCATCATGTCGTCCAGATAATATTCACTCTCGGTTTCATGATAAATGGCTGTTTCAACAAACTCTGTTGTCGGTTCCCCGGCTTCGGTAAATGATTCTCTCAGAACACCCTGAACGCCGTTCTGCCCCCCCTTTGTTATGTACTCTCTGGGCACAATGAAAAACTCTTTTTCTACAATCGACGAATTGGGGATTTTTAAGCCGGTTTCTTCTTCGGTAATCAGTTCGATATCAATGAAGCGATCCATACAAAAGGTAATCATCGAATTGGTAAGCTCTAATTCTACAAAGGTATCGCCGGCTTCGTTGGTAAAAGGAGTCACTTTTCCCCAGGACAGATATTGATTTTTCAGGAATTTTACCTTTACGTACTCGGCCTCAGTTAACTCGTCGGCTTTTTCCTTATCGGTCGGAATCACGATAGACCAGACCTCATTCGTAGACAGTTTGTAGACCGGATCGCCTGGCCCCACCAGGTTATTGCTGATTAGCTGTGTCTTTCCATACTCTTTTTCATCAAAAATCTCCAGGGTCATCTGATCTAAAGTAAGGTCTTCATAGCCGTCCACAGAATAAACGACAATCCCCGATATCGGAGAACTGCCAAAATAAATCTGATTGGCATCGGATCCGTTGATTTCATTGATCCCTTGCAAAATATTTTGATTGGCAAGCTTTAACACGGTTCCTTGTACGTTATATTTAAAATCGTAGACAGTGGAAAAATTACTTTCTTCAAAATCATTCACAAAGCCCAGTATTTCTGTCTTTAATTCTGCCAGATCCGCCGAGGTGAGGGTATTCTCACCCGGTTCCTGATTGCTCAGGTATTCACTCAATTCTCCCAGCTGGTCAACGGCATATACCGGATTGCCAACTCCAGTACGTACCCCTTCGCGGGCAAGATAGCTGATATAACCCGCTTGATCCGCTTCAATGATGGTCTCGTCACGCAATGCCACGCCGCGGTAGATGTTATTGGATGACAAGGAACCCGCTTTCACCTCATAGGGAACAATATGTTTTTGGGTGAAAAACATAAAGATACAAATAATAATATACACGAAAATAATCGCAAAGATAATCATGCCGATATTGAGATTGATCGGTTTCCGATATTTGGTTATTTTCTGCCTCTCTGCCAAGAACTCGCCTCCCTTGACTTATCGGTCTGCTATTCTAAAGACCCCGGAAAAATCCGGGGTCAGTGAATTTCATTACCCTTTATAAAGATACAATTACTTTTGACTTTAAGGAATCGGACACTTCTCCGACATCCAAAGATGCGCTTAAGACAAATTTTATATTAAACTTAGTGCTGATTTTCTCTAACTCATCGATAATTTCATCGATATGGCCGTCTTCTTTACAGGCAATTGTCAGGAAACTGTCGAAATACATCTGCTCTAAATCATGATCCTGAGAAATGATACCGCTTACAAAGCCTAGAAATCCATTGCTGTCCGGTATCATATGCTCTGACACGTTGATAAGCCTTATTTTATTATTCAGCTCATACATATGCTTAGCATTTTTATCCAGATAAACTATGTTTCCGGATGCTTTCTGAATCTCGGCATTTACTATTTCCAGCAGATATTTCGTTTTCCCTTTTCCTTTTTTACCTAAAATTAACTGCACCATTGGCAGACCCTCCTATAGCGAATGAAATTTGCTCAAGCTAATATACTATTATTATAAGTGAATGCAATGTAAATAACAACCTATAATCAATTTAACCTTATTCACGTTACTGTTCAGACCCTAGACGAAGTGTATCAAACTGCTGCTCCACAGTAACAACGTTCTGCAAACGTTTGCACAAGTTGTAAAGAACTGAACAGCGTAAAACACCTCGCAGTGGTCCGAACTGTAACTTATTCAGCTCATAAAAATGGCATGACAGCGGCATTGATAACCCAGGTGACAAGCGATATTACCATACCTACGATGGCGCAGATCCTACCGGTAACCGCAAGGCTTCTTCCGGAGGAATTCATTCCTGCCCTGGCCATTGACAGAGCTACAGCGGAAACGATAATACCGATGAGAGGCATGATCAACGAACCGACTATCGATGCAATCCCGACCGCCAGTGCGGCAACGGCTTGTCCTTTATTATCCACCGTCTGTACCGGAACCGGCTGGCCGGAAGCACTTGCGGCTGCCGCATCCATTTTGCTCATATCGGGAACGCTTTGCTGTAAGGTTACTATTAATGCTTCCAGATTATTCCGATACATTTTCTTAGGTAAAGCACCAAAAAAACCGGTCAGGCCCATCTCGCCGCCAAAGGGCCCTTTCATCCATGCTTCCAGATGAAATATTCCGTTCATGTACGACCATTTCAGGTACTTGTACCCTTCAATCATTGCGTCGCCGCACCTAAGGCACTCTTCCCTTTTCCATTCCGAAGGCGCGTAACCGCCTTTCTGCAGGAAGTCTCCCATCATAAAATTGACAAATTCAGCGGGCTGGTTCAGGTTAACATCCTTTACAAATCTGGCCATAATCAATACTCCTTTTCATGTTGTTTATTTAAATTAATTGCTCTAATTAATTTCACTTTCAAGCATCCCTGTCATCTGGTCATACAGGGCATCACGACTGTCGGAGCGCATTATAATTGAGATATAAAGTTTTTCCGTTGTGTCTTTGCAGACAATGGCCAAACAATGGCCGGCGGCATTGGTCGTGCCGGTTTTACCGCCCAGCACGGTCACTTGTTCCGGAGCCGGCTTCACGCCTTGCAGATATAAATTAGTGGTATTGACGGGAATCTCCCGTAAATCGCCGG
Organism: Lachnospiraceae bacterium UBA935; assembly: GCA_002293525.1. Classification (GTDB taxonomy): domain Bacteria; phylum Bacillota; class Clostridia; order Lachnospirales; family Lachnospiraceae; genus UBA935. The sequence continues at coordinate 74,380 of DBDJ01000036.1, forward strand.
CGGCAGTGGTAATCGTGGTAGTATACTGGGGCATCTGGATAATCTGATTAAACGCTTCGTATTTGATCGCCTCGTTCAAGATCAGATAGAGGTCATAAACCGTGGTATAATGACTGTCGTCCGTCAGGCCGTGGGGATTGACAAAATTGCTGTTCGTGGCTCCCAGTCTTTTTGCCTCCTCATTCATCATGGCCAGAAAGCCGTCCAACGAACCGCCCACACCTTCGGCAACGATGATGGCGGCATCATTGGCAGAATTGATCATCATCAGATGCAGAGCCTGCGAAAGCGTCAGCTGGTCGCCCGGCCTTAAACCGCATACCTGAGCGCCTGATTCCGTGATCGTTACATTCTCGCTTGCAGTTATGACAGAATCCATGGAACCGTATTTTATCGCCACCAGAGCTGACAAAATTTTTGTCAGACTGGCCGGTGACAGCTGCTCATGGACATTCTGGGCATACATCGTGTTTTGATCGGACAGGCTGAATAATCCTGCGCTCAGCACTTCCTTAAGATTTTCCTGCTGATTGTCGGTATTCTCGGTTATGACACAGAGTTCCGCGGCAAACGGCGTCGCGGCCGGAACCTCATCTTCCATGCTGACGATCCGGTAACTGCTAACGGCACTGTCGGGAACATATGCGAGAGGATAGTCATTACTGCCGCAACCGGTAAGCCCGGCCTGTAAAACAAGAATGAGCGACAAAAGTTTTATACCCAAAGGTTTTTTCTTATTTATACATCTCACGCCACTCCATATCTCCTCTATCCAATGATTTTATTAACAGTTCAGCGGTGGCCAGATTGGTTGCCACGGGAATGTTATGTATGTCACACAGACGTACTACATTATTCATGTCCGGCTCATGAGACGCAAGCGTCAGCGGATCCCGCAGCATAATGACCAGATCGATCTGATTATGCTCGATCTGGGCACCGATCTGTTTTTCGCCGCCAAGATGCCCGGCCAGATATTTATGGATCGTCAGATTGGTGACATCCTCAATCAGCCTGCCGGTAGTTCCCGTCGCAAACAGATCGTTTTTATTCAGAATCCCCCGATAAGCAATGCAGAAATTCTGCATCAGTATTTTTTTGCTATCATGGGCAATTAATGCTATATTCATAGGTAATCCCTCCTACACCCTTTCCTTTTGCCGTACCTTGCGTAACGTAACAGTGACAGTAAGTGTTATTTTCGAATGCGTTGCAGTCCAACGTTTAGAACAAAACCGATCCCGATAAACGAGCTTACCAGCGAGGTCAGGCCATGACTGACAAACGGAAGCGGCAGGCCGGTATTGGGGAGCAGAAAAGTGGCCACGCCGATATTGACAAACGCCTGTAGGCCGATCATACATCCTACCCCGGCAGCAATTATGGTACCCGCAAGATCTTTCGCCCTTCTGGCAATCAGCAGGCACTCCGTCGAAATCAGAAATATGAGAATAATCACGCTGCAAGCGCCGATAAACCCGAACTCCTCTCCGATTACAGCAAAGATAAAGTCGGTTTCCTGTTCAGCAATATAGTTGGCATTTTTAACCGAGCTGATCAGATTGTTTTTATAGCCCTTTCCGTATAACTGTCCCGAACCGATCGCCATAACCGAGTTTTCCTGCTGAAACCCTTCCGTCATAGAGTACTCTTCTTGGTTGATGAAAGCCATAATGCGTTTGCGCTGGTAATCATTAATAAGATCCTGATCAGGCTGGATCACGATAAGCAAAAATATCACTGCCGCAGGAACCGCTACAGCTAATACACCGGCAATGATCTTCCAGCTTAATCCACCGATAAACATGATGACACAAAAAATCATGACCACGACTATACTGGTGGATAAATCCGGCTGTAAATATACTAAGGTCACCGGTATGGCAAACAGGAAACAGCATAATAAAATCCGGCTGAACGTATTAAGCTTCTCTTTATGTTTCATAATAAACTGTGCAAAGAATAAAATCAATATTATTTTTGCGATTTCTGAAGGCTGAAACTGAATGCCGAACAAAATTAGCCAACGCTGCGCCACGCCCCGGCCTTCTCCCATGGCAATTACCATAGAAAGCAAGACCAAATTGGCAATATACATGACCCAATATAGGTTAAGCAGGACGGAGTAATCAAAAAGGGAGATCACCATCATCAGAAACAAGCCGGTGAGAAAGCCGGAAATCTGCCTTCCCTGCAGGGATTCTTCCGCGCTTCCTATGGCTAAAATTCCGATGATGGTCAATGCCGTCACAAATATCACTAACTTAAAATCAAAATCCCTGATCCGGTAATGCTTGAGCATGCAGTTCCCTTTCTCAATTGGTATTTATATACAAGTAAAATACAGCTGTATTCCGCGAGGTGATTTACATGATATTTACAAATTTTTATTGAGGTCGATAATGGGAATATTGGCATAAAGGGAAGGGTTTTTCATATTGCGCCCTTTATTATTCCCGGTCTGGTTGATCTGTATTTCCATGCTTTTGCTGTCAATCTTCATGTATTTGGACAGCACCTTGACGATGTCCATTTTAATCATTTCTATCATTTCCTGGGAACAGTTGACCCGGTCGGATATCAGCAGGATTTTCAGCCTGTCTTTAGCAATCTCATTGGATTTCTTTCGTCTGAACAGATTTTTCACTTTCATTTTGTGCCCCCCTGACTTTTATGAAAAATACCGGTTACTTTTGTCCAGAATGATATGCTTTTGTCAAATTCCATAAAGGGTACTTCTTTTCCCGCTACCCGGTAACAGATATTCTGATAGGCCCGCCCTGCCAGAGTGCTGTTGCCTACCAAGGGCTCGCCCTGATTGGTCGCTATTACGACATTTTCATCGTCCGGCACGACACCGATCAGGGGAAGGGCCAGAATCTCCACGACATCGGAAGCGCTCATCATGTCGCCCCTTTTTACCATATCCAGCCGCATCCGGTTGATCATCAGGTCGATTTTCTTGAATTCTTCTGCTTCTAAAAGACCGATGATGCGGTCGGCATCTCGGATCGCCGACACCTCCGGCGTCGTGACCACCAAGGCCCGGTCCGCGCCGGCGATGGCATTCTTGAAACCCTGTTCAATTCCGGCGGGGCAGTCAAGGATCACATAATCAAACTGTTCCCGCAGCTGCGAAACCATTTTGATCATCTGATCGGGACGGACGGCGGTTTTGTCTTTGGTCTGGGCCGACGGCAGCAGATACAGGGTCGGATGACGCTTGTCCCGGATCAGTGCCTGTTTGATGCGGCATTTTCCCTCCACCACGTCAACCAGATTATAGACAATCCGGTTTTCCAGTCCCATGACTACGTCCAGGTTACGTAACCCGATATCGGTGTCGATCAATACGACCCGTTTCCCCATGGCCGCCAGACCTGTTCCTACGTTTGCGGATGTAGTGGTTTTCCCTACGCCGCCTTTTCCTGATGTGACGACAATTACTTCACTCATTTCTTATCCTCCTTACCATGAGTTATAATTGTCCCCTGAGTCCCGTTCTGCACCGGCAGCATCACTCCTGACGCTGGGTTTGCTGACCTTAAATGGGTAATTCACTCAGTAATTCTTTCGTAACCGGTTCTGTTACTACTTGTCCGTTCTTGACAAAAGCAATCTTGGGCTGTATTTTCATTCGGATTGACCATTTGGAAGTTTTTTCTTTGGTTTTATATTTGAAATCGCCGATCGTTAATTTCTCCGGCGACATTTCAAGCGCCACAATAAAATGTCCTTCACTGCCGCTGGCACCGGCATAGGCGGCACCGTACAGCCCCCCCAGTATAACGATATCCTTGGTGGATATGATCGACGATCCCGGATTGACATCGCCGATAATGACTATGCTGGATTCGGTTTCCAGGATCTGTCCGCTTTTTAAAGTGCCCCGGTAAAACTGTCCTTCATTCGCTTCGCTGTCATAATGCAGCATCTGCAGCGCTTTTAAATAATTCTGATTGACATCCCCGTCCTTTCCCACCAGACAGATGATTTTCAGTTCGGAGTTGTCGCTGATGACATCAGCCACCTCCCGTTCTTCGGCATCTGTAAGGATCCTGCCTTCCAAGGACAGCGCCATCTTGGCATTCTTAAAAAAAGCTGCGGATTCCCGGAATTTAACAGCTATCTCATCCAATAATTCCTGAAAAGGGATGTTTTCATCCAAATGTAATGAGATACCGTTCTGAAAGCTCTTTATGACGACTGAATTCTTCATGTTTCATCTCCTATGGGAAAAAACGTTGCTGTTCACCACGTTTTTAGTCGGTGATGGCAGTACCGCCCTCCAATTGTCCGGCGGTGCCGGTGATGATTTCTTCCGGTTCGGCCAGCCCGTAATAATATTTAATGACTTCTCTGGTAATCTGGGCCGCATAGTCAGAGCTGTATCCAAAGGCTACCCTGGTCGCAATCCCGATCTGGGGATTTTCATAGGGTGCATAACCGACGAATAAGGCATGGTTGGCCCGATTTAAATTCTCCTGTGCCGTTCCGGTTTTGCCGGCTACATTGACAGAAAGATCACTGAAATACACTTTATTTTCGACTACTTGCCGCATTCCCCGCCGAATTGCCTGGATCTCATCGGGTTCCAGGTCAACCTCGTTGCGCACTTCGGCATTATTTTCTGACAGGATATTGCCGTTATGATCGGTCACCTTGTCAATCAAGGTAAGGTTATAGCAGGTACCGCCGTTCGCGATGGTGGTTACGTATCTGGCAAGCCCGGTGGTGGTATAGTTGCTGTTGCCTTGGCCGATTGCCGAACGCACCGAATCCTCGGTAGACATCTGGGGGGCGTATTCCTCGATCTCAACCCCGGAAACTTCGCTCAGGCCATACAAGTCGCTATATTTATTTAAAACCGCGATCCCCTCGTCGGAAGAATAAATATTGTCGATCACACCCATGCGGTAACCCAGGTCATAGAAAAATACATTGCATGAATTCCCGATGCCGCCTGACACGTTCAGGGCACCGTGGCTGCCACGGGGATAAATCCAGCATCTTGGTGACGGCGTTATCGCCTCAAAGATCCCCTGGCAGGTACAGGTATCAGTAGGGGAAATCAGGCCTTCCATCATCCCGGCCGTGGCCGAGACCATCTTAAAGGTGGAACCGGGCGCTGTTTTTTGCTGCGTGGCGTAATTGAACATCGGTTTGGAAAGATCATTTAAGAGGCTGGAATAGTAATCTGCATCCACGCCGTTGGCCATCTTATTGTTATCATAGCTGGGGTATGAAACCAAGGCCAGGACTTCGCCAGTATGTACGTCAGTAATGACAATCGATCCCGAATAAGGATCCAAGGCCAGCTGCGCCGGGGTGATGTCCAGCTGGGCAATCCGTGTCAATAGAAAGTCATAGGGGCTGATTTTTCCTTCCCGGAACTGGATCACTTCCTCTTCTTCCACTTCAATGGCATTCTGCTCCAGCAAAATTTCGCAGAGCTGTCGTCCGGTTACCCTGTCATCCTTAATCATATATTTGTATATTTTCTTGTCAAATTCCGTATTTACACTCAAAGAATCCGCGATGTATCTTAGGATTTCTTCATATATTTCCGCAGAATCGGAATACTGGCCGTCCAGTTCCAGCATGGTAATATCAATCCAGTTCATGGAAATACAATAGTGGATATATTCATTCAGGCTGATAACTTCCTCCGTGGTCCATGCTTTATATGTGGCATCCTGCACGTCTACCCGCTCTCGCATGATAATGCCTTTGCTGTATAGCAGATCAGCAATGAAGCTTTGGTATACCTGATATTCCAAGTTCAGGGCATTGTAAGGCGTCTTCGTCTCCCGCAGTTCATTGTCTAACAGTTCCATGACGGATGCCTTATGTTCGATAAAAGTGCTGCCGACAGCGATTTCGTTCTCACCGGCCCGGTCGGATCCGAAATGACCAATATCGATGACATTGTTATTGATCAGGGCAAAATAGACATCGTAGATCGGAATTACGATACTGGAACTGGAGGTATTTTCATCAGGGACAAACTCTTTGATATTCCTGATCTTGGTATAGAGGATGCTGGCAATTTTTTCTTCCAGGATATGGTATGCCGCTTCCTGAAGATCCTTGTCGATCGTCAGATAAACATCATTACCGGCAATCGGTTCCGTATAGTCACTTGAGGAAATGACTTTCCCGACATTATTGACAAAAACCGTCTCATGGCCCTTTCTTCCTTGCAGAATGCTTTCTTGCGACTGTTCGATCCCCAGTTTGCCGATGGTGTCGTTCATGTCATACTGCATGTCCGGATAAGCCAGGTTCAGGCTCTCTAATTCCTCTTGCGAAGTTTTTCCGGTATAGCCCAGAATCTGTGAAAAATAAACGCTGTCAATATACTTACGGATGGTGTCCTCAATAATGGTCACCCCGTCGAGGATATCACTGTTTTCCATGATGACGGCAACTGTTTCTTCGCTTACATTAGTGGAAACCGTAGTAGCAATATATTTTTGATAGCTGTTATTATTCATGTCAAAACGGATCGTCAAGATCTTCAGCAATTCTTCACGGGTATAGCCCTTGCCGACGACAAAATTGTTCCGGCTCTCCTCGCCGTCATACCCGCCGATCCCGAACCGGTCATAACCGGCAAGATAGTTTACGACATCTTCAGCCGTGGCCGTCATTTCTTCATATTTCAGATCATCATAGTTCCTCTCGCCGTAAACATCAGCCAAAAATCTCTTTAGTTGTTTATCCTCGCGGTCCTCCACCGTAAACCGATAGTTGTTATCGTTATCCAGAATAATCTTAAAATCGCTGACCGTCTTATCCCCGCACCTTTCTATAAGCTGCACCAGATGGTAGATAACGGCATTCAGATTGGTATTTCTGCTTGATCCCGATTCAAAGACATCTTCGATTGTAACCGAATAAGAAAGATCGTTATATGCAAGCAACTTGCCGTTACGGTCATAGATATTGCCTCTTGCTGCCGGTATCGTCCGCTCTTTTTTTATCTTCAGCTGGAACGTATCCAGATATTCCTCACCATGAACAATCTGGAGATCGAAGATCCGTTGAACCATGACCGCACTGATCGCTGCCATCAGCAAGAAAAGAAAAAAGATCCTTGACGTAATCAAATTAATGAAATTATCTTTTATCTTACTTAGCAACCCTTCAGGTCCTCCTCTTTCCATGTTCTTCTAAGAAAATAATTGAATCAGTGTTTCTCTAAACGATTGTATATCCAAAGAATAATCGGATATAACAGCAGCGTGACCAAAATAGTGTATACAATCTCCGGAAGGATAATATTCATAAAATAGAATGGGAAGGCAAATCGGCTTCTCATCATAAACAGCAGCAGATAAGTGAATAATCCGTAAAAGAGATCGCTGATTAAAATCAGTGCCATCGGCAGCTTGATATCTTCCGGGAAAAATATTCCGTTAAACTTGCCGTTCAAATACCCTATGTACATATAGATCATTGCATGCATCCCGATAGCATCGCCGGAAAAAATATCCGCCAGCAGGCCGCTGACAAATCCGACCGCCAGACCGGTCCTGTCCCCCCACATAAAACCACAGGCGGCGGTCACCACGATCAAAAGATTGGGAACGATCTCGGCAAAGGCAATCGCGGGGAAAACCGTAGACTGCAGTATGTAACATCCAATAATCAATAAAGCCGTTATTATCCCCCGTCTCATCTTCTCCTGACCTCTTGCTTATTATTTGCTCCTGCCAGTATTAAATACTCTTGCGTACTTTGCTCGTTTATTTTACATATCTTCATAATTTTGTTTCAGCTGTAGTATCACCAGTACGTCATTCAGATGTTCAAAGTCCACTGCCGGTATCAGGTGCCCGGATTTGGTCAGATTATTGGAATCACGGTTCAACGTGCTGATATAACCGATCAATATGCCGGGAAGATATTTGTCGCTAATATTGGAAGTCACGATTTTATCGCCGACTACCACTTGATCGGCATTATCGATCAGATCTCCGAATTCCACGACGCCATCGGCATAAAGCTCCAGGCTGCCCTTGACGATAAGATTGTCTTCGGTGGAAAGCACCTGCCCGCTGACGTTAAAATTATCCGCTATCACGGTATTTACCTTGGCCCAGTTCGGCCCCACCTTTACGACCCGCCCGACCAGGCCGCTCCCGGCGATGATATTCATGTCAACCGCGACGCCGTCCTCATAGCCTTTGTCAATCTGGAAGGAATGGAACCAATTGCCGGGATCCCTGGCAATGATGCGGGCCCCGATCTTCTGATAATCATCATATTGGGCATCCAGCCCGTACAGCTCCCGCAGGCTGGTCAGCTCGTAACGGTCCTGTTGCAGCTTGGTATTTTCGATGGTTAACTCATCAATCTGATTCTTCAGTTCTTCATTTTCTTCCAGTAGGTCCCTGATCTGTACCAGTTCCTCCGAACGCCTGCCAAGCCAGTTGCCCATCGAACTGATGCCCTGCTGAAGTGGTGAAATCACATAGCCGGCGACAATCGTCAGCGGCCTGCTGACATAGTCGGTATTCAAGGTTAAAACAATCAGCCCGGTACAGATGATTGTTAAAATAAAAAGGAGATATTTACCAGGCAGTGTAAACTTCTCTCCTTTTTTCTTTACTATTGGACTCATTTGCTCATTCCTTCAATTGCATATGCCACTGATTTATAGTTATCGTCCTTGATAATCTTGGAGAGTCCTACCGCAACGCTGGTTATCGGGTTTTCGGCAACGTTTACATTCAGTCCCGTGCCTTTCCTCATGAGTTCGGCAAAATGGTTGACCTGAGAAGCCCCGCCGGTCAGGTAGAGGCCGTTCCGGTAGATATCTGCCGCCAGCTCGGGCGGGGTTCGTTCCAGGATCACCTTGACGTTATCAATGATGGCCGCAAAATGTTCGGTCAAGGTTTCGTCAATCAGACGTGTCGGAATCTCTCTTTCCACCGGCAGGCCGGTTACGATATCCCTTCCGTAGACGAGCGCACCCTGACCGTTCCCTTCCAGCTCCTGAAGATCAATCTTGACCTTTTCCGCTGTTTTGCCCCCGATAATCAGGCTGAATTCTTTGCGGATGGCATTACGGATCGCATCGTCAAATTTCTGGCCGCCGGTCTTGATCAAGCGGCTCAAGACGATGCCGCCGAGCGATAAAATGGAGATTTCCGTGGTATCATAGCCGACATTGACCATCAGGACTCCTTGTGAGTTCTTGACGTCAATATTCATCCCGAGCCCGTCGGCAATCGCTTTTTCAACTACCATGATCCGCTTGGCCTTGACCCCGGCTTCGCGGACCAGGTCTTTAAAAGCCCGTTTCTCTACTTCGGTGATATCCGTGGGGACTGCGACAAAAAAATCGGCCGGCCGGACATTCCCCTTCGAAAGATCTGTCACAAAAAATTTGATCAGGGTCTCCATGTTCTTGATATCGGCGATCACACCATTGCAGAGCGGATAAGAAATCTGGATGTTCCCCGGGGCCTTTTCATGCATCTCAAAAGCGGAATCCCCATAAGCAAACAGATTGTTCTTATTCTCAATGGCAATCATATTCTTCTCGACCAGTATCACGTCATCGGACTTACTGTAAATTTTGATATTACTGGTACCAAGATCGATACCAAAAGCATTGTTAGACAAATCAGCACCCCTTTCGTGTCACCGCATTATTATGTCGTATTTATCTTGTGTTGTTCAGGGAAACGCCATGCAGCGTTTCTCGCACTTAGGGCAGCCGTCATGCCAGAAGTCCATGTTCTTTAAAGCTTGTATATTTATTATCCCCAATTATAATGTGGTCAATCAAGGGAATATCGATCATCCTGCCCACTTCGCAGATATGGGCGGTAATCTCCTTATCCTTGTTGCTGGGAGTGGCATCTCCGCTGGGATGATTGTGGAGCAGCATCAGATAGACTGCCTGTACCTTCAGGGCCCTGACAAATATCTCTCTTGGCGACAGCAGGGAAGCTTTTACCGTCCCTACCGACAGCAGATATTCCTCCAGCAGATGCAGCCTGCTGTCCAGCAGCAGCAACAAGACGGTTTCCTGCTCGTTATGGCGCAGTGTTTCCTTATAATAATCCGCCACTGACTGGGGACTGCTGAACGCCAGCCGCTCTCCGGCACTTTCTCGGGACATCCGCAAAGCCAGCTCAGTAAGACAGCGGATCTTGACGGCTTTCACCTGGCCGATCCCTTTGATACTCATAAGTTCCTCAAGGGAAACATGATGGAGGCTGTTTAGGCCTTTATGCCCCCCTCCTGCCAGCTGCAGGATCTGATTTCCCAGTTCTACGGTAGAGCAGTCTCTGGTTCCGGTACGCAGGATGATGGCTAACAGTTCAGCTTCGGTCAGGCTGGCTGCCCCGCTTCCCAGAAACTTTTCATAAGGACCGCTCTTTTGGCGGCCTGACCCGTTCTTCGGCACGGAAGCCGTGCCCTTATCTGTGGTTTGATTCTTATTCACTTTTTTATTTTCCATGGCAATCCCCACTGTGCGTTCTCTCTTCATCCCGCCTGTAAGGAAAGTTAGTACGTGGCTCTAAAGAATCCGATAGATCATAATCGCAATCGCAATCCCGATGATACTGGCAATCGATATCCTGATGGTTAATGCAAAAGTGATACATAAAATCCCGATATCGAAAACGGCCGGTTCCACCAGGCCAAAGGTTTGTCCAAAATCAAGCCAGGTGCCGGGAAAAAGGCTTCCGATAAAACCGCCGATCACGATCCCGGCCAGTATCATCAGAAAGCAGGCCCACTTGTTTTTGCGCATATGCTACCTCCTCTTTCGTGCCCGCAACTATAAATCATATTATCACAAACAGGTAATTATGTATACCAATTTCAAGCAAAATTTTTCTTAAAAATTCACTAAAATTAATTTATAAAGCGACCGGAAACGACATCGGCCAGGCCTAATTCCACCAGCTTCTGCAGGCTCTTTAAGATGCCGGTTTTGGCATGCGTAAAGGTCAGGCCGCCCTGAAAATAAACGCTATACGGCTCTTTCATGGGACCGTCGGCACTGAGCTCAATCGAAGACCCGGAGATAAAGGCTCCGGCGGCCATGATCACCTGATTTTCATATCCGGGCATGTCGGCCGGCAGCGGTGTTACATGGCTGTCGATCGGTGCGGCACTCTGGATTCCTTGGCAGAAGGCCGCTAGCGCTTCCGGTGTTCCAAGGGAAACGGCCTGAATAATGTCATACCGCGGTTCTGTTCCGCCGGGAATAACAGCAAAGCCTAGCTGCTCATAGATATTGGCGGCAAATATCGCCCCTTTCAGTGCCGCTGCGGTGACGGAAGGCGCGAGGAACAGACCTTGGTAAATGGAGCGGAGGCTGTCGCTGGTCGCCCCTACTTCCTTGCCGAGACCGGGAGCGTTAAGGCGGAATGCCGCCTGTTCGATACAGGGCCTGGTTCCGGCGATATAGCCGCCGCTGGGGACAAGGCCGCCGCCGGGATTCTTGATCAGGGAACCGACTGTCATATCGGCGCCGACGTCGGAAGGTTCGGTTACATCGACGAATTCACCGTAGCAATTGTCTACCAGACAGATGATGTCCGGTTTCAGGTTTTTGATGAAGGCGATCAGTTCACCGATCTGGCCGGTTGATAAGGTGGGGCGCGTCTGATAGCCTTTAGAACGCTGGATGGTTACCATTTTAGTCTGTTTTCTTACAGCTTGGCGGATGCCTTCCCAGTCAAAGCTGCCGTCGGGAAGCAGGTCTACCTGGCGGTATGAGATCTGGTATTCGGCCAGGGATCCGGGGGAAGGGCGGATCCCGATTACGCTTTCTAAGGTATCATAGGGTTTGCCGACCGGTGAAAGCAGTTCGTCGCCGGGGCGCAGGTTGCTCAGCAGCGCCAAGGCCAGGGCGTGGGTACCGCAGGTGATCTGGGGACGTACCAGAGCATCTTCGGTGTGGAAGACGGAGGCGTAGACTTTCTCCAGGGCTTCTCTGCCGATGTCGTTGTAGCCGTAGCCGGTGGTTCCGGACAGATGCGCTTCGCTGATTTGATGGGACTGCATGGCATGTAGCACCTTTAACTGATTGAATTCTGCGGTTACGTCGATTTCATTGAAACGGTCTGTAAGGCCTTGCAGTATGGATTCGCCAAAAGCTAGTACATCTGCTGATATACCAAGTTTTTGGTATGCACATCGCAATTGGTCTTTATTTGTCATTTTATAATTTGTCATTTTATATGCTTCTTTCTATCAATTAATTATTAGAAGTAGTATTTGTTTCTGGCTGTTCTTAAGTACTATGCGGCTTCGGTATTTGGCAATTGTTTTGTCACTCCCGATTTGGGCTTCACAAGGGGGGATTCCTTTTTGATCTTCTGGAGAATCCGATTGGCTTCCTTGTTCTCAAGCTCCGATAAATTGGCAAAAGGTCCGACTGCCTCATTGTAATAATGATACAGATGCACTAAGATCACCTCTACTGTTATATTCTTATATCAATCGTACTGTCTGGCTGAGATATTGTCGCATATGCCTTTTTCTTTTAAGACATGACACATCTTATCTACGATCCGGTCTGTATCGAAGGTGTAATCTTCCAGCGGGATCCAGATGACATCTTTCTCACGTCGGAACCATGTCAGCTGGCGCTTGGCAAAGTGCCGGGTATCGCGCTTAATCCGGTTCACTGCCTCAGTTATGGAGATTTCTCCTTCCAGATAAGAGAAGATTTCTTTATATCCCAAGCCTTGCATGGAAACCATATCCTTGCCGCAACCTTGGTTTCTTAGCTTGATCACCTCATCTACAAGGCCGTCTGCTATCATGCTATCCACGCGTTGATTGATTCTTTGATACAGTCGCACCCTGTCATCCTGAAGAACAAAATAGCCGAAATTATAAGGAGAAATCCGCTGGCGTTCCTCGCTGTTGTGCTGCGATATCCTGAGTCCGGTATCATGCCGGAACACCAAGGCTCTGATTATCCTCTTGCGGTTATTCTCATGAATGATCGCTGCCGATTCAGGATCGGCGTCTTTCAGCATGGCATGTAGATATGCATTTCCTCTTTCTTCTCCGAGGCGCTCCAATTCCTGGCGGTAAGAATCGTTGGGAGCCTTGTCGGTAAAGTTAATGTCATACAACAGGGCTTGGATATAAAATCCCGTACCGCCGGTAATAATCGGGATATTTCCTCTGTCAAAAATGCCTTCCAGACATTTTTTTGCCATTGACTGGAACGTAAATACATTGAAGTCTTCTTCCGGTTCCAGTATGTCAATCATGTGATGGGGAATACCTTGCATTTCTTCCGTAGATATTTTAGCCGTTCCGATATCCATATGCCGGTATACCTGCATAGAATCAGCCGAAACAATCTCTCCGCCAATACGTTTAGCCAGCAGTAAAGAAAGTGCTGTTTTACCTACCGCCGTAGGACCGGTTACGATCACCAATGGCTTCATGATATCTTAACTCCTATCTAGTTCGTTATTATAGTACCCTTTTAAACTTCTTCTCAATTTCATAGCGGCTCATCGATATCATGGTCGGGCGGCCATGAGGGCAATGATAGGGATTCTCAAGTAAAAGCAATTCTTCGATGAGGCTCTCAAATTCTTGCTTTGAAAGTTTGGTATTGCCTTTTACGGCGGCTTTGCAGGCGGCCGAAGCCAGGTGGCTCTCCAGTAAAGCATCGCCTTTGCCATGTTCTGCCAGTTCATCTAATATATCATGGAAAAAGGCAGCTTCATGGCATCCATAAAGATCCAGCGGCACACTGCGCAGGGCATAAGAATCTTCCCCGAACGGCTCGATTTCGAATCCGAAGGACGCAAATAACGTCTCTTGTTCTTTCAGAAGGGACTCTTCTCTGCCGTTCAGCTGCAGAATGACCGGGGGACTGATCATCTGCGATGGCACGGTTTTCTTGGAGAGGTCTTTCATAAGTCTTTCGAACTTAACTTTTTCGTGGGCAGCATGCTGGTCAATAAATACCAGTCGCTCATGAAAGGCGATAAGCCAGTATGTGCCGAAGACCTGACCCAGGACTTCATATTGTGACCGGGCTTCTTTCGTCAGGAATTTATCGTCAAAGAAATTCATCTGGGCCGCTTCGACCAGAATATGATTCTGAGCCTTGATGATATTGTCATGAATTTCATTAGTTGATGATTTTTTATTATGATATTGTGATTCGCTTCCCAAGACCTTGCTAATGCCTGATTTTTGAATCTTTTCCTGCAAGTTTTCATATTTCCCCTGCATTCTCAAGGCATTATCTTGCAACTTGTATTCAGGTTCTTCATGAACCACCATATTTGCCACGTTTTTCTGAGCTGCTTTGATCCGCTGAATCTCGAAAGGTTCCGGGGCTTTGGGGGGAAGTGTGGGGGCTTTTTTTTCGTTGACTAGTGTGGTCGAAGGAATGAGCTCTTTTTCGGCAAATGCGGCTTTGACATTTTCGGATAAAAAGTGGAGCATTTCCTTCTCTTGGGCAAATCTTATTTCCATCTTTGTCGGATGGACATTGATGTCCACCATATCGGTATCTATCGCGATCTGCAAGATGGCAAAAGGAAATTTGTGCTGCATTAAATATGGTTTATAGCCTTCCTCAAGTCCCTTCGAAAGGATGTCGCTTTTAACATACCTGCCGTTTACAAAGAAAAATTCATAGCTACGGTTGGCGCGGTTCAGTTCTGGCTTACCTAGGTAACCGGCGATGTGAATCTTTCCGGAACCGGGGGAACCAGCCGGCCGGCTTGCTGGTTCAATCGGCAAAAGACTGTTCACGACGTCCCTTCCGTAGATACGATAAACGACCTCCTTCAGATCATCGCGGCCGGAGGTGTGGAAACGTGTCTGTCCGTTATTGACAAACTTAAAAGAAATAGCGGGGCGTGACAATGCCATATGCTCCATCAGATCGGTGATGTAACTGCCTTCGGTAGGCGGCTGCTTTAGGAATTTCCGCCGTGCCGGGACATTGAAAAAAAGATTGCGGATCAGGAATGTCGTTCCGTTCGGCGCACCGATTTCTTCAAGCTGGGGCGGCCGGTCTCCCGACAGTGTGTAGCGGATGCCGGTCAGGCTATCGGCGGTTTTCGTAATCACTTCAACTTCTGAGACAGCCGCAATGCTGGAAAGTGCCTCACCGCGGAAGCCCAAGCTGCGGACGCTTGACAGGTCATCAGCAGACTGTATCTTGCTGGTGGCATGGCGCAAGAAGGCTTTGGCGATCTGGTCTTTTTCAATCCCGCACCCGTCATCTGTGACCCGGATCAAGGAGATTCCGCCTTCTTTGATTTCTACCGTGATGCGGGATGCCCCTGCATCTATCGCGTTTTCCACCAGTTCTTTCACCACGCTGGCAGGCCGTTCTACGACTTCTCCCGCAGCGATCCGGTCAATTGTTGTCTGTTCCAATACATTAATCTGCGGCATGGTGTCTCCTTTTATTTCCAGCGGTTATTCAGCCGGTTCTGCAGTCGGTACAAAGTATTGAGGGCGTCAAGCGGGGTCAGGTTGGAAACATCAACCTGGCTCAGTTCTTTTAACACGTCTTCGTCGCTTACGGCGTCAAACAGGTACATTTGCGCAAGATCAACATCGTCGTAAGTGATGGACTTTTTCTTTTCATGCTTGAGATCTACGGACAGGTCTTTCAGCTGTTCCATAATATTATTGTCACTTAGCTGGCCGGCTATTTCTTCAGCGCGGTCAATTACCATGTCCGGTACGCCTGCCAGCCTGGCAACGTGGATGCCGTAACTGCGGTCGGCACCGCCTTTGATGATTTTACGCAAGAAAACGATGTCGTCTCCTTTTTCATGAACGGCAATGCAGAAATTGTTTACATTGTCAATTTTTCCTTCCAGTTCCGTCAGCTCATGATAATGGGTGGCAAACAAGGTTTTGGCACCCAGATACTTGCGGTTGCTGATATGCTCGATCACTGCCCAGGCGATGCTGAGGCCGTCAAAGGTCGAAGTGCCCCGGCCGATCTCGTCCAGGATCAGTAGGCTGTCTGCTGTGGCATTGCGCAGAATATTAGCCACTTCGTTCATTTCGATCATGAAGGTACTCTGGCCGCTGGCGAGGTCGTCGGAGGCTCCCACCCTGGTAAAGATCCGGTCCACGATGCCGATATCGGCTTTATCGGCCGGAACAAAGCTGCCGATCTGGGCCATCAGCACAATCAAGGCCGTCTGCCGCATGTAGGTGGATTTTCCCGCCATGTTGGGGCCGGTGATTACGGCAATGGCGTTTTTCTTATTATCCAGATGGGTATCGTTGGCAATGAACATCCCGCCTTCGATCATCTGCTCGACCACCGGGTGGCGGCCGTTTTTGATGTCAATACGGCCTTTATTATTTAATTCCGGGCGGACATAGCGGTTGCGCTCCGCCACATAGGATAAAGCTGTCAGGACGTCGAGGGCGGCGAGGCCTTTTGCCGTTCTTTGGATTCTTTCCATCTGTGCGGCAATCGAATCACGGATGGCACAGAAACTGTCATATTCCAGCCCATAGAGCTTGTCCTCGGCATTCAGTATCGTATCTTCCAGCTCTTTTAGGCGTGGCGTGGTGTAGCGTTCGGCATTGGCCAGGGTCTGTTTGCGGATATAATCGTCCGGAACCATCGTAAGGTTTGAATTCGTGACTTCAAAATAATAACCGAAGACCTTATTGTATTTTACCTTCAGATTCTTGATCCCGGTTCGCTCCCGGTCTTCTGCTTCCAGCTGGGCCAGCCAGTTGCGTCCTTCTGTCTTGGCGTTTCGTAATTGATCGATGGTGCTGTCATAGCCCTCCTTAATGATGCCGCCTTCTTTAACGGCAAGCGGCGGCTCTTCTACGACAGACTGTTCCAGCAAGCTTAGGATATCCTCCATGCCGTCGATTTCTGTTTGAATCCGTCCGAGAAGAAGGCCGGTGTCAAGGTCGGAAAGCACTGTTTTGATAGGCTGCAGCATCCTGAGGGAATTGCGGAAGGCAATCAGATCCCGGGGATTGACTGATTTGTAGCTGATTTTCCCCAGCAGCCGTTCCAGGTCATAGATCGGGCTCAGGTATTCCCTGAGCTCATCCCTGATCATGGTTTCCCGGCAAAAAGCTTCGATTCCGTCCAGCCGTTCCTCCATCTGTTCCTTATCCAGCAGCGGCTGTTCCATATAAGAACGCAGCGTCCTGGCACCCATGGCTGTTTTCGTCTTGTCCAGCACCCACAATAACGACCCTTTTTTCTGTTTTTCCCGGATGGTTTCGGTCAGCTCCAGGTTCCGCCTCGTCGAACTGTCCAAAAGCATATATGTCCCGGTCAGATAGGGATGCAGGCCGGTTATATGCTCCAGTGAAGTTTTCTGCGTCTCATATAGGTATTGCAGCAAAGCTCCGGCGGCCACCGTGCCGACCGGAAAATCACTGAGTCCCAGTCCCTTTAGGCTATCGGTCTTAAAGTGTTTTCTTATGCACCGTTCGGAGTTTTCGTCATCAAAAAAATACTCTTCCAGAGTATGCACCATAATGCCCAGCCGCTCCTGTAAATCGCTTACGGCAATTCCGCTGACCAGAAAAGCAGCATTGCTGATGATTTCCGTAGGCGTATATTTATGTATCTCGTCCAGCAGCTTTTTCCCGTCTTCTGCTTCCGTCACATAAAAGTCCCCGGTCGTAATATCCGTCAGGGCCAGCCCGGATTTTCCTTGAAAATAAGCTACACAGCAAAGATAATTGTTTCTGCTCTCATCCAGTGACTGAACATTCAGGTTCGTGCCTGCCGAAACGATCCTGACTACCTCGCGCTTGACCAGGCCTTTGGCAAGCCGGGGATCCTCAACCTGCTCACAGATAGCCACCTTATACCCCTTGGCTACCAATTTGGTCAAATACCCTTCGACGGCATGATAAGGCACTCCGCACATCGGGGCTCGTTCCTCCAGCCCGCAGCTCTTGCCGGTAAGCGTGATGTTCAGTTCCTTGGAAGCGGTAAGCGCGTCTTCAAAAAACATCTCATAGAAATCCCCCAGCCGGTAGAACAGGATACAGTCGGGATATTCTTTTTTCGTATCTACATACTGCTGCATCATCGGCGTAAGCTCAGCCACGTTTCTCTCCTTGTTTTCCATCCTGAATTCATAGTTATGATACTTCATTGTGATTTATTGTAGCATAACCCCGCTATAATAAAACCCATGACACTCTTTCAGCTCCACGGCAACGATCTTTCCGATCAAGTCATGACCGCCATTAAAATGCACAATCATATTATTAGACAACCTGCCCGTCAGCAGCGAATCGTCCTGTTCATTTATTTCTTCCGCTAAAACCGGTAAAATCTTTCCCTGTAACCGGCCGGCCCTGAGCTTAGCCGTTTCCTGTACCGCCTTCAGCAACCGGTCAAAGCTGAGCTTTACCGCTTCTTTGGATACCTGTCCGTCCATAGCCGCCGCCGGAGTCCCGGTCCGCTTGGAATAAATAAAGGTAAAGGCATTTTCAAACTGTACCTCTTTCACTACAGCTATCGTTTCCTCTACATCTTGCGGCGTCTCCCCCGGGAAGCCGACAATAATATCGGTGGTAATGGCAATGTCCGGCATCGTTTTACGGATCTTCCGGGCCAGCTCCAGATATTCTTCCTTGGTATAATGACGGTTCATCGCTTCTAAGATCGGTGTCGACCCGGACTGTAACGGCAGGTGAAGATGCCGGCAGATCTTTTTTGAATCTTTCATGACCTGAATCAGCTCATCGGACAGATCCTTCGGATGTGACGTCATAAACCGGATTCGTTCCAGTCCCTCAATTCCTTCTATCCTTCTTAACAATTCCGGAAAAGTGACCGGCTCGCTTAAAGTTGTCCCATAAGAATTGACATTCTGCCCCAGCAGCATCACTTCTACGACACCGTCCTCCACCAGCCTGCGGATTTCCCGAATGATATCTTCCGGCTCGCGGCTGCGCTCCCGCCCTCTGACAAAAGGTACAATACAGTAGCTGCAGTAATTATCGCAGCCGAACATAATATTGATCCCCGACTTAAACGGATACTTACGCTCCGCCGGCAGTTCCTCCACGATCTGGTCAGTCGCCTTCCAGATATCGATCACCATCCTCCCGCTTTCCAGCATCGTAAAAAGCAGTTCGGCAAACTTAAAGATATTATGGGTTCCGAAAACCAGATCAACAAAGCGGTAGCTAGTACGTATCTTCTCAATAACCGCATCTTCCTGCATCATGCAGCCACATAGGACAATCTTCATCTGGGGATTCTTCTTTTTTAAGCTACCCAGCCGACCCAGCCGGCCGTATATCCGCTGGTTGGCATGATCACGCACCGTGCAGGTGTTGTAGATCACAAAATCCGCCGCTTCCTCCGCTGTCGTCCGGTATCCGGCCGCTTCCAGGATACCGGCCAGTTTCTCGGAATCCCGGGCATTCATCTGGCAGCCAAATGTCGTGGTACATGCAAAAAGCGGACGGCCCAGACGTTCGCTTTCCTTCTGTACGTATTCGCGGCATTTCGCCATAAAATAATACTGTCTTTCCGGCTCTTTTAGCGGCGGTTCATGAGCCGGGTCGATTGCATCAAGAAATTTGGTCATATCATCCTTCATTCTGACATGTTGCTTCATTTTTGTATTTATTATAAAAGATTAGTCACGGGATTTCAACTTATTTCGAATGTGATATTCCGTAGATTTTCAATAGGATCAGCAGGGATAATTCCGGTTCTGGCCGCAAATTGTTTTGCACTGTTTTAGAATAATATAATGACTCCGCCAGACAGAAAAATGCAAACACTTTCTGTCTGGCTTCTTGTTGGAGTTTCAACTGATTATTAGGGAAACGCTGATGCAGCGTTTCCCGCGCCGGATTTATGGCACAAAGTGCCAGTTTCCCCTGTAAATCCGTGCGCATCCCGCGGAGCGTCTAAGGAAATACTGATGCATCAGTGTTTCCTTAGGATCCCATTACGTTGACTCTTACGTAATGAGATTTAAGCTCAACAACAATCAATGTAATATACGTTAATAAAACAACATCGCTGAAATACTATTATAACCCGCAATCCCGTCCGGTGCAAGCTGATATTTGTTCTGGAACGCAATCGTTTGTTCCCTGGTATCTCCGCCAAACAATCCGTCCACATCAACATGAAAACCCATTTCCATCAGACGTCCCTGCCACCAAGTGACCAGATTGCCGGTAGAATCAGTGATATAACTGCTTCCTGACGGTTTCGCCATCAGGCACACCTGTTTACAGACAAACTGGGTCTTGGCTCCGTTTATTCCGTCCACTTGCAGCAACTGACCTTCATAATCACGGAAGCCGTCATTATTCGCTGCTAATTGAAAATATTTAACATCCAATTGGCCTTTTTCCTTATCAGCCGGCTTGGGTTTCACATCGTTGAATTCCGTGTAAAACTCGTTAATATCTACATTTCCGTTAATGCCGTTAACCTTGCCGGTACTAGATTTCTGCCAGATGTCGGCAAGCTGCATCTCGCTGCTGTTCAGGCTGTTCGTATAGCGGGCATACCAGATGTAAACCTTTTCCGCAAAGTGATTCTTAATCTGCTCTATATCAAAATAATTGTCCATATAATCTTTATTCGTATAAAGTACCGGAATAAATCCGCCGTTTACCACGACTTCCAAAAATGCGATTGCCATATCCGTTGCCAGAGCCTTGGTAATTTCCACGCCGTTTTTTCTGGCATAGGAAACGGTGTCATATTCCAGGTCAAAGGCAACAGGACATTTGTCCCAGTATTTCCCGGCCGCTGCCAGCGCATATTGCCCCTCGGCTTTGGCCATGGCTGTATTATATCCGTAGCTGAACCAGTATATCCCGCCGTTCAGCGCAACAGTACGGCAAGCCTCCGCATTGATGATATATTTCTGGTCGATATTATTTTTTCCATAGCCGGCACGCATAAATAACCTGTTGTAACCTGCCGTTTTAACACTATGCATATTGACAATGCCATTATGCACAGAAATATCAATCCCTAATTCCATATTTATTTCCCAGACTGCTTTGAAGAATTACTATTAATCTATGCTGTTAAGGGGATATTGTGCCAAAAAAAGTCTTATTCCTCCATATGGTAAAACAAACAGGAGAAAAGCATATATGACTCGTAAGAATTAAAGATTGTACATATTGAACATAACTCAAATGCTTATTTTTTCATAGTAAGGAATTGTTTTAGCACATTTTTTTGACGATCTTCGCTGATACGAAGGAGATTTCCGTTTTCCATAAGTACAGTTTTGTGGTTCATACTTTCAATATAATCAAAATTTACCAGAAAAGACTGATGAATTCTGATAAATCGATAGTTGCTCGCATTAATCTGGTTCTCTACATCGGTCATTCTACTGTAAAAGCGATAATCCTTCTTAGATAAAAAATCGTGTTTTCCACTTTTCACATGAATATAGATCAATCGACTTTGACTTTCAAAGAAGTAGATTTTGGAGATTGGAATTTTCACGTATGTTTTATTAAAAGTATAGTAAAAATATTCATTCTTACTTTGGATTTTTTTAAATGCTAACATAAACACAGAGTAAAATACAGTAGTATTTATAGGCTTTTGCAGGAAGTTGAAGGGTTCTGTTTTAAATAATTTATGCAAGTAAAATTCGTGGCTGGATAGATAGATAATTAATACGTTAACATCTATATTTCGTATTATTTCCGCTGTTTTGATAACTTTTGAATTTTTTTGATCTATATTCATATAAATCATGTCAAAACATTTTCCCAGACTCATCATATTGATTAGAGTTCTGCTATCATAGAAAATTTCATAATTTATCTTTATGTTCTGAGCCTTTTCTATATCAATGATAAGTCGTTCAATTAGGGATGAAGTTATTAAATCGCTGTCGCAAATCGCTATGTCTATCATCAGAATTCCCCTTAAAAACTGTATTGATCATATGCACATCAATCTGTTATTTTTTTCAGTAGAACAATAGCCACAAATAGTTCAAATATACAAGTAATTGAAATAATTATATACATTATAGTAACATTATATATTTGCATGAAATAAGTAGATATCACTGGCCCAATAAAAAAACCTAGCTGTTTTAGTTCCGAAATTGCGAAAAGACCTGTTAATTTTCGGCCATCTGCGATTTTGCTAATAAGTACGTCTAGAATCGGAATCAACATTGCTTCTCCGACGGTAAATATAGCAGTTGCTGTAATAAGTAATATGAAGTTACCTCTCGAATATGCAAATAAGGCATACGATGAACAAAAGGAAAGACTACCTATTATTAATTGTAACTTTAAATTTAACTTTTCATTTAGAATTATTATTAAAGGCTGAAACAGTATTGCTAGTACTGAATTTAATATAATCATTATTGAAAATAGTCTTTCAGCATCAAGTCGAAAAGGTATTATAGCAAGAGGCGACACATTTTCAAATACTGAAAAAACAGTAAAAACTATAATACTCCAAGCAACAAACAAAATAAGAGAAAAATTAGGTTTTTGTTTGTACTCTGTTTTTGAATAAAGTACATCATTGTCAATTTTTATATTTGCCAGAAAAAAACAAAGCATACAACCGGTAGCAGCAATCCTAAGCATGTTATCCACTCCAAATACACTAAGAATATTTCCAATGATTGGACCGACTATTATTGCTATACATAATACAATATATCGATATCTAAAGGCAATATTTTCATTTTCATGATTACATAAGGCAACCATCTTTTTTAATAAGGGGTTAATAATTCCCTGACCAAAACCCTGTAAAATTATAATGCAAATAATTAAATAATATCTGTGAACTATAGTTATGAAAAAATAACAAGAGGAAATTATTAATATACCAATTAGTATAGTGAATCTAATTCCTAACCGCTTTTCAAGATAAGGACTGGCAATCCCGCTTATGGAACCAAAAAAGGAAGATAATCCTAATATTATTCCAACTTGTGTAACATTGAAATTTTTTTCAGTAAAATATACTGCCAAAAAAGGAAGGATAATATAGGAAGAAAGGGTTAGGATTCCTGTTATTAAAAATATTTTTTGGGTATTTAGGTTAATCGATATCTTTTTCATAGTTGTTCCAATTCCATTATTTTATAGTATTTATCCGATAAAGTATTTAGGAAACTATTATCTAACTCTTCCCTTGCGCTATGAGGCGACAAATAATACATGATTATATTATCCCAAAGCCATGCTTCGGAACTCATTTGATATTCATCTTCTGTCTCAAAAATTAATCCGACATCAATAAGGTTTTGCAACGAAACTAAAGTTTCAGCCGGAACTTTATCCATCTCTATGTATTTTTTTTCAGCATATCCAAAATACGGCAAGTGAGATATAATTCCCCTTGCATGATTTGTAGCTTGATCGGCATAATAAACTGTTCCCGGCAAACTACCATTTCTCAAACTTTTTTCATATTCAATTATATTACTTTCATTTTGTATCGAATAATTAAAATAACCTGATATAGCTCCAGCACCAAAGCCTACAACATCACCGCTGCTATAACCCATTAAACATTTGTGATATTCAAACACATAGCTTACAGCTGTTTTATTCTTATTAATTGAAGGAGGAAGGCAATTTATATTGACAAATCCGTGTCCATTATGTGGGGCATAACCATACTGCTTAGTAATTTCACGTAACAGATTTTTGTAGCCAATCAAGGTTAGTTCTGTATGTGGAGCTAATTTTTTTTCAGTAAACAATTTATGCAATTGCATGTTACCTTTTGGTTGAGTCAATGGATAAAAATCTATTAATTTTGTGTTAAGTTTACAGGCACCATCAATGTCATAAATAAATTCGTCTATATCTTGCCCGTTTATTCCATAAATAATATCTATACAAACGTTTTCAAAATATTGTTTCATGAGAAGAATTTTTTCTTTAATTTCCTCATTGGTTGGCCTAAGATTAAAAAATTCCCGATATTTTTGATTAAGGGTTTGGACACCCGCTCTTACGTGTGTCACACCGATCTTTTTCAGCACTTTAAGCTTTTCTTCAGTGATTGAGCATATGTTATTTTCAAATGAGAACTCTTTTAACTTCGATAAGTCAAAGCAGTTATGGATGGCTTGTCCTATGGCAATAATTTGATCTGCCGTCATAACAGAAGGAGTTCCACCACCAAAAAAAATTGCTTTAACCGGTACTTCAGAGATGCTCTTAAAACGGCTTTTAATATGTATTTCCTTAATTAAAGAATTAACATAATTTTGTATTTCATCATCACTTTTTTTGATTTGACGATTAAAACTGCAAAATGCACAAAATCTATCTTCACAAAATGGTATATGAAAATAAAGGGCACGATCTGTAATCTTTTCTTTGTCGATGTTTTTGTATACAAAATGGTAATCATTCTTCACTATATCATTGCTGAAAAGAGGATACCATGTATGTAAAGGATATGCTGTGTCAAATTTTAAATAACTGTTTCTTATATTATTTACTTTCATCTTCATTTCCTCGCTTTACTGATAAAATTTTCTCTTTGGCAGGCTTTAGTTCTTCAATTATTTTTTTGACAAATTTATCTGGATCACATTCTATTCCACATGTGAAAATATCAAAAAAAACACTATTATTCTCTGGGTATGTGTGTACGGACACGTGGGATTCTGACAATAAAATTAACACTGTTAAACCTTGCGGGTCAAATCTTTTGGCAATCGTTTCGCAAATTGTTGCATTGGCTTCTTCAGTTCCTTTTATTAATAAAGTTTTCATATAATCCAAATCATTTATTATGTCATATGGTATTCCATATAATTCGCCTAAAATATGTTTACCTATAAATTTATGTGAGTTTATTTGCATTATCTTCTCCTTGGTTTTAGTAGTGGGGGAGTATTAAAGCTCCCCCAAATTTGATTCCACTTAGAAACCTTTACCATGAACAAATGAGCATAATAACACCTCCTTTTGATGTTTGATAGAATTTACTTAATATATTATAACACATATTGACTGGAAGGTGGTTTTTATGTAATAATTACTGCTCCAAATGCACTATTTCCTTATTAATGATAAATCCATTTATTAGGTTTGTCAATTCATTCATATTGTAATTTTTTATGATTTATAAAGAATGCAGGAAATTATCAGCATTATTTAATTCCCGCGTGTTATTTAATGGATAAAATGATTAATAAAATATTATATCTAACCGCTATTTTGATTAATTGTGTTTATAATAATAAACTTGTCAAACATAAAAAAAATGCCAAAACAACAAACACCTTCTTGGCACTTCTTATCAAATGTAAGGAATATGGCTGATCTTTCCGCTAGATTGTCAAAACTGGTGAGTCAGCAGTTGCCGGTATAGACATATTTAAGATGCCGGCGGGCTATCTCTGCCAGCCGGTAAATCTTCCTGACGTCCGTGGCAGGCTTGTCCTGATACTGATATTGGGGGAAAAAACGTGAAATATGATAGGGAATCTCCGGATTCATAGACGCAAGCCACCGAGCGATCGCAGCGGTTTCTTCTTCTTTATCATTTTCATCCGGGATAATCAAAGTCGTCACTTCCACATGACAGGCAGTCTGGGCCTGCCTGATGGTATTTTTGACGGTTTCCAGGTCGCCCTTAAGCTTCTTGTAGAAGGTTTCGCTAAAGCCTTTGAGGTCAATATTCATGACATCTATGTCCGGCAGCAAAGTTAGCAGCGGTTCTTCACAGATATAG
The DNA here is from genome assembly GCA_002293525.1 of Lachnospiraceae bacterium UBA935. Lineage (GTDB taxonomy): Bacteria > Bacillota > Clostridia > Lachnospirales > Lachnospiraceae > UBA935. The sequence goes on from DBDJ01000036.1 coordinate 100,103, forward strand.
CCGTTTGTAACAAGCACATTCCGGAGTCCTCTTTTTTTCACCTCTCTCATACTGTCTTTCAGATATTCGAAACCGATAAACGGTTCATTATAGGTAAAAGCTACGCCAATATTGCCTTGAGGCACCAGATCTGCGGCTCGTTCAGCAAGCGCATCGGGCGCAACATAAACCATCCCAACTTCGGCTTCGCCACACATCGAGATACTGCTATTCTGACAGAATCCACAGCGGAGGTTGCAGCCGAAGCTGCCCACCGACAAGACTCGGCTGCCGGGAAGAAAGCGGGCAAGCGGCTTCTTTTCAATCGGGTCTAAGGCCATGGAAGTGATTTTGCCATAGTTAATGCTGATTATTCTGTCGTCCACATGGCGCCTGGCCCGGCAAAATCCGGTTTCCTGCCGGTCAAGCAGACAGCCGTGCGGACAGATCGGGCATTTTAGTTTCAAATACTTCACCTGCTTCCCCTGCTTCTTACTGATCCTTTACCATATACATAAAGCTGTTCCCTTTCTTTCCTACCCGCTCTACAATCCGTAAGTGCAGCAGAATATTCAGCACTAAAGCGGCTTCCTGCTTCCTGATTCCGGCGGCTTTACCCAGATCAGCGGAGGTAAAGGGTTCTTCCAGTTCCAAGGGAATCAGCATCAGATAATCCTCCGGACGCTCGAAGCGGATCTCATCAACCAAGGCCAACGGGATCCGGTCATAGCGGTGCGAGCCTTTCTTTTTATCCCGGCTCCAGCCGTTTAACAGCCGGTATTCTTCTGTATCCACAAACGGAAAACACAGCCGCAGGTTCTCATGCGCCAGATATCCCTTGATCTTATAAAGTTCATTAAAAGCCCTGTAAATACTGCCTGTCACAGGTGATTTGCGCGGCTTTGAACACTCTCCCGTATCCTTATCGACCCAGAACAGCCATTTGCGATAGAGAATCGGATGTACGATGGTCACCGGATAACTATCCAGAAAACAGGTCAGCTTGTCCCGCATCCGGTTAAACTGTGAGGTCTGGATCTCAATGATCTCTTCTCCCGTATAAATATCCGCCACAAAATGGCCAATCGGAATCTCATGCATGTCCTCGTCAGGGGCATAGTAGTGTTTTAATACCGCATGCATCGTTTTTTCCTGCAAAGTACCGATGCCTTGACGCTGTCTTGGCGGGCCGATCACCTTAGCCCGGGCTTCCTCAAATCTTCTTTCATCCATGGATCAGTATTCTTTCCTAATAACGGTCTGGTTACTTCTTCGTATTTTCTTTCACCCGGAAGGCAACGATTTCTGTAATCAGCTTCTGAGGTAACGGTTTATTTAACGGAAACTGAATAGCTCCCTTAGAGTATTTATAGCCGTCTAACTGATCAATAAAATATTTAACCCCGTTTTCTCCGGGATAAAACCCGATATGAGATTTGTGCAAAGCAAAATGCACCAGATTACCATTTAAATAAAATGTCGGCATCTGCCAGCTGATACGCTCTGATGCTTCAGGCGCGGCTTCTTTAATAATCTGCCATATCTCCCGTAATTTGATCTGACTGTCTTCCGGAAACTGCTGAACATATTCTTCAATCACACTCATAACCCTTCCCTCCCTTATAAATAAATATAGTATAGCATTAAACCTAATATTATAATAGCTTTATTTCTTTAATAACAAGATTCTTCGCTTAAATCAGGTTTTCAAACCAATTGAGGTATTGCCTGCTCCGGTGACTATCACGCGCCATGGAGGGTATTGTCATGAGCCCTCTGGGCGAGACTTTAATGCTCTGGGTTCCTCGGAGTGCTATAAACGCAGCGTCCAGAGAGAAAATCCGACCGTCCATCCCGCCGTCCCCGAGCCCCCCCCCTAAAAATATAAAAGAGACGACATCCCAAATAAGATGCCGCCTCCGCAATTCTAATTCATTCCTTTATTCCCTGACCCGCTCCGGAAAGCCAACCTTCTTCTGCGCCTTCCTTAACGTCTTATTAGCATAATACCCTGCCTTTTCGGCATTCTTGCGGATCATCGTGTCAATATATGACTTATCCCTGATCAGCTCGTCAAACCTTTCCTGAACTGGTTTCAAAACGCTTACCACTGCTTCGCCTACTGCCAGCTTGAATTCCCCATACCCTTTTCCGTCAAACTCGCGCTCGATTTCCGCCGTGCTTTTTCCGGTACAGGAACCATAGATATCCATCAGATTGCAGATACCCGGCTGTTTTACCGCGTCATACCGCACAGAGGCTTCCATGTCGGTTACCGCTTTCTTGAATTTTCGGATTATCGTGTCGGGATCATCCATAAGAAAAATACTGGCATTGGGATTGTCGTCGGATTTGGACATTTTCTTTTCCGGTTCTTGAAGGCTCATGATCTTAGCACCGGTTTTGCCTATAAAGGGCTCCGGAACCGTAAATACATCGCCGTAAACAGAATTAAAGCGCTGGGCGATATCCCTGGTGATTTCCAGATGCTGGAGCTGATCCTTTCCCACCGGTACTGCGTCAGCCTGATATAACAGGATGTCTGCCGCCATCAGCACCGGATAAGTGTAGAGTCCGGCATTGATATTATTGGCATGCTTTGAGGCTTTGTCTTTAAACTGGGTCATCCGGTTCAGCTCACCCATATAAGTAAAGCAATTTAAGATCCATGCCAGCTCGGCATGAGCGGGGACGTGTGACTGGTAGTAAAGACAGTTCTTTTCCGGATCCAGACCGGCGGCGATATATAGCGTGAGCAGATTCCTGGCCCGGCGGCGCAGTTCGCCGGCGTCCTGCCTTACGGTAATGGAATGCAGATCAACAACGGAATAAAAGCATTCATATTCGTTACTTAAGGCAACCCAATTTTTTAAAGCGCCCAGATAATTTCCCAGGGTAAGGGTACCTGTCGCCTGCATTCCGCTGAAAAGTACTTTTTTGCCATCTATCATCGTATGTTCCTCCAATACTGCAATAAAAGCCGATGTTTATTAGTTTAACATCTGATTCTTCTTTCGTCAATACGGGAGATTATTGATTCTGCCTGACGGAATTGTCTTCACAGCCGCAGGTTCCGCCTTGACCGGCAAAGTTTCGCGTGTCTACCCGGGAATTCATGCGGGGATCCATCCGGGCATCCATGCGCGGTGCCGTACGTTCCATGCGCGGCGCCATCCGGGTATCCATGCGTGGTTCCATTCGGGGACTCATCATTCTCCCGTCACCCATTCTTGCATCAGAAACTTCCCGTCCACATCCGCAGTCATCAGACATAGTTCCGTAACTGCTGTCCATTACGTTACTGGCGACGTAACTGTTTTCACAGCCACAGTTGTTACTGTTATTGCCACAGTTATTATTGCCGCAGGTGTTATTGCCGCAGTTATTATTGCCGCAGGTGTTATTGCCGCAGGTGTTATTATTATTGCAGCTGCCGTTACAATTGCTGCCATTGTTATTGCTTCCACAGCATAGTAATAATAAAGCCAAAATATTCATACGTGTTCACTCCTTTTTTTTATGATATATCCTATGCAAAAAAAGGAACTCCGTACCGTTTTGACCCGAAAGTGGTCTTTCAAATTTATTTAATGTTTTCTGTTCAGAATCTCTTTTCTGATATAAGTAAAGGTTTCTTTCTCGCCTTGATCCGCCAGCATGACAAGCAGCTTTTCCAGAAGTTCCTTGGTTTTTTCATGTAGCAGGCTGTGTTCGGTTCCTTTCCGGTAGTATTGTAACGGCATGTCGTCTGTATAAGCGTTTCGGTTATATACTTTGCTGGCAGCGATCCGGTCCATCAGCATCTCGACTATGTATTTTTCCGGCATCGGCACCGGAATCAGACTGCCGGGTTCCTTCTGGATACTGTAATCTACCCAGTATTCATGATGGTGACGGTTGCGGCCTTTGTGGTGAAGCCAGGCGGTTGAATAACCATTATGGTGCCGTTCCGCGTTATTGGGGCTCTGGTCGCCTTGATAATACTTGGCACCGATAACAAATTCGCTGGGGCTGAACTTGGAAAGATCATGCAATATGCCTTGTTTGTATAAACCTACCGCAAAACATCCTTTCCTGACCAGACGTTTATGCCGGATAATCGTCTTAAAATGATCCCAGGCTTTCATATATGACGGCTCCTTTATGATAGCTCCTTTATGATGGCTCCTTGCTTATCGATTGGCTCTTGAAACAAATATACTGATGCTGCGTTCTTTTACCAGGATGCGCTGGTCTTGACTGGACGGTTCCGGTTCGGTAACCGATATGTCGGTGGATTTCACCAGCTGCCAATTCATTTCCTTGGGCAGTTTGGGCAAGGCCAGCTCATTGGGGCGCCAATGCAGATTCATCGCGATATAGATAAAATCATCTTCTTTTCCGTTCGGCAGTTTGGCATATTGCCCGCAGTACATAATACCTACCGAGCGGCTGTAGGGATTAAGATCGGGACGCCAGGCTTCTGTCCCATGATAAGAGACATCAGGGTAGCCGCATTTGGCCGTGTCCATGATCTGCATCTCCGAAGGCATGCAAAGAATCGGATGCTGCTTACGGAACTCTATCAGGAAGCGGGTAAAATCGGCTATTTCCTTATTCATACTCGTTGGATTCCATTTGACCCAGCCGATTTCATTATCCTGACAGTAGGCATTATTGTTGCCGTATCTGGTATTCCCCATTTCATCCCCGCTAAAAAGAAACGGGGTTCCCTGCGCCAGAAATATCAGGGACAGGGCATTTTTAATCTGCTTGACACGCAGCCCCTGAATGGTTTTTTTGCGGCTGATGCCTTCCGTTCCGCAGTTCCAGCTATAATTATAGTCGGTACCGTCCCGGTTGTTTTCACCGTTGTCCTCATTGTGCTTGCGGTCAAAAGCCGTCATGTCGAAAAGGGAAAAGCCGCCATAATCAGCCATATAATTAACCGTTCCCCGGCCGGCCGGATTGTTTCGGAGGTGATTGATCAAGGCATAGGTCAGATCCTCGTCGCTTTTTAAAAAACTACGCATCTGGGTGCGGAAATGATCCATGACCACAGCAGTATTGGCATAGCGGGGATGATCCACCCAATAAGAATATTCATGATACAGGATTTTGATTCCTGAAAGCAGCGAATCCTGTGTGACAAGGGAAACCGGCAAGTTTTCGCCCAGCAAATGAATCCCGTCGATATGGTATTCTGTCACCCAGTAGCGGAAGACATCCAGGATGTCGGCGCGGTTAAAAGAGACCGGAAAGTAAAAGTACATCAATACTTCCATGCCTGCCCCATGCAGTTTCTTGACCATCGTTTTAAAGGAATGATCCGGCCTTCTGCCGGCACTGTAGGCAGTTTTCGGAGCAAAATAAAAACCCTCTTTAAAACCCCAGCAATTGACGATGTCTCTCGCCTCTTCTGTGCCGGCGCTTAGTAACTGCTCGCATTCGTCAAATTCATAGGCCGGCATCAATTCAATCGCCGTGACCCCCAGCCGCTTGAAATAGGGAATTTTTTCAGCGATTCCTTCGAAGGTGCCCCGGTGCTTGACGCCGGAGCTCTTGTGCATGGTAAAAGCGCGGACGTTCAGTCCATAGATGATACTTTTATCATAGGAAATGTCCGGCTGCCGGTCATCTTCCCAGTCAAAATCGTCAATATAAAAGCCGCCGCAGCGTTTCCCCTCCGCAGGCTCTCCCCACGATTCATTGCCGGCAATCAGGCCGGCATAACGGTCAGTTATTCTTTCCTGGTTATTATAATACTGATAACGATACTGTTCCGGCTCCGTTACAGCGACCTTTACCCCCCAGAGCTGGCCGCGGCTTCCCTCTTTCTTAAAGGGTACCGTATAGGACTGCCCTTCTTTATCATATAAAATCACGCCGCAATCATTACCGCTGACCTGATCCGTGCAAAAGCGGATACCGTCCGCTTCCACAATGACGCCCTTGCGATCCGGCCTGAAGTAAGATGCCTCAATCTGCTGTCTCATAACTATCTCCTTAAGTCAATGCGCAATATAAATTAATATATCATATTTTCTGCATTCTGTGTGAAAAATATTGCTTGTTCCGCTTTTTCTTAGTACAATAAGATCATGTTGGATTCATCGTTTTGCCGGTACGTACTTTCTATTGTTACCAAATTATGTAAGGTTTATGATCCATAACGGATAAAATATGATGATAATGCCTTTCCGCAGGCAGATAGGAGTTAGCATGGAAATGGAACATGAAAAAGAGGAAGAAATGACAGTCACTTTGGAACTTGACGACGGCACCTCGGTCACCTGTGCCATCGTCACCATCTTAACGGTAAATGAGCAGGATTATATTGCCTTGCTTCCGCTTGATGAGAATGACGAAAATAAAAATGGCGAGGTGTGGTTCTATCGTTATTGCGAGGATGAAGATGACGTAAACAGCGATCCCGAGCTCTCATATATAGAGGATGACGATGAATATGAGCTGGTCGCCGATGCATTTGACGAATTTCTGGATAATGAAGAATTTGACGAGCTGATGCCGGAATAAAACCGGAAAACTCTATAACTAACTTTTTCAGGAAAAGGATTCAGAGCAAAGTAGCCAAGAAGCGGGAAGGGATGTCTTTCGGTGAGGCCGTGTACAGCAGCCAGAGCTTTTCTTTTGCCCTGGTCATGCCGACATAAAAAAGCCGCCGCTCTTCTTCAATCTGTTCTGCCGTGAGGGACTTCCGGCCGGGCAATATCCCTTCATTGAGATGTGGCAGGAAGACGGTATGAAACTCCAGGCCTTTGGAACTGTGCATGGTGATCAGCCGGATGCCCTTACTTTCGTTCTTGACATGCTCCGGCTTCTTTGTCTTTTGGTTCTGAGTGCGGCTTCGCTCTGTCAAACCGAACCACGCTTCAAAGGCAGGACAGTCTTTCGTGCTTTCTTGAATCGCCGCAGCGATTTCCAGCCATTCCTCATACTCCCCGGGACGGGCCCGCTCTTTCAGATAGCGGTCATAGCCGATTCCTTTTCTAATATAATGCACGGCAAGAAAGGGCGACATCCGGGCGATCCGGTCACAGTCGGCAAAGAATCTTTTTATTTCGTTCTGTCCGTCAATATTTTCCCGGTAATACTCCAGTACTTTTCGTTCCTCGACCGGCTCCTCGATATCGGCAACCGATTTCCTGCTGATATATCGCATGGGTTTATTGATGATGTTAAGAAAGCGGCCTCTTGTTTTTTCCTGGCTGGCAAAACGGATATAGTCTATAATATCGGTGGCAATAAAATGGTCAAACACATTCCTTGTCTTTTCAGCCGTTTGAATCTCGATTCCCTTTCCCGCGCATTTTGCCGCCACCTGGGAGACCTCATGATTGGTCCGCAGAATAACCGCTGATTCTTTTCTGACCTCAGCTGGCAGGCTTTGGATCTCCTGTAGTAAAAAGTCATATTCGCTTTCCTTATCGGTAAAGGAGCGGATCATCACCTCACTTCCGTCCCTTAATGATCTTCCCTGCTTCGCGATCCGCTGCCGGTTGCAGGAAATCACTTTGTCAGCGGCCAGTACGATCGGTCGGGTGCTGCGGTAATTCATGTCCAGGAAGATCTGCTGTCCGTCTGGATAGTCATGTAAGAATTCCTGCATTACCGCGGGACTGGCACCGCGAAAGGCGTAAATGGACTGGTCGTCATCTCCCACCCCGAAGATATGATTGTCTGGCGCTGCCAATAACCTAAGCACCTGATATTGAAGCCGGTTAATATCCTGAAACTCGTCCACCAGAAGATGTGAAAAATAGCTTTGCCATTCCTGAAGCAGCCGCGGCTTGGCCATCAGCATATCATAACAGCAGCGGATCATGTCATCGAAGTCCAGCTTGTGGAGGCATTGCAGCATGTCACGGTATTCCTCATAGATCTCTTTGATATGCTTAAGGGCAGGGCTGTTTTCCTTTCCGTTATCGGAATCCGGCACTTCCTCTAGGGCTTCCCTATTTTTTATGCGGCTGATCTCATGGAGAATCTCCGTACATTCCGCCGGATCGATATAGGGTATGGAAAAGCTTCGCTGCACGATTCCGGTTAACATTTTTTTCTTCTCGGCTTCGCCTATCAGCGAATAATCCTGGAAATAACCCGAACGCGACAAGATTTGATAATACACGCTATGAAAAGTGCCGAAATTGACTGCGGAGTAAGAGCGCCTAATTTCGCGCAAAAAACGCGACTGCATTTCTTTTGCCGCTGCTTTGGTAAAGGTAATGACCAGGATGTTTTCCGGGGAAATCTTTTGTACCTCGATCAGATATTGAAGACGTTTCACAATGGTAAAGGTTTTCCCGCTGCCGGGACCGGCAATGACCTGGACCGGGCCGCCCGGGTGGCAGACCGCGCACCGCTGAGACGGATTCATGAGCTGTAAGTAAGACAAATCTACTCCTTATTTAAGAATGAATTCAGACTGTTCATGGGCAATGTTTACCCGGAACTCATAGAAACAAGCTCCCGACTTGGTATACCAGCACCGCCGCCAGCCAGGCAAAGGCCACCTGAAAAACCATCAGCCCCACCGTAAACCGCGTCGATCCGCTCTCCTTCCATATCGTCCCGACTGCCGCCGCGCAAGGAACATAAAGCAGACAGAAAACCATCATCGCATATGCATTTAAAGCCCCGAAATCCGGCGCAATCAGGCGGATCTGGTCAATCATGCTTCCGGTTGTGTTCATCTGGCCATTGGCGCCGAACAGCACTATAAAGCTGGATACCACTACTTCCTTGGCGGAAATCCCCGATATCAGCGCGATGGCAATCTGCCACATCCCCAGTCCGGCCGGTTTTAGCAGCGGTACCAGGGCTCTTCCGATCACAGCACCGTAACTGTCCGCCGGATTGCTGACCATGCCGCCCGGCCCAAAGTTCAATAACAGCCAGATCACGATACTGACGGCAAAGATGACTGTGCCGGCCTTGGTCAGATAATGCCTCAGCTTATCCCCGACAAATATTCTGATCGTCCTGAAATTGGGCCGTTTATACTCCGGCAATTCGATCAGAAGCGACTCGTTATCCTTATTTTTTCCCAGGATATGCAGGGCTTTTGCGATCAGGACAGCGCAGGCGACTCCCAGGATATACATAGAGAAAGCCGCAAGTCCCGCATATTCACCAAAAAACATGCCGGAGAACAAGACATAAACCGGCAGCTTAGCCGAACAGGACATAAACGGAATGATGATCATCGTCCGTCTCCGGTCCCGCTCTGATTCCAGGGAGCGAACCGCCATAATGGCCGGAACGGTACAGCCAAAGCCCAGGATCATCGGCAGGAAAGCCTTGCCGGAAAGCCCGGCTTTTCCCATGATGCCATCCATGACATAGGCCACTCTGGCCATATAGCCGCTGTCTTCCAGAATAGCCAGTGCCAAAAACAAGATAGCCAGATTGGGAATAAAAGTAAGGATTGCGCCGACCCCGGAGATGATCCCGTCAACGATCAAGGAAACCAGCCAGTCAGAAACAGGCATGGCCGCAAGCAGGTTATTAACCGCACCCGTCAGAACCTCCAGCAAGACTTCAAAATATCCTTTCAGCCAGTCTCCAATGGTAAAGGTGAAAAAGAAAATCAGCCCCATAATAGCTAAAAAAATCGGCACCCCGAAATATGGGCTGGTTAGTATGTGATCCGCCCGGTCGGTACTTTTCTTCACTTTGTCCTGGTATAAGATGACCTCATTAATCACACTTTCTATGTAAGCATATTTGGCCTGGATAATTTCTTTTTCATAGCTTTTATTGACGATGTCGGTGATCCTGACCGGATGATCGGACTTTACAGCTTCGTCATCCTCAAGAAGCTTGACAGCATGCCAGCGGACCAAGGAATGGGTGGGATAACGGGCACTCATAATAACCGACAGTTTGTCGATCTTGCTCTCAATAAGGGGACCATAGTCAATCACAAATTCATGAGGTTCGTTCGCATAGTGATGAAGGATGGCATGAAGGAGAATGTCGAGCCCTTTTTTTTTGATGGCGGAAATCGGTATCACCGGGATGTCCCCCAGCATTTCCGGAAGCCTGTGAAGATCAATCTCCAGTCCCCGTTCTTCGACAATGTCCATCATATTCAGGGCCAGGATGACCGGCTTCCCCAATTCCAGCAGCTGCATGGTGAGATAAAGATTCCGCTCCAGAGAGGAAGCGTCAACGATGTTGATTATGGCATCTATCTCTTCATCCATAAGGCATTGTCTGGTGATCTGCTCTTCGATGGTATAAGACGTGAGGGAATAGATGCCCGGTGTGTCTGTCAATGTTATGGGAATGTCCTGATATACGGCGGTGCCTTCTTTTTTTTCCACCGTAACACCGGGCCAGTTGGCTACTTTCAGGTGAGCGCCGGTGAGGGCATTGAAAAGTGTCGTTTTGCCGCAGTTGGGATTGCCTGCCAGGGCAACATGGATGGATTCTTTGATTGTTTCTTTGATTGTTTCTTTGATAGTGGCATTGCTGGTCATCACGGATCTCTCTCCTAACGGCGCTCGGCGCTCTTCATCGAAACGGTCTCGCTATCGTTAATCTCCGGCAACGGTATGATTTCTATGCCGTTTAAGATGCGTCTGCCTAAAGCGAGCCGCGTTCCTCTTACGGCGATAATCATCGCTCCGTTTTTCTTCCGGTTCAAGACCTTGACACGGGTTCCGTCGTTAAGCCCCAAAGCCTGCAGCCGTCTGCTGGTCTTCTCTTCTATATATAGACTCCTGACTTCATATTCCTGATCCTTTATTCCCTCAAACAATGTCATTTGTAAGCCTCTCATCTGAATGTGCAACTGACGCCGGCCTTTGCAATCACACATAATGTTAGCTAACGCTAACCGTGCTGGTCATAATTTACCATATTATGTTGGCATTGTCAATACTGAATAAGTAAACCTTGGTTGACAAGAAGAAGTAGAAAAATAGTTACAGTTCAGACCACGCGAGGTGTTTTGCGCGTTCAAAAAATAGGGAATACTTTTGCGCAAAATCCCGAGAATAGCAAGCACCAAATCGCACGTTTTTAGCGATTTATAGTTGTGTTCTTTACAACTTGTGCATAACGTTCGCAGAACGTTGTTACTGTGGAGCAGTGGTTTGATGCACTTCGGCTAGGGTCTGAACAGTAACGAAGGAACCTTCACTTGACAAGTTTCTCCGTTTTTGTTCTAACATACTATAATATTAAATTCATTTTGAATTTATGAAAGGATTTTCATGAATAATTATAATTGTAACGAATATATTGAACAATACCCTGTTGCGATGGCCTATGTCCCATGGCAACAGTCTACCAATGTGTTCGAGGATCTGAACAAAGCGTTTTCCGTCGGCACGATTTTTCCCGAACTGGAAAAACCCTTTACCGGAAGGAGATGTGTAAAATGAGGCCCAATATGACGAATGAACGTGCAAAATTATATCATTCTATTAATGTCTACAGTTTTGTCATTGTTGAAATGATAGAATATCTGGATACTCATCCCAATGATAAAGAAGCAATTGGATACTTAAATCATTATGTCCGCCAAAAAAACCAAGCAATGTCGGAATATTCAGAAAAATACGGACCGCTTAATATCACCGCCTCCCCTGAGGGTAACAGCGATGAATGGAAATGGGCCACTCAGCCGATGCCTTGGGAAGGAGGATTTTAATATATGTGGAATTATGAAAAAAGACTGCAGTTTCCGGTCAATATAACCCAACCAAACGCCAAAATGGCTCAAGTGATCATGAGCCAGTACGGCGGCCCCGACGGTGAACTGGGGGCCAGCATGCGCTATCTTTCCCAGCGCTATAGCATGCCTTATCCTGAGGTGGCGGCATTGCTGACGGATATCGGCGGGTCGGTATCGGAGTTGCGTATGTCAATAATAAAGTTCTATAACGATTTTCCAGACTTTGGATAATCAGCTTTTACCTCAACAGTATCCATAAGATCATCAATATATTTTTTCATGACATCATTAAAATTATTTGTAAAAACACACACGATTATAAATATTATCCGAGCAGATAGCCCACCTTTAACGTCGGCACAAATATATCGTTGCAAGTGCAATCAGTAGCTGATCGGTGACCATAAAGAAAATCGTTCATATACTATATTGTTGACAGATGCAGGAGGTAAATGATCATTAATACGCAACCTGACATAACGCACAGTAATCATCAGGCCGATATGAAAATAATCCTGAACCAAGAACAGGAAGCCTTGTTCCACCATTTAATCAAAACCGGTATCTACAAAGAATTACAAAGAATAGAACTGCTTTCCGACAGGCAGTTGAGAATGATTCTAAACCTACATAACAAACCACCCAAGGTTAAACTTGAGCATCACTACTGAACATGGTTTAATATCTGCGGTGATGTTTTTCATATATATGCCTATCACATTTTATTAAAGGGGCTAACATATGCAGAATAATCTTAGGGTATCCGCATATTGCCGGGTATCCACTGAAAAGGATGACCAGATCAACTCTCTTGTCAGTCAGATAAAGTATTTTACGGATTATATAAAACAGCATGAATGTTGGACAATAGGCGAAGTGTATTATGACGAAGGCATAACCGGTACTTCGACCCGCAAGCGGGAAGGCTTTAATCGGATGATAAGAAATGCGGAAATGAATCAGATGGACTTAATATTGACCAAGGAAGTCAGCCGTTTCGCCAGAAATACTGTTGACACCCTCTCCTACACCAGAGCCTTAAAGTCAATGGGTGTCGGTGTTATCTTCACTCTGGACAATATTGATACCCGAGAAAACGACGGCGAACTCCGCTTGTCCATCATGGCAAGCCTCGCCCAGGAAGAAAGCCGTAAAACCTCCGAACGGGTAAAATGGGGCCACAAAAGACGCATGGAACAAGGTATCGTATTTGGCCGGGATCTCTTAGGCTATAGCGTCCGCAATGGCAAACTGTACCTGAATCAGGAAGAATCCGAGATCGTCAGACTGATCTTCCATAAGTATCTGGTGGAGGAAAAAGGAACCCACGTCATAGCCCGCGAACTGCACGAAGCCGATATCGCTCCAAAACGGGTGCAACATTGGAGCAACACCGTAATTCTTCGGGTATTACGTAACGAAAAGTATGTAGGTGACCTGCTCCAAAAGAAAACCTTCACTCCCGATTATCTGACTCATGCCAAGAAGGTTAACCGTGGCCAGGAAGAAATGATCTACATCAAGAACCATCATGAACCGATTATCAGCCGTGACATATGGGATGCCGCCCAAACAGAACTGGAACGCCGCTCCAGCACCAGCGCAATGAAGTCCAAACATTCCAATCGCTATTGGTGCAGCGGCAAACTGGTCTGCGGTTGCTGCGGGAGCCGCTTCATCAGCTTCGCCAAGAAAATGAAAGGAGGGACCTCCTATAAGGCATGGCGTTGTTATGCCGCCGCCCGGCATGGCTGCGCCAAATTAGATATTGACGGCTCTCCCATCGGCTGTGACAACAGTTCCATCAATGACAGGATACTGCTTTACGGAATGTCCTATGTGCTGAAGCATATTCAAAGCAATAAAGAGCAGATCATAAACGAGATGTTTCAAGAGCTTCAGTCAATACAGGAAGTCTGTATGAACCTGGATACTGATACTGCCCCACTCTGCCAGAAAATCGAACGGCTGAACCAAAAAAAACGCAAGGCCATAGACCTTATTCTTGATGAACTGATTACCAAAGAAGACTTCCGTAAACAGACCGAATATTACGATCAGGAAATCATGAACCTGGAAAAACAAATCAAAATTACCGAGCATTCCAATTTGCTGAAAAAAAACCCGATTGACGGCATCCAGCATACTATCAGTGAAGTCAAGAAAATGATGAGTTTTGAAACAGCCAATGAAATGCTTTACCGGGAACTGATCGACTATATAACCATTTTCCAAAACAATGAAATGGTCATCTATCTAAAGTGTATTCCCTACGGTATCAGAATCCATACCGTCACGTCCGGCCGACTGGATGACTATAAAATAAACATCACTAATGCCGTCATTGAAACATAAATTTCTGATATTGAAACATAATTATGATATTTACCCAATTTCTATTGCAAAGTAATCAACAATTTACTATTATTGAATAGGGTAATCGTATATAGTTTGAGGATAATAAGCAAAAGGGACAAGCTTATCTTGCTAAAGCGAAGGGAACAAAATGAAATACTTGCATCTAGCAAAAAAAATAATAAAATTATTTGCCATCATCATACCGAGCGTCATAATCTATATGTTCATTTCAGTGGCAATCGGGCTTGGACTGGGGTTAGAGAAACCGCTGAAAGAAGGCATGTTCGTTTTATTTCGTGGCATAGGTATTCTGATTATAATTCTAGTTATTTTTCTTACGTTTCTCTATCCTCCCATTGCTTACTGGCGGAATAGCAGGTATGAGAAAAAAAATACGGTAATGCTCGAAGATCCGAAACATGGCACTCATGCCTTTGTTAAAGATAAGTCTGGTCATTACAAGGCCCTTGATTACATGATTCCGTTTGGAGGATATCTCCCGACAATCTGCTTTAAAGATTATCAAGAAATAAACAAGGAACTTTATTTCCGCGGACTCGATTACGTCTGCAAAATGCCGTACCAGATATTAAATACATTTTATCTTTTTATAAAAGAATCTTGCGATACGCAGGGCGAGAAGGACGAAAAAGGCTATCCTCTCTCCGTGCAGCGAATTAAAGAAGAGTTCGAATTATCAAGCATTCAAGTGAGCGTGGGTGTCAGTGGTAACTATGGCACTTACGTAACCCTCTGCGGCTGTCTGGGCTTGGATCACAACGGCGAGATGCGCTTAGGCGGGCATGAATTATCGCTCACAGTAGACTGTAAAACCGATGTATATAGCTATGATTTAATTAAAAAGTAACTTGATACGCAACTCCGGTACTGACATAGGCGGGTCGGTTTCGGAGATGCGTATTATGACCAGAAGCTGATTTTTGCGGGAAATATCACCGATTTGCTTCCCTGTAAAACGGATCATAAGCATCTAGCATTTCTGTCAAAGTAAATAATCTGACTCCATGTTCCATGCGGAGAAGCTTTTCATTAAACCCATTTTTAGCAAATATATAAAGGTGCTTCTTCTGATGCCTGAACATCATGCTTTTTCTTTCTAGATCCCTATAAACATCAATATCCAAGTCGGTATTTTTCCATTTGCACTCGGCAAATAACGCTTCATCGTTACGGGCTGCCATGATATCAATTTCTTCCTGCAAACGGGTTGCGGAATTTGTTCCCCACCAACGTCCGAGATTGCCGGCAAAAAACGGCAAGGCATTTCTCTTTGTCATTTCTAAAAGCCATTGTTTACATATTTCTTCAAAGATAAACCCCATATAGGCACTGAGCTGCTCTTCTACCTCATTATCATATACGGCTTCTCCGAGTCCGGCAGTGATCGCGCTTATGTTGGGAAAAACAAAGCGATACCAAAACCGAAACATGAAATCTTCAAGCTTATAGATGCTTCTTTTGCTTGCCGGTTCACCAAAAGGATGTTCCTTGCTAACCAGACCGAGGGAAATTAGTACCAGAAGGTATTTTGCGCATTTATTACTTTCCTGACCGCACTTTGTAGATATCTCATTGAGCCGGGAAGAGCCGCTAGCAATCGCCTCAATTATGACATTATAAGTGGCAGGTTCACGTAGTTCCTGTTTTATTAAATTAGAAGGCTCCTCAAAAAAGTGGCCGGATGTTGTGAGGAACAAATCAATTATGTTTTCCCTGACATTCTTCCGGGAATCAACTTTGTTCAGATATTCCGGGATACCGCCGGTCATGCCATATAAAACCGCCTTATCAACAACGTCATACTCCCTGAAAAAAGGAAGCGATTCAAAAAATGTAAAGGGCAGTATTTTGAATTGAGCAGTCCGGCGTCCGTAAAGCGGACTCTTATATCCAAGTACCTGATTCTCCATAAAACTCATGCTTGATCCGCAGAGGATCAGCATAAGCTTTGAATGCTCCTTCTTATGGTCAATCATGATCTGCAAGAGTGATGATATACCGCGATAAGCACTCGCAAGATATGGGAACTCATCTATAACAAAAACGAACCGTTGCTCGTCCGCTTTCTCAAAAATAGCCAACAATGCGCTTTCATAGTCGAGGAAAACCGGGGCTGTGTTTTTTCCCCCAATGCATCGGCTAAGAGAAACAAGATTATCCTGTGCTGTGCTTTCGCTTGCGGTAAAAAAAAATGTATTTTTATCTTTTATAAATTCACGAATCAACGTAGTTTTTCC
>DBDJ01000018.1:0-412 GCA_002293525.1 Lachnospiraceae bacterium UBA935
GGTTTTCATAGCACTATAGATTACTACAGTGATCCTTGGAGTTACCAGGCGGGAGCTGCCGGCAGTGTCCGGATCGAAGCCGGCGCAGCAGGCAAGATCTATAAGCTAGAAGCCAAAGCCGGACAGGCCGTGAAGGCCGGCGATACGGTCGTCATCCTGGAAGCCATGAAGATGGAGATTCCTGTTGTTGCACCTCAAGACGGAACCGTAGCCAGCATTGACGTATCGGTAGGCGATCCGGTAGAAGCCGGCGCATTACTGGCGACCATGAACTAGAAACGGATCTGATGATTCAGAGATCACCATGGATCATATTGAAATTTTTAGATCATATTGAAATTCTTACTTGATGCAAATACAACAGGAGGTAAATCAAAATGGAATATATTTCAAGTACACTAAGCAATCTCCT
>DBDJ01000018.1:563-126531 GCA_002293525.1 Lachnospiraceae bacterium UBA935
TTGCTTTATTACTTTTACTTATTAGATGAATGGGCGATTCTGCCGTCCTTGATTTTCATGGGCGTCGGTGCCATGACCGATTTCGGGCCCCTGATAGCCAATCCCCGTAGCTTTTTACTGGGAGCCGCCGCCCAGTTCGGTATTTTTGCGGCTTATTTCGGTGCCATCTTGCTGGACTTTAATGACAGGGCAGCCGCCGCAATTTCCATTATCGGCGGAGCCGACGGACCGACTTCCATCTTTCTGGCCTCCAAGCTGGGTCAGACCGCTTTGCTCGGCCCGATTGCGGTAGCGGCATATTCCTATATGTCACTGGTTCCCATTATTCAGCCGCCGATCATGAAGCTGTTTACGACCAAAAGAGAAAAACTCATCAGGATGGAACAGTTACGTCCCGTATCCAAGCTTGAGCGCATCCTGTTCCCGATCATAGTAACCATCGTGGTATGCCTGATCCTGCCGACCACAGCCCCCCTGGTCGGGATGCTGATGCTGGGCAATCTGTTCCGTGAATCAGGCGTGGTCAGACAGCTTACCGACACCGCATCCAACGCCCTGATGTATATCGTGGTCATCCTGCTAGGTACTTCCGTAGGAGCCACCACCAGCGCGGAAGCCTTCTTGAACCTGGATACCTTAAAAATAGTCGGCCTGGGCCTGGTTGCCTTTGCCTTCGGAACATTGGCCGGTGTCTTGTTCGGCAAGTTGATGTGCTTACTAACCAACGGGAAAGTCAACCCTCTGATCGGCTCCGCTGGCGTATCGGCAGTCCCGATGGCCGCCCGGGTTTCTCAGAAGGTAGGAGCCCAATACGATCCCACCAACTTCCTGCTCATGCATGCCATGGGTCCTAACGTAGCAGGTGTTATTGGAACAGCAGTCGTAGCCGGAACCTTCATGGCCGTATTCGGGGTATTCTGATCATTGAATATGCACTGTAGCCGGAAGACGAAAAGCAAGATAAACAAAAGATTCTTAAAATAGATTCTTAAAAAAGATTCTTAAAATAAATGTTTGATTTATAATGAAACGCTTGTGAATAAGATAACTGAGTATTAGGATGGTTAAGTAAAATCACAGCAAAATCAAATAATTATATATCTATATATATCAAGGTAACAGCAATAGAAGATAATTAAGTCAGGAGGAATAGAAATGTCAGAACAGGTAAAAAAACCAATCGGAATCACGGAAACCATTCTTCGTGATGCGCATCAGTCCCTGATCGCCACCAGAATGCCCACCGATTACATGCTTCCGATCCTGGATAAGATGGACAAAGTCGGTTATCACTCCGTGGAATGCTGGGGCGGTGCCACCTTTGACGCTTCCTTGCGCTTCTTGAAAGAAGATCCGTGGGACAGGCTCAGAAAAATAAAAGCAGGACTGAAAAACACCAAATTACAGATGTTATTCCGTGGCCAGAACATCCTTGGCTACCGTCACTATGCCGATGACGTGGTAACCTATTTCGTACAGAAATCCATTGCCAACGGTATCGATATCATCCGTATTTTTGACTGCTTTAACGACCTTCGAAACCTTGAGTGTGCGGTAACAGCCGCCAATAAAGAAAAAGGCCATGCCCAGGTAGCTCTTTCCTACACCTTAGGCGATGCCTATACCATGGACTACTGGATGAAGATGTCCAAAGAAATCGAAGCCATGGGTGCCAACTCCATCTGCATCAAAGACATGGCCGGCCTGCTTCTTCCTTATAAGGCCACCGAACTGATCACCGCCATGAAGAGCGCGACCGATCTGCCGATCCAGCTTCATACCCATTACACCTCGGGTGTTGCCGGCATGACCTACATGAAAGCCATTGAAGCCGGTGCCAGCGTCATCGACTGCGCGATGTCACCTCTCGCCATGGGCACTTCCCAGCCGGCCACCGAAGTCATGGTGGAAACCTTCAAGGATACCCCTTACGACACCGGCTACGATCAGAATCTCCTTGCCGAGATCGCCGATTATTTCCGTCCTTTCCGCGATGAATGCCTGGCCAACGGCCTGCTCAATCCCAAAGTCATGGGCGTTGATATCAAGACCCTGTTATATCAGGTTCCCGGCGGCATGCTTTCCAACATGGTCAGCCAGCTGAAAGAGCAGAATGCCGAAGACAAATACTACGAAGTACTTCAGGAGATTCCCCGAGTCCGTCAGGATCTTGGCGAACCCCCGCTGGTAACCCCGTCATCTCAGATCGTCGGCACTCAGGCCGTATTTAACGTACTGATGGGCGAACGCTACAAGATGGCCACCAAAGAAACCCAGGACGTTCTCCATGGCAAGTACGGACAGACCATCAAACCCTTTGATGCCGAAGTCCAGAAAAAAGTTATCGGCGATGATGTCCCGATCACTTGCCGCCCGGCTGATTTGATCCCCAATGAGCTGGAGAAGATCGAATCCGAAATGAAAGAATGGAAACAGCAGGATGAAGACGTGCTTTCCTACGCCCTCTTCCCTCAGGTAGCCATCGACTTCTTCAAATACCGCCAGGCCCAGCAGGAAAAAGTGGATATGACCCAGGCCGATACCCAGAATGCGGCATATCCCGTGTAAGTCAAATTATAAACTCAACTCTAAAGCGAAACGTCCGTAATTATCAGCCTAAGCCTGCAGTTACGGGCGTTTTTTCTTAACTAGATATTTATTGTTTAAACTATTCGTAATGTAAATGTTTAATAATAAATTATTGTATAAAATAAAACTAATTAATAAATACATAAGAAGATTTTGTTAAAAGATTATTTGATGTATATTTTAAAGTCGTTTGACATTTGTTATGATTTGTTATAATATTTGATATGTCCTTTGAAATATTTAATATACTACCATGGTAGAAAACAGGGGGTGATTCCAATGGAATTTTGAATAGTGATAAATACATATAATTTTGATGGGAATGGGTAAATGAAATGACGCAAAAGTTAAACAAGATTATTCTTCAATTGGTTTTATTATATTTCTCTGCTAGTGTAACATCATGTAATTATTCGGACACTAATACACAAAAAAATAAGATTTTTGGAGATACTAATCAATTGTTTTTAATTGAAAGTGCTGTTGTTTTTTTTTGTGTAGAGGATGGGTTTGTTTTGGCAGAGAAACTTGTGCCAACTGTAATTCTTTTTTGCCGATTTTAACCGATATTATTCAAGATGAAAAAGTTCAAATGAACTATTTTGATACTGGTTATTTTAGAGAAAATGATTTGTTGTCGGAAACTGAGTTACAGACGATCTTTACCGATTATCAAATAACATCTGTCCCGATGATAATAGTATTACGCAAAGGTCAATTGTATGATAGCTTTAGACCAAATTTTAACGAAGAAAGAGATAATACAATCGAGATAAGGGAAAATATTAAATTATTTATTGAGCAGTATAACTAAAATACTGACATAATATTGTGGAAAGGATATCAAAAAATGAAAGTTATAAAGAAATTTTTTTGCGTTGTATTTGTTATGCTATTACTTATTAGCAATGCCTTTACAGTAAATGCATCCACTCAGATGATCGAATTCGAATATTTAAAGTCAGCAATTGCCATGGTTGATGCAGTGCCTGCTGATGAAATTAATCAATACATTGAGGATAATCGGGCAACTTGTGTAGCATCTTGTAAACTGACCTTAGTGTTCCTTAGTATCCCCACAGATTATAAAGTAATGTGCGGACACGGATGTCCGCACAAGTCAGCATGCGCCAAGGATGGCGCTTGCTGACGTTTACGGGAGTTACGACAATGTTCAGGGGATACTTAGGAACACTTAGGCCACGGACACATGAACCAAAGTCAGCAGTCCGTCTGTGCCTATATCCGCCCACACCCTAGAGTGAGCCCCCAAATTTTACCCCCAATTTCCCTCTTGTCCTTGTAAAATCCTCAAAAGTATGATATATTTCCATTGATAACAGGTGTTCGCATTCCCAAGCACCCACATTCTGCAGAGGATAAACCACATGAAATCATTATCAGCCAAGATTAAAACCAACCGCAGCCTGCTTTTCCAGCTACTATTCACCGGCCTCACCTTCATCATCATGGCCGTAGTCAGCTACATCTTCATGAGCGCCATCGTCCGCGACAACCTCGAACGGGGCGTCCTGGGCGTCATGAATTCCACCCAGGCACGCATTCTGACAAGCCAGGAAGCATTCGAATCCACCCTAAGCAGTTTCGCTGCCGCGACCACCACCATCCTCTCAGAAAACGGCACCGAAGAACCCCTGTCAAGCTACATCGACAGCACCTCCCAGTTCATGTACCTGGACGGCAGCACCGACTCCGGCATCATGGAACTATACGGTTATTTTGAAACCCTCCCTGGCGGCCCGGTCATGATCCGCCCCGATACTTCCCCAGTTCCCGGCGAATCCGTCCCGACGTCGCAGGAATGGTATGCCCCAGCCATAGCAGCAGAAGGACAGATCATCCAGACGATCCCCCATCTGGTAGACGGCAGCTGCCGCTATACCTTTGCGCAAAGCATCCACGACAGCCAAGGCCAGCTTCTCGGCATCGTATGCCTCGACGTGCAGATTGACGTCCTCAGCAGTGCCATCGTTGAAATGGCCTTAAACCAAGGCGGATACGGGATGCTGATCAGTCAGGACGAGATCGTCATCGCACATCCGAACGCCGCTTCAGTCGGCCTGCGGGCAGATGACCCGACATTTCCGCCCTCGATGTTCCTTGAGGAATTCCGCGCCGGCCTAGATGTCATGGAAAGATCCATGAACGATTATAAGGGCAATAAAGCCGTAGCCTTTTTCCGCCGCCTTCCCAATGGCTGGTACCAGGGCCTGGTCATGCCGGAAGCCGAATACTATCAAAGCATGTCCACCATGGCCTTAATCTTCACGATCCTTTCCATCATATTCGCCATCGTCCTCATCGGCATCCTGATCCGCATAGATAACCGGCGGGCCCGTTCCGATGCCGAGAGCCAGCGCAAGAGCATCTTCTTAGCCAATATGAGCCATGAGATCCGTACCCCCATCAATGCCATCGTAGGCATGACAGCCATCGGAAAAGCTTCGGGCAATTCCGACCGCAAGGACTATTGCTTCGAAAAAATTGACGATGCCTCCCGGCACTTGCTGGGTGTTATCAACGACATTCTGGATATATCCAAGATCGAAGCCAATAAAATCGAACTCTCATCCCGCGAGTTTAACTTTGAGAAAATGCTTCAGGATGTCGTCAACGTCATCAACTACCGTGTTGATGAAAAGAGCCAGAAGCTGACTGTATACATCGACAAGGCCATTCCCAAGAACCTGATTGCCGATGACCAAAGGTATGCGCAAGTAGTCACCAATCTGCTCAGCAATGCCGTCAAGTTCACCCCGGATAAAGGCCATATCGGCCTGCACGCAACTTTCATCGGCGAGGAGAAAGGTGACTGTATCATCAAGATCGAGGTGAGCGACACCGGCATTGGCATCTATCCCGAACACCGTTCCCGCCTTTTCACCTCCTTCCAGCAGGCAGAGTCCTCTACTTCGCGCCGTTTTGGCGGAACCGGCCTGGGCCTGGTGATATCCAAAAGCATCGTGGAGCTGATGGGCGGCGAGATATGGTACGACTCGGTTCCCGGTGAGGGGTCAGTGTTTTCCTTTACCGTGAAAGCACGCCGTGGCGAAGAAGCGCAGACCGGCCTGGGTTACCAATTCATGAACTGGGGTAATATCCGGATCATGGCGGTGGATGACGAACCGGATGTCCTGGAATATTTTACAGAGATCCTGTCCGGTTCCGGCGCAAACTGCGACGTTGCCATCAGTGCCAAAGAAGCGATGAGCCTGATCGAACGGAAGGGTGCCTACAATATTTACTTTATTGACTTAAAGATGCCGGAAGTGGACGGTATTGAGCTGACCAGACAGATCCGGGACCAGGAAAAAACACCAGGTTCTTCTATCGTGATCATGATCTCCTCGGCCGATCTGAGCCCGATCGAGCAGGAAGCAAAACGCGCCGGAGTGAACAAATTCCTCTTAAAACCGCTCTTTCCTTCCTCGATTAACGACGTGATCCGTGAATGCATCGGTATGGTAAACGACCGTTTTGAAGAAGACGTGATCCCCGATGTAAACGGCATTTTCCAAGACCGCTGGATCTTACTGGCCGAGGACATGGAGATTAACCGGGAAATCGTACAGTCCCTTCTGGAAGAAACCGAAGTCAATATCGACTGTGCCACCAACGGAATGGAAGCAGTAAGGATGTTTATGAAATCACCGGACAAATATGACATGATCTTTATGGACATCCAGATGCCGGAGATGGACGGGCTTGAAGCCGCAAGGCAGATCCGGGCGCTGAACATCCCGGAAGCGAAGACGATTCCCATCGTCGCCATGACAGCCAATGTATTTAAAGAAGATATTGAGAGCAGCATCGCGGCCGGCATGGACGGCCATCTGGGCAAACCTACGGAATTCCGCGATATACTGGAAGTGACATGCAGATATTTAGGCGTGCCGATCAAGAATCTCTAACATTTATCTTGTTCTAAACAGTGACTATAGAGGATGCAGTATTATTTTATTTGCGGTATTTTACTACGGAGGAAGAGATATGGCCAGGACGGAGTCAGTGACCAGAGAAGATATACTTAACACGGCATTTGCAATGGCCAGAGAGGAAGGGGCCGCCATGGTAACCGCCAGACGGCTGGCGGCAAGGGCCGGCTGTTCCACCCAGCCGGTGTTCCGGGTTTACAATAACATGGAAGAACTTATGGAAGAACTGTTCCATAAAGCGGCAGATTTTTTTGAAGAATTCCAGCTTTCTTATTCGCAGTCGTGCCGGCAGGCCTTTCCGCGGCAGTACCGTACCCCGTTCCTTAATCTGGGAATGGCTTATATCCAGTTTGCCGAAGCGGATAAACATTTATTTGAACTGCTTTTTTTGTCACCCAAACGATACGGCAAGACCCTCTACGATCTGGTAAACGGCCGGAAAGGGGTCATCGTCAAGGAAGTCGCCAAAGCTGCCGACAACGGCTGCCGTAATCCCGGCGGCTTATTTATGAAAATGTGGATCTTTATTCATGGTGCCGCCTGTATGGCCCTGACTGGCGATTACGACCTGACGGCAGAAGAGACTGCGGACTTGCTGGAAGACTCATATAAAGCGTTCTCAGTATAAGGCAACGACTTATGGGCGGGAAGCCCTATGACATACCCCATGTTAGAGAAGGAAAGCGTATGGATCAGCAGGAACATGATATTATTTCAAGGATGAATGATAAATTCACCCGGATGAGCAAAAGCCATAAAGCAATCGCGGCATATATCGCCGACCACTATGAGCAGGCGGTATTTATGACGGCGGCCCGGCTTGGCGAGACCGTAGGGGTAAGCGAATCCACCGTAGTCCGTTTTGCTACCGGGATCGGCTATGAGGGTTATCCCGAGTTTCAGAAGGTACTGGAAGAATGGGTCAAAAACAAACTGAACAAAGTCCAGAAAATCGGTGCCAAATACGGCAAAAGCAGCCAGTCGGAGATCTTATCGGCCGTTCTCAATTCTGATATTGAGAAGATCCAGGATACGATCGTGAACCTGGATCCAGTTGCTTTTGAAGCGGCTGTGGACATCCTGCTTCAGGCCAAGGCTGTTTACATCGTCGGCATCAGGAGCTGTCAGCCGCTGGCGGAATTTTTGCATTTTTACCTGAATATGATCAGAGGCAACGTGATTTTACTAAAAACAACAAGTGTTACTGAATTATTTGAACAGATGCTGCGGATCAGTGACAAGGATGCCATCATCGGCATCAGCTTCCCCAGATATTCCATGAGGACCCTGAAAGCAATCGAGTTTGCCAATGACAGAAATGCCAAGGTGATCACGATAACCGATACGATCCACTCGCCGATGAACCTCTATTCATCGTGTAACTTACTGGCCAGGAGCGACATGGTCTCCATCGTAGACTCGCTGGTCGCGCCCTTAAGTGTTATCAATGCCCTGGTCGTTGCGCTTTGCCTGAAGCGTCCCGACGAGGTCAAGGACAACCTTGAGACATTGGAAGCCGTATGGAATAATTATCAGGTTTACCTGAATGACGAAATTAATTTTATCGACGAAGAAGCAGTGCTTGACTATCCCCTCAAGAAACCGCCTGAAAGTGAATGATATGAGCAAACTGATTGTAATCGGCGGCGGCCCGGCCGGAATGATGGCAGCAATAACGGCGGCAGAAGCCGGCAGCCGGGTAATCCTTCTGGAAAAAAATGAAAAGCTGGGAAAAAAGCTGTTTATTACCGGCAAAGGCCGATGTAATATTACCAACGGCGGCGAGCCCGAAGATTTTTTTACCAACGTTGTCACTAACCCGAAGTTCCTATACAGCGCGTTTTATGACTTTGACAATAAAGCAGTGATCCGTTTTATGGAAGAAACCGGCTGCAAGGTCAAAGAAGAACGCGGCAATCGCATATTTCCGCTGTCCGACCATTCATCGGATGTGATCGGAGCCTTGAAAAGAAGGCTGGACCGCAGCGGTGTGGAGGTACATTTAAATACCGCAGTCAAAATGCTCATGACACAGCAGAAGGAGAACGGCATAACAGCTGTTACCGGCGTTGTTCTTAAGAACAACAGCAAACTGGCGACTGACCGGGTGATTATCGCCACCGGAGGGGCATCCTATCCGTTGACCGGCGCTACCGGAGACGGATATCGTTTTGCCAGGGAGACCGGGCATAAGGTAACAGATGTTTTTCCTTCACTGGTACCTTTTACGATCCAAGAAGACTGGTGCCGTGCCATGCAGGGGCTTTCTTTGAAAAACGTGTCGGTCATCTTGAGAAACCATGGAAATGCCGTATTTCAAGGCTTCGGCGAGATGCTGTTCACCCACTTCGGGGTCAGCGGCCCATTGATTCTTTCCGCCAGCAGCTTTTATGCCGCCAGTCAGAATAACAAAGCCGAAACCGAAACTGTCCTGACAGTCGATCTTAAGCCGGCATTGTCAGAAGAGCAATTAGACAAACGGCTATTGCGTGATTTTGAAAATAATAAAAACAAGGCATTCAAAAATATATTGTCCGGCTTGCTTCCTGATAAAATGCACCCGACAATGCTTACCCTCACGGCCATTCCGGGAGATAAAAAGGTGCATGAGATTACCAGGCCGGAGCGCGGACGAATCGTTAAGTTCTTGAAAGGCCTGGAAATGACAGTGACCGGAGTAAGAAGCTTAGATGAGGCGATTATTACGAGGGGCGGCATTGCGGTTTCGGAGATCAGGCCATCAACGATGGAATCGAAAAAAGTCGAAGGATTGTTTTTCGCCGGGGAAGTCCTTGATACCGATGCCCTGACCGGCGGGTTTAACCTGCAGATCGCGTGGTCAACCGGTCATCTTGCGGGATACAGCGCACATAGTAAAAAAGACGGGAGTTCATAAATATGGGTTTTCAGATAGCCATAGACGGACCGGCCGGAGCCGGTAAGAGTACAATTGCCAGGGCAATCGCCGCCAAATTAAACTTTACCTATGTTGATACCGGTGCCATGTACCGGGCCATGGCATTATTTTTCTTGAGAAACGGGATCGCTCCTGATGATACAGCGCAGATCGGGGCAAAGTGCCAGGAAGCGGAGATCACCATCCGGCACGAGAACGGCGAACAGGTGGTACTGCTTAATGATGAGCCGGTGAATCAGTTCCTACGGACCGAGGAAGTAGGCAATATGGCATCCGTCAG
The DNA here is from genome assembly GCA_002293525.1 of Lachnospiraceae bacterium UBA935. Lineage (GTDB taxonomy): Bacteria > Bacillota > Clostridia > Lachnospirales > Lachnospiraceae > UBA935. The sequence continues at coordinate 10,306 of DBDJ01000018.1, forward strand.
CAGCGCCAATCCCCAGGTCAGGGAAAGACTGCTGGGATTACAGCGGCAGCTGGCCGTTGAAAACGATGTGGTGATGGATGGCCGAGATATCGGGACCTGCGTCCTGCCAGATGCGCAAGTGAAGATTTTCCTGACGGCTGACAGTTCGGTAAGGGCCGCCCGACGCTTTAAAGAGTTAAGTGACAAGGGCATTTCCTGTGATCTGGAAGTCATTGAGAAAGATATAGTCAGCCGTGACCGCCAGGACAGCACCAGACAGTTTTCGCCGCTGCGGCAGGCAGAAGACGCGACAGCAGTAGACACGTCGCTGCTGGATATTGGTCAGGTGACCGAGGCCATTGTGAAAATATATAGTGAAAAGCGATGTGTTTTCAAGAGATAAAGTAAGAAATCAGGTATTTCAGGCTAAGAAAAAATATATAATCATGTTAACTTTATGATGATTTGGATGGTTTTATTCCCATAGTGGCATAGCCACAGCAATAAGGGACGTTTCAATGAGGTAATATGTTATGGAGATGATAACAGCAAAGAGTGCCGGTTTTTGTTTCGGTGTCAAGCGGGCGATTGACATGGTATATGAACAGATTGCCTGTTTCAAGGGAATCCCGATCTACACCTACGGCCCCATTATCCACAATGAAGCAGTCGTAAAGGATCTGGAGAATAAAGGAGTATGTGTAATAAATGATGTGGAGCAGCTGAAAACGATTCAGACCGGAACCGTTATTATCCGTTCCCATGGAGTAGCCCAAAATATCCATAATATTATTGCGGAAAAAGGGCTTGGCTGTGTGGATGCTACCTGTCCGTTTGTAAAACGGATTCACAATATTGTCGAAAAAGAAAGTAAGGCGGGAAAGCAGATCATTGTTATCGGCAATCAGGGACATCCAGAAGTGGAAGGCATCACCGGATGGGCAGAAGGGCCGGTATTTGTGGCTGAATCAGAAGCAGATGCGAAGAGTTTTATCGCGGATAAAGACATTTCCTGTTGTATTGTTTCACAAACGACATTTAACTACAACAAATTTAAAGAATTAGTTGATATTTTTAAGAAAAAAGGTTACAATGGTAATGTTGTCAACACAATATGTAATGCAACAGAGGAGAGACAGATAGAGGCAGGCCTCATTGCGACTGAAGTGGATGTTATGATCGTAATAGGTGGCAAGCACAGTTCCAATACCCGAAAGCTTTATGAGATATGCCGTAAAAAATGTGCTTCCACTTATTTTATACAGACCTTAGAAGATTTGCAATTGGATTTACCCACAGCTACTGCTCTGATCGGTATTACCGCAGGGGCGTCAACCCCGAAGAATATAATAGAGGAGGTTCAAGATTATGTCAGAGTTAACTTTTGAACAAATGCTTGAAGGATCACTAAAAACGATACATACGGGGGAGGTCATCGAAGGTACTGTAATCGACGTTAAGCCAGAAGAGATTATATTAAATATTGGCTATAAATCAGATGGTATATTAACTAAGAACGAATACACGAACGAACCTAATGTGAACCTGACCCAGGCCGTCAAGCCGGGAGACACCATGGAAGTAAAAGTATTGAAGGTAAACGATGGTGAAGGCCAGGTGCTGCTGACTTACAAGCGGCTTGCCGCCGACAGAGGCAACAAGCGGATAGAAGAAGCTTACAACAATAAGGAAATACTTACCGCTACCGTGGCACAGGTGCTTGAGGGCGGACTCAGTGTAATTATTGATGAAGTAAAGATTTTTATCCCGGCAAGCCTGGTATCCGATACTTATGAGAAAAACCTAGGTAAATATGCCGGAATGGAGATCCAGTTCGTCATCAGTGAGTACAATCCCAAGCGGCGCAGATACATCGGCGACCGCAGGCAACTGCTGAATGCCGAAAGAGCCGAACTTCAGAAGAAGCTGTTTGAGACGATCCAGGTCGGCGATGTGGTCGAAGGTATCGTGAAGAACATTACCGATTTCGGTGCATTTATTGATATCGGCGGAGCCGACGGCCTGTTACATATTTCCGAGATGTCATGGGGGAGGGTAGAAAACCCCAGAAAAGTGTTTAAAGTAGGAGAAACTGTCAAATCCTTTATTAAAGATATCAATGGCAGCAAGATCGCGTTAAGCCTTAAGTTTGATGATGCTAATCCGTGGAAGGATGCGAAGAACACCTATGCCGTTGGCATGGAAGTATCCGGGCGGGTTGCCAGGATGACCGATTTTGGCGCGTTTATCGAGCTGGAGCCGGGGGTAGATGCCTTATTGCACGTATCCCAGATCGCCAAAGAACATATTGAGAAACCCTCGGATGTTCTGAAAGTCGGCGAAACTGTTACTGCCAAAGTAGTTGATTTCAACGAAGCAGATAAACGGATCAGCCTGAGCATCAAAGCCTTATTGGCTCAGGATGTCGATACGGAAGAAGGAAGTGTTGCATCGCAAGCAAGTACCGCGGCAGAAGCCCCGGCCGAAACGGAAGAAGCCGTCTCAGTTGATCCGGCTGAAACCGTTACGGAAGAAGCCGATGTAGCTGCTGACGAAGAAGCAGTCGAAGCCGAAGAAGCTGTTACCGCCGATGAAACTGTTTCGGAAGCGGCGGATGAAGTGATGGCAGATGAAGATGAAGGAGAAGCAGCAGCAGAATAAACGGTAAGACCGTAAGGATGTAAGCTTAGGCATAAGAACATATCGAGATTACACTAAGAATAATTGGGGATAATGCACTATCGGGCCCGGAATCGCAGTTTTTGATGAAGCGGGCCCAACACTATTATCAAGGGCGGGTATAAATCGTGGTTTATGATTATGAATATTTTAAGAAAGCAGTTTATGATCTGACTCAGATTGATTTAAATGCTTATAAAGAAAAGCAGATGAAGAGGAGGATTGATACGCTTATTGCGAAGCATGGCATCAAGGGATACAATAACTATGTAACTGAGCTGCGTACCAACAAGTCGGTATTTGAAGAATTTGTCAATTACTTGACTATCAACGTCTCGGAGTTTTACCGGAATCCCGGACAGTGGGAGATACTGGATAAAGAAGTCTTTCCCTTTTTGATTGGTAAATACGGCAAAAACCTAAAAATTTGGAGTGCTGCTTGTTCCACCGGTGATGAGCCTTATTCGCTGGTCATGGCTTTAAGTAAGCATTTGCCGTTAAACCAGATCCATATCTATGCGACTGATATTGATAAGCAGGTATTGGAAAAGGCTAGGTCTGGGCTGTACGGGGAGAAAAGCATAGCGGCCGTGCCGGATGAATTCAAGAAGCGGTTTTTTACGAAAGTGGGGCCTTCTTATCAGATATCTGAAGAGGTCAAGAAGCAGGTGGAGTTTAAAGAACATAACCTGCTAAAGGATGTATATCCTCGCGGCTGCCATCTGATTGTCTGCCGTAACGTGCTGATTTATTTTACGGAAGAGGCTAAGTTTGAAATATTCGGGAGGTTTTATCAGTCGTTGCTGCCGGGTGGGATTTTGTTTATCGGTAGTACGGAACAGATTATTAATCATACGGATATTGGTTATAAAAGAGATAATTCGTTTTTTTATTCGCGGCCTTAGCCGTTATTAAGAACATCTTGTTGTCCAAGCCTCATCGGTTTCGGGATAAATTGAATTCTACTTTAATATTTGATATGGGGAAATCTTGTAACAATATCAGATCTCCCCATATCTTTTATGTTGAGTTAATAGTGCAATGCCTGCTTTTAAACACATTTTGGTTCACTTTTTCTCATGTTCAGGCTATTGGCATCTGCTACCAGCCATCTCTGTCATTTCTCCATCTTCAGAAACTTGCTTCTCTTATATAGAACAGCCGCGCTTTTTTCGGGACAGATCCGCTCGCATTCTTTCATCCGGTAGATGTCACCTTCAATTACAATAAAGCTGCAGTGGATGCACATAGCGGACATGTGTGACCGTGACCCGTACCGGGTCAAGCAGTTTCCCCGCTTTATGCAAGTATAAGAAGTATCGCTTGATATTTACAAGGTATTTTGGAGACTTCTATATGTTAAATACCATACTCTTATTGTGGGTCAATCAGAATTACTTTTTGAAAAATTTGGAATATTTATTATATAACGTAATAATAACAATAAAAAATAATAAATCAGTCAATAAAATTAGCGAAAAAACAATGTAATATATTTAATTTTACGAAAGGTAGAAAATAAGCATACTTATGACAAAATATTTTAAAATAATATTGACAATATAACAAACTAATGTTAATATCAAAAAAGTGACATATAACTCAAATAACATTTTACAATTTTACCAACCTGAGATGATTGCAATTAACACTTATATAAATGTAAATAGTTGTTTAAGGTTTTATGTAATAATTATGGGGGATGATAAAATGAAATATTCTATTGGAATTGGAATAACTAACAGATGTAATGGGAAGTGCAGCCATTGTTACTCACGAGAGGATGTTGAGTATGATCTGAGTTTTGAACAGGTAAGAAAACTTTGTGATAATTTGGAAATTACAGCACTTAATTTTGGAACTGGAGAGAGTGGATTACATAAAGATTTCACTAAAATTATCAATTACGCATATGAGAAAGAGATAAAGTTAGCACTGACTACTAATGGCCATACGGTATCTTTGTTATCCGATGAGACCTTAGAAAAGTTCAGTGATATTGATTTTTCTCTTGATTTTGACAATGGGGAGAATCATGATGCTTTTAGAGGGATAAAGACTTCTGTTAATTTGGAACAGGGAATTAGCCGATGTAAAAAATTAGGAATTGAATGCTCTTTTGCATGTGCTTTAATGAAAGATAATTATAAAATTATGGATCGTATGTTGCTTAAAGCAAGAGAATATGATCTAAATTTGAGAATTAATGTCTATAAACCAGTACATACGGACAAAAATATGGCATCAAGTTTGAGATAGATGACTTGAGAGTTGAATTGATACGTGATTTCGATAATCTGGAGCATTGGATAAAAAATAAGTTTAAATGATGTTATTAAAGTGAAATATATAAAAAATAGGAAGGAGATATGTAATTTTCTGCTTAATCTGAGAAAAATACGTTTAATAAATGACTGAAATAAGGGAAATTAAAAAAAATGATATAGGTGCTTGCACCGATGTAATACGTACAAGTTTCCGGACAGTGGCTATAGAGTTCGATTTTACAGAAAATAATAATCCGACCAATGGCGCATTTATTACTTCTGGTAAATTGCATGAAGAATATGATCGAGGCGTGTCGATGTACGGATTATTTGAAGATTCTATAATGGTCGGATTTGTTGCAATAGAGAATAAGGATGACAAAACTTTTTATATGGAGAAATTAGCTGTTCTTCCCGAAAAACGTCACATGGGTTATGGGAAGAAATTAGTGGAATTTGTTAAGGAAAAAGTAAGACAATTAGGTGGAGAAAAGATATCTGTTGGCATCATAAATGAAAATATACGATTGAAGAAATGGTACGTTAAAAATATGTTTACTTGTACATCAACGAAAAAATTCCCGCATTTGAGTTTTACTGTAGCATTTATGGAGTTTAAACTTGAATAAAACAGTAATAATTATTCAAAATAAAAGAAAGAGGTAAAATATTTATGAAAAAAAATTATCTTCCTCTATATGATACACCTATAACAGGAGTACAATATTTTGGTCTAGATATTATTTTTGGAGATGAAAAGATTAAGCCTATAGATGCTGTTAAAATAGGAAGTAGAGAATATGAAAACACAATATTTATGATAAAGAGAAAAGAGAATGTTCAATATAAATTTGATATCTGCTGTGTGAAAGAATTGTTAAGTGAATATGTAACAGGGAATAATTTTTCGCTCAGGAAAAGGATGGTTAATAACGTTTCTACAGATGTAGTGTATGGAATTAATATTTATGATAAATTGATTCATGAATATTCAGAAAATAATCAAGAGATAATAGAAGATGTTAGGCTACTGCATACGATATATGAACACAAAACAATAATGGTCATGAGAGTTCGATTCCTTATAGATAATAAATATTTGCAAAATGAAGGATTATTGTCTGAAGTCAAAGAATTAGAGCAAATGGCATTTTCTTTAAAGTATTCCCAAATGAAGTATCTTATTGATCAGGACAGGTATATTATTGATCAAATGATTAAGACAATATATCAATTAAAAAATAAGGAAATTAATGTAATAAAAAGATTATTAGCATCATTGTAATGAGGGAACCTTACCTACCTACCTATCTCCCTTCTGCCGCCGCAGATTCTCCAGCACATGGCCCGCATATCTCCCGAAAAATTCCCGGTCCTTCTTGATTTCATCGGTTACTTCAAAAAACATTTCCTTGCTGTTGTATTCCCGTTTAAAAAACGGCTCCGCTACCACATCCCACTGCGGCAGGTAAACTCCGGTCTTGCGGGAATAGCAAGTAGGCGCTGTTGCCTGCTGTCGGTAGTCCTTATCAACATAGGCCGCAATAGATTTATGCAGGGCACAGTCTTCAGCCGGGAGATAATAATAATCTTTGTAATTGGCATAAAAGAATTTCATCTCTTCTTCATAAAGCGGCACGGCCAGATAGCCTTCCTGTTTCTCGCCTCTGAAGTAACAGTGATTATGATGAACGGATAAAGGAATCGGCAAAGCAGAGGGCAGGAGCAGTTTCATATATAACATGTTTTTACCCTCTCCGGTAACGCTGCTGTAATAATTCGCTTGCACCTTCTGCGCTTTCAGCTTCCCGTTAAACATGTCATAGTAAGCAAGAATAGGCAGGATCTGCAGCATACCTTTCAAGTCGTCGGCATTGTGGAGCAGGAGCAGATAGCGGCCTTCGGTCGAAGGTGAGGATACATAATCATGATAAACGGAAATCAGGTCTTCGCCGTTATAAATATCCAGTCTTGGAATGCCCAGATATTTCTCGACTGTCTTCTGCTTGCAATTCGCTAGACCCAGCAGTCCACGATAAGGCGTGACCCGGCGGTAGATATCAATTCCTTCAAAGGCGGCAAAGCTATAGGAAAACCCATATTGACTGCATTTCTGCGTCATATAGGGAAGATCGAAATTATTTCCGTTAAAATGGATTAAGTGGGTAAATCCGGCAGCAAACTGAAAGAAAGCATTTAAGATATCTTTTTCTTCGGCATAGGCGTCGGCAAGCCATTGAACCGTATGCCATTCCCCTTTTTCCCAATAAACACAGCCGATCAGATATAAATAAGAGCTTTGTGCTGAAAAACCGGTGGTTTCAATATCCAAAAACAGTATCTTGTCCAGCGGAGCGATTTTTTCTAAAGGATAACTCACATATAAATCATCTTTTATTTCGGTTTCTGTATGCATATTACTTCTCCCATGGCAAATGTTTCAATTAAAAACTGATGAATGTGGCTTGAAAAAATATTACAGGCTTATTGTATCACATTTCCATAAAATACTGTAGTATTTTCGACAAAAAGATAGTATATTTAAGTAGGATAAAATATTCAGAAAGAAGGACAAGTAATGGTCAAAAAATCCTTTGTGGGAGGGATTCATCCATATGACGGCAAGGAACTAACCAAGGATATACCCATTAAGGCGGTGCTGCCGAAGGGAGACCTGGTCTATCCCTTGGTGCAGCATATCGGAGCTCCGGCCGTGGCGGCCGTGAAGGTCGGTGACAAAGTCCTGGCCGGACAGAAGATCGCTGATGCGGGCGGTTTTGTCTCGGCGCCTGTCCACGCGACGGTTTCGGGGAAGGTGAAAGCCATTGAGCCCCGCCGGACGGTGTTCGGTGACAGAGTCATGAGCATTGTGGTGGAGAATGATAATTATTATGAAGAAATAGATGCTTTTCCGGTAAAGCCTTTGGACCAGATGACGGCGGAAGAGATCAGGGAAAGGATCAGGGAAGCAGGGATCGTCGGAATGGGCGGAGCCGGTTTTCCGACCTTTATTAAGATGTCCCCGCGGGAACCTGACAAGATTGATTATGTCATCGCTAATTGTGCGGAATGTGAGCCATATCTGACATCCGATTACCGCCGGATGCTGGAAGAACCGGAAAACCTGATCGGTGGCCTGAAAATCCTGCTACGCCTTTTTGTTCATGCCAGAGGCATCCTGGCAATAGAAGATAATAAGCCGGCCTGTATAGACTTATTAAAGGAGCTTACTAAGGATGATCCGCGGATTACTGTCATGGAGTTAAAGACCAAATACCCTCAGGGGGCGGAACGGCAGCTGATCCATGCGACCACCGGAAGACTGCTCAATTCCTCCATGCTCCCGGCTGACGTAGGATGTATCGTAAGCAATGTTGACACTGTCATTACGGTCAATCGCGCAGTGACCAGAGGAAAGCCGATGATGTACCGCGTGGTGACCGTAACCGGTGATGCGGTTGCTTCTCCCGGTAATTTTTTAGTCAGGATCGGGACAAGCTACCGGCAACTGATCGATGAAGCCGGCGGATTTAAACATAAGCCGGCGAAGATCATTTCTGGCGGCCCGATGATGGGTTTTGCCTTGTTTGATACCGATGTTCCGACGACCAAGACCACATCCGCGCTTCTGGCCCTTAGCAGGGATGAGGTTTCCGAAGCCGGGCCTTGCGCCTGTATTAACTGCGGTAAATGCGTGGAAGTCTGTCCCGGACGGGTACTTCCCAGAAAACTGGCGGATTTTGCTGAACAGGATAATGAAACGGCTTTCCTGAAATATAACGGGATGGAATGCTGTGAATGCGGCTCCTGCAGTTTCATCTGTCCGGCCAGAAGGCATCTGACACAGTCGATTAAGTCTATGCGCCGGATTCTGTTAGAAAAGCGCAAGAAGGGAGAAATAAAATGAATGATTTGATGAAGGTCTCATCCAATCCCCATATCAGATCCGGCTTACATACCAGTCATATCATGCTTGCGGTCATTATTTCCCTTTTACCGGCAACTGGATTCGGAATCTACCAATTCGGCATCAATGCCCTTGTATTGATTGCTGTTTCTGTAGCGACAACCGTTCTGACGGAGCTATTGTTTACCAGGCTTATGAAAAAGCCGGTTACGGTCGGGGACTATTCAGCCGTGGTGACTGGCCTGCTGCTGGCGCTGAATCTGCCGCCTGCGGCTCCGTGGTGGATTGCGGCGGTCGGCGGTATCTTTGCCATCCTGGTGATTAAGATGCTGTTCGGGGGTCTGGGACAGAATTTTATGAACCCGGCTTTGGCGGCCCGGTGTTTCCTGCTGATTGCCTATACACCGATTATGTGTAATTTTGATACCGATGTTTTTACGGGGGCCACGCCGCTGGCAGCTTTGAAAAACGGGGAGACTGTCAACGTGCTCAATATGATTACCGGCCATGTTGCCGGGACCATCGGTGAAACCTCGATGATTGCCATTGTCGCAGGAGCCTGCCTGCTGCTTCTCTTGGGTGTGATCGATTTACGGGTACCCGGGACGTATATAGTTTCATTTGCAGTTTTTCTGGTGGTATTCAGCGACACGGCCAATCCGGCCTTTGTCACGGCGCATTTGTCGGGCGGCGGCTTGATGCTGGGTGCCTTTTTCATGGCGACCGACTATGTGTCCCGGCCGATCACGAAGCAAGGGCAGTATCTGTATGGAATCTTGCTAGGCCTGGTAACGGCAATTTTTCGAGTCTTCGGTGCCTCGGCAGAGGGAGTTTCTTATGCGATCATCATTGGGAATCTGTTTGTTCCACTGATTGAGAAGATTACTGTACCTAAGTATTTTGGATATAGAAAACAGAAAAATAGTTAAGTCAGGAGTTCAGTATGTTTAGTATGTTGAAAGATGCGCTGGTTATTTTTGTAATTACACTGGCGGCCGGCTTGCTTTTGGGCGGCGTGTATGAGATTACCAAGGAACCGATTGCCGCCGCCGCGGAGGAAGCGGTTCGAGAAGCATATGACCAGGTGTTTGCGGAAGCCGGCGTTTTTGCGGAAGTCGCCGTTGATCAAAAGAAAACAGCGACTCCGGAATGGCAGGAAAATTATGACGGGGTCGAGATCAATACGGTCTTACAGGCTCTGGATGAGAACGGATCCGGTCTGGGATATGTGCTTCAGCTGACCAGCCACGAAGGTTATGGCGGTGACATTGTTATGACGGTGGGCATAAGGGAAGACGGCACAGTAAACGGGATTGCTATTTTGTCTATCAGTGAAACCGCCGGTTTGGGAATGAAAGCAGAAGATGAGCTGGTGCCGCAGTTTACGGATAAAAATGCCGTAACGTTTGTCCTGACAAAAGGTGAGGCGGAGGCCGAGCCGGAAATCGAGGCGATCAGCGGGGCGACCATAACTTCTGATGCTTTTGTGAAGGCAGTGAATGCCGGGCTGTATTATTTTGAAACCAGTTTAGGAGGTGGCGGCAATGTATCCTAAAGAGAACAGCTTGTCGGAGCGGCTTGTAAACGGCCTGCTGAAAGAGAACCCTACTTTTGTGCTGATGCTTGGCATGTGTCCTACTTTGGCAGTCACGACATCGGCGGTTAACGGGCTGGGTATGGGACTGACGACCCTGGCGGTGCTTGCCCTTAGCAACCTGCTGATTTCCCTGCTCCGGAATATTATTCCTGACCGGATGCGGATACCGGCTTTTATCGTGGTCATAGCCACGTTTGTAACGGTCGTTGAATTGCTGCTGAAAGCTTATCTGACGTTTCTTTATGATGCGCTGGGACTATATATTCCTTTGATTGTAGTAAACTGTATCATTTTAGGCCGTGCGGAAGCTTATGCATCCAAATATAGGGTGGCGCTGTCTTTCTTTGACGGAATCGGGATGGGGCTCGGTTTCACCGTGGCGCTTACGGTAATCGGGGCTGTCAGGGAAGTTATCGGTGCCGGTGAACTCTTTGGGTATATGGTCATGCCGGAGAGCTATGTACCGAGTACGATCTTCGTAATGGCGCCGGGCGCCTTTTTTGTCCTGGCCTGCCTGACAGCCATCCAGAATAAGGTGAAGCGTTATGGGGAAAAGAAAGGCAAGGACATGTCGCGGATCCAGTCGGGCTGCAGCACTGACTGCCTGAATTGCGAGGACTCAGGCTGTAGCCGCAGGGTATTCAGCGTTGGAGAAGATGATACTGCTGTGCCGGTCGAAACCTTTGTACATGATTCCAACAGGCCATATGAGACGATGGACTTGGATATGACTTTCGAGTTCATCGACCTGGATGAGCCAGATGATCTGGATGCCATAGCAGGGCAGGATACAGAAGCAAGGATAGATATGGACACCTCAGCGGGACAGGGTGCAGAAGTGGAGCAGGATGCCTTATTGGAACAGGATGCCGTAGTGGAACAGGATGCTGTAGTGGAACAGGATGCCATAGTGGAACAGGATGCCGTAGTGGAACAGGATGCCGTAGTGGAACAGGATGCTACAGAAGGACAGGATGCTACAGAAGGACAGGATGCAGAAATTGTGCAGAATGCCGCAGTAGGACTGGATACAGAAGTGGAACAGGATGAGCAAGATAAACAGGATGAACAGAATGTAGCAGAAATGCGGAACACATTAAAATATAAAAATATTACTAAAAATAGAAAAACGATAGTTAGAAAGAAAACAATAGAGAACAATAAATCTACAGAGATTAATAAAACTACAGAGAACGATAAATCTACAGAGAACGATAAATCTACAGAGAACAATAAGCCTGCAGAAAACAAGAAAACTTTAGAGAACAAGAAAACACCAGAGAGCAAGAAAACACCAGATAATAAAAAAACGAAAGCGAATCATGATAAAACAGCAAATCAAGAAACAGCAGCGAATCAAGAAACAGCAGAGAGTCAGGATACATCAGTGGTTAAAGCTAAGACTGTCAGGAGGAAAAAACAATGATTAAAGAGTTACTGATTATAATGATAGCTTCTTCGCTGGTGAATAATGTCGTACTGAGTCAGTTTCTTGGGCTGTGTCCCTTCCTCGGGGTATCGCGGAAGACTGAGACGGCAGCGGGCATGGGAGCGGCAGTCATTTTTGTGATTACGCTGGCCGCGGCGGTTGCGGGAGCGATTTACTATTACGTCCTGACACCGCTTCATGTTACTTATCTGCAGACCATCGTCTTCATCCTGGTTATAGCTGCACTGGTGCAATTGGTTGAGATGTTCCTGAAGAAGTTCATGAGGGGGCTTTATCAGGCGCTGGGTGTTTACCTGCCGTTAATTACCACCAACTGTGCCGTACTTGGCGTGGCTTTAGTAAACGTTCAGAAAAATTATGACGTCTTGACCGGGGTAGTGAACGGTTTTGCCACCGCAGTCGGTTTTGCCATTGCGATTATCATCTTGGCGGGCATCCGCGAAAAAATGGAATTCAACGACATACCGGAATCTTTTAAAGGCATGCCAATTGTCTTGATAACTGCGGGCCTCATGGCAATTGCATTCAGCGGTTTTTCCGGGCTGCTGTAGGGAGGGGGACAGATGAGTATGGTTGGCGTTTTTACAGCGATTGTGATTATCGGCGGAACCGGTCTGCTGATCGGCCTTATCCTTGGGCTTGCCTCTTTGGTTTTCCGTATTCAGGTCAACGATAAGGAAGAAGCAGTGCTGAATGCCCTTCCCGGCAATAATTGCGGCGGCTGCGGATATCCGGGCTGTGCTGGGCTGGCGGCGGCGATCGTAGGAAACGAGGCGGCCGTGAATGCCTGTCCCGTGGGCGGCGATAAGACCGGAAAAGCAATAGCTGAGATCATGGGAGTGGAAGCAGAAAAAACTATTAGGCGGACGGCCTTTGTGGCCTGCCGCGGTGATGATGCCGCTGCCGGCGTTGATTATGAATATTCTGGGGTGATGGATTGCCGGATTCAGCAATTTGTGCCAGGCGGCGGCTCCAAATCCTGCCCCTACGGCTGTCTTGGTTACGGTAACTGTGTAAGGTCTTGTCAGTTTGATGCCATACATGTACAAAATGGGATCGCAGCGGTGGACAAAGAGAAGTGCAAGGCATGCGGCATGTGTATTACGGCCTGTCCGAAAAACCTGATCGGTTTTATTCCTTATGAGGCAGAATGTGTGGTGGGCTGCAGCTCAAAGGATAAGGGGCCGGTTACCTCCAAGGTCTGTGACATCGGCTGTATCGGCTGTGGGATCTGTAAGAAGAATTGTCCTGCTGAGGCGATTACAGTAACAGAGTTCTGCGCCGTCATCGATCAGGAGAAATGTACGGCCTGCGGGATCTGTAAGGAAAAGTGCCCCAAGAAAAGCATTTAATCTTTGCAAATTTCGGCTATAAAATGTCTATTTTCGGAAACCTATAGATTTTATAATGGTTTTTTGTTAGTATTAATTTAGCTTGACAAAACTGTTTTAGCATAATGGGGAATGCGAATATGTTAAAAAAAATCAAAATAGGCATTTGCGATGACGATATTAAGTCCTGTGAAGAACTATATAAGATAATTGAGCAGTGCAAAATAAAAATAAGACTGAATGTTGATATAACGATTTATTATTCCGGTGAAAAGCTGCTTAAGGATTTATCTATGGGACAGTATTTTGATATTATTTTCCTGGATATCCAGCTCAAAAATATTGACGGGCTGAATGTGGCTTTCCATATCAGGCAAAATCTGAAACACCATTCCACCCATATCTATTATGTGACAGCATATAAACAAGACGCCCGTAAAATGCTCCGGACCAGAGCCATGGATATTCTGCCCAAACCGGTTAAAATGAAGGATGTATATGATGCGCTTCAAATGAGCACAGATTTAATGAAGATTCAAGATTCAAAAGAGAAATTCTTTGAATATCAGATACAAAGCACCTGCTACAAGATTCCGATCAAAGAAATCGCATATTTCCAGAAATACATAGATAAAGTAATTATTATAACTAAGTCTGACAGGCGCGAGTTTTATTCTACGATAGAAAACATCTACAAGGAACTGAAGGATTATGATTTTGTCTGTCCTGACCGGTCTTTTCTTGTCAATTTTTTATGTGTCGAGTATTTCAGCACGAAGGAGATAAAATTAATCGGGATGTCGGAAGTGATTCCGGTGGCAAGGTCGCGTTATGCTAATCTGAAAGCGCTTTGGGCTGAGTATAAGCTCAGGGAACATATTGCGAATGACTTTTTTGCGATAAAAGGGTAGAAAGGAGGAGAATGGTGAGCAGGATTTCACTAAAATTCACAAAGGCATTGGCGATTATGTCCATGTCTGTCACCAAGGTCAATGTAAATTCCATTTGCTGGATATGGGGGTTTCAGTCCAGGGTTCCAGATGGCGCTGAGAAATTAAAAAAATAGGCCCATCAATGTCTGAAAGATATAGTGTACTGACAGGATAATCAGTATACTGAAAACAATTATGGCAGAAATGCGATAATTGTTTTTATGTTTTGTGACAGATTTGCTTCGTGGCATGTAACTATGGCATTTTACTAAAAATGAAGGAGTTAATTGATGATTACTGTACTGTCGTCTGCTGTTTTCATATTTATTGATATTATAGGCACTTATATAATGGCCTGCTACCTGAGAGTATTTAATAGAAGACTGATCAAAAATTCCAAAATAGAAATTGCCAGTTATATACTATGGCATGTCTCCAGTTGTCTGATTACGATCCTGATTGCAAAGCCGCTAGTGTTAATTATATTTAATGTCGTTATGGCATTTCTTTTGACCTTTAACTATAGTTCCTTGATCAAGCAAAAAGTTATTTCTGTTGCCGTTACCATGATAATTTCTGCAATAACTGAATTTATCAGTGTACTACTGATTGGCAGTTCCTTTAATGAAACAGCAGACGGTTATGTGAGTCTTTGCAGCAAAATTCTGCAGATCGGGATTTGGATTATTTTAAGTAATTTCTGGGACACTGACATTAAATCAAGAAGATCTTATCTTCAATGGTATTTACCGATTATTTTTTCTATCATGATGCTGTCACTCTATGTATTGCTACAGTTCACCGATTTGGATGTTTATTATATTTTCTTAAGTTTTTTTCTGATGATAACCCTGGTGGCTTCTTTGATTTTTATCTACAAGCTGGATCAGGAGAGGCTTAAATCGAAAGAAATACTTTCTGTGCAGAAAGCGGAGAGTTATAAGCGGCAATACCGTCAATTGCATGATTCTTACGATGATTTCAACACAATGAGACATAATCTTACCAAAAACTTTCTGGTACTGAATAAGATGATCAAGGAAGGCCGGTCCAAAGAATTAATTGAGGAAAAGATGAATGAAATACTGCTTGAGACGATAGGGAAGGAGCAGCTGATCGAAACTAATAATATTGAAATAGACAGTATCATTAATGCAAAGATAAAAGAGTCGGAAGAAAAAGGTCTGGAAGTGAATCATAAAATCTTGATCCCGGAGCAGCTGGACATCGATACAGAAATTTTTTTCCTGATTGTCAATAATATTTTTGACGTAGCCATGGAGGAGACATGCCGAACCGGATTCAAGAAACTTAATTTCATAGTGCGTTATGATGCGGAGTATTTATATTCTTACTGGATACATCCCTATGAAAAAGCTGGTCTTCATGGCGGTTCTCCGCTTGGGAGAAGGATGTTTTTAAAGAGAAACAAGAATTTAATGAAGGACATTGAAGCGGCAATAAAAATCCACAATGGTTGGATTCAGTGTATCATAGATGAAGAAAAAGTGATATGGGATGTCAGTATCTATGCCGGTAAGATATGAAGCTTGCCGTAACAGTTCAGCCGCCCAATCGCGCTCTTTGCGATATGTGTGCATCATTGTATTAGTTCATCTGTATATCAGCTCATTGAATAGCTATGGCTGAACTGTTACAGCTTACCAGCATAGATACTGGGCAGGAACATAATTGTCATGGTAATGACACTTCTTCATAATAGGGAGTGATAACATAGTACGTTCTGGTTATTT
The DNA here is from genome assembly GCA_002293525.1 of Lachnospiraceae bacterium UBA935. Classification (GTDB taxonomy): domain Bacteria; phylum Bacillota; class Clostridia; order Lachnospirales; family Lachnospiraceae; genus UBA935. The sequence continues at coordinate 26,202 of DBDJ01000018.1, forward strand.
TGGCTATTCTTTGTACCTTCCAGTAATCGATGTTTTGATTATTATATCTGATCGGCTTGCTGGAATGATAGATCCTCACGTTAAAAAAGTGATTCTGTGATACCTGGTTAAAACCGATGTCTTCGATGTCATAACCTTGCTGTTTAAAGAAATGGCAGATCTCATCGGTTACGTGGCGGCTGTTTACGCTTTGAACTGTCAGAATAGTCGATACGTATGTGAATATTGACATGATTAAAACGATAACCAGTTTTTGGTAAAAGTAAATTTTTTTTCTGTTTCTGCTGTATTTGTATTTTTCTTCAATGATAAAAATCCCCTCCTTCCACACAAACATTTATAACATAATAACTGAAAACAGCCGACTTGTTCCAAAATCTCCGTAAACGGTATTAAAAATACGGTAAATTTGTGGTATGATACTTGGTAAGATACTTTGGTAAGATACTATAGAAACAAAAATCATGGAGATTCATACGTATGCCAAGAGAAACAGACAATAACCGGAGCGGTTTCCCTAGAATATATGTGGTGGCCGGAGTTTCTGTATTTATACTGGTCATTTTATCGGCAGTGATCCTGAGTTCCGAGAATTCATCAAGAAGTCCCGGCGGGACGGAAAAGACCGGGACGGCTTCCGCTGCTCCGGCCGCTGACGCGGCGAACCAGGCTTCGTCCCCGTCTACCGGCTACCAGCCGGACAGCAACATATCCTCAGGCAATGACGATATAGACCGGCTGTATCGTGAAAACAAACTGCGTGTTGATGACCTGGATTTCTGGGACATGTATTCCCAGCCCGACGGCACTGGGCTTCAGGATACGGACGTGGCGCCGGAAGAACCGGTGGCGACTCCGGCACCGCCACCCGAGCCAACAGCGGATCCCTCGCAAGACGGCAAGCATACGCTGGTGGAAAGAAGGGACGGAACGACAGAATGGGTGAGCATCAATCCTTATATCAGCAAAAACACCTATGACCTGATGAATCTTCGGATGCGAAGCGACCGGATGGGGTATTATGAAGGACAGCGTGAGACTTCTTTTTTTGGAGTTGATATTTCCCAGTATAACGGGACGGTTGACTTTACCCTGTTAAAAGAGGCCGGGGTGGATTATGTCATGATCCGGCTGGGGGCCCGCGGATATGAAAGCGGGCAGATATTCTTGGATGATTATTTCGTGGACAATATTACCGGCGCCAATGAGGCCGGCCTTCATGTCGGGGTTTATTTTTTCTCTCAGGCCGTTTCGGCGGCAGAAGCTTCGGAAGAGGCCGCTTTCGTGCTGCAACAGCTGGCAGGACGGGAAGTGGCTTATCCGGTGGTTTTTGATATGGAGTATATCAACAATGATGTCTCGCGGATCGACGGGCTGTCTAAAAATGCCAAGACGGATATTGCCAGGGCTTTCTTGGATGATGTCAAGGCAGCAGGCTATGTGCCGATGCTTTATGGTACCAAGGAATGGCTGGTGGAGCAGGTTGACCTGACTAAGCTGACAGAGTATGATATCTGGCTTTCCCAGCAGATGGACCTGCCGGATTATCCTTATCAGTTTCAGATGTGGCAGTATAACCTGAATGGCAGTATCGAGGGGATTTCCGGTGATGCGGATTTTAATGTCTGTTTTGTGGATTATGTTTCCCGGTGAAAATATGGCGTATAATTCTTTACCTTAGGGGAAATCGCGGTCTGTGAGTAAATGTCGGCATAGACAAAAGGAGAGAGGCCCTCAAGATAATTAGGGGTAAATTGCTTGGTCACGCCGGCTTTTTTCAAGATGTCGACGGCCTTGTTATAGGCAATCGCCGCTTCTGTTTCGGTGTCGTAGGTCCCTACGGTATAATTTCCGACAATATGGATTTTGACCCGGTAAGAAGTTTTGCCGTTTTTCTGTATCCGGCATACCCCGTTATAGCGGTTGATGATCTCGATGTTTTCATACCGGTAATCATAAATATCGTCGTTCACGAACCGGTAGTCACGGTTTCTTACGGCATAATTTTTGATGCCGTAACGGTTCAGGATGTTTACCTGCATGCCATAGTCGGCCACAAAAAAATGTCCGCCGCGTTTCATGATGGTACGCGTCGAATAATAGAACAGGTCGTCTATGTCAAATTTTAATATGATGGCAGGCGACAGATAGTATTCGAAATATTTCTTCTTAATAAAAATGGGCGTAGCAAAATAATAATTGTTATCCCGGAAATTGACCAACGTGACCCATTTTTCCAAGGGCAGGATCCGGTGCTGAGAATAATCCTTCAGGGTCAGGGAAGGATCTTTAATAATGGTTCCGGCTTCAAGATAAGCCGCATGAGCTTTTACCATGGTATCATAACTTCCCAGGCTGATATGTTTATGCTTAAAGGTGATCGAAGAGCGATAATAAATGCTGTGGTCTTTTTTTTGATGGGGATATACGCCCGGAAGCCGTTTTTGCGTATAGCCGTTCCTGTTATTTGAGTTCAACTTTCTCATCCCTTCACAATCAGTCATAAATTCATGTTAATTATCCGGGCAGCGCGATCCTTTACATCGATTCTGGTTTCAGCTGTCGGATGCTGTAAAATGTCTTGTTCTATAGGGTTTCAGCTATGTATCAAGTATAACATTATCTGCAATTATTTACAAATATGAGAATTATTTCATATATTTGAAAGTTTTAGATATATTTTTGGTAAATGTTGTATAAAATATTAAAGAACTATTACGTAAATATGACAAGCTGTTCCGGCAAATATTTATGAATAATTTGGTAGCTGTTCAGTAGGCAGTAGAATAATTACAATATTTTACGGAAAGAAGGAAGATGGATGTTTAAGCGGGCATTGACACAGTTCATCCTGTGTAATATGATAATAGCGGTTTGCTGGTTCAGCATTAAGACCCTTGAGGTCAGCCGCGTTGCGGCTACCCCGGCTTTTAAGCAGGCTCTGCTGGCAGCATTGCCGGAAGAGCAGGAAGATCATCTCCAGCGCGAGGGTTTTTGGGGCGTAATGGGACGGGCGGCTTCCGGTCAGCGTATTGTGGAATACAATATCCTGGAGCGGACAAGCATGGATATGCCTCAGGAAGAATATGACATACTGACCCGTATTGTCGAGGCGGAAGCAGGGAATGAAGATGAAAAGGGACGGATGCTGGTAGCTGGTGTCGTTCTGAACCGGGTAAGCCATAAAAGATTCCCTAATACGGTTACGGATGTGGTTTTCCAGAGCGAAAACGGGACATCCCAGTTTTCTCCCGTGTCCAACGGCCGTTTCTATTCGGTCAAGGTCAGCGAAGCGACGATTAGGGCGGTTGACAAGGTTCTTGCCGGCGAGGATGTGACGGAAGGGGCATTGTATTTTGCCTCAAGAAAACATGCCGACCCAGAGAAAATGCAGTGGTTTGACAATAATCTGACCAAGCTGTTTACTTACGGCGGCCATGAGTTTTTCAACTGATTCATGGCAGTAACAGTTCAGACCTTCCACCGACATTTATTTTAGCGATTTTAAGATTCCATGAATTGCGGATGATAAACAGATATGCTATAATTAAATATTCACGCAGTAATGTACGGCAGATGGGAGAAAGCATGAAACCAGTGAAATATATCAGTACCAGAAGCAGGCAGGAGCCGATCCCGGCTTCGCAGGCGATCTTGAAAGGAATATCCGCGGACGGCGGATTATATGTGCCGGACCGGATTCCGGTATTGGACAGGAGTCTCATCGAGCTGTCACATATGTCATATCAGGAAACGGCATATGAGGTAATGAAATTATTCTTCAGTGATTTTACTGAGGACGAGCTGAAAGACTGTATTGCCAAGGCTTATGACGATAAATTCGACAGGCCGGACATCGCCCCCCTTAAAAAGGCCGGAGCGGCCTATTATCTGGAACTTTTTCACGGGGCCACCAGTGCCTTCAAAGACATGGCGCTATCCATCTTGCCCCATCTGCTGGTACTCTCTGCCCAGAAGAATCAGGTCAAGGATGAGATCGTGATCCTGACCGCGACTTCCGGGGATACCGGGAAGGCTGCCCTGGCCGGTTTCGCCGGAACGAAGGGAACCCGTATCATCGTATTTTATCCGAAGAACGGTGTCAGTACGATTCAGGAAAAGCAGATGCTAACCCAAAAAGGTGACAATACCTATGTCGTGGGAATCCACGGCAATTTTGATGATGCCCAGACCGGGGTCAAGAAAATATTCGGCGACAAAGAACTTGCCGCCCACATGGAAAGCAAAGGTTTCCGGTTTTCCTCGGCCAATTCCATCAACATCGGCCGGCTGATCCCTCAGATCGTTTATTATGTCTATGCCTATGGAAAGCTTCTGGCAGAAGGAGCCATAGCCGACAAAGACCCCATCAATGTAGCGGTTCCGACCGGCAATTTCGGCAATATCCTGGCGGCTTTTTATGCCAGACAGATGGGCCTTCCGATTGACAAACTGATCTGTGCTTCCAATGAAAATAAAGTCTTATATGATTTTTTGGCAACCGGTTCCTACGACCGGAAAAGAGCGTTCATCCTGACCTCATCCCCGTCGATGGATATCCTGATTTCCAGCAACCTGGAACGCCTGATCTATTACCTTACCGGAGGCGATCCGGAGCAGAACCAGTCCTTTATGAAAGAACTGAGCCAGGACGGGGTTTACCATATCAGCGCAGGCATGAGAAGCGGCCTGAAGGATTTTTACGGGAATTATGCCACAGAAACAGAAACCGCCGCCACAATTAAGGATATCTATGAAGCGACCGGTTATGTCATCGATACCCATACAGCAGTAGCCGCTTGTGTCTATGAGAAATATGCCGCCAGCACCAATGACCGGAAACCGACAGTAATCGCTTCGACAGCCAGCCCGTTTAAGTTCGGCAGAAGTGTCCTGGGAGCCATCGATCATTCCGGCAGCACGCTCGGAGACTTTGAACTGCTCGACCAGTTGGCCCGGCTGTCGCAGACCGCAGTTCCGGCTGCCATTGCGGAGCTTAAGACAGCACCGGTGCTTCATAAGAAAGAATGTGAAGTTGATGAAATGAAGCAGACCGTTACAGATTTTCTGGGAATATAAACCGGCTAGTAATACCGATACCTACAGACGCTGAATACCATGCAGGCAAGAGGAAAACCTATGAAACATATTCTTATAATAAACCATAAAGTGATAATTTCACAAAGACCAGAAGATACTGATAAGAATTCATTGCTAAAGTATCGCATTTCTGAGCTTCAGACAGGCCAGGAAGCATTAGCGTTCCTGCTTCACAGTCGGCCGGATCTTATTCTGATGGAAAGCCGCCTTCCGGATATGGAGGGTTATGAGCTACTTAAGATTTTACGAGAAGATGAGAAAAAGCCTGACATCCCCGTTATCTTGCTGACCGCAGATACGGACGGGCAAAGTGAAATCAGAGCGCTTAAGCTGGGCGCGGCGGACTATATCCAGATCCCATATGATACGGAGATTTTATTGAACAGGATCGCTAAGGCCATTGATGCCGAGGAGACCAAAAGGACTCTGGAGATCCTGGCTAATGAAGACAGCCTCACGGCCTTGTGGAACCGGCGGTATATGGAGGAATATATCGAAAAAGGAAACACCCGCCAGAATGCGGGAGTGTTTATGCTGCTTGACATGGATAATTTCAAGAAGGTCAATGATAATTACGGGCATCTGATGGGTGATGAAGTCCTGGTAGCATTTGCACGGACACTAAAAGAATACGCCGGAAGCGAGAACAGGGTCTGCCGTTTGGGCGGAGATGAATTTGTTGTCTTCCTCAATTCCAGCTATACCGAACAGGAAATCCGTGATATCGCCAGAAACCTGATCGTAACCATCGAATATGAGATTAACCGGGTACTAGATTTTGATGAAGAATCACGGATATCGGTATCCATCGGGATTGCGCTCAGGCCGGTCGACGGTAAGACGTTCCTGACCCTGTATAACAATGCCGACAAAGCCCTTTATTTTGTCAAGAAAAACGGCAAGAGAGGATATCACTTTTACGGAGAATCCAATGACAGCGTGCAGATCATGCAGGAAGAAAACAGTCAGATCGACCTGATGCATCTTAAGATGCTGATCCGCGAAAAAGACCGCCAACGCGGGGCCTACAAAGTGGAATACGGCGGCTTTAAGCGGATATACCGTTTTGTGGCCAGAAGTGTGGAACGTTCCAAGCAGGATGTCCAGATTGTCCTGTTTTCCATATCGTCCCAAGAGCATTTGTCCCAAGGGTATTTATCTCAGGAGCCTTTGCCCCAGGAGCCTTTACCGCAGGAGCATCCTGCCCAAGATGACCATATGAACTACTGTATGGAAAAATTAGAAGAGGCTGTCGCCAGTTCGTTAAGGCGCGGAGATGTGGCGACAAAGTACAGTTCTTCCCAATATGTAGTTATTCTGATGGATGCCACACCGGAAAACGGTGAAAAAGTGGTAAGACGGATCATGAATGAATACCAGAAGGGCAACCGCTATCCTGACTATGATGTCTCTTATGATATACAGTCAATTAACGGAATAAAGTCAGAGTCATCACAAAACATGAAAGAAATGTGAGGCAGTAATGGAATATCTGGAGCAAATCAAACAGGAAGCCGCCCAAGTGGCAAGGGAACTGCTTGAACAGTCTTTCCTGAAAACAAAAGACATCATTGTTATTGGCTGTTCCAGCAGTGAGATAGCGGGAGAGAGGATCGGTACTTTTTCCAGTGCCGAATTGGCCCAGGCAGTATTTGACGGGATATCTGAGGTACTCTTAGGGCAAGGCCTATACCTGGCAGCCCAGTGCTGTGAACACTTAAATCGGGCTATCATCATAGAGCAGGATGCCGCCGAATACGAACGTATCCCGGTCGTCAATGCCGTTCCCAAGCCGGGTGCCGGCGGCGCTTTTGCAGCAGCAGTATATGCCGGGTTAAAACATCCGGTGGCTGTCGAGCATATTCAGGCCCAGGCCGGCATCGATATCGGTGACACCTTGATCGGCATGCACCTCAAGGAAGTGGCGATTCCGGTCCGGATATCGCATCCGCAGATCGGCCATGCCCACGTAGTCTGCGCCCGGACAAGGGCCAAATACATCGGCGGCGCACGGACTGCCTACGACGACAAAATAAACTAATTAAGCAAGAGGGAGTTGCGGATTTGGGCAGATTATATGTTGTTGCTACACCGATCGGGAACCTTAAGGATATTTCTGAAAGAGCGTTAGAGACCCTTCAGAACGTCTCACTGATTGCGGCAGAAGATACCAGAAGAACCCTTCAGCTATTAAACTATTATGCGATCAAGAAACCGGCAGTCTCTTATCATAAGCACAATGAACATGCCCGAGCGGAAGAACTGACAGCCAAAATAACCGAAAACGATCTGGATGTTGCTTTAGTATCCGATGCCGGAACCCCCTGCATCTCCGATCCCGGCTGTATTCTGATATCCTTGGCCCGCGAAAAAGGCATCGAAGTCATTGCTGTCCCCGGTGCCTCAGCAGCCATAGCCGCCCTTTCCGTCAGCGGCTTCCGCTATGATCATTTCAGTTTTCTAGGCTTTATTCCCCGTGATAAAAAAAGCAAAGAACGATATTATGAGATCCTGAAAACCTCCCCCATCAATACCTTCGTGCTCTATGAAGCCGGCAACAGGATCAAAAACACACTGTCCGGCATCACGAAACATCTGCCGGACTGCCAGGTGTTTATCATCAACGACATATCCAAGTTTCATGAAAAATCATACGTCGGTACCATTTCAGAAGCGATCGCCCTGCTAGGGCAAAATCCCAATTCCGAATTGGGAGAATATACGTTTATCCTCCAGCGCAACAATCAAGAGCCGTCATCGCCAGATGCTACGCCGCCCTTGTCAATAGAAGCCCTTCTGGTCGACGAGATGATCCGCTCTTCCTGTTCCATGAAAGAGGCTATTGCTGCGGTCAACAGCAGCAATGCGAAGCTGAGCAAAGGGGATGTCTATAAAGCCTCGCTCCGGTTAAAACAGCTCATATAATATCATTCACGCGTAATCATAGATGAATTTCTTCTCCCGGCTCAACGATAAGCTTATTCGGTGCCTTCCACTTCTCAGCCGTTTTACGGATGGACTCGTTAGGTTTCAGGTGGATGAGGATATTATGTTTCGCTCCGGTAATCCTGGCGCACTCGGCAGCCTCATCCGGCCCCATGTTGAAGAATCCGTCACCCGGAAACAGTGCGTAGTCAAGCTCCGAAGCTGCCAGATTTTCCATTTCTTTTGTCTTCGAGGTGTCGCCGCTGGCATATATCTTCACCCCGTCAATCGTGATAATGTAACCGACACATTCTTTCGGATCGTGGTTCTTATTTCCGGCCTCGACAGCCCCTATATTTTATCCTGTTCCCGAGCCCTCATTAATTATTTCCCTATTTGCAGTTTGCCAAATCTACTTTTTCGCGGGGACTGGATGTGTAAGGGAGAATCCCTGACAATCCCTCATCCTGAAAATTTTTGCTTGACACCCCTGTCAGATATTGTATACAATTATACAGGAACAATCACGGGGGTTCCTAATTTACTTGTGAATCATGGGTAGCTAATCTGTTTCTGCAGTTTCGTAAGCAGCTCTGCATGGAGATTAATATGGGACATTATGAGATGAAAAAAGAAGAAGCCGATAAATATTCGCTGCGCGGCAGAGTCTTCCAGAAGCTGCGGGAAGATATTCTGAGCGGGCGCTATAAGGAACATGAGGAACTTCGGGAAGTAGCGATCGGCGAAGAGCTGGGGGTGAGCAGGACACCGGTGCGGGAAGCCTTCCGGCAGCTGGAGCTGGAAGGCCTGATTCAGATCATACCGAACAAGGGAGCCTATGTGACCGGGATCACGGCGAAAGATGTCAAGGATATCTATATGATAAGGTCAACTTTGGAGGGCATGTGCGCTCGGCTTGCGACCGAGCAGATCACCTCGGTGCAGCTGGAAGAAATGGAAGAAAATATTTATCTGGCAGAATTCCATGCTGCGAAAGGCCATATGGATCAGATGGCGGAGCTGGATAACCGCTTTCATCATATTCTTTACGAAGCCTGCCATTCCAAGATGCTCCAGCATCTTTTACAGGATTTCCATCAATATGTGATCCGGGTGCGGCGAAAAACCCTGGCCGATACGAACCGGGGCGGAGCTTCCAACGAGGAGCACCGGCTGATCATGGAAGCGATCAAGGCCAAAGACGGAGCCGAAGCGGAGCGTCTAGCTAACTTGCATATCAGTAATGCCTATGATAATATGGCAAAGAACGGACTGTATGATGTATATGGATAAACAGCATGCTCATATATGAACTTGCAAAAAATAATATGAATGATATGAAATATCATAAGGGAGGAAATAAGGTGGACAAGATATTGATGAAGGTACCGCTGGTAGAAATGGACGGAGACGAGATGACCAGGATTCTCTGGCAAATGATCAAGGAGGAGCTGCTGCTGCCTTTTATTGACCTGAAGACAGAATACTATGACCTGGGCCTGGAACACCGTAACGAAACGGATGACCGGGTGACCGCCGCCGCCGCGGCCGCGACCATGGAATACGGCGTGGCGGTAAAATGTGCCACGATTACGCCCAATGCCGCAAGGATGAAGGAGTATAACCTGAAAGAAATGTGGAAGAGCCCCAATGGAACGATAAGATCGATGTTGGACGGGACGGTGTTCCGTACCCCCATCAGAGTCAAGGGGATCGATCCGATGGTCAAGTGCTGGAAGGCTCCCATTACGCTGGCCCGTCATGCCTACGGGGATGTATATAAGAATACGGAGTTCAAGGTGCCCGGTGCCGGCAAGGCGGAACTGGTATTCACGGCGGCGGATGGGTCTCAGATTCGGGAAACGATACATGATTTCGACGGCCCGGGGATCTTACAGGGAATCCACAATACCGCGAAATCCATCAGCAGCTTTGCCAAAGCCTGCTTTACTTATGCGGCAGACACCGGGCAGGATCTGTGGTTTGCCACGAAGGACACGATCTCCAAGAAATACGACCATGAGTTCAAGGACATCTTCCAGGAGCTCTACGAAAAAGAATATCAAGAGGAGTTCAAAGCAAAGGGCATCACGTATTTCTACACCCTGATCGACGACGCGGTAGCTCGGGTGATGCGTGACAAAGGCGGGTTTATCTGGGCCTGCAAGAACTATGACGGCGACGTCATGAGCGATATGGTTTCCTCGGCCTTTGGTTCCCTCGCGATGATGACCTCGGTACTGGTATCGCCTGCCGGCGTATACGAATATGAGGCGGCGCACGGTACCGTACAGCGGCATTATTATCAGCATCTGGAAGGAAAAGAGACATCGACCAATTCGGTTGCCACTATTTTTGCATGGACAGGCGCCTTGCGCAAAAGAGGCGGCCTGGACGGCATCGAAGCCCTGGTACGTTTTGCGGATCAGATGGAAGCAGCCGTCATATCGACGATTGAAAGCGGAAAAATGACAAAAGACTTGGCGCTGATCACATCCTTAGAGGATGTCAGCGTGCTGAACAGCCGGGATTTCATTCAGGCGGTACGAGAGACTTTTGAGGCAAAGTATGAGCAGGGGTAATTCTTAATATAACAATGATTTACTGACAGTGACCGACCCGACCAAAATCACATCATCAGTACAGTTGACACAGCGTGCCGAGAGATATGTCAGGTCGGTTACTGCTATGTCAAACCGAAAATGCGTATCCGATTTTTCTATATCAGATACTTCAGGTCATGAAGCAGCTCCGGGTCATGAAGCAGCTCCGGGGCATGAAGCAGCTCCGAATCTTGAAACATCTCCGCATCAGCCTGATCTTCTCCGTATGAAATATCAAACTCTGCCTTGCTAACGTTTTGTCAACTAGATTAGTTCCTCCATCTGGACTCATTTCCTCATTATTTTGTTTTCCTATTATATATCAAAATTTTATCAGTTAGAAACACAAAAACCGTCAAATTTACAAAGAATCTGTCGATTAGACAAGATGTATTGAAAAAAAAACTTCACTGGTAAATAATGAAATCAAATACAATACATCCAAAATAAGAAAAGGAGATGAAAGCACAAATGAAAAGAATTACCAAAAAAGTGATCCAAACTTTATCACTGCTTTTGACTTTCACGTTGCTTGCCGCGCCTTTGACAGTAGCTGCGGAACCGGCAGAGACGGCACCGGCAGAGGCTACAGCGAGCCAGGTGCAGGCCCAGCCTCAGCAGAGGAGAATCATCGGGTATTTCTGCGAATGGCGCGACAATGAGCTCGGCCAGTACTACACCGTACATGACATCCCTTGGGGGAAAGTGACTCATATTAATTATGCATTTGCTGCCGTCGGAGACGACAACCAGATTCAGATCATGGATGAAGAAGCTGCGATCGAGCGGGTGTATCCGGGACAGGATGCTTCGCTTCCTTACCTTGGCCACTTCAATCTTCTGAACACTTACAAACAACAATATCCCGGCACCAAGACATTGATTTCGATCGGCGGCTGGTCGGCATCCGGTAACTTTTTCCCGATGACGAAGACGCAGGCCGGGATCGACACCTTTGTCGCCAGTGTTGTCGATTTTCTCCGCGAGTACGGTTTTGACGGAGCGGATATCGACTGGGAATATCCTTCATCAACCTCGCTGAGCGGCAATCCGGTTGATTATCCTCTTTCGGAAGAACAAAACCGGAGAAAAGAAGTTTATGATGATTTTCTTGCTTTGATGTCGACGCTTCGGACGGCACTGGATATCGCCGGCCAAGAAGATAACAAAGAATATCTGCTGACGATGGCAGCCCCTGCTTCTTCTTGGATCCTTGGCGGAATGGAGCTCGGAGAATATGCACAGTATCTTGATTACCTTAATATGATGACTTATGACTTCCACGGCTCATGGAACGGGTATGTCGGCCCGCAGTCAGCCATTTTCTCCGATCCCCGTGATACGGAAACCGCACAGTTACCGATCCCGGTACTGAGCATTGACTGGGCTTATAAGTATTTCAGAGGCGTCCTCCCGGCCGATAAAATCAATATCGGTATTCCTTATTATACCAGAGGCTGGAAGGATGTCACTCCCGGCGCTTATCCGGGCGGGCTTTATGGCCGGGCGGCAATGACCGGCGGCGGTGCCGACGGCATCGACGGGGTCTGGAACGATCCCCCTCCGGCAGAACCTTCCGGTACCAATCCGATCTATCATATAAAGAATCTTCTGGCGGATCCGTCACTCGGCTATGAGTTGTTCTGGGATGACGTTACCAAGACCTCCTACGTCTGGAATGAGTCCAAGAAAGTCTTCCTGACTCATGAAGATGAACGTTCCATGGCGGCTAAGATCCAGTATGTCATCGACAATGGCATCGGCGGCTATATGGTCTGGGAACTGAGCGGCGACTTTGATTATGATGAAGTGGCTGGTGAATATGTATCGGGTGATACTCTGACCACGTTGGCGTATGACATGTTTCAGGCAGCGCCTCCGCTTATTCCTGATCCGGGCATTCAGCCGACCGAAAACCAGATCGGTGACTTTGACTATTCCTTCACCGGCAATTACGATCATCCGAATTATACCTATGCTTTTACGATCAAAAACAATACCGGCGTAGATATTCCCGGCGGTTATACCTTAGAATTTGATTTCCCTAACTCGGCTATTTTCCAGACCCCTTGGGGCGGAACCATTGAATCACAGCAGAATAACGGGGTATTTACCCATTATGTGTTAAGGATGCCGGCGTATTCAGCACTTCCTAACGGCGGCTCGTTTACCCTGCAGGGCATGATTAAGCTATGCTTTACATGCGGTTTCAAGAATATCCAGATCAACGGGCTTTACACCAGCCAGGAATTCCCTGAAGCGGCTGACCCGGTTATCAAACCGGTCATCAGCGGAGCCGATGCTATAGAGATCGAAGTCGGCAGCATTTTTGACCCGATGGACGGCGTTACGGCCACTGATGCGGTAGACGGTGACCTGACTGACGATATCACGGTAACCGGAGCGGTTGATACCGACACGGCAGGCATATATCAGCTGGTTTACAGCGTGACCAACAGCCAGCCTGAGACTGCCACCGTGACAAGGACAGTTACAGTGGTTGCGCCTGTGGCAGTAAGACCGGTTATAAACGGAGCCAATGATGTCCAGATCAACGTCGGCGATTCCTTTAACCCGATAACCGGAGTGACGGCCAGTGATGCGATCGACGGCGATCTGACAAACGCCATTGTCGTCACAGGAAGCGTGAATACCCAGGTGGCCGGTGAATATGAACTTACTTATGAAGTTACCAACAGCAGTAATGAGACCGCCACAGTTGTCCGTACCGTTACGGTCAATGCTCCGCCCCCGAGTTATCCGGCTTGGGTCTTAGGCACGGTCTATGTGGCAGGCGATATGGTCACTTACCAGGGTCAGGTATACAGGGCCAAATGGTGGACTAACAGTGAGGTTCCTGGCGCATATGAGTGGGGAGCCTGGCAGCTGATACCTTAATTAAGCAACAATACAATATTCTTTTGCCATAAGCAGGACAGGCCGCAGATCAGATTGATTTGCGGCTTATTCTCACCTATGTGTATTGGTTGATTTTAAGATATTTCAGACGACTTGGTCGTTTTGAGCCGTAATGAAAGGAGATAACAATAAATGGTAATTAATTAACCATTCAGGTATTTGAGAAAGGAGATATGGAAATGAAAGACAGTAAAAGTCAAACTAAGAACTTAGTAACAAAAGCATTTGTGATTGTGTTAGTCTTCATACTAGCTGCCTTGCCTCTTACGACAATGGCGGCAGAAACGGAAGCATCACCGAATATAACGCAAGCTCAGCAAAGAAGAATTATCGGATATTTTTTTGATTGGGCTCCGATGAGCATTGACAGAATTCCTTGGGGAAAAGTAACTCATATACATTATGCCTATGCAGGAGTCGGAACCGACAACAGGATTAAGCTCAATGATGTGGCGGCCGCGATTCAACAGGTGTTTCCGGGTCAGGATACTTCCCTTCCTTATCGGGGGCATTTCAATTTGCTGAATACTTATAAACAGCAATATCCCGAAACAAAGACACTGATTTCGATAGGAGAATGGGAGCCCTATGGCAATTTTAATAGTGTGACAGCTCAACAAGCATCCATGGACACATTTGCGGACAGTGTTGTAGCTTTTCTCCGTCAGTATGATTTTGATGGTGTCGACATGGATTTCAGATACCCTGGTTATGATAATTATACGAATCTCGGAACGGCGGCTGGTTTTCGCGTTTTTGAATCACATTATTCCCATTATGATAAATTTCTCCAGTTGCTTCAGACGCTGCGGGAAAAACTGGATGGCGCCGGGGAGGAAGACGGCAAGCATTATATTTTGACGATGGTGGCCCCGGCTTCAGCAAGGATTCTTAGTAATATGGGACATGGCGAATATGCACAGTATCTTGACTATCTCAGCATAGCGACTTTTGACATGAGTTTTCCCAGTAATTACGCAGGACCGAATTCGGCACTCTATGCCGATTCCAGGGATCCGGAGGAAGCAGGATTAGCGCTTCCGACACAAAGCATCGACTGGGCATATAAGTATTTCCGGGGTGTGCTTCCGGCGGAGAAACTTAATATTGGCGTTGCCTATCATACAAGAGGCTGGAAAAATGTCACCCCAGGTGCTTATCCCGGTGGGCTTTACGGATCATTATTGCCCATTGACAGCGGTGCTGATGGCGCCAACGGGATCTGGAACAGCCCGTCATTTCCTACGGGTACCAATCCTTTGTACTATATGAAGAATCTGTTGGCAGATCCATTGCTCGATTATGATTTGTTTTGGGATAATGTCACCAAGACCTCCTATGCCTGGAACGGTACAGAAAACGTTTTCTTAACTTTTGAAGATGAAAACTCCATGCAGGAAAAAGTCCAATATATTATCGACAATGGAATCGGCGGATTGATGGCTTGGGAATTAAGCACCGACTTTGATTATGATGATGTAAACAATACATTTGTGCCGGGAGATACCCTGACAACTTTGGTTCACAATATGTTTGAGGCAGCACCTCCGCTTGTCCCGGAACCGGATTCGGATTTTGTTCCGGATTCAGGACTGGTGTCTAATTTTGACTATTCCCTTACGACATATAATATATACCCTTTTACAGATTATGCATTAATTATAGATAATAATACCGGAGTGAGGATACCTGAGGGTTTTACCTTAGAATTTGACTTTCCCAGTTCGGCAGTTTTACAGCCGCCATGGATGGCAGAGACTATATCACAGCAGGATAACGGGATATTTACCCACTATGTATGGAAGATGCGTGATTATATGGCAATTGAAAATGGTGCTAGGTTTGTGGTGAATGGATTGGCCAATCTGTGCTTTACGGGAGAATTCAGAAATTTACAGATCAATGGACGGTATTCTGCTGCGAAATATAAAATCCCAATGTTAAGTGGAATCGTTGATATTCAGATATTCAACGGTACTCCCTTTGATGCCATGAATGGGGTATCGGCCTATGATGTGGATGACGGCGACCTGACCAATGCTATTATGGTGTCCGGAACAGTGGATACCAATACTCCGGGTTCCTATCTGCTAACTTATAACGTTACAAACAGTAGTAATAAGACGGTCACGGTCACCCGGACCGTAACTGTGCTCCCAGGCCCAGAGATTTACGGAGTCGGTAATATCCAACATCTTATAGATACAGCCTTTGACCCGCTTGCCGGAGTTACAGCACATGACAAAATAGACGGCGACCTGACAGCTCATATCGTTGTCACCGGAAGTGTGAATAGTGCCGTGGTCGGCACCTATCATCTTACTTATGCAGTTACCAACAGTAACAATCTGACAAATACAGTGACTCGTACCGTTACAGTAATTTATTCGCCATGGGATCCTGATCAGTTCTATCTAAATGGTGCCTGTGTCAGTTATCAAGGGAATAATTATAGGGCAAAATGGTGGACACAAAATGAAGTCCCCGGCAGCTATATCTTTGGCGCATGGGAATTGATCTAGGGTAGTATTGTTTTATAAGTGAAAGCGGCAGATCCAGTCAGATCTGCGAAAGTGCTCCTGCAAGAGTGAATCATTTGGGAAGAACGCTCTACGTTCTTCCCAGCGAGCTTGCTCGCTTTTATTGCCAGTATAAGAATGAAACTATCATTACAAATTTATCAAATATTAACATATCGGTTCTGCTATCTGTTATAATAATACCAAGGTCAAAAGAATCATAGGTGATACATGACTTGAAAGGAGACAAGCTTGCTTATGCCGGAAAAAATACTGATTGTCGATGATGAACCGGAAATCGCTGATCTGATCGAGGTTTTCCTGAAGAACGAAAACTACCGAGTTTTTAAATACTACACAGCGACAGCGGCCTTACAATGTATTGACACCGTATCGCTTGATCTGGCGATCCTGGATATCATGATGCCGGACATAAACGGTTTTGAATTATGCCGCCGGATCAGGAAAAAGCACACCTATCCAATCATTATGCTGACAGCCAAGGATGAAGAGATAGATAAAATAACCGGCCTTACCTTGGGAGCCGACGACTATATTACCAAGCCGTTCCGTCCGCTGGAGATGATTGCCAGGGTCAAGGCCCAGCTGCGGCGGTACAAAAAATATAATGCCCCGGTCAGTCCTGACGATGCCACGATCCATCATGCCGGCCTGGTCATGGATGTCAAGACCCACGAATGTCATCTTGACGGCCAGCCGCTTCTTCTTACCCCTACAGAGTTTTCCATTCTCCGTATCCTTCTGGAGAAAAAGGGAAATGTCTTAAGCGCCGAGGAGCTGTTCCATGAAATCTGGCAGGATGAATATTACAGCAAAGGAAATAATACCATTACCGTCCACATCCGCCACCTGCGGGAGAAAATGAGCGACACGGTCGAAAACCCCAGATACATCAAAACAATATGGGGGGTAGGATATAAGATTGAAAGATAAATTTACGGTTCGCCGGTCACAGAAAAAAAAGGACGAATACGCACAGCTTAAATCTAAAATGTACAGCCGTGTTCTGGCGGTAGTATTTTTATCAGTTGTGTGTATTCTCGGTATTTATTTTATCTGGTTCGGCAGAGGAGCTGATCTGCTCGTCTTCTTGATGCAGCGGATTTTCAACAAACCGTATTATGAAACGATCATGATGTACGACCGTATCTTCCGCAGTAACCGGGAAGTCATCTGGCTTCTGGGTACTACTTTCATATTTTTGATTCTGTTACGGATCTTTGTCAATTGGTTCAGCCGCTATTTCAATATTATCAACCGCGGCATCAACACCCTGATGGATGAAAAGGAAACCGAGATCCGCCTGCCCTCCGAGATGGCGGCCATCGAACGCAAGCTGAATACCGTCAAACAGACCTTAAGACAGCGTACCCTGGAAGTACAGCTGGCGGAACAGCGCAAAAATGACCTGGTCATGTATCTGGCCCACGATATCCGGACCCCGCTGACTTCGGTGATCGGTTATCTGAACCTGTTGGAAGAAGCACCCGACATGCCGGCCGAACAAAGGGCAAAATATGTTAATATTACGCTGGATAAGGCCTACCGGCTGGAAAAGATGATAAATGAGTTCTTTGAGATTACCCGGTATAACTATCAGCAGATCAGCCTGGTTAAGGAAAATATCGACCTGTTTTATATGCTGGTGCAGCTTTGTGATGAACTGACCCCGATTCTGGCGGCGAACGGCAACCGTGTGACCTTATTTGCTGACGAAGAACTGACGCTGTACGGAGATCCTGACAAACTGGCAAGGGCTATCAATAATATTCTCAAGAATGCGACGGCCTACAGCAAGCCGGGGACAGTAATCACTATTTCCGCGGAACGAAAGGGCAGCACGGTCACCATTTATCTGGAGAATGAATGTGACACCATACCGAAGGACAAACTGGCAGCGATCTTCGAGAAGTTCTACCGCCTGGATGAGTCCCGTGCCTCTGACACAGGGGGAGCCGGGCTGGGACTGTCTATTGCCAGGGAAATCATTACCTTGCATGGGGGAAGCATTGAGGCCGACAGTGCGGATGGCCGCATTATTTTTACGATCAGGCTGCCGGCCAGAGCCGTGTAAGTTACGGGCATACAACAGGTTACGGGCATGCATCAGGTACGGCGTGCGTCAGATTACGGTCGTACATCAGGTTACGGCATACATCAGGTTCTCAGTATTCCTTAGCACCTTAAGATAATCTCAATATATTGTTAGTATCTTATTTATATTAAAATAATGATAACTTATAACATAACTTGTCTGTTTCTGGTATTCTTTATCCTGAGACAGGCAGTTTTTCATTTAAGGAGATAATTATGAGCTTATTAAGGGTAGCCGTTATTTTTGGCGGCTGTTCATCGGAATACAAGGTGTCGCTTCAGTCGGCTGCGGCAGTCATAGACCATATGGACCGGTCGAAGTTCATCCCGGTTTTGATCGGGGTTAACCCGCAGGGAGACTGGTATCTTTACAAAGGGCCTACGGAAAAAATAGCGAGCGACACCTGGGAAGAAGCTTCTTTCTGCACTCCGGTTGCGGTATCGCCCAGCCGTACCGGGCCCGGCTTGATGATACTGGAAAACAACAAGGCCGTAGTTTTTCCTGTTGATGTTGCGTTGCCCTTGATACATGGTAAAAACGGCGAGGATGGAACCGTTCAGGGATTGTTTGAACTTGCGGGCATACCGGTGGCGGGCTGCGGAGTACTGTCTTCCGCGATCTGCATGGACAAGAAGCGTGCCCATCTTCTTGCCGCCGCTGCCGGAGTTATCGTACCGAGGTCTTTTGTTCTGGAGCAGCCGCTGCCGCCGATCGAGATCGTATTGGATCAGGCGGAAGCGCTTGGCTATCCGTTGTTTGTTAAGCCGGTTAAAGCCGGCTCTTCCTTCGGCATTACAAAGGCAACCGATCGATGCCGGCTGCCGGACGCTATTGATGCCGCTCTTTGTTATGACGATGCCGTGATCGTGGAAGAGTGTATTAGCGGTTTTGAGGTAGGCTGCGCCGTAATGGGGCATCGTCGGCTGACAGTGGGGGAAATCGATGAAATTGAGCTTTCGCAAGGGTTCTTTGACACCACCGAAAAATACACCTTGAAAACTTCCGCCATCCACGTCCCGGCCAGAATATCTGCCGGAACTTCGGAAAGCGTCAAACAGGCGGCCAAGCTTATCTATCAAGCGCTGGATTGCCGGGGCTTTGCCCGGGTTGACTTTTTTCTGACCGCGTCAGGGGAGATCATCTTCAATGAAGTAAATACCATACCGGGGTTTACGGGGCACAGCCGCTTTCCCAATATGCTGAAAGCGGCCGGCTGGTCTTTTGAACAGATTGTCACCGATATCATAGAAAGGGCTATGACGGATGATTGATTACGTTACTATTTTTCTTGCGATCAGTGCCTTATCGGCCATCACCCTGATCCTGAATAAAAGCCTGCCACAGGGACGCAAACGGCGGTTTTGCCGGGGCCGCGCCTGGATCGAAATCGACCGGCAAAGCCTTTATCAGAATGTGCAGTCCCTGACCGCTATGCTGCCTCCCGGCTGTCGGCTGATGCCGGCCGTCAAAGCCGATGCCTACGGCCATGGCGCTGTCATCATAGCCAAGGCTCTTAATGATTTCGGGATAAGTCATTTTTGCGTGGCGACTGTTGCTGAGGGCATTGAACTCCGACAGGGCGGTATCAAGGGCGACATCCTGGTCTTGGGCTATACCCATCCGGAACAGCTGCACCTGCTGATACGTTACCGCTTAATCCAAACGGTGGTAGATTATCCATATGCCCAGATCCTGAACGGTTTCGGAAGAAGAATCCGGGTTCATATTAAAATTGACACTGGCATGCATCGCTTAGGGGAACGCTATGACAGGATTGATGAAATTGCGGGAATATTTGACTGTCGGAATCTTTCCGTAGAAGGCCTCTATAGCCATTTGTGTACGGCCGATGCCATACCGGAACAGGGCGCATGTACACAATCTGGTATCGATTATGTTTACTTTCAGGCCAAGGCACTCCATGATGTGACCGATCAGCTGGAAAAAAGAGGAATCCCCTGTCCGGCTGTGCATCTGACTGAAAGCTACGGGCTGATTCATTATCCGGAACTGTCGGGAGACTATGCCAGAATCGGAATAGCACTTTATGGAGTATTAAGCAGCCGGTTCGACCGTGTCAGTTGTCCGGCTCGACTTGCACCTGTTTTATCGGTTAAAGCTCGGGTTGCTGCGGTCAAGGAATTAAGTGAAGGGGAAGCGGCCGGATATGGGCTTCAATACAAAGCAAGCCAGAATACCCGGATTGCCGTCCTTACGATCGGCTATGCCGACGGCATCCCGCGGGCTTTGTCTTGTGGGGTCGGAAAAGTCCTGATAAATGGCCGTGAGGCGCCGATTATCGGACGCATCTGCATGGATCAAACACTGGTCGAAGTCAGCGGGATTGAAGTCAGCTCCGGTGACATCGCCGTAGTGATCGGGAGTTCCGGTAACAAAGAGATAACAGCCTATGATATCGCGGAACAGGCCGGCACTATCACCAATGAACTTCTCAGCCGTTTGGGTGCTCGTCTGGAAAGAATCATGGGGTAAAGAAAAACTCCTGTAACAATATCTTGTTACTTGATTTTATCAAAAGGAGTTTTGTTAAATCGAAGTTCCGTTCAGACTTTGTTCAGGGTATTCATGTCATGAGAGCCGCTGACTCCCAGTCTTCATATAATAAGCTCAGCTGACTGTCAATAGCGGTTCGTTCAGACGTCAGTCTCACCAGTTCCCCGACATCGGTGGCCAGTTCCGGCAGGAGCATCTGCCTGTCGAGGGCGGCCAGCTTTTCCTCCAGTTCTGTGATCTGGTTTTCCAGCCGTTTCAAGGCGTTTTCCTTTTTACGCAGCTGGGACTGCTGTTCTTTGCGGCGGAAATACTCGCTCTTGTTTTCTGTCTCTGCTCTGTCCGGCTGGGCGGTATCGACCCCGTTAGCATTTCCTTTCTTTCCAGTAACTTTACCGGAGTTTCCCTCCGGGTTTTTGTCCAGTTCCTTTTCTAGGTTTTTTTCTAGATAATAATCGTAATTGCCAATATAATTGATGAACTGCCGCTCCGACAGATCCAGGATCCGGGAAGCCGTTCGGTTAATGAAATAGCGGTCATGAGACACATAGAGGACGGTGCCGGTATACCGGTTCAGGGCAACTTCGAGGATCTCCTTGGACATGATATCCAGATGATTGGTCGGCTCGTCCAAAACCAGGAAATTAGCTTCCGAAAGCATCAGCTTGGCCAGTGCGACCCGGCCCCTTTCCCCGCCGCTCAAGTCCCCTATTTTTTTGAACACTTCGTCCCCGACAAACAGAAAGGCGGCAAGGACATTCCTGATCTCCGTATTGTTCAGCGAAGGGTAGGCATCCGATATTTCGTCAAACAGGCTTTTTGCCGGGTCAAGCACCTGATGTTCCTGATCATAATAACCGATCTTTACGTTGGTTCCCAAAGTAAAATCCCCCCGGTCGGTCGGCAAGATGCCGTTCAGGATCTTTAATAGCGTGGTCTTCCCTGTGCCGTTATCCCCGATGACAGCCACGTGTTCCCCGCGCTTGATCTCCAGCGAGACATCCTGAAACAGCGTCAGTGCTCCGAAAGCTTTGGTCAGCCCGGTCACGCTCAGGACGTCATTGCCGCTGACGCAGGAGGGGTTGAGTTCCATATGTATGTCACTGCTTTGTTCCGTCGGCCGTTCCCGCACTTCGATTTTCTGTAGCATCTTTTCCCGAGATTCGGCGCGTTTCACCGATTTTTCCCGGTTAAATGAGCGGAGCTTGGCAATCACTGCCTCCTGATGCTTGATTTCTTGCTGCTGATTCCAGTAGGCTTTCCATTCCGCCGACCGGAGCTGTTCCTTTTTCCCGACATAATCT
This sequence comes from Lachnospiraceae bacterium UBA935, assembly GCA_002293525.1. GTDB lineage: Bacteria > Bacillota > Clostridia > Lachnospirales > Lachnospiraceae > UBA935. Next base: position 48,199 of record DBDJ01000018.1, read on the forward strand.
GAATAATTACCGCTGAAAACGATTCCCCGGCTGTTGTCCAGTTCTACCACCTTATTGGCGATGCGGTCTAAAAAATACCGGTCATGCGAGACGATCATGACCGCCCCCTTATAATTCAGCAGATAGGTTTCCAGCCAGCGGATCGAAGACATATCCAGATGGTTTGTCGGCTCGTCTAAGATAATCAGGTCCGGTTTCTCAAGCAGGAGCTTCCCCAGTGCCACCCGTGTTTTCTGTCCGCCCGACAGCCGGTCCACGGCTTTGTCAAATTCCTCCTCGGTAAAGCCCAGGCCCTTTAAGACGCCGACCAGCTCGCTCCGGTAAGCATAGCCGCCGGCAAATTCATAATCATGCGTAAACCGCGCATAAGCTTCCAGTAACTGCGGAAGCTCGGCGTCTCCGGCATCCTTCATCCGCAGTTCCGTGTCCCTGATCTGTTTTTCCAGCTGGACCAGCCCCGTCTTTACGGAGAGCAGTTCCTGGTAAATCGTATTGCCGCCGTCAACAGCCCCGGTCTGTGCCAGATATCCCAAGGTTTTTCCTTTTGAGAGGACTGCTTCGCCTTCATCAGCCGCCAGTTCCCCCACAATAACCTTAAGCAGCGTCGTCTTTCCGGCTCCGTTTACCCCGACAACAGCTACTTTATCATAATCTTCCACATAGAAGGTAATACCCTTCAAGATGGATTTTTCACTAAACATCTTTCCCATATTCTGGCAGGACAGCACCATGACAACATCCTCACAATGTTAACGTAATTTATTACATACCAGTAACAGTTTACAAGCCCAACTAAATAATGTCAATCAATTGACTTACTTTTGGCACTCTTATATAATAAGATCAAGTGTATCAGGGAGGCCATTATGGAGACAAAAGAAGGTTCTAAAGATAACGCAAAAGGGATTTCTCAGGCGGTCATCAGCCGCCTGCCAAGATATTTCCGCTACTTAGGGGAACTGAAAGACCAGGGAACAGAAAGAGTATCCTCACAGGAACTGAGCGACATCATGAAAGTGACGGCGTCACAGATCAGGCAGGACCTGAACAATTTCGGCGGGTTCGGTCAGCAAGGGTACGGTTATAAAGTAGAATATCTTTATAAAGAAATAGGCCGGCTCCTGGGGCTTGATAAAAAACATCACCTGATTATCGTCGGCGCCGGCAACCTGGGCCAGGCCCTTGCCAATTACATGAATTTTGAGCGGCGGGGCTTTCTGTTTCGCGGTATTTTTGACAAGGATCCCCGGCTTCACGGAACCTTTATCAAGAACCTGGAAGTCATGCCGATGGAACAGATCAGCGGCTTTATCAGGACCAACGACATTGACATAGCCGTACTGACGATTCCCAAGGAAAGTGCCCTTACAGTAGCGGACACCCTGGTCAGGGCGGGAATCAAGGCTATATGGAACTTTGCTGATGTTGACCTGAATATCCCTGAGGAAATCCAGGTCGAGAACGTGCATCTTTCCGATAGTCTCATGAAACTGTCTTATAATATTAACCGTTACAAGAATCGAGGAAATCATGTCGAGAACTGATGACGTCTACAAACCGGCGCTAGAAAGCGCCAAAATCCCGATACTGACACTGGATCATAAGTGGCATAAGCTATTCACGCAGATCGATCCCGACTCCCATATCAAGAAACGGGAGGAAGAGCTGAATACCTTGCTCAAACGTCAGGGCAAGCTTACGAATGATGTGAAAAATATCAAGCGGCTTAAGCTGAAACTAATGGATGAGATCATGGAAAATGCCGAAGAAGCGGATAAAGGGAAGAGCAGCGCCGAGAAGAAGATGGAGGATAACAAGCGCCTGATCAACGAATGCAATGATAAGCTGGAGGCCTGCCAGGATGAGCTCATGGATCTGCCGAAGCAGATCAATGAAGTGAATTACCAGCTGATGCTGCTTACCATGGAGGTCTGCTACGAAAGATTACAGGCGGACAGCGCCGAAATAGAAGAAATCGCCCAGTGGATCACCCAGATCAGGGTGGAGCTGAAAAAGAAGCTGATCAGGAAACAGGAAAAAGAGATCATGACCAACGAGCTTTACAAATATATGCATCAGATTTTCGGAGCCAACGTGATAGAGATATTCGACATGAAGTATATACCGGAATCTAAGCTGCCTTCGCTGTCGCCTGCGCCTGCACCGAATCCGGAAGGTGAGCAGGAGGCGAAAGCGGACGGGAAATGATACATAAGCGGGAAAAGCCAGCAAGGCGGAAAACAGGGAATATGAATTATCTGGTCAGCGGAAATGAAATGAAAGAATATGACAGCAACACGACGGAAATACTGGGGATGAGTCCGCTGGTTCTTATGGAGCGGGCGGCACTTGCCACAGTAGCGGAGATCGTCAGGCGAAAGCCGGGCCCCAACCGGGTCCTGGCAGTTGCGGGATGCGGGAATAACGGCGGTGATGCCCTGGCAGTCGGCCGGCTGCTGGCTCTGGCCGGTCACGAGGTGGTTTTTGTCCTGATCGGGGACAAGAACCGGTGCAGCCCTGAGACCACAAGGCAGATTGTTATATTAGAAAAATATGGTTTTCCAATTCAGAGCAAAATAGAAAAGGGAGAATATGATATTATAGTAGACGGTATATTCGGCATCGGACTTTCCCGAGAAGTTTCCGGTGAATATGCGGAGGCGATCAGAAACATCAACCGGGCCGGAGCGGAAGGGGCTTTGGTCGTAAGCGTGGATATCCCTTCGGGGATACATGCCGGGACCGGAGCAGTGCTGGGAAAAGCGGTCAGGGCAGGCCTGACGGTCAGTTATGGCTTTGCGAAAAGAGGACATTATTTATATCCCGGCTGCGACTATACCGGGGAGCTGGCAGTGCGGGATATCGGGATTACGGAACATAGCTTCCGGGGAAATCGGCCGGAGCTGTTTACGTACAGCGGACTTGCGGATCTAAAGATGCCGTCCCGCAAGAAAAGCGGGAACAAGGGAACTTTTGGGAAGGTGCTGCTGATTGCCGGGCAAAAGTCCATGGCGGGAGCCTGTCAGCTGGCAGGGCGCGGATGCTTGCGTTCCGGGGCCGGAATGCTCGCAGTTCTTACTCATGAGTCCAACCGGGTCATCCTTCAGGAAGCTTTACCGGAGGCGATGGTGAGTACTTATGGAACAGAAAACGCCGGCAGGTCAGAAAACGATATGGAAAATATTCAGAAGGCGGCCAGGAAGTGGCTGACATGGGCAGGATGCATCGTGATCGGACCGGGCCTTGGCCGTAACGAACAGTCTGAGCTGCTGCTGCGGACGGTATTGACAGAAAGCCGTCTGCCGCTGGTGCTGGATGCCGATGCCATCTGGCTGTTGGGGCAGTCGCCGGAACTAAAGAATCTGTTTAGTCGGCAGTCGGATCGGAAGCGGATCTTGACGCCGCACATGGGAGAGTTTTGTGGCCTGACCGGCTGCCGTATGGAGGAAGCCAAAGCCCCGGACTTTCAATTCATCAGGAAAACGGCCCAGGAATTAAACGGTACTTTAGTATGTAAGGATGCCAGGACATATGTATGCCAGGCCGGCAGGACGGAAGCTTATCTAAATACCTCGGGAAACAGCGGGCTGGCAACAGCCGGAAGCGGCGATGTTCTGGCCGGAATCATCGGCGGGCTGCTGGCACAAGGGATGGCGGATTTCGAAGCCGCCTGCATGGGAGTGCACCTGCACGGACTGGCGGGCGATTTCGCAGCAAAACAAAAAAGTGAATACGGAGTGATTGCCTCGGATATCGTAGAAGCAGTTCCGGCTGTAATAAAAGCAGCCGGAGTATATACAAAGGGGGGTGTACTCATATCCGGCAAGGATTATTACAGGGAATTTCAGTAATTATGTGCACCATTTGAATACCTTCGGACAATGCGGTTATACTATAAAAGCTACGTATTTATGTAAACAGAATTGAATGAAGGGTGCGTGAAACATGTGGAAATGAGACGTGGAGATATATTTTATGCAGATTTACGACCGGTGGTCGGCTCTGAGCAGGGCGGGATCAGGCCGGTGCTGATCATCCAGAACGATGTAGGAAATAAACATAGTCCGACCGTCATCTGTGCGGCCATTACATCAAAAATGAACAAGGCTAAGCTGCCGACACACATAGAACTCAATGCCAGGCAGAACGAAATGGTCAAAGACTCGGTCATTTTACTGGAACAACTGCGGACTATCGATAAGAAACGGCTGAAAGACAAAGTATGCCACCTTGACAGTGACATCATGGAAAAAGTAAACAGAGGACTGCTGATCAGTCTTGAGCTCAATACATAGAGAATATATGGGATTGTGCCAGCTCAAATAATTATGCCAGAAACCACTTTATTGGATCATGCTCTAAAGTGGTTTTTGTGTGATTTGCCATAGCTGACTGGCTACGCAGTCATCGTCAGATTACCCGGGCCTCATCGGCTCCGGTTCCGGCTCCCGAAAATAAGTTTCATGAAAGCGGAGCTTCCTGAGACAGATGGCCATTCGGCCAATGATTTCTATATGCAATTCCTGATCGGAATCTTGACGGAACAGCGTCAAAATGATATAGTTTATGTGTTAAAATGCAGTTTAGCTGCATAAGCGCATCAGACATGCAGATGGGAGCAATGATGAATGACGGTGGTATCACGGTCAGTTACGTGTTTTTCGGGGGACTTTTATTGTTGGAATCCTTCTTGTTTGGATTTGATTCCGGACTGAACGGACTGAGTTTCAAAGAAATATCAGAAAAAAGCGAAGAGGGAGACAAAAAAGCCCGCCGGCTGCGGGACATCCTGCTAAAGCCGCAGATATATAATAATACGTTCCAGCTGATTATTACGCTGATCCATTTGATTATGGGCGGATTTTTCCTGATCCGGGTGATCGCTTTTGGACGCCGGCTTGCATCTGTGCCGTCGCCGGTCATCCCGCTTCTCGCGACAGCAGGGCTGATGTATATCCTGCTGACGTTCGGGATGCTGATTCCCAGGAAACTGGCGGCCAAAAAACCGGATCAATGGGCCTGGGCCGGGGTCAACGTAGTGACGGTCCTGATGATAATCCTGCGCCCGCTGACAGGACTGGTGGGGATTACCGCCAAAGGACTGTTATGGATTGCCGGGATCCGGGCCGATCAGGAAACCGAAGATGTCACCGAAGAAGGAATCATCTCGATGGTCAATGAAGGCCAGGAACAGGGAGTCCTGCTGGATACGGAAGCGGAGATGATTACCAATATCATCGAATTCGGCGATAAAGTGGCCAAGGATATTATGACCCAGCGCAAAAACATCCTGGCCATAGATAACCAGTCAACCTTGTCGGAAGCCGTGGACTATATGTTAAGCCAGAGTAAAAGCCGCTTTCCGGTATATGAGGATAATATCGACATGATCGCAGGCATCCTGCATCTGCGTGACGCTATGCGAGCCTATGCCAGTGAAGAATTGCGGGACAAGCCGATTGCCGCTATCGATGGGCCGGTAAGAGAGGCCGTCTTCATCCCGGAGACCAAGAAGCTCAGCGGTCTTTTCCAGTATATGCAGCAGGCCAAGACCCAGATGGTGATTGTGATTGACGAATATGGGCAGACGGTCGGCCTGATCGCCATGGAAGACATCCTGGAGGAAATCGTCGGCAATATCATGGATGAATACGACGAAGACGAGGATTATATCGAAAGCACCGATAATCAGAACGAATACATCATTGAAGGGAAAACCCCTTTGGAAGAGCTGGAAGAATGGTTCGGGATCTCGTTCCACGAAGAAGAGTTTGAAACCCTCAACGGTTTCCTGATTTCCCGGATGGATAAGATACCGGATGAAGACGAGATGTTTGACATCGATGTCGACGGCTATAACTTCAAGATATTGACCGTGGAAAATAAAATGATTACCAGCGTCAAGTGCAGCCGGACGGCGCATGCGCAATAATATAACAGGGAGGTTCATCATGTCAGGGCATTCTAAGTTTGCGAATATCAAGCATAAGAAAGAAAGAAACGATGCGGCAAAAGGGAAAATATTTACGATTATCGGCAGGGAAATCGCCGTTGCCGTGAAAGAAGGCGGCCCCGACCCGCAGAACAACAGCAGGCTGGCACAGGTGATCGTGAAAGCCAAGGCCAATAATGTTCCCAATGACACCATTGACCGCGGCATCAAAAAAGCCGCCGGCGACAGCAACAGCGTAAATTATAAAGTGATCACTTACGAAGGCTACGGTCCTAACGGGATTGCCATTATCGTCGATGCCTTGACGGATAATCAGAACCGCACGGCCGCCAATGTCAAGAATGCCTTTTCAAAGGGGAACGGCAATGTCGGGACACCGGGATGCGTCTCTTTTATGTTTGACAAAAAAGGCCAGCTCATTGTCGATAAAGAAGAATGCCGGATGTCAGCCGATGACCTGATGATGCTGGCTTTAGATGCCGGTGCCGAGGATTTTATGGATGAGGATGACTGTTATGAGATCCTGACCGATCCCGGGATATTTGACGAGGTACATAAAGAGCTGGTTTCCCAGGGTATATCTTTTGTTTCGGCAGAGGTTACCATGATACCGCAGAACTATGTGGAGCTGACGGATGAGACCGCTGTGAAGAACCTGAACAAGATCCTGGATCTGCTGGATGCGGATGACGACGTCCAGGCAGTGTACCATAACTGGGAGGAAGCCTGACTTCTAGGTTTCTTAAAAACTTACATACAAACAGACTTACATACAAACAGACTTACATACAAACAGACTTACATGAAACAGACTTACATGCAAAAGAATTACACACGAAAAACTTACCTGCGAAAAATCATACAAAAACTTTTATACAAACAGAGACTAACATTGACAAGGAGAAGAGGATGAAAAAAGAAACGATATGCATACAAGGGGGATGGCAGCCAGGAAACGGAGAACCGCGGGTGCTCCCGATCTATCAGAGTACCACGTTTAAGTATTCCAGTTCTGAAGATATGGGGAAACTGTTTGCGCTGGAAGCATCCGGGTATTTTTATACCAGGCTGCAGAATCCGACGAATGATGTTGTGGCACAGAAGATTTGTGACCTGGAAGGCGGGGTGGCGGCGATGCTGACAGCTTCCGGTCAGGCGGCTAACTACTATGCCGTTTTTAATATCTGCGAGGCCGGTGACCATATCGTCATGTCTAGTACAGTGTATGGCGGGACCTTCAACCTGATTACCGTTACGATGAAGAAAATGGGAATCTCCTGCACCGTAGTTGACCCTGAAGCCAGTTTTGAAGAGTTATGCGAGGCGTTTCAGGAAAATACCAAATGCGTCATGGCAGAAACGATTGCCAATCCGGCGATGGTAGTGATAGACATCGAGAAGTTTGCCAAAGCGGCGCATGAGCATCATGTCCCGCTGATTATTGACAATACCTTTGCGACCCCGGTCAACTGCAGCCCATTCCAGTGGGGGGCGGATATCGTGACGCATTCGACCACCAAGTATATGGACGGCCATGCCATGAGCCTGGGCGGAGCCATAGTGGATTCCGGCAATTTTGATTTCGGGAAATATCCGGATAAGTTTCCGGGGCTCTGTACTCCGGATGACACCTATCATGGGGTAGTCTATACCGAAAAATTTGGCAAAGGTGCCTATATAACCAAGGCTACGGTACAGCTGATGCGTGACTTGGGTTCCGCTCAGTCGCCCCAGAATGCCTTTTTACTGAACGTCGGCCTGGAGACCTTACATCTGCGGATGGAGCGTCACTGTGCCAATGCCCAGGCCGTAGCCGAATATCTGGAGCAGCATGACAAGGTGGCCTGGGTGAACTATCCCGGCCTTCCCAGCAACCGCTATTATGCCCTTGCTCAGAAATATATGCCCCGGGGCACCTGTGGCGTCATTTCTTTCGGTTTGAAATCAGGCCGGGAAGGGGCAGAGGAAATGATGGAGCACTTAAAGCTGGCAGCGATTGTGACCCACGTCGCGGACGCCAGGACCTGTGTGCTGCATCCGGCCAGCCATACCCACCGGCAGATGAATGAAGAACAACTTAAGGAAGCCGGAGTCGCACCGGAGATGATCCGCCTTTCGGTAGGAATCGAGCATATCGATGACATCATAGCGGATCTGGAGCAGGCCTTGTCATAATTGCTCAGAACCGCATAATCTAAAGTTTTTAGATGATACTGATTGAAACTAGTTGATACTGATTAGAAACAATAAGATACCATTCAGAGCACAGAAGGGTTGGCAGATGGGATAATGGAAGAAAAGACCAAAAAATTACCGTTTAAGTATATGTGGTGGTTTTTGTTCTCCGCATATGTGGTTTATTTCATAGTACGTGCTGCTGGGCAGATGGGCGACTATTTTGTGGTAGTCGACACGATGCTTAAGCAGGGCATATTTATCGGTCTTTCACTGCTTATTATGGCTATCTGCGGCCTGCTGGCTTATCTGGCCGGCCGGGTGCTGCGCCATATGAAGCCAGGCCGGCTTTTCAGAACGCTGACAGAGCTTCTGTTCTGGCTTGTTACAGGCAGCCTGTCAGCCCTACGTTTTTGGGAAGGCCTTCCCCGTCTGACCGGTGACTTGACTTTGCTGCAAAATGCCCTGATCCAAACCGGCGTAAGCAGCAGGGAAGTCTTGTCGGACACCGCGGCGCTTTACGTGGATCTGCTCTCGTTACTGTTTTCCTTTCTAGGCAACAAAGAAAGCGTCATAATCTATATCCAGTTCGTGATCCAGATCGTTACGATGATGATTCTTTATGTTGCCGTAAGGATTTTATGCGGCAGGATTGCTGCTTATACGACAGTGCTTATGATTGCCGTTTCTGCCCGTTGGATAGAAGCAGCATCCTCTTTACAGGCGGAAGTGATATATATGCTGTTATGGAGCATGATGCTGCTGTTTTTTGCTTTTCTGTTTCGTTTGCTGGCTACCGGAACCGGGCTGGTGGGGAAAATGCAGAATGTTTTTATCTTGATATCGGGGATTTTATGCGGCATGCTGATTTACTATGATTTGCTGGGCCTATTATTATTACCGCTCGGAATCTATTTTATTTCCCTTGCCAATCGCCTAAAACGGCCGCTGTTTTTATTGCTCAAAACCGTTGTTCTGGCTGGCGGTTCTGTTCTTGGCTGGCTGGTTCTGATACTCAGGGAAACATTTGAAAAGCAGACAGCCCTGCTGGACAGTATGAGCCGATGGAGCAGCCGCTACAAAATCCGCCTTGCTCCTACAGCCGTCATACCGGAAGAACATCTTTTATTACTTGCCATTATGATCATGTTTGCTTTATTTTTATCCATTTCTTTTTGGTTGAAAGAGAGACAGTCCGCTTCAGTTTGGATTTTCGCTATGCTGCTGTTATGCGTAGCTGTCCCGTCGCTGAATTCCGTGATTTTGGACAGCCGGATGTGGATTACCTTGATCTGGGCCATCCTAGCCGGCGAAGGCCTGCAAAAGACGGTTAGAGCCGGCATGACCGTTCCTGCGAAATCGCCCAAGGACACAAATACCGCAGAGCATTCCGCTGTCATTGAATCATCGGGCGAGAGGGCCGGCCATGTGCCGGGCCAGACGGCGGCGGATAACGTACCGACAGAAATAGTCAAAAAGCAGGCCTTATTTGAGCAGCTGAAAACTCCGGATGCCCCGGACGCTGTCATAGACGAACCAGACACGGTTCTCAGTAAACAATACAGCGACATTCCCGAAGAAAACAATAAGATACCGTTGAACCTGGATGTGGATAAAGAGAGCGTATTTGAAAAGATCAGTGAGACAGATACGTTGCCGGCCAGTGTTGTCAGTTCCGACATGGCGGAAGAAGTGAAAGAAAAAAACATCGGGAAGGAGAAAAACGTAGAAAATGCCCCAATAGTCAATGAGAAAAATATAAAAGAGAAAAAGATAAGAGAGAAAAAAATAAAAGAGAATAATATAAAAGAAAAGAAGATAAGAGAAAAGAAGATAAGAGAGAAAAAAATAAAAGAGAAGAAGACAAAAGGTGAAAATAGCACTCCGAGCAGCAATGACGAGAGCAATATCGAGAGTAAAAATAGAGTGAGCAGAAATACTGAGAGAAGAAACACCGAGAGCAAAAATACCGAGAATAGATATAGCGAGAGTAGACGTAACGGATCCCCCGCAAAAATGACAGAAGCAGCCCAAAAAGCGGAAGAATCCCGATATGACACCTCCAGCAATGTCAAATATATCGACAACCCGCTCCCCCTGCCGCCTAAGCCGGTCAAGAAAGGGATGCGCTATCCCTTAAAAATCGGTGACAGCCAAATGCATTATGATTATGAAGTAAAACCAGATGATGATTATGACATAGAATAACAATGTGCGTGTGCCGTGTGTCACGGATAATACAAATAAAATATAAGATTGTGTAAATATGTTTCATTTTTTCTCCAATATAATGATAGTAATCAAAAACAAGGCATCCGCTAATGTCAGCGGAATGTACCAAAAGTACTTTTTAGGAGGAACATTATGGGTAATGAACAATGCGGAAAAATCGAAGAGGCGATTCAGAATCTATCTTTTGCAGGCGCTCCGGTCAGCTGGGAGCGGTATGGAAGCGGTCACATTAACGACACATTCCGCTTAATCTGTAAGGACGGTGAAAAAGACCGGCAGTACATCCTGCAAAGAATCAATCATCATGTATTCAAAGACCCGGTGTCCCTGATGGCCAATATCGCCGGTGTAACCGCCTTTCTCCGCGAAAAGATCGAAGCTTCCGGTGGGGATTCCGAGCGGGAGACCCTCAACATCATCAAAGCCAAGGACGGAAAAGACTATTATCAGGACAGCGACGGTAATACCTGGCGGGGCTACTATTTTATCGAAGGCGCCCTGACCTATGACCAGGCCCGCAGCCCGGAGGATCTGTACCAAAGTGGGAAAGCTTTCGGGGAATTCAAGCGTCTACTGGCTGAATACCCGGCCGACCGGCTGACCGAGACGATACCGAATTTTCACAACACACCAGTACGCATGAACAATTTTAAGCAGGCAGTGGCTGAAGATGTGAAAAACCGCGCCCAGCTGGTAAAGGAAGAAATTGCTTTTGCGCTGGAACGGGAAGCCGAGTGCGGCACTTTGATCCAGATGTTGCAAGAAGGCCGCCTGCCGCTCTGTGTCACGCACAACGATACCAAACTGAATAACATTATGCTGGATGACCAGACCGGAGAAGCCGTCTGCGTAATCGACCTCGATACCATTATGCCAGGGCTATCCCTCTTTGATTACGGCGACGCCATCCGCTTCGGTGCCAATACCGCCAAAGAGGACGAGACCGATCTTTCCAAAGTATCGCTTTCCCTTCCCCTGTTTAACATGTATACGCGAGGATACATAGAAGGGTGCCGGGAAAGCATAACGCCGGAAGAAAGGGAAATGCTGCCGATGGGTGCCAAGCTTATGACCCTGGAATGCGGGATCCGTTTTCTGGCGGATTATTTGCAGGGCGATATTTATTTCCATACGGCACGCGAGAACCATAATCTTGACCGGGCCAGGACTCAGTTTGCGCTGGTTGCCGACATGGAAACCAAATGGGAAGAAATGAAATTTATCGTTCAAAAATATAAGTGATCAAAGATATAAATAATCGGCAATTTTTTTCACCGAATCAGCATATTCGGATGGACTCATTCCCGTCAGTTGTTTAAACTGGCGGGAAAAATAATGCACCGAAGTATAGCCAAGGTAACCGGCAATCTGGGTAAAATTAAGATCATTGTTGCGGATCAGCTGTTTAGCCGTCTCAATTTTCAGCCGGTTGAAATAGGTGATCACGCCGCATCCCGACCTTTCCCGGAACATCTTTTTCAACTGTGAAGTGCTGATCAAATTGTCCCGGCTGATCTGCTCAATGGTCAGCCGGCTGTCAATATGCTCTTCCAGATAGCGGTCAATATTCTGATCGGCGGTCTTGAGCGGAGCCGTATTCTTCCCGGCCGCTTCCTTAACGGGTAAAATATGGCGGACTACCTGAATCAAAAGCTGTTCCAGATAAATCTTGATCATCTGCTCCGCGCCGAAAACCCCCTGTTCCTGGCGCACCAGCTTTTCCTGTCCGGGGTCGTCAAGTCGCCCCGCAAAGCCCTGGCGGGCTTCCGCGATAATATGCGCCAGAAGCTCCTGGCCATCCCGGCCAACCGAAACGATCCTTTCCTTAAAATACTTCATGGAAGGCGACTGACAGACCAATCCGATCACCACCAGATTAGGAGCCGTCTGCCCATTGGCCATCACGCTGTGAAACTCATTAGGCTGGTGGAAGATCATCTCGGTTTTTTTCAGGGTTATCCGCTCTTTATTAGCCATCACGTCCACTTCACCCTTATCAACATACAATAGCTCCCAGAAATCATGTGATTCTCCGGGAAAACAAAAATCGCTCATATATTCAAAATAATGGATGCTGATGATTTTCTTAATGATGATTTCTTCCGTCAGCTCTGTAAACTGATATTTCACTCTCAGTCCTCCGGTTTATCTTAGGATTATCACTTTGATTTCAACTAGGGTATGACAGCGGCAACTCGGTATTTCCATCCCCTTACGCGTCATAAAGATGCGTAATAAATCCGTACGAGCCATTAACAGGATCAATAAGCGGAACTTCATATCCATCATACAGCAAGGTGAAATTATACTCTTGGCGAGAGATCCCCCCCACGCCTTGTACTAAATTAGAATAAATCATCAGGCTGATATCGGTGTCAGCGATGTAACAACGTTCCCCCCCTTCGGCTTGATACCACAGATCAATTTTGTACATGGAATCGTAATCACTGCCGGAAGGAATATTATGCACCTCAGCCAATACCCTGAGCGGATTCTCGCGGTGGGGAGCCAGTCTCAGGAACACTTTTAGATTCTTTCCGTAACAATAGGTGGACAAAGGCACACCCGTACCGCGAAAAGTGTGGCGGCTGTTAACGACTTCTTTCTCATAGCTTATTTCGATAGTGTCACCTTCGTTTGAAGCAAGCCTAGCAATATGTACCATAATAATTCCTCCTTTTCACTTGAACTTTGCTGATTAATACAACTATACTATATGTTTGATTTTAAAGCAACATTTCGCTTAAATGAATTGTTTTAGCGGCAAGCTGTTTGTTAGCGCTTAAAGAGAGCGGGGGGAGGGCTCGGGGACCACCACTTTTTCGATTGGACTTGGGTTTTCCCTTTCATATTACGGTTTCAGGCGTTGATTCGCCCATAGTATTGACTTTATAGACCCAATATTGCTCAAATGATTCCAGTTTCATGCACCGGTTAATGCATGACCCGACAGTATATACTGTTCACCCCAGCTTCCTTTACTGCCAGATTATAGGCATCCTCAAAAAAAAGCGTTTAGCGTATTCATAACCGCCGCCACGTTCAAAATAGTCACTGTTTACATCGAAGACCATTTCATCAATGACTTTTGTGTCCTTCTGTAGAATTAATTTCGCTGTCTGAGAAGCCGATGAATGGCGGTCTGAGGGATAGCCTTTAAAATAAATCGCCAGTGACTATGGCAGAAATACGGCATTTCTTAAAGTGCCGGTGCACTGATCTGATAAATCGCGACTGCAGTGATCTTTGCCATCAGCTGACCGCATAAGCAACGTTCTGAAAATTAATCAGCATAATAAACCAGCAATCGTAAATAATATACTGTGCATAAAGCATCCCCCAGACTGTCAAATCAAGGAGAAAAACATGAACGATAAAACCATGAGCAACAAAACCATGAACGATAAAACCCCAGCCACAGACGCCACCAAAAAATCAGACAATCCCAACAAATCCAAAAAACCCACACCAGAAGACAAAAGTTCCAACGAAAAGCTAGCCGACGAAAAAATCGAACAGACCGGCCAGTCCATCCTGGACAAAAACGAACGCAACCACAAACTCCACCTGATCACCATCATCGGCGAAATCGAAGGCCATGAAAACCTAGGCAGCAACTCCAAAACGACCAAATACGAGCACATCCTCCCCAAATTGGCTTCCATAGAAGACAGCAACGAAATCGACGGCGTCCTAATCCTGCTGAACACCATGGGCGGCGATGTAGAAGCCGGCCTTGCCATAGCCGAAATGATCGCGTCCCTGAGCAAGCCCACCGTGTCCCTCGTCTTAGGCGGCAGCCATTCCATCGGGGTACCCATCGCCGTCAGTACCGGTTATTCCTTTATCGTGCCGACCGGCACCATGGTCATCCACCCGGTCCGCCTCAACGGCATGGTAATCGGCGTGCCGCAGACATTTGATTACTTCAAACAGATCCAGGCCCGGATAACCGGCTTCGTCTGCTCGCACTGCCGGATCAAGGAGTCTAGGCTGGAAGAACTGATGATGGAAACCGGCTTCCTGACCAAAGACGTAGGCAGTATCCTGGTGGGAGAAGACGCGGTAAAAGAAGGAATCATCAACGAAACCGGAGGAATCAAGGAGGCGGTCTGGAAATTACATGAAATGATTGATGAATCCAAGATTTGATGATGTAATCCCGTCCTTGACAATAGACGTGGTTAACAGTGAAGACAATGAGAAGTGGTTAATAGACAATGAGAAGAGGTTAATGGACAATGAGAAGAGGTTAATGGGCAATGAGAAATGGTTAAATTTGCCTTGACAAATTAACCATGACTGTGTATACTGTATATATGTCATGATATACAGTAAAGGGATCGACATGAATATAATTATATCAAATCAATCCAGCGTGCCACTTTACGCACAAATTATTGAGCAGGTCAAAGCACAAATACTGTCAGGAGAATTAATGGAAGACGAAATGCTCCCTTCGCTTCGACAGTTGGCTCGAGATTTAAAAATCAGCGTATTGACTACTACCAGAGCATATAGCGAGCTTGAGCAGGAAGGATATATTACAAGCCGACAAGGGAAAGGATTCTTTGTCATGGCAAGCAGTTCTAAGCTGATACATGAACAGCTACTTAAGAAGGTGGAAATTAACTTGGACAATGCAATTAAGGCGGCGCAGACTATATCCATGTCAGATGATGAAATTATCAGCCTTTTGCGGCTTTTATTGGAGACTAACTAAGATATAAGAGAGGTGAAATATGATTGAAAATTATTTAGAATTAAGGGGTGTCAGCAAGAGTTTCCCCGAATTTAAACTTAATAACATAAGCTTTGTGTTGCCTAAAGGGTATATCATGGGGCTTGTAGGCCCAAACGGAGCCGGAAAGACAACATCTATACAACTTATACTAAATATGCTGGAAAAAGAAGCGGGAGATATTCTTGTTTTAGGTAAAGATAATATAAGATACGAAAATAGTATAAAACAGAGTATTGGCGTTGTTTTCGATAGTATTTTTTATGTGGATAGCTGGACCGTGAAAGACACTGAAAAGGCAATATCGATTTTTTATAAGGATTGGAAACATGATGTTTTTATTGAATTAACTAAGCAATTTGATTTGCCACAAGGAAAAAAAATAGGAGAGTTTTCGCGAGGTATGCAAATGAAACTTATGCTTGCCTGTGCGCTCTCCCATAATGCTAAGCTGCTCATATTAGACGAACCGACCAGCGGGCTTGACCCTGTTATACGCGACGAGTTTTTAGAAATCCTACAAGAATATATCAAAGACGGGGAAAGAAGCGTTCTGTTTTCTACCCATATTACCACAGACTTAGAACGGGTTGCCGACTATATTACGCTTTTACATAAAGGTGAGTTGATTTACACTGGTAGTATGGAATTATTATTGGGCAGTTATCGTCTTATTAAGGGTAGGCCACAAGATTTAACTAAAGATCTTGAGAAGAACATTATTGGGTTGCGTAAAACAGACATGAATTTTGAAGGGTTGATCGGCATGAAAGAAGCGTCCCAATATAAGAATTTTGTTATTGATTCCGCAACAATTGATGATATTATTATCAGAATAAGCCATGGAGGTGCAAAAAAATGATGGGCTTTTTAAGAATTACTAAGTTAGATTTTTTCACTATGAAATCTCAGTTATCGGGTTATGTATCATTGGCGCTAATTATAATGATATTTAGTTTTTTAGATGCATCTCTTGCAGTAGTATGCATTTCCGGCGCATGGTTTGTGGCATTGGTATCATCCAATATCTTTGCCATACAGGAAAAAAATAAACTTGATCATCTGTATGGTTCGGTTTCTGTAGGATTACGAGATATTGTATTTGGGAGATATACCTTTATGATACTTAACTATCTTTTATCTTTTTTTGCGATTATAGTGATATACTTCTTCTTTAAACTGATCGGAAAAAATGAATTAAATTATTCTGATATTGTACTTGATTTTAGTTTATCATTTTTAGTTTATTCCATTATAACGGGAACTCAAATGCCTATGTTTTTTAAGATGGGATATACAAAAGCAAAGATGTGGTCCTTGGTTCCGTTTATGGTGGTGATGGCTTTAGTAGTTATTCCGTTTTTTATACCCGTGATTTCCGACATGTTTGTTTTTTTATATAATAATCAAGCAGTTTTGATCGTGGGCAGCATACTGGTAAGTTGTGCTGTCCAGTTTCTGTCATATCGGATTGCCCTTATTGCTTATCGCAAGAGGAATTGAAATATACAATTCAAGTTTCTCTTTATAAAAAGTTCTGTAGTTGGTAAAGATGAGCGATTTTAGGATTAAAATTATTCATATACGTTTTGGTAATTGTCTAAGTAAAAAATTCAGATGAAGCTCTCGTTTAGAGAGTTTCATCTGAACTTTATTAATAAGGAGTTATCCATCTGGCATAACTGTCAAATTCCCGAAGACGCGGTAAAGGAAGGGATCATCAACGAAACCGGAGGAATCAAGGAGGCGGTCTGGAAATTACATGAAATGATTGATGAATCAAAGATTTGATGATATAATATTACGAATGAAAAGACAATGAGGAAAGTACATGGCCACAGGCAATGCAAGAAAGCCGGGAACGTCAGCGACACGTAAAAAGACTTCTTCCGGCAGCAATAAACGAAACAGGGCGGCAGTTTCAGACCCGCCGATGGACGGAACAATCAAGAAGGAAATTTATATCATCGGCATACTGGCGGTGGCGGTGTTTTTATTTTTGTGTAATTTCAGCATCATGGGCGTTGTCGGTGATTTTGTCAGCGACATTATGTTCGGGATTTTCGGCCTGCTTGCGTATATCACCCCGGTGTTTATCTTCCTGATAACGACATTCGGGATCTCCAACCATGGCAGCTTTATCGCAGGACGAAAGATTGCGGCCGGCGTGGTTTTATACCTTTTGGTTGGCATTGTCTGCGAGCTATGGGTAGCGGGACTTACGGAAGCATCGGTATATGATTTGCAGGCGATTTATCACAGATGTGCCGAGAACCATCATGGCGGCGGCGTCATCTCGGGTTCGCTTGCCTTTTTGTCCCATCATCTGCTCGGTAACGTCGGGACAGTCCTGGCCGTCATCGTGCTGGGGCTTATCTCCGTGGTCGTTATTACGGAACGTTCTTTCATGTCCGGCGTGAGAGAAGGCGGCCAAAGGGTCTATCAGCGTTCCCGGGAAGATGCCGCAGCCAGGAAGGAACGGAATCGGCAGCGCCGCGAAGAACAGGAAGAAGAGAAAAAACGCCGGGAGGAAGAAGCGGAAAACGAAAAAATCCTTCGCATGGATAAAAAAGTCACCGGTGTCATGATGAACACAGTACTGGCCAAAGAAAGCGGCGGCCACAGCGGCCCTGGCGGCCCGGCGGACAAAATCCGGGACGACATGCATGAGATCACCCTGGAGGACTTTGAAGAACAGCTGACCAGTGAACTGGATTTCAGCAAGATCAGGATCCACGGTAATTTTGATCATGAAGATAACGAGGATACTGCATACGGAAGCCAGGATATACATAACGCGAATGAACTACATGAAATAAGCCGGCCCTTGGAACAGGATAAACCGGCACATGAAAGCGCTTCCGGCAAGCAGCATCCCATCCATAAAGGCCAAGATACCGCCGACAAAAGCGAAGCAGGTAGGGATCCGTCGGCTGACATTGCTGCCCAACTGAACCGGGCCGGGCAGAAGCGAATCAAGAAATACGTCCTTCCTCCGGTTTCCAAGCTCCGTTCCGGAACGGTCAAAGGCAAGGGAGATCAGACCAGAGAATTAAAGGAGACAGCGCTCCGGCTGCAGCAGACTCTAAAGACCTTCGGCGTCGGAGTGACGATCACCGATATCAGCCAGGGGCCGGCCGTGACCAGGTATGAACTGCAGCCCGAACAGGGAATCAAGGTAAGCAGGATTGTCAGCCTTGCCGATGATATCAAGCTGAACCTGGCGGCAACCGACATCCGCATCGAAGCCCCCATCCCCGGAAAGGCGGCAGTCGGCATCGAAGTACCCAACAAAGAAAACACGACCGTGGCTTTCCGCGACCTGATAGAATCCAAAGAGTTCCGGGACTTCCCGTCCAATCTGGCTTTTGCGGCCGGAAAGGACATTGCCGGCCAGATCGTTGTCGCCGACATTGCCAGGATGCCCCATATGCTGATCGCCGGTGCTACCGGCTCCGGCAAGTCGGTGTGTATCAATACCTTGATTATGAGTATTCTTTATAAAGCAGATCCCGAAGAGGTAAAGCTGATCATGATTGATCCCAAGGTCGTGGAATTAAGTGTCTACAATGGGATCCCCCATCTGTTAGTTCCGGTGGTGACCGACCCCAAGAAGGCATCGGCCGCCCTGCACTGGGGCGTGGCGGAAATGACCGAACGCTACCAGAAATTTGCTGACTACAATGTCCGGGATCTCAAGGGCTTCAATAAAAAAGCAGAAAACCTGCAGGAAAACGGCGATCCCGAGGCTCCGGAAAAGATGCCCCAGATCGTGATTATCGTAGATGAGCTGGCTGACCTGATGATGGTTGCGCCAGGAGAGGTCGAGGAATCGATATGCCGGCTTGCCCAGCTGGCCCGGGCGGCGGGCATCCATCTGATCATCGCCACCCAGAGGCCGTCGGTTGACGTCATCACCGGGCTGATCAAAGCCAATATGCCCAGCCGCGTGGCCTTCAGTGTTTCCAGCGGGGTCGATTCGCGGACGATACTGGACATGAACGGGGCCGAAAAGCTGCTCGGGAAGGGCGACATGCTGTTTTATCCCCAAGGATATGCCAAGCCGGCCAGAATCCAGGGGGCATTTATCTCTGACAAAGAGGTTTCCGACGTGGTGACCTTTATCAAGAATCAAATGATCGGCAACGTCTACAGCGAAGCAGTCGAAGAAAAGATCACCAGCCTTGGCGCAGCGGGAAGCAGCAGCTCGCCGGGCGCTTCCGGCAATGAACGGGATCCGTTTTTTGTCGAGGCAGGTAAATTCATTATAGACAAGGACAAAGCTTCGATCGGCAACTTGCAGCGCGTATTTAAGATCGGATTTAACCGGGCCGCCAGAATCATGGACCAGCTGTGTGAGGCCGGTGTCGTTGGGGAAGAAGAAGGTACCAAGCCCCGGAAAGTGCTGATGAGCGGCGCCGAATTTGAACGTTATATTGAGGAAACGTAACATGAATTTTGAACATGATTTTCGTCACAGAATTTTTCACGCGTTTTTTATCGGGATTTGGATGAAACGCAGATTTACATAGTTTAACAGATAGGAGAGGCCAAATCATGAGTGAATATAAAACGGATATCCAGATTGCCCAGGAAGCCCATATGCTCCCGATCAAAGAGATTGCTGCGGGCCTGGGGATTACCGAGGACGAGCTGGAGTACTATGGCAGGTACAAAGCCAAGCTATCCGACGATGTGATGCAAAAGACAGCGGACCGTCCCGACGGGAAGCTGATCTTAGTGACAGCCATCAACCCGACACCGGCGGGAGAAGGCAAAACAACGACGACGGTAGGACTGGGTCAGGCCTTCGGCAGACTGGGAAAAAAAGCCGTCATCGCCCTCCGTGAGCCTTCGCTGGGGCCTTGCTTCGGCATCAAGGGCGGCGCCGCCGGCGGCGGCTATGCCCAGGTGGTCCCGATGGAAGACTTGAACCTTCATTTTACCGGTGATTTTCATGCTATTACTGCCGCCAACAACTTGCTGGCAGCCCTTCTGGACAATCATATCCAGCAGGGTAATGAGCGGCGCATCGACACCAGACAAGTCGTCTGGAAAAGATGCCTGGACATGAATGACCGGGTCTTACGTAACACCGTGGTCGGCCTTGGCAATAAAGCAGACGGCACCGTGCGGGAAGACCATTTTGTTATCACAGTGGCTTCGGAAATCATGGCGGTTCTCTGTCTGGCTGCGGATCTGAACGACCTGAAAGATCGGCTGGGACGGATGGTAGTGGCCTATGATTATGACGGGGCACCGGTCACGGCCAAAGACTTACAGGCAGTTGGTGCCATGGCGGCCCTTTTAAAGGATGCCATGAAACCGAATCTGATCCAGACGCTGGAAAACACCCCGGCTTTGGTTCACGGCGGCCCTTTTGCGAATATTGCCCATGGCTGCAATTCCGTCAGGGCCACGAAAACGGCGCTGAAGCTGGCTGATTACTGTATTACTGAAGCAGGCTTCGGTGCGGACTTAGGTGCCGAAAAGTTTTTTGACATCAAGTGTCGGCAGTCCGGACTCAAGCCTGATGCGGCAATTTTGGTTGCTACCGTCCGGGCACTTAAATACAACGGCGGAGTCCCTAAAGCCGAACTGAATGCGGCCAACCCGGAGGCCCTTAAGAAAGGCATCGCCAATCTGGAGAAGCATATTGAAAACCTGCAGCGATACGGGGTGCCAGTCATCGTCGCCCTCAATCATTTTGTCTCCGACACCGAAGCGGAAACCGCTTACGTGGAAGCCTTCTGCAAAGAGCACCATTGCGAATTTGCTATCTCCAAAGTATGGGAGAAAGGCGGCGACGGCGGCCTTGAGCTGGCCGAAAAAACGCTACAGGTCCTGGAAGATAAGCAAGCGGATTTCCGCTGTTTATATGAAAAAGATTTGACAATCCGTGAAAAAATTGATAAAATAGCGGCTGATATTTACGGTGCCGCCGGCGTCGATTACGCCGACGCAGCTGCGGTTCAGATGAAAAAGCTGGAACAGCTCGGCTTCGGTGATCTGCCGGTATGCATGGCCAAGACGCAGTACTCCCTGTCAGACAATCCTGGGCTTCTCGGCCGGCCGGAGGCATTCCGCCTGCATGTCCGGGAGATGTATGTTTCGGCCGGGGCCGGTTTCATCGTCGTCCTGACCGGGGCAGTAATGACGATGCCGGGACTGCCTAAGCAGCCGGCTGCTTATCAGATTGATATCAACGAAAATGGCATGATTACCGGATTGTTTTAGAAAGGCAGGAAAGCGCGATGTACAAACTTATCGACGGAAAGAAGATATCGGCCCAGATTAAGGATGAGTGCCGTGAAAAAGCCGCCAGGCTAAACGAGCAGGGGATCAAAATTACCCTTGCGGTAATCCAGGTCGGCAATGATCCGGCTTCCAGTGTCTATGTCAGCAATAAGAAAAAGGGATGTGAATACATCGGGATTCAGTCCTTATCCTATGAATTGCCGGAAGACACCTCAGAAGAAGAACTGCTGGCCTTGGTCCGGAAGCTCAATGAAGATAAAAATGTCAACGGCATCCTGGTGCAGCTCCCGTTACCGGGACATATCTGTGAAGATAAAGTCATCAGGACCATTGATTCCCATAAAGATGTTGACGGATTTCATCCGGAAAGCGTAGGTGCGCTCTGTATCGGCCAGCTGGGCTTTGTTTCATGCACCCCGGCCGGGATTATCCAGCTGCTCAGGCGCTCAGGCATCGATATCGCCGGAAAGGAATGTGTGGTACTCGGCAGAAGTAATATCGTCGGAAAACCCATGGCACTGCTGCTGCTGCGTGAGAACGCAACGGTCACTGTCGCCCATTCCCAGACAAAGAACCTGAAAGAAGTGACCCGCCGGGCCGACATTCTGATCGTGGCGGTAGGAAAATCGCAGATGATTACGAAAGACTATGTCAAAGAAGGGGCAGTGGTGATTGATGTGGGCATCCACCGTAATGCCGCCAATCAGCTGAGCGGCGACGTGAATTTTGAAGACGTGGCACCGGTCTGCAGTGCCATTACACCAGTCCCGGGCGGGGTCGGGCCGATGACTATTGCCATGCTGATGCATAACTGCGTGGAATCGGCTTCACGGAGCTAAACAACAGTACCGGCAGTAACCCGACAAACAGCAGAATCAGACACAATCAGATTAGAAAAGGTGCGGTTAATATGAAATGTCCTAAATGCGGATTTGAATTGGCGGATGGCCAGCTCTATTGTGAGAGCTGCGGCGCAGAAATTCAGATTGTACCGGATTTCGAACCTGAAATAGAAAATAGTATCATTGAGTCGTTATCTACTGTCGCGGAAGAAATTGAAATGAGCCGCCGCAGGGATGATGAATTGGCAGAAGGCGATAGCGAAGGTAATACAGAAGACAATATAGAGGGTAATATAGAAGACAATAAAGAAGGCAAAACAGAAGGTAATAATGAAGGCCATATAGAAGGTAATAATGAAGGCCATATAGAAGGCATTATCGAGTTAAACGAAAAAGATAACAGAAAAGGCCACAAAAGAGTTAACCACAAGGGTAATAATAAAGGTAAGAAGGAGGGTCGCCAGGAGGCCGACCAGGAAAGAAATCCGGAAGGCAGCCGAGAAGGCCGTCAAGTAACAGCAAGCGCTGGCGATAGCAGCGCAAAAGAAGAGTCCCAGTCACGTGCCGGCCTGATTATCAGTATCAGCAGTTTTTTCGGAGTCATTATTCTTTCCTTGATCATCGGCGTCAGGATGTACCATACCTATTCGACACCTTATCAGATTGAAAAGGCGAAAGAATATGCCGATGCCGGCGATTACCAAAAAGCTGTGGAATATATGGAAAAAGCGGATGCCTTACTGCCGGAAAAAGCGGATATCCTCTATACGAAGGCAATCTATCATTATTTGAATCAGGAGCCGGAAGCAGCGATCGGCATCTTGGTTCCGATGACCCAGAGTGACCGTTATACGGTTGAAGAAAAGGAAAAATGCTATGAACGCATCATTGAAATCCTGGATGAACAGGAACGCTATCAGGAAATCAGCGATTTGCTGAGAAGCTGTGAAAATGAAGCTTTAGTGACCCGGTTTCAGTCTTATCTGGCCATGGAGCCAGAGTTCAGCATTGCTTCCGGAAGCTACCGCGAAGTAATTCCCCTGAAACTCAGTTCCAATACTTCAGGCAAGATCTATTATACCTTAAACGGCTCCAAGCCGTCGGTCAACAGCAATGTCTATACGGCACCGATTTTTCTGGAATCAGGAGATTATATCGTGTCAGCCCTGTTTGTCAATGATTACGGGCTGGAAAGCCAGATTGTCCGGCATTCCTATTATATCGACCTGATGGTGCCCGACCCGCCGGAAATCGCCCTTTTCAGCGGATTATATGTAGAGCCGACGATGATCGAAGTGACCGTGCCGCCGGACTGTGAGGTATATTATACGACGAACGGGAACGTCCCTACGGCAGACAGTACCCGTTATACCGCGCCGATCTTCATGCCGCTTGGAAGGGCGGAATTTACCTTTATAACCATAAGCGCGGAAGGAGTTTCCAGCGATACCGTAACCAGAAGCTTTGAATTCCGCTTGATCTCCGATATAACAGAGGCAGTCGCCGTCGAGAATATCATGCAGGCTCTGGTGGACAGACGGGTACTGATAGACATGTCAGGAAAAGTCTTAGGGATGGATGGCTATTTTGTATATCAGTATGACACAATGATCGTGATACCGGATAAAGGCCTTTACTATAAGATCGATGAATATTATCGGGAAGGCAGCAACGGCACGTTGGAAAAAACCGAACACCTCTATGCCGTGGAAGCTTATCAGGGAACCCCCAATCGCCTGATCTATAACGAACAGGGGCAAATGGACCTGATTTCTCTTGCGCCTTCTAGTTAAATATGATGATAATTCAAATTGGATAATCATTGTAATAAGATAAATAATTCAAATTAGATCATAATTATGATAAGATACAAGATTTTATAAAATAAATCGGAGGAAAAAAGAATGTTTAAGATTTTACAAACGCAGGAACTGGCGGACAGCATCTTCCTGATGGAAGTCGAGGCGCCAAGGATTGCCAAAGCCTGCCAGCCGGGACAGTTTGTTATTGTCAGGATGGATGAGGATGCCGAACGGATTCCGCTGACGATATGTGACTATGACCGGGAAAAAGGAACCGTTACCATAGTATTTCAGATCGTCGGGGCGGGGACACAGATGATGGCGGAGCTGAAAGCCGGGGATTGTTTTTGTGATTTTGTCGGGCCGCTGGGCTGTGCTTCGGAATTTGTCGAGGAAGATATTGAGGCGCTTAAGCAGAAAAATATCCTGTTTGTTGCCGGCGGGGTCGGGACGGCGCCGGTCTATCCTCAAGTCAAATGGCTACATGAAAACGGCGTTCAGGCTGATGTGATTGTCGGCGCTAAAAATAAAGATCTTATCATTCTGGAAAAGGAAATGGAAGCGGTGGCCGGGAACCTATATGTGACCACGGATGACGGGTCCTACGGCAGGAGCGGCATGGTGACCGCAACCATAAAAGAGCTGGTTAATACGGAGGGGAAGCAATACGACATCTGTGTCGCTATCGGCCCGATGATTATGATGAAGTTCGTCTGCCTGCTGACCAAAGAGTTAAGGATCCCCACGGTTGTCAGCCTGAACCCGATCATGGTTGACGGCACCGGAATGTGCGGTGCCTGCCGGGTGACGGTCGGCGGCAAGGTCAAATTTGCCTGCGTCGACGGCCCGGAGTTTGACGGCCACCTGGTTGATTTTGAGGAAGCTATGAAACGCCAGCAGATCTATAAGACTGCCGAAGGCCGCGCCTTTCTCAAAGCACGGGAGGGCGATACCCATCATGGCGGATGTAATAATTGCGGAGGTGACAACTAATGGACGTATTAAAGAAAGTACCGGTAAGAGAACAGGAACCCCAGGTGCGGGCTGCCAATTTTGAGGAAGTCTGTCTCGGTTATAATAAAGAAGAAGCGATGGAAGAAGCGCTCAGATGCATTAACTGTAAAAACGCGCAGTGTATCAAGGGCTGCCCGGTCGCGATCGACATCCCGGCTTTTATTACTCAAGTCAAAGAAGGGAATATCGAACAGGCTTATCAGATTATCAGTGAATCTTCCGCCCTGCCGGCGGTCTGCGGGCGCGTATGCCCCCAGGAAAGCCAGTGCGAGGGCAAGTGTATCCGGGGCATCAAGGGCGAGCCGGTTTCAATCGGCAAGCTGGAGCGTTTTGTCGCGGACTGGGCGATGGAGAACGCGATCAAACCCGAAGGTGCCAAGGAAAAGCAAGGGAAAAAGGTGGCTGTTATCGGTTCCGGCCCGGCCGGACTGACCTGTGCGGGTGATCTGGCGAAGCTGGGCTATGACGTCACGATCTTTGAAGCCCTTCATCAGCCGGGCGGCGTACTGGTATACGGGATTCCTGAGTTTCGTCTGCCCAAGCCGGATGTCGTCGCCAAGGAGATTGAAAATGTCAAGTCGCTCGGCGTAACCATCGAAACCGACGTGGTTATCGGCAAATCGGTGACGATTGACGAGCTGCTGAATGAAGAAGGTTTTTCCGCCGTTTTCATCGGTTCCGGTGCCGGCCTCCCCAAATTCATGGGTATCCCCGGCGAACAGGCCAACGGGGTCTTTTCGGCCAATGAATACCTGACGCGGAGCAATCTGATGAAGGCTTATGACGAGAATTCGCATACCCCCATTATGAGGGGCAAGAAGGTGGCTGTCGTCGGCGGCGGCAACGTGGCGATGGACGCCGCCAGAACGGCGCTGCGCCTGGGCGCAGAAGTCCATGTTGTTTACCGCCGGAGCGAAGAAGAACTGCCGGCCAGGGTAGAAGAAGTGCATCATGCCAAGGAAGAAGGCATTATCTTCGACCTGCTGACTAATCCTACGGAAATCTTAGCCGACGAGAACGGCTGGGTAAGCGGCCTTACCTGTGTCCGCATGGAACTGGGCGAGCCGGATGAATCCGGCCGAAGAAGGCCAGTGGTGAAACCGGGTTCTGAATTTACGATCGCAGCCGACATGGTCATCATGTCGCTCGGGACTTCCCCCAATCCGCTGATCGCTTCCACGACCAAAGGGCTGGAAGTCAATAAATGGCAATGTATTGTTGCCGATGAAGAGTTCGGTCAGACTTCAAAAGAGGGTGTGTTTGCCGGCGGCGATGCCGTTACCGGTGCGGCAACCGTCATCCTGGCCATGGGCGCAGGACGTGCGGGAGCCAGAGGAATCCATCAATATTTAAAGGGCGAGCAATTAATAACGGATAAGTAACTAAATAATTATTCACTTAACAATACGTAATTATTAATAGGTAGGAAGAGACTGCAAGCCGGTCATATTGGTTTATTGGATGAACGATGCGCAGTGTGCCGGCCGGATGACCGGCACGCTGGCAACAGGACAAGCACGGAGGTATAATATGGGATGGTGTCCGGAGTGTAAGAGCGAGTATGTAGAAGGTATTACGGAATGCGTAGATTGTGGCTGTACATTGGTTGAGGAACTGCCGGATGAAAATGAAGCAACGGAGCACATGCCGGATGATTTCTTAGCCGCAGAAGATGAAGAAGACGGAGCATTACTCTTTGATGAGGATTCTTTGGTCAGGGAGATCATGGAAGATGCGGTTTTAGGGGAAAATATTGAGGAAGGCGAAGCTTCGGAAGAGGAACTGCGTCAGAGAATCCGCGAAGTGGCCGCCAGAAAGCTGGCAGATCAGATGCGCTCCCAGCCGGCCGGGTTTTACCGGAATCACGATGAACGGGCTGAGGAACATCGGTCTTCCGCATTTACGCTGCTGTTTGTGGGCGGGGCAGGAATGGTTGCCGTTGTGTTGTTCTTTGTGGATGTTTTCCCCATCCAGGTCGCGCCTTTCAGTAAGTATATGATCAGCGGCGTTATGGGCGTTCTGTTTATCCTCTTTTTTGTCATGGGGCTGATGTCCATGAAAAAATCCCGGGTACTGGCCCAGAAAGCCGGAAAAGAGAACAACCTCACCAGGGAGATCAAGAACTGGTGCCAGGAAAACATCAAAGCCGAGGAACTGGACAGGCAGCTTTTTTCTGAGGAAGAAGAAGCGGGTTTAAGTGAGGAAATCAAGTACTTTAAACGCACTGACAGGATCCGGCAGATGTTAAGCAAGCAGTTTATCAATCTGGAAGAAGGCTACCTTGAAAGGCTGATCGACGAAGTATATCCTGATTTTTTCGAGAATGAAGATTCAGAAGAGGAAAATCCTGAAGAGGAAGAGCCTGTAGATCAAGAGCCGGAAGAGGAAGAGCCAGAAGAGGAAGAGCCGGAAGAGGAAGAGTCAGAATATAAAGAGCCTGTAGATCAAGGCCCGAAAGAATGAAAATAAGCATTATAGCAGTAGGCCGGATCAAGGAAAAGTATCTGAAGGATGCTGTCAGTGAGTATTCCAAACGTCTGAGCAGATACTGTAAGCTTGCCATATTAGAAGCAGAGGATGAGCAGACACCGGATAAAGCCAGTGAAGCACTCAGGGAACAGATCAAGGAAAAGGAAGCCAAGCGAATCTTTCACCATATCGCTCAGGATTCTTACGTGATTGCGTTGGACATCAAAGGCCAGAAGCTGGACTCGGAAGGCTTTGCCGGCCATCTGAAAGAGCTGACAGTAAGAGGACATAGCCACGTACAGTTCATTATCGGCGGTTCGCTAGGGCTTCATCCTTCGGTGCTGGCACGGGCAGATTACTTACTTAGTTTTTCTGATTTGACGTTTCCGCATCAGCTGATGCGGGTTATCTTATTAGAACAGACATACCGGGGATGCCGGATTAACGCTGGGGAGCCTTATCATAAGTAGGCTTTCCATTCTTCGCGTTTGAAGCCGATAAAGACGTGCTGCTCATCTATTCCGTTCCGGTCGCATCAAGACAGGCTTTTGCTTTTTGACAGGTAGAACATTTGGGATAGCAGATAAAGGTAAGCATGTTTAGATCCTTCTGTATTTCAACTTTTGAATTCATATTATTCTTTATTCAAACATTTCTGCAAAATTCTTTTTTATTTTAAGCGAATAGCCCATCAATGTTCAGCATCATATTCCAGAATCGTACCGTCGGCAGCATTTATATCAAACTCATATTCCATATTGCCGGACCAGAATGCAATCTGATAAACGGCGATGCCATCGTCGTATTCAAAGGATGTTTCGTTAAATACGACCTGGTCTGCGGTCAGGTTTACCGAGGCCAGGGCTATGGACTTGGCCTCGTCCAGACTGATCTCACCTTGAGCCGGAACTGGATTGCCGCCCTGCTGTGCAGGCTGCACGGCATAATTCTCAATATCAAAGTCATATGAGAGAATAGCGCCGGTAACGGCATCGACCTCATAATCATATTCGGTGTTGCTTTGATAAAATTCAATATCATATACAGTACGACCGTCATCATGGTCCAAATGAGCCCTTACAAAGGTCAAATCAGCTTCGCTCAGACCGGCATGTTCCAAGGCAGCCGCCTTGGCAGCTTCTTCACCGATGAAAGCATCGGTTGCTGCCGGCTGAGGAGCCATAGCAGGGTCGGCGGCAGAACCTGATGTGACCGTAGCATCCACAGAGTCTGCGGGAACAACAGGATCGGCAGCATTGGACGAACTGTCGTTTGTTTCCGGAACATCCGCCGGTTCGGCCGACTGGACAGTTTCACTTGGCGGCAAACCCGCCGATGTATTGTTGCCCGCGCATCCTCCTAACAATCCTGACAAAAGGAAACAGGAAACAGCAAGTATACAAGGTGTTATTTTTTTCATTTTTTTCATTTTTTTCATTTCATGCCCTCCTTACGGTATCGTTGCTTCATGGTCTCCGCCACGCAACGTCGGTTGCTGTATTTATATTATCAGTGTTATATTAGAACAGTATTAGAATCCAAAAACATTCGTAATCGCCCTAACCGGGCTTACTTTCTCATGTTTGTTTACGCATGGAGCCGGAGCCGCCAAAGCGGACAATAAAAATGCTTCCTTTTCCCAGAGCACTTTCTACAGTTACGGTGCCGCCGTGAAGCTCCGCAATCTGCTTGACCATCGCCAGGCCCAGACCGATTCCGGCACTCTTAGCGGGGCTGCGGGCTTTGTCAACACGATAGAAGCGGTTCCATATCTTAGGCAGTTCTTCCGGAGCGATGCCGATGCCGTCGTCAGCCACAGAAAGAACCGTTTCAAAAGCATTCTGGGTCAGGCTGATCAGGACAGTTCCATTTACTTTACCATATCGTTCGGCATTGCTCAAGAGATTTACCAGCATCCGGGACAGCAGCGTCCGGTCTGACTTGATATGGATGCCCGGCTGAATATTTTCCTTCAGGGTAATATTCTTTGCGCTGTAATCCTTTCGCTCCTGGCATAGGGAAGCAACGATATGGCTCAGGTCAAGCAGCTCCCAGGAGAGGCCTTCCGTCTGTTGTTCGATGCGGGTAAACTCCAGCAAAGATTCGATAAGATGCGTCATTCGGTAGCCTTGTTTCTGAATCGTGCCGAGCGCTTCATAAAGCTCTTGCTCACCGGCGGCATTTTCAAACGCATATTCGCACTGCGCAAGGATCGTTGCGACCGGAGTCCGCAATTCATGGGAGGCATCGGAAGTAAAATGACGCTCGGCTTCAAAGTTAGTTTCCAGGCGGTCAAACATCCGGTTAAAGGTTCCAGCCAGCTGATGTAGCTCGTCACCGCTGCCGTCCAGTTCGATACGTTTGGAAAGGTCGCCGCTGTTTCCGATGGTTTCTGCCGTCTCGCTGATTTTCTTAATCGGCAGAAGCGATTTTGCGGCAATCAAGTAACCGCCACCCGCAGCAGCGAAGATCAGCAGCGGAAGAGCAATCAGCGCAGCGCGGTAAATAGCGGAGGTGATTGCCGTGTCGTTCTCCGAGACTACGCTGCGGATCCAAAGCCCATCATATAACGGGAAGGAAACGAATCGGTCATAGACCAGATAAGTCTCGGAGCCGCGTCCGGCACCGGTTGCGGCACCGGATTCGCCCCTGATATCCAGCGAGCGGATGTCGCCGTCGGCAAATGTCAGGTTTTCCAGCTCTTCATGCGGAGCATAACCGCTGATCTTTGCTCCGTCTGCCGAAAAGACGAGGCAGTAGATCCCGTTCTGAAAAGCGATAAAATCATCATCTATTTCCAGCTGTCCGTCGTCATATTCGATTTCACCCAGATTATCCTCCGTCAGACGCACCAGCTCGCCTCTGATCTGATGCGTGGCGGAAGTATCGGACAGAACCGCAATAAACAGGAAGACCACCGCCGAAAGCAATATCATGAATATCGTAAACCAGCTCGTTATTCTTAACTTAATAGAGAGTTTTTTCATAAGTTCACCCTATTCTTTTTCCTCATCTTTCATACAGTAACCAAAGCCCCGGACAGTATGGATCAGCTTCACGTCGTGACCTTCGTCGATCTTCTTTCGCAGATAGGTAATATATACATCGACGACATTGGTCCCGCCTTCATAATCATAATTCCAGACATTATCCTCAATCTTCTGACGCGACAGGATCTTATTCTTGTTACGCAGCAAATACTCCAGCAAAGCATACTCCCTGGCGGTCAGAGAGATTTCTTTGTCCGCTCGTTTCACGACATGGGTTGCCGTATCAAGCGATAAATCAGCAAGAGAATACACATTGGACGGATTCCCCGAAGATACCCGGACTGCCGCACGGATACGAGCCGTCAGCTCGTCAAAGGAAAACGGCTTAATGAGATAGTCGTTAGCACCGCTATCAAGCCCTTTAACCTTATCCGATACCGCATCACGGGCAGTCAGGAAGATGACCGGTGTCATATTGCCCCGGTCCCGCAGCTTTTTCACAGCTTCCAGACCGTCCATTTCCGGCATCATAATGTCCATAACAGCCACGTCATAAGCCACGGATTCCAGATAGTCCAAGGCCTCCCGCCCGTTAGAACAGCTATCTGCGGCATAGCCTTCGGCATTCAGCTTTTTCACGATAATTTCATTTAGGTCGGTATCATCCTCAACAATCAATATCCGCATAAGTTTCACCTCGTGATAGATAGTATATCAGATTTATTATTAGAATGGTATTAGAAAAAACCTCACCAGTTAACTTTCGTATAAAGTCACATGGTTCTTTTAGTTGACATGACAACGCCCCAGATGCTATGATTATGAGATTAAATACCGGAGGAAAAGCAGATGCGACAATTAAGAGAACAAATCAGAAACCAGACCATTACAGCTCTAATGGCAGCAATCATTTTTATTGTCACATGGACACTTAAGATTCCGCTTTCCTTTTTATCGGGCGGTGCCTATGTAAACCTGGGTGATGTCTGCATCTATATCTGCGCATTTTTACTAGGCGGCCCCAGAACAGCCTTGGCGGCGGCAATCGGCAGCGGGGCAGCGGACCTGGCATCCGGCGCGGTCATCTATATCGCGCCGACCATGCTGATCAAAGCCCTGATGGGATATATTGCCGCGAAGCTGATGAAAAAACACGGATTGAAGGAATACCTGGTCGGCAGTTTTGTCGGCGGTGCCATTATGGTGTGCGGTTATGCCCTGTTTGAATATGTGATGTGGGGGACGGCATATGCTGTCACCTCCTTGCCGTTTAACTGCCTGCAATGGGCCGGGAGCTTGATCGCAGCGGCTGCCACCTATGCCATACCCAAGCAGATCAAAACGCAGATGGCGGGAAAGGCTCAGCCATGATTTTATGCACGGAATGCTATATCCAAGAAGAGGGCAAGACCCTGATGCTCTATCGCAATAAAAAGGCGGCTGACATCAATAAAAATAAGTGGATCGGTCTTGGCGGCAAATTTGAAGCGGGCGAATCGCCGGAGGAATGCCTGCTGCGGGAGGTCAGGGAAGAAGCGGGCGTCCTGCTTACCGGCTACCGGCTCCGCGGGACAATCACATTTGTTGCCGGGGACGGAAGCGAGCCGCTGCTCATCTTTGTCTACACGGCAGATGCTTACGAAGGCGCAGTGGGCACCTGTGAGGAAGGCGAGCTTAAGTGGGTGGACACCGACCGGATCGAAGAGCTGAACCTTTGGGAAGGCGACCGCCTGTTCTGGTCCTGGCTGAAAGCGGAAAGCGGTTTCTTTTCCGCCAAATTCACCTATTGCGGTGACGTTTTAAGCGAACATCAAGTGAGATTTTACATGGAGGGTAAATGATGATTATTACGACAACTCCCAATATTGAAGGAAAAAAAATTATTGCTTATCAAGGCATTGTTTTTGGTGAAGTAGTAGCAGGCATTGATTTTATCAAGGATTTTACGGCCGGCATCACCAATATTTTCGGCGGCCGTTCGGGCTCTTATGAAGGAGAATTGATCCAGGCCCGTGCGGAAGCGCTGAATGAGCTGCAGGAGCGGGCCCGCAAACTGGGTGCCAATGCCGTGATCGGCGTGGACCTGGATTATGAAACCATGGGTCAGGGGAATATGATTATGGTGATCGCTTCCGGAACGGCTGTAGTGATTGAATAAACAGACACCACTCAGGTAATCTCTGACAAATATTTATATGTAGGCAAGAGGGAGTCATAATTGAATTATGACCGAGACATAATGAGACTTGATAGAGTGGAGAAAAGATATGAGGATGTATGATTTACTGCTCAAAAAAAGAAACGGCGGTCGTCTGACCCGCGACGAAATCGGCCATATGGTAAGCCAATATACGGCCGGACAGATTCCCGACTATCAGATGTCAGCGATGATGATGGCTATCTATTTCCGAGGCATGAACCAAGAGGAAACCTTGTATCTGACCGAAGCCATGGCAGGAAGCGGCGATACGCTGGATCTGAGCTCCATCGCCGGAGTCAAGGTAGATAAACATAGCACCGGCGGTGTCGGCGACAAGACCTCGCTGGCCTTAGCCCCCATGGTTGCTGCGTGCGGTGTCAAAGTAGCCAAGATGAGCGGCCGGGGGCTGGGGCATACCGGCGGGACGATTGACAAGCTGGAAAGCTTCCCCGGTTTCAGCACCGAAATATCGACAGCGCAATTCATCCATAACGTAAATAAGACCGGCATCGCCATCATGGGTCAGACCAAAGAACTGGCACCGGCCGATAAGATGCTCTATGCCCTTCGTGACGTAACGGCGACCGTAGATAATATGTCACTGATCGCGGCTTCCATCATGAGCAAGAAACTGGCAGCCGGAGCGGATGCCATCGTATTGGATGTAAAGACCGGCAGCGGCGCATTCATGAAGACGGAAGCCGATGCCTTTGCCCTGGCGGAAGAGATGGTCAGGATCGGCAATAATGCCGGACGCAAGACCATTGCCGCCGTCACAGACATGGATCAGCCCTTGGGCTTCGCCGTCGGCAACACCCTAGAGGTAAAAGAAGCCATTGAAACCTTGCATGGCAGGGGACCGGCAGATTTTGAACAATTATGCGTTACCCTTGGCACCTTGATGCTCATGGCCGGCGGCCTGACTGAAGACACTTCCCAGGCCGAACAAATGATCCGCGCCACCCTGAAAGACGGCAGTGCTTTACAGAAGCTGGCAGAGTTCATTGAGTCCCAAGGCGGGGACAGTGACTACGTCTATCACCCCGACCGCCTCGCGTCAGCCCCCATCGTGATCGCCGTACCGGCACCGCAGGATGGCTATATATCAAGAATCACCTGCGATGAGATAGGCCTATCTTCCCTCGTCCTGGGCGGCGGCCGCATCACCAAGGAAAGCATCATCGACCTGTCGGTGGGCATCGTCCTCAGTAAAAAACCCGGGGATTTCGTCAAAGCAGACGAACCCCTTGCACACATCCACGGAAACGATCCGCAAAAGGTCGAAGAAGCAAAGTTACGTCTGCTGCAGGCCTATGCTTTCCGTTCTGATCCGGCAGAACCGCCCACCCTGATAAAAGGCATTGTCAAATAATATCTGGCAGGCAGTAAGGAGGCACGCAGATCGAGAAAAACAGGTATCAGGAACGGTTATTAGATAAGGGAACAAGTCTACATAGAACAAGTCGTCATAGAACCCCGTCACTTTTCATATAGTGTACAGTCAGGAGAAGAGTTCCGCAGCCATTCAAAACAGGCCTTAAGAAGCCCCCGTTTGCTGCGGACGGTACACAAATATGAGCAAAAACCCCACCCCCAAATCCCCCAAAAAAGAACTCCTCGTAGAATCCTTAAAACTCCCCAAGGATTCCCTGCTGGGTGCTTCTATCGTCACCGTGACGGGCAATCTTGAAGCCTTTGTGGAAAACTACAAAGGCATGATCGAGTATACCGATGAAAACATCTTACTGCAGGGGAAGACCTGTAAAATATCGATTCAGGGAAAAAAACTTTCCATCGACTATTACACCAACGAAGACATGAAAATCAGCGGACGGATCAAATGCGTCCAGTATTTATAGGAAAAGGAGTGAGGCATGCTAAAGCTGATTCAATATATAAAAGGCTATGTCATCATCAAGGTTTGGGGCTTTTCGCCGGAACGGTTCATGAATCTGTGCAGCAATCACCACCTGTTTTTATGGGATATAACCAACCATGGCGACCACTACACCATGTCTATCAGCTTAAAAGACTTCTATAAGCTAAGAACGATTACCAGAAAAACCGGGACAAGGGCAGTAATACAGAAACGCTGTGGGCTGCCCTTTTTCATACCGAAGCTGAGACGCCGCAAGTTTTTCATTATCGGCCTTTTGGGAAGCATCCTGTTCTGGATGTGGATGTCGGGATACATATGGGCAATTGAGTTTCAGGGTAATTACTACGTCAGCGAAGATGAGCTTATGGAATTCATGGGCGGACAGGATATCTATATCGGGATGAAACAAGCGGAAGTCCAGATCGAAGAACTGGAAAAAGCCCTGCGCCGCAATTATGATATTATCACCTGGACTTCCGCCCGGATCGACGGAACCCGGATGGTGATCCAGATCAAGGAAAATGATCTGCAGCCGATACCGGAGGAAGAGCCGGTCCGGGAAGAAGGGGTCGGCTATGATCTGACTGCCGTAAAGGACGGAACGGTAGTCAGCATCATTACCCGGATGGGCGTCCCGTTAGTAACCGAAGGCAGTGAAGTGAAAAAGGGTGACGTGCTGGTCCAAGGCAGCATCCCGATCTACAATGACGACCAAACGGTGAGGAATTATCAGTACTATGTCGCGGATGCGGATATTTATCTGCAATGCAAGTATGAGGCAGTAGAAATCCTCCCGATCCGCCATGAGGAAAAACTGTACAGCGGCAAGGAAAAAAAGATCCCGGTTCTT
Source organism: Lachnospiraceae bacterium UBA935 (assembly GCA_002293525.1). Lineage (GTDB taxonomy): Bacteria > Bacillota > Clostridia > Lachnospirales > Lachnospiraceae > UBA935. The sequence continues at coordinate 83,604 of DBDJ01000018.1, forward strand.
GATATCTTCGGCCGCCGGGTCAAACTCGGCATGTTCCGGAATCCGTATGTGACATATGACGTGATCGAAGACGTGAAGCAGGTAAAACTGCTGGACAATTATTACCTGCCTATTTTTTACGGCACGATTCATGTCCGCGAATATACTGTGATTGAAAAAAAATATTCTAAAGAAGAGGCGAAAACTTATTTTTATACCCGGATCAATAAAATTATGAAAACTTTAATGGAAAAGGGGGTTCAAATAATAGAAAAAAATGTTACAATGAAAAAAGATATAGAAAACTGGTATGTGAATATTGATTTTGACATAATTGAGAAAACTGGGAAGTCAGTTCCGGCGCCGTCATGGGTTCCGGAGATAACAGAACCGGCAAGCCAGAGCTAAGAATCCTGAAGTAGTGATACTTTGGCCAGGCTGCGGACAGGAACATCAGAAGAGAGGTATATGGAACGATTCGAAGTGAAGATTCAGATGCCGATAGAGCATATGCAAAATATTTTCGGTCAGTATGACAGCTACATACAGAAAATCGAAGATGACCTGCAGGTAGTGATCGTGGACCGGGACGGCGGGATCAAAATTACAGGAGACAAAGCGCAGGTGGAAAAGGCAGAGAAGATCATGAGGCAGCTGGCTGAGGTGTCCCGCCGGGAAAAGACAGTAGAGGAACAAAGCGTTGATTATTATCTTACGATGAGCAAGGAAGAAAAAGGGATGGAAGAGATCGGGGCACTGATTGATGAAGACTGTATCTGCCATACCATGAGCGGCAAACCGATACGCCCTAAGACTTTAGGGCAGAAAAAATATGTTGATGCCATCCGGGACAAGATGATCGTATTTGGCACCGGGCCGGCCGGGACCGGCAAGACCTATCTGGCCATGGCGATGGCCATCACGGCCTTTAAGAAAGAAGAAGTGAGCAGAATCATTCTCACCAGGCCGGCGATCGAGGCCGGGGAGAAACTGGGTTTTTTGCCGGGTGACCTACAGAGCAAGGTGGATCCTTACTTAAGGCCGCTTTATGATGCCCTGCATCAGATCATGGGTGCCGAAAGCTTTATGAAGAACATGGAAAAAGGCCTGATTGAAGTGGCTCCGCTGGCCTATATGCGCGGCCGGACCCTGGACAATGCTTTTATTATCCTTGATGAAGCCCAGAATACCACGCCGGCCCAGATGAAGATGTTCTTAACCCGGATCGGGTTCGGTTCCAAAGTTATCATAACCGGGGATTGCACCCAGAAGGATCTTGCTCCCGGCGTAAAATCCGGCCTGGATGTGGCGATGCAGGTTCTTTCCGGAGTGGCAGATATCGTCTTCTGCAATATGACCAGCAAGGACGTCGTCAGGCATCCGCTGGTGCAGAAAATCGTCAAAGCCTATGAAGACTATGAGGCACGGGCGCCGAAAAGGACGGATTCCGTCAAAAAAATAAAGAAGAATACCAAAATGCGTAAATAAGCAAAGGTTCAGACAGGTTCAGATATGAAAAAGAAAAAAAACACCCTTATTTCACTGCTGCTTTTTACCGTGACCGGAACAGTTGCCGGAGGCGCGGCCTATCTATACGGTAAGTCGGTGACGGACATAGCCCGTATCGTCATCATGACCTTGGTCAGTGCCGGCATTGTCCTGTTCCTGCATGCGGAGGCAAGGGAAAAAAACAGCCTTCTGTATGACAATAAAGAACATTTCGGTCGCTTTGCCCGGTTTTACCTGGCCGGACTTGCGGCATCCTTGCTTTTTCCCGTCCTGCCGCTCTTCGGCTGGGCCTATCCGGTTATTTTCGTAGTCATGGGACTGGTGAGCAACCAGGTGGTCGGGATCAGTACCGGAAGTACCTTCCTGCTGCTTTCGGTTCTGTTAGAATCGGCAGGAAGCTATTCGGAGTTTTTTATGTATTTTATCAGCGGCATGGTTGCGGTTGTTTTGTTTTCCTATGTCGATGAAACCTTCCGGGTGTGGCTGCCGATGCTGGTATCTTTGCTGGTTTTCGTCGTGTGCCTTGCCGCGAATTATTTTCTGACCGGGGCAGAAGAGATGACCTTTGAAAGTGCTTTTGTCATATCAGCCAATATGCTGGTCTGTATCTTGCTGCTGCTGGTATTCTTGCGGTATTACAGTTCGGCGGTGGTGAATAAACAGCACGACAAATACATGGAGATCAATGACCCCGAGTGCCCGATCTTAGTGGCTCTCAAACAAAAATCCAAAACCGAGTACTATCAGGCAGTACATACGGCATATTTGAGCGACAAGATTGCCAAACGGCTGAAAATCAATGATGCCGCTACCAAGACCTGCGGCTACTATCATAAAATCGGCACCTTAAAAGGGAGCAATTCCTGGGCTGCCATCTATGAGGTCTGTCAGGAGTTCCATTTCCCGCCGGATGCCATTGCTCTGTTAAAAGAATACACCGACAAGGAAAGCTATCTGACGTCAAAAGAAGCTACGGTAGTACTGTTTGCGGATACGCTGGTAGCTTCCATACTGTATCTTTTTTCCAAGGATCCCAAAGTGCAACCGGACTATAACCAGATTATCGAGGCAATCTATCAGAAAAAGCAGGAAAGCGGTATTCTGGACAAAAGCAAGATTACTATGGGCGAATTAAAAGAAATGAAAAAACTGCTAATGGAGGAAAAACTCTATTATGACTTTTTACGTTGAAGAGGAATGCCGGCTGTTCCCTGATGCTGAAGCTGATCAAGAAGAATCAAGTCCCACAGAATCAAGTTCCGCAGAATGCTGCCAGGAAAAGTTTGCTATAGCCGAAGTCGCCGGCCAGGTCATGGAAGCGGTACTGGCGGAAGAAAACTGTCCTTATGAAGCTCAGGTGAATCTCTTGTTAACAGACAATGAGGGGATCAGGGGCTATAATAAAGAATATCGGGGAATCGACGAACCGACGGACGTGCTTTCTTTTCCGGGCCTCATCTTCGCGGCGGCAGCTGATTTTGCCATAGCCGAAAAGCCGGGAAGTCCGGCCTTCGACCCCGAAAACGGGGAGCTGCTTTTGGGCGACATTATCATTTCAGTGGAAAAGCTCCGGTCTCAGGCCGCCGATTATGGGCATAGCCTGAAAAGGGAACTGGCATTTTTAGTGGCCCACAGTATCTTCCATCTATGCGGCTATGACCATCAAAGCCCTGAGGATGCCCTGGGCATGGAAGAAAAACAGGAGAAAATACTGCAGATGCTGGGAATATCCCGGGTATAGGTCACCCAAGGAGCATGGCCGGCTGGCAGTAACCATAAATCACCTTTGCGGTTTTTGACAAGGAGGCACGGATGAGAAAAAGTAACACGAGCAATTATAAAAATCCTCATGAAAAGTCCAATCCGCTGATACACGCCGGTTTTATCGCGTTAGCTGCAGGATTGTTATTTCGTATCCTGCTGATGTCGCTGATCGGGGAAGAAGGAGTAGGGTATTTTGCACCGGTTAACGAAATCTTTGTTTTATGCAGCCTGTTCATCACTTACGGGCTGGCAGAGGCCACCCATTCCCTGGTCAAATACCGAATCAAACGCGAGCAGTACAAAAGTGCCCGGCGTATCTTCAAATGCGCAGCTTTGTTGGCCTTGCTGTTTGGCGTAGCGGCCGGTTTCCTTATCCTTCTGGGCAACCGGTTTATTGCCGAGGTGCTTTTGCTGCAACGGTACAGCTGGCTGCCGGTCTGTGTCATGGCTCCGGCTGTCATTTTTATTTCTCTGACCTGTCTGCTCAGAGGATATTTTCAGGGAACCGGCACCCGGATTCCGACGGTGCATTCACTGGTGCTGGAGCAGCTGCTGACCATCGGCCTCGGGACGCTTTTGTCTGCCGTGCTTTACCGGTACGGCCTCAAAGTGGCGGCGGTTCTGCACAATAACAGCCTTAAGGCAGTCTACGGAGCTACGGGCGCAGCGCTGGGGGTCTTGATTGCCGCCGTGCTTTCTTTTCTGCATTTGCTGTTGCTTTACCTGCTGTACCGCGGTACAGCCAAAAAACAGATTTACCGGGACAGTTCCAGGAATGCCGAGCCCAAGGCCTATCTTTACGGCAGTCTGCTCCGGTCGGCAGTTCCTTATGGTCTAGTGACCGTATTGTTCGGCATGACGACGCTGGCTGATCAAAGAATGTATTATTATTATCAGAATATTTTTCGGGATATCTTCACCGAGGCCGGGGAAACGGTCGTTGACAAGGTAGTCGTGTGGGGCAACTACTACGGGATCTATCTGAGCGTCATCGGGTTCCTGACAGCCTGTGGCTGCCTGGTTCCCGCTAAAGCGATCAAGGCCGTCTCAGCCGCATGGCTGAGAGAAGAATACCGGGCTTCCCGGGATCAGCTGACCCAGACGATCAATAACATCGTGATTGTTACCGTGCCGCTGGTATTTTTTACAGCGGTAATCGCCGAGCCGTTAGCCGTCATCATCGGCCAGGGGAATTCCGACATAACAGCCGAGCTGATTCCGTATGGCTGTGCATGGATTCTGTTCGGTACTGTCGGCTATCTTTGTTACGGGCTGCTAAAACAGTTTGACAAGGTGTACCAGCTGCTGCTGCTCGGTGTCGGCAGTTTTTTGCTGCACCTGGCCGTGCTTTACCTGCTGCTGTCCCAGGCCGGTCCGACCGGGATGGGCATCAACGGGGTGGCATTAAGCAATGTGATTTCCGTAGCATGTGCCTGTGTGGGCGGGCTGGCTTTGGTATTCCGGCTTATGCAGTACGGGCAGGAATGGCTGAGACGCTGTCTGCGGATCCTGGTCATTACCCTGATCTGTGCAGGTGTCGCCGGAATGATTGCGATATTGATAAAAACGGCTTTGATGCCCCTGCTGCCAGAGTTTGTCGTGATTCTTATCTGTTTTGTGATTATTTTAGCGGCCTATCTCTTATTGATGATCCTGTTACGCGCCCTGACGGAGAGTGAGCTGGAAAAAATCCCGGGCGGGACAGCCCTCTTAACGCTCGCAAAATTCATGCATTTATTATAAAACGGTATAAATAAGCACTTTTTGGAAGATACTATTACAAATCAATGGTTAGAGGACAGCCATGAAAATGGTCAGAGGACGGCTATGAAATTTGTAAAACGTATCACAGTGTTTTTCATCATACCCATGACGATGTTTGCCGGCGGGCTGGCCTCCGGTATGGCAGCCATGGATTTTTTTTATCCGGGGCGGGCTCTGGCCGAGGGAAATGCGGTCGCCGGTAATAGGATAACGGACAGTTGGGAAACGGCCATCACAGAAGGTGCCGAAGCTGCCGACATCGCCTATGAAAACCAGGTGGACAAGAATACGCAAAGCGGACAGAAAGCCGGCAGGCCGGATGGTTCCGGGACAGGTTCCGAAACGGATCCTGATACAGGTTCCGTAACAGCATCCATGGAGGAAAGTCTTTTGTCGGCGGCGGATGCCGGGCCGGAAGCCGTGGAAGTGTCAATGAATGACGGGGCAACGATTAATGCGGATACCGAATATATGATTCAGGAGTACCGCCGTAACAGTGACGAGATGTCGGAAGAAATCATCCCGGTTCCGGAGACATTTGTAGGGCTTGACCGGGAGCTGTTTACGACAATAATGGAGGAGTTTACTAATTTTCCGCCGCTGTCGGAACAGGAAAAAGGCTTTATCAGCTGTGAGGTCGTTTCATTTTCGCCACATCGGGTAGTAGTCAGAAAGATCTACGAGGAGGAAGAAACACCGGAAGAAATGGCGGAAGGTTTTTACCTGGTCAATGAGAATAATCTGGTTACCGTGTATTACGGGGATGAGAAAACGGTCTATATGACTACGAATATTATGCTGCAGAATTTGCCGGAGGAGCTTCGGGAGGAGATTATTTACAGAAAATTCATTGAACGGGAAGAAGACCTATATGATTTTTTAGAGGCTTATTCCAGTTAATCAATGATATGAAAGTTTACTGTCGGAAGGAATGGGAGAAACGTGTGAGTGTTGAAGTTGCAGTAATAGGCGCTGGTGCGGCGGGGATGATGGCCGCCATAACGGCAGCCGCCGGGGGCGCACGGGTGGTGCTATATGAAAAGAATGAGCGGGTCGGTAAGAAACTGCTGGCTACCGGCAATGGTAAATGTAATCTGAGTAATGTAGATATGGATATTGCTCATTATTATACTGCTGATCCGCGGCTGGCGACGTGTGTTCTGGAGGAGTTATCTGTTTCGGATACGGTTCGTTTGTTTAACGGGATGGGTATGATGGTGAAAGAGAAGAAAGGTTACCTCTATCCATTTTCAGAACAGGCTTCGACGGTACTGGACATACTGCGGCTGCGGATGGAGGAACTTCTGATCGAAGTCGTGTGCGGCTGCGAAGTTGTGGCAATAGAAAGAGCGGAATATGATAAGTTAAGGGTAAAGACGGTTGATGGGAACATAGATAGTTATGACAGTGTCATCCTGGCCTGCGGAAGCCGGGCCGCCCTAAGAAAAACAGATGTCTTTGGAGGTTATCGCTTGGCTGCTGCCTTAGGTCACAGTATCGTTCCGGTGGTGCCGGCTCTGGTTCAACTCAGATGCCGTGAGAATTATATGAAATCCCTTGCCGGGGTAAGGTGTCAGGCTTTGCTGACTTTGGTGACGGACGGGATATCCGGTCAGAAGGAGCAGGGCGAATTACAGTTTACTGAGTATGGGATATCCGGCATTCCGGTATTTCAGTTTAGCAGGCTTGCGGCTTATGACTTGCTTGAGAAACGTGATGTTGCGGTAGATGTGGATTTTTTTCCGGATTATGATGATACTGCTTATAAAGAGTTGACAGAAGAGCGCTATCGGTTCGGTGAAGGTAAAGCGCTGGCTGATTTTTTACTGGGTATGGCGAATAAGAAGATTAACCGGACCATGATCCTGCTTAGCGGCTGTAAAGGAACTGATATAGTTGCTAGATTAGGAAAAAAGAAGATAGAAGAGATCTTGTGGAAATACAAAAAACTGAGACTACATATTACTTCGGTCAATTCATTTGAGCAGGCCCAGGTCTGTGCCGGGGGCGTACCCTTGCATGAGGTCAGTGAAAGCCTGGAATCCCTGCTGATACCGCACCTGTATTTTGCCGGTGAAATCCTGGATGTGGATGGAAGATGCGGCGGTTACAATCTGCAATGGGCATGGTCCAGTGGTCATATGGCAGGCAATGCGGCTTTGCGTTTTAGGCTGCCGGATTAGGGAACGCGGATTGAGTCAGTGTTTTCCTAGTAGGTTACAGAAAGGATATGCATGATAAGAATACATCAAATCAAGCTTCCCGTCGGGCATACGGAGAAGCAGCTGGAAGGTAAGATCAGGAATATGCTGAGACTTGGCCGGGAGCAAAGGTTTACATATGAGAAGATTCGTCGTTCCATAGATGCCCGAAAGAAACCGGATATTTATTACAGCTATGTGATAGATGTGGATGTCAGGGAGGGGCAGGAAGAGCATTTAGTCAAGAAATTAAGAGATCCGCAAGTGGTTTGCTGTCACTCGGCACGATATGTTTTTCCTTATTCCGGCAAGATTAAGAGAGGGACGGCCGATGACAGGGACAGGTCAGGTGCCCGACCAATCATCGTCGGGATGGGACCTGCCGGGCTTTTTTGCGGCTATATGCTGGCACTTAATGGATTTCGGCCGATTATCCTGGAACGCGGTGAGGCAATCGAACTAAGAGAAGCCAAGGTGGAAAGGTTCTGGAAGGAAGGTATACTGGACACAGAAAGCAACGTGCAGTTCGGAGAGGGTGGTGCCGGGACTTTCTCGGACGGCAAGCTTAATACGCTGATTAAAGACAAGAACGGTATAGGACGTGAAGTACTTTCTATCCTGGTCGGTGCGGGGGCACCGGAAGACATCTTATATGATTATAAACCTCATGTCGGGACGGATGTTTTAAGGAAAGTGGTCATCCATATGAGGCAGATGATTATCAAGCATGGAGGGGAAGTAAGATTTGGTCGGAAAGTGACCGGCCTCATGGTAGAAGATAATCGTGTCGGCGGCGTGGTAGTCAACCGGAAGGAAAAATTAGAGAGCAGCCATGTCATCCTGGCAATCGGGCACAGTGCCAGAGATACGTTCCAGATGCTGTTTGATGGCGGCATCCCGATGGAAGCCAAAGCCTTTGCCGTAGGTCTTCGTGTAGAGCATCCGCAGGCTGTCATCAATCATTCCCAATACGGGAGGGCGGAACATGATATTCTGGGAGCTGCCTATTATAAACTGGTCAGCCGTCGGACACAGCCGTCGGTATACTCGTTTTGTATGTGCCCCGGCGGTTTTGTCGTAAATGCTTCTTCAGAAGAAGGCCGTACCGCAGTCAACGGCATGAGTTATAGCGGACGAGCCGGAAGCAACGCCAATAGTGCCATAGTCGTGACAGTTACACCGGAGGATTACGGATCACTTCACCCGCTTTCGGGTATGGCCTTCCAGCGCAGACTGGAGGAACGAACCTATCATATCGGCCAAGGAAAAGTTCCTGTCGAATATTATGGCGATTATAAGAGGCATATTCTCAATGAAGATGTACAGGATACCGGGCGGCCGTATTCACCCGCCATTAAAGGAGAATGGTGCTTTGCACCGGTTCACGATATCCTGCCTGCTTCTTTGAATCGCTCAATCATAAGTGGGATGACGGAATTTGGCAAAATGATCCGCGGGTTTGATCATGCTCATGTATTATTATCGGGAACCGAAAGCAGAACCTCATCGCCGATCCGAATCCTTCGCGGTCCAGAGCTGCAGTCGGAAATAAAGGGCCTTTATCCCTGCGGGGAAGGTGCAGGATATGCCGGTGGAATCATGTCAGCGGCGATTGATGGGATAAGGATTGCGGAGGCTGTGGCGAAATCGCTTATGAGATAAAGTTGTTTCAATTATGATTATAATATTTTATATTTTAGACTTATCTACAAATAGCTTTATTATTGACTATTAAAACTCTAAGTTTTATAATTTTAATATATTTATAGAGTTTTCTAAAAGGTATATTATGACTATATTAGAGCAAATAAAGATTATATGTGAATATTATTATGAGAGATTTTCCATATCTGACTTAGATATCATTAAGAGGCAATGGAACTATTTTGAACTAAAATTGTATTAAAGGATGGAGATTCGGGTTGATGATAAAATTCGATTTAGAAGAAGCACGTGTGAAGTATCAAAATAATCGTGATGTTATTTCATTGTTTTCTGGAGCAATGGGATTAGATATCGGTCTTGAAAGAGCTGGACTTAATGTTATGATAGGACAGGATTTCAAGCCGGATTGTATCGAGACGATGAAATTAAACGGCCACAAGGTTTTGGCAGGAGACATTCGAGAGATAAACCCTGAAACACTTTTGGAACTGACTGGACTAAAAGCCGGGGAGCCGTTTATGATCTGTGGAGGTCCACCCTGTCAGCCGTTTTCTACTGCCGGAAAAAGACTGGGAATCAATGACCCGCGGGGAAGCTTATTTATGGATTTCATCCGGATGATAGACTACATACGCCCGAGATTCTTTGTGATGGAAAATGTAAAAGGCATTATTTCGGCACCGTTAAAACATTCAACTGTTGCTGAAAGAGTAAAGGATGATCCGGAACAAAGGCTAGGGACGGTTTTAGATGTGATTCTATCGGAATTTAATATTCTGGGTTATAGAACTGTGTATGGAATTTTGGACGCTGTAAATTATGGAGTGCCTCAGTTCCGTGAACGTTTTGTATTAATAGGCAGTAGAGATAATGAAGATATCTTTTTACCGATACCGACACATTTTCAAATGCATCAGAGTCCGGAGTACAAGTGGAAAACAGTAGCAGATGCTATAAAGGACTTGGAGGATGATCCTGGGGAATACACTTTACTAAGTGGTGACAGAAAAAAATACCTTCTTTTGGTTCCGGAGGGCGGTAATTGGAAAGACTTGCCACAGGAAATCATTCCAGTTGCGATGGGTGGAGCTTATGAGTCTGGTGGAGGTAAAGTTGGATTTTACAGAAGATTGTCATATGCTCAGCCTTCTCCGACAATAACAACATCTCCGGCTCAAAAAGCGACCATGCTTTGTCATCCGATACATGATAGGCCACTAAGTGTAAAAGAGTATGCAAGAATCCAGCAGTTTCCAGATGAATGGAAATTTATTGGAACCATATCGTCAAAATATAGCCAGATTGGAAATGCGGTTCCGGTAGGATTAGCTGAAGCTATTGGAAAAGCAATTTTATCAACAGCGAATAAGACATCAACCATAGAAACAAAGCGGTTCAGGGGAACCAGTGTACACAATAAAGTAAAAAATGCAATGGAGTTAGGGGGAAGTCGCTTCAGAGATAGTGGAATCCGTATTAAGAACATTTGTGACATCGAGTGAGGAAACTATTTTTGGCAATTGCTTTTTTGAACCAATTGCTATTGCTGTAAGCGGTGGTAATAAGGCTTTAGCAGAAAGTATTGATGTGATGATACAAGATAATGATAGTAACACAATTTATGCCATTGCCGTCAAGAGTGGTCCTTCTGTATAGTTTCTGTAGGGCAGACGGTGCCATTGATTGGGAAAAACTGGTTGAATTTAACTCGGGGGATTAAGAAGAGTTACGGTATTGGGAGGGGAATGCATGAAAACTTGCTAATTAGCAGAAAGGATAAGTATAATTTGGATAAAAAAACATTAGATGAAAAAATAGCAAGAATCAATGAATTATATCATCGTTCCAAGCAAGAAGGGCTGACACCGGACGAAAAAATAGAACAGGAAGAATTACGGAAAGAATATATAGCCAATATTCGCGCTAATCTGCGGGGACAGCTGAATAATATCAGCATCCGGGAAGAAGACGGAACCATTACCGACCTAGGTGCCGAATTGGGAAATAAAAACTGACAGAGGAATTCAGATATGTGTGCAGATGAGAATAGCAGCTGGAATAATGGTTTGAGCACAGATAAAAATAATATCAATGTGTATAACAATATGAGTATCAATACGGACAGCAAAACGAACAAGCACGCTCTGAGAAAAGAATACCTAAGCCGCCGGGAATCCCAGGGAGTCATTGAAAGTATGGAAAAAAGCCGGCAGATATTGCAGAAACTCATTGAGCAGGAAGCTTATAGAATGTCAGGCATCCTATTGATTTATGTGGATTTCCGCGGCGAAGTAAAAACAGCACCGTTAATCAGGGAATTGCTCAAGAACCATGAGAAAAAAATATACTGTCCCAGAATAACGGGATCAAAAATGGATTTCTTCGAGATTAGCGACATGATGCAGCTCATAGAAAGTAATTATGGGATAAAGGAACCGGAACCGTCAGCAGAGAGGCAGTTTACTCCAGACACCTATGCCCCGGAAACATGCCTGATGATTATGCCCGGAGTGGTATTTGACAGGAACCGGGGCAGGATTGGCTATGGCAGGGGTTATTATGATCATTTCCTGGCAGACTGTCCGAACCTTAAAACAATTGCCCTTTCCTATGACTGTCAGATCGCGCCGCAAGTGCCAATGAATGAACATGACAGGAGACCTGACATGATCATAACCGAAACTGAAATCATATTAACAGATAAAACATACTTATAAAATAGACTATGAATAATATAAGAAAAATAATATAAGTAAATAATTAGTAAACATGATTATCTAAGCAAATATAAATGTGAGGAGGCGATAGAATGGATCTGACCATGATGGGAGAAAAAGCCCAGAAAGCCGGATATCAGGTACAGAAACTGACTGCGGCAGAGAAGAATGCCGGCTTAGGCGCGGTCGCAGATGCACTGGTAAATAATGCGGGTGCTATATTAGCGGCCAATAATCAGGATATTAAAAGAGCACAGGAGTCCGGCATGCACGAAGGTTTAGTGGACCGGCTCCGGCTTAACGAGAACCGTATACAGGCGATGGCGGAGGGCTTACGTGAAATCATCAGCCTGGCGGATCCCATCGGAGAAGAGCTGGAGAGTTTTACCCGTCCTAACGGACTGCATATCCGTAAAAGAAGAGTCCCGCTGGGGGTAATCGGGATCATTTATGAATCCCGGCCCAATGTGACGGCAGATGCCTTCGGCCTGTGCTTTAAGGCCGGCAACGCGGTGATACTGAAAGGGGGCAGCGATGCCCTGGCTTCCAATATGGAGATTACCAAGGTAATCAGAAAAGCTTTGTCGGATGACGGCATCACCCCGGATGCGATCCAGCTGATAGAATCTGCTGACCGCAGCATCACCAACGCTTTTATGAAGATGAACCGTTATGTCAATGTACTGATTCCCCGGGGCGGGGCGGGACTGATCCGGGCAGTGGTGGAAAACAGTACGGTGCCGGTAATCGAAACGGGAACCGGGAACTGTCATATTTTCGTAGATGAAAGCGCCAGTATCGATATGGCAACTGCCATTATCGTTAATGCCAAGACCCAGCGCATCGGCGTCTGCAATGCCTGTGAATCCCTGGTAATTCATGAAGGGATAGCAGAAAAGTTATTAAGCAAACTGGTTCCGGCCTTGGCCCCGTTCCATGTAGAAATGCGAGGAGATGAGGCCGTCTGCAAAAAATTGCCCGACTGTGTTCCGGTCACGGAAGAAGATTATGGAACAGAATATCTAGATTATATTCTTTCGGTAAAAACAGTATCGGGAACGGCAGAAGCGATTGCCCACATCAACCGTTACGGTACCAGACACTCCGAGGCCATCATAACGGAAGATAAAGACAATGCCGAACAGTTTATGAATGAAGTAGATGCTGCCTGTGTGTATGTCAATGCTTCCACCAGATATACGGATGGCTTTGAATTCGGCTTCGGTGCCGAGATCGGCATCAGCACCCAGAAGCTTCATGCCAGAGGACCAATGGGGCTTAAGGAGCTTACCTCTTACAAATATACCGTTGAAGGGAATGGCCAGGTAAGACCTTGAATTTTAACAGGATCGCATCGTAAAAGGGGGCTGTCGGGAAATAGACAGTCCTTAACAGAGAGAGGCACTGACTCACTAAAACTATAATAGCAGAAGGAAATATCCCAAGGAAATATTTCAAGCAGAAACGCCTGAAAATCCATGGGATATTTCTATTTACCTGTCAGGGGCTTAAAATTGGGTATTTCCCGGCAGCCCCCTTTTTGCCGTTTTATGCATTTTGGATAAGATTATTTTGATATAAATAAAAACAAATAAAATGTTTATATATTTATAGCGAATGCATTAATAAAACATAATATATGATTGCGAATTGACAAAAATTAATTAATGCACTATAATTGATAGTATAGAAAAGTATTTGAGTAAAAACAGTATTATTAATACATATAACATATATTGGAATTAATGAATGACGACATATTATCATATTGAATAGTGATTTATAACGTGGCGGTACTGATTTAAAGGTAGTAGGTGATTGCTTATGAGGGCGGTACAGAATATATGAATGAATTACAATCGTATATCTTAGATTAAATAGGTCATTAAGGAATAATTTTTACAAGAAAGGAGAAACAGATGAAAAAAAAAGATGTAATATCTCTTATTGTAATAATGGTATTAATACTGTCCGTGCATAATTTTGGAAGTACTGCGGCAACGCCTCCGGCCTATATTGTAATCAAAAATTTAGTATATCCGGTTACCTTAGAGGAACTTGATCTGAGTTCCATGAATCTTACCAACGCGGATATTCAAGTGCTTTCTTATATGAAAAACCTAAAAAAACTAAATTTATCTGGAAATAATATCCCGGATCTCGCACCTATCAGCGGACTGATTAATTTGGAAACAGTTATATTGAACCAATGTAATATTTCAAGTCTTTACCCTTTGAGAAATTTAACGAAGCTAAAATACTTGGATGTTGGGAATAATAATATCAGTGGTATTTCGGTGGTAAGTAATCTCCGCAATTTGGAATCATTCTATATATACAATAATAATATTTCCGACGTTTCGGCACTGAGAAACAGTACTGCTCTGAAATATCTGGATATCTCATATAATAATGTCAGTGATATTTCAGCGTTTAGCCAACTGTACAATCTAGAATATTTAATCATGATTGAAAACAACATATCAGGCGGTGTTAATTTTGTTATTTATCTCAGAAATTTGCAAGGTATAGTTTTTTATAATAATCCTATTAACCGTGAAATATTAGAACTGATCGACGCTTATTTATCATTGCAGGGATGTTTGGTTTTATATTAGATTTACTTGTATTATTGGGCAGAGTAATTAATCATTAAGAAATATTATTTTAACAAGAAAGGAATAGGATGATGAAAAAAAGACGTATGATATCTCTTATCGTAATAATGGTATTAATGCTGTCCGTACATAATTTTGGAAGTACTGCGGCAACGCCTCCGGCCTATATTGTAATCAAAAATTTAGTATATTCGGTTACCTTAGAGGAACTTGATCTAAGTTTCATGAATCTTACCAATGCGGATATTCAAGTGCTTTCTTATATGAAAAATCTAAAACAGCTGAATTTATCTGGAAATAATATCTCGGATCTCACACCTCTTAGCGGACTGACCAATTTGGAAAGTATTGACTTGATCGTATGTAATATTACAAATCTTTACCCGTTGCGAAATTTAACGAAACTAAAATACTTATCTGTAGGGCATAATTATATCAGTGATATTTCGGTGGTAAGCAATCTCAGCAATTTGGAATCATTCCATGTATCACATAATAATATTTCCGATGTTTCGGCACTGAGATACTGTACTGCTTTGAAACGTCTGGATATCTCATATAATAATATCAGTGATATTTCAGCTTTAAACCAACTGTACAATCTGGAACATTTGTCAGTGACTGAAAACAATATATCGGGCGGTGTTAATTTTCTCATTAATCTCAGAAATTTGCGATATGTACTTTTTTATTATAACCCGATTAATCGTGAAATATTAGAGCTGATCAACGCGTATTTATCATTGCAGGGAGGTTGGATTGGTTATTAGATTGTCGTAACTGTTCAGTTTCAGTACCTTCACAGTTTCAGATTTACCGGAAATTATAATTTTTCCATCTAATTATATAAAGATTATCAAACTATGCCGATAATCAGATTAAGGAAAATTCTATGCGGAAGAACAGGAGGTTCTTTTTGTCTTAGTGGTAAGACAGAACATGCTAAGGAGGGCATAATATGGCAGGTAATCTATCGATTGCGGCTGCCGGAGCGGGCAGAAGCAGTCAGGTGCGAAATATCCCAAGGAAATATTTCAAGCAGAAACGCCTGAAAATCCATGGGATATTTCTATTTACCTGTCTGGGGCAAAAATTGGGTATTTCCCGGCAGACCCCTTTCGTATGTAGCTCAGGTTCAATCCAATGCTTTATTAATCATTAATCTGCTTTGAAAATCTGTATCAAAAAATGAATCCGTTTAATAAGGCTTTCTTTTATCAGGAGGCTCTTCATAAATGTTTCTTCCCGTGCATAATCAAAAGCATGCGTGGTTTGCTTGGTATCAACCAGTCTTGTCGGAACACCGGCTTGTTCAAGTGCCTGTGCATAAAGTAAGCCGTCGTCACGCAGACAGTCAAATTCAGCGATTTCAACATAGGCTTCAGGAAGTCCTGCCAGTGAAGCGGCTTCAAGGGGAGAAGCATAATCCGGCAGTTCCTGGGTTCCGTTTTTAAGATAGAGGCTCCAGCACCATTTCGTCAAAGGAGCATTCCATACCGGGGTGTCCGTGTATTTTATCATGGATGGTGACTGAAGACGGGCATCGGTGGTAGGGTAGACGAGCATCTGACCGATTGCTTCGGGTCCGTTACGTTCCCTTGCCATCAGTGAGACAGCGGCGGTAAACAGCCCCCCGGCACTGTCGCCTCCGATTACGATACGGCAGGGATCGATGCCGATGTCAGCGGCATTCTGACAAGTCCACTCCAGCGTCCGATAACAGTCCTCCAGCGGAGCAGGGAAGCATGCGTCTGGTGCCAGCCGGTAATCGACACATATGGCTACACAGGAAGCTCCTTTGATATATTCGCGGACGATACGGAACTGGAATTTACTCATGGGAAACATAAATCCGCCGCCATGATAATAGATCAGGCAGGGAGCCGACTGAGTATCCAGTTGTCGTGGTTTCATAATTTGAAGTTCAAGCGGTACGCCGTCATGGCTGAGAATATTCCGCTTTGTGATGATGATTTCCTCATCTGAGACATTGTTGTTCCACTCCCTGCGGAACTGATTGGTCATAAGCCGGATCAGTTCCGGATCCATGGTCAAGAGCGGTTCCATCATGTTGCGCAGTTCATAGAGATCGGGATGAATCGGATAATTACCAGACATAGTTTCCCCTCCTTACACTTTTGTTTGATTAATTGCGACATATTATTATAACATATTGTGATAATATTGTATATAACATGACTTAATGAATTATTTTCGCTGTAAGCTGTTTTCGCTGAAATTAAGGCCATTTGCCGGTTCTCAGTCCGCCATTCATCGGCTTCTCGGACAGCGAAAATAATTCTTAATGTTCTAATTGGAAGTGTCAATAATGATTTTTATTGTGATTTTATCTCTTTCCAAAGAGTATTATACAGTTCATCCCCTTCATCCCCCAGATAGCTGAAAGTTTCCAGACCCTGATAAGCATCCAGGTCAGGGAAGGCGATCGGAGAATTACGGATGTCCTCGTCTTCGATCAGTTCCCTGGCAGCATCATTGGGAGTAGAATAGGTGATATACTCAAAGTTTTTTAAGGCGATATCGGGGCGGCACATAAAGTCAATGAATTTTAGGGCATTTTCCACATTCTGGGCATCTTTGGTGATGACCCAGGAATCAATCCAGACATTGGTTCCTTCCTTCGGGATCACGTACTCCAGATCCGGATTCTCTCTCTGGGTATAGATGGCTTCTCCTGAATAAATGACGCCGAGAGCCGCTTCGTTGCCGATCATCTTGTCACGCACTTGGTCGATGACATAGGCCTGTACCAGCGGTTTCTGGGCAATCAGTGACTCTTTGGCAAGCTGTAGTTCATCTTCGTTCATGCTGTTGACAGAGAAGCCGTTCAGCTTCAAAGACACCATAAAGGCATCACGAACCGAATCCTGCATCAGGATGCTATCCGCATATTTTTCATCCCAGAGGATAGACCAGGAATCGACGGGGCCGTCCACCATCGTCTTGTTATAAAGAATCCCCACGGTTCCCCAGCAGTAAGGCACCGCGTACTTGCCTTCCGGATCGAACTCCTTGGACTGTTCCCAGTATTGTGTGCCGATATTGGCTTTGGCATTGGGCAGCTGTTCAAAATCCAGTTCCTGCAGCAGGTCGTTTTCAATCATCTTCTGGATCATATAATCGGAAGGACAGACAACGTCATAGCTGGAAGCCCCGGATTCGATTTTGGGATACATGATCTCGTTGGTTTCAAACTCGTCATAGATGACCTTGATACCGGTTTCTTCTTCAAAAAGCGCGATACTGTCAGGATCCATGTATTCTCCCCAATTATAGACGACGACTTCACCTGCGTCTGGGGAACTGCCGCCACAGCCGACTGCCAATACGGCACTTGTCATAGCCGCCAGGACTAGGCCAAGCGATTTTTTCTTGATTTTACTGTTGAGCGATGATAGTTTTTTCATTATGCTTCTCCTTCTGATAGCTTTTGTGCTTTGTGAGCGGGAGTGCGGTTTACCAGAACCAGCAACAGCAGCACCGTGACAAAGATGATAGTCGAAAGCGCATACATTTCCGGTTTGATCCCTTTTCTCACTTCCGTATATATTTTAGTGGAAAGCGTGTCCACTCCGGCACCTTTGGTAAAATGGGTAATGATAAAATCATCCAGCGACATGGTAAATGCCATCAAGAATCCGGAAAGCACGCCCGGCAGGAGATCCGGCATGACGACTTTGAAAAATCCGGATACCGGCCCGGCTCCCAGGTCACGGGCCGCTTCATAAGTGCTTGGGTTAAGCTGTCTCATTTTCGGCATTACGCTGAGTATCACATAAGGAATATTAAAAGTAATATGGGAAAGCAATATCGTACCGTAGCCGAACCGCAGCCCCAGACTGATGAACAGCAGCATCAAAGAAATACCGGTGACAATCTCGGCGTTCAGCATCGGAATATTGGTGATGCCTAAGACAACGGCCCGCCCGGTCCGGTTCATGCGCATCACGGCAATACAGGCGATCGTGCCGATCACGGTCGCTACCAGCGCGGAAATCAAAGCAATGGACAGCGTGTTAAACAAAGCCTGCATGATGTCCTCGTTCTGAAAGAGGGCGCCGTACCATCGGAACGTGACCCCGCCCCATTTAGCCCTGGTACGGCTGTCGTTAAAGGAAAGCACGATTAACGTGACAATCGGCGCATACAAAAAGAGGAAGATCAGGCTGATATATATTTTTTGAAGGCTGTTCTTCAGGACATTCATAAAAAGCTACCTTCCCCTTCCTTGTCGAAGACGGCGGATATCACCATATTCACAATGATAAAAAGCATCAGCACAATGGAAAGACCGCTTCCCAGGTGCCAGTTCCCGGCCTGCGTGAATTCTTCCTCGATCACGTTGCCGATCAGTAGTATTTTACTGCCGCCCAAGAGCTTGCTGATGACAAATGTCGTCAAAGCCGGGATAAATACCATAGTAATGCCGCTGATCATCCCCGGTATGCTCAGCGGAAAAATAATCTTCTTGAACACATCAAAAGCGTTGGCCCCCAGGTCCCTGGCCGCGTTGACAACATTGATGTCGATCTTGATCAGGCTGTTGTAGATCGGCAATATCATAAAGGGAAGGAAATTATAAACCATTCCGAAAACAATCGCATAGGGCGTATTGATGATGTTTAAGGCCGGCAGGCGCAGCCAGGCCAGGATATTATTGATAACTCCGGTCTTTTCCAGCAGGGTCTGCCAGGCCAGGGTGCGAAGCAGGAAGTTCATCCACATCGGCAGGATGAAGAGCAGGACGATGAAACCTTGCTTGCTCATCTTGGTCCGGGAGAGGATGAAGGCCAGCGGATAAGCCAGGATCAGGCAGATCATCGTAGCCGCTACCGCTAACAGGATGGCAAGCCAGAGCGCCTTGGCATGTTCGGCCGACAGGATGGCAGTGAGGTTATCCAAGGTAAAAGCCCCGTTCTTGTCAATCAGCCCATAATAAAATATCATGGCGAGCGGCACTACGATAAAAATAACCATCCACAGCAAATAAGGCGAGCCTAACAGGATACCGGAGCGCACTTTGACGTTGGGATGATTGCCTTCCTTATTTTTTGTCGGTAAAGTCATCTGTCTTTCCTTTCTGTAAGGGACTATGCCGTAATCTGCTTAAATCTCCAAGCTGACAGCCTCTTCATCTTCAGAAGCTGGTTTATTCATGATCTGGATGTTAAAGGGATCTACCTTGATGCCGACGGGCGTTCCTACTGGGAACATGCCGGTAGAATGCACCAGCCATTCAAAGCCGTTGGCGGTCACTTCCATTTCATAGTGGACGCCTTTAAAAATCAGATGGCTGACCACGCCCTGCAGCGTGCCGTCCTCCGGCTTGCCCAATTCCACGTCCTCCGGACGGATTACCACATCCACTGGCTTGTTTTTCCCGAACCCGGTATCCACGCAGACAAAATGAGTTCCCAGAATCTCGACCCGCTTATCCTCGATCATCAGGGCGTCAATTATATTGCTTTCCCCGATAAAGTCGGCGACAAAGGCATTTTCCGGTTCATTATAGATGCCTTCCGGCGTGCCGATCTGCTGGATATAGCCCTGATTCATCACGACAATCGTATCGGACATGGTAAGGGCCTCTTCCTGGTCGTGGGTCACATATATGAAAGTGATGCCCAGCTCATTTTTCAGCCGGATCAGTTCATACTGCATATCCTGCCGCAGCTTCAGGTCCAAGGCTCCTAAGGGTTCATCGAGCAGAAGCACCTTGGGCTCGTTCACGATCGCCCGGGCGATGGCGATCCGCTGCTGCTGGCCGCCGCTTAAGGAATCCGGCATCCGCTTTTCAAAACCTTCCAGATTCACCAGTTTCAGGGCATAAGAGATCTTGTCATCGATATAGGCTTTGGGCTTGTTCTTGATCCGTAAGCCGAAAGCAATGTTATCGGCGATGTTCATATGGGTAAAGAGGGCATACTTCTGAAATACTGTATTCAACTGTCTTTTATTGGGAGGCAGGCCGGTAATGTTGCTGCCGTCAAAAATGACCCTTCCGGTGTCAGGGGTTTCAAAACCGCCCATTATGCGCAGCAGCGTGGTCTTGCCGCAGCCGCTGGGCCCCAACAGGGTGACGAATTCATTTTCCCGGATAAAGAGATTCAGGTCATCCAGGATCAGCTGTCCGTCAAAGGACTTGCTGATGTTTTCCAGGCTGATCAAAAGTTTGTTGTTTTTGATATCCTTGTTTTTATTATCCCTGTTTTTGATATCCATAATAGCCTATTCCTCTTCGTAAACGTTAAATTTGTGCCCTCGCTGTGAGCAGTAAGCTTTCAAAAGCTGGGAGGGCTGCTCACCCATAGAAGCGTAGCACCGCTTTTATTAGCCTTGACATAATGGGTCGTATTAGGAGTGAAATAAAAGGATTCCCCTTTTTTTACCCGGATGGCGCGTTTTCCCAGCATGATCGTGATGCTGCCGGATAAGACGTAGCCGAATTCTTCGCCTTCATGAGGATTGTCCGGGTAAGTGGAACCGTCGGGAGCTAGGGTCAGCCGGATCGGCTCCATCATGTTTTTCTGGGCATTCGGTATGATCCATTCGATTTTATTGTTCAGGTCGTTATCCACTTTTTCGAAATAGTCTGTTTCATGAAAAACGATCTGTTCCTCCGAGATATCAGTAAAAAAAGTGTTCAGATCGCTTCCCAGGCTCTGCAGGATATCGATCAGGGTAGCGATGGAAGGCGAGGTGAGGTTTCGTTCCAGCTGCGATATAAAGCCTTTGGAAAGCTCGCAGCGGTCGGCCAGTTCCTCCTGTGTCAGCGCTTTTTGGATGCGCAGTTCTTTCAATTTATTCCCGATATCCATTTTATACCATTCCTTTTCTGAAAGAGGGTGAAACGAAGTAAAAGTAAAATTAAACTCAAAGTTTACTCTCACTAAACAACGGACGATATTTATTATACTATGTGGCGGAGAAAAGTCAAGTAGTAAAAATCTTGCTTTGCCGTAGTATTTTTGGTATTATTTATAAATGAACGGGATGACTGAGGCAAGCCGTAACAGGAGGAAGCAAATGAGCAACGACAGATATGTGGCATATGTATCGACTTATACGTCGGGGAGCAATGACAAATGCGGTATCAAGATATACGACGTGGACATGGAAAACGGCCGGTTCACGGAAAAGGGGCAGGTAGAGATCACCAATTCTTCTTATATAACGATTGCCCATAACCGTAAATTCCTGTATTCCATCACCGATTCCGGCGTGGAAGCGGTCGAGATCCTGCCGGACGGCAGCCTGAAGCTGATCAACTGTGCTTCGATCAACGGCATGAGAGGCCGCTACCTTTCGACGGACTATACAGACCGGTTTCTTTTCGTGGCCGGTTACTATGACGGCAAGCTGACGGTCTTAAGGCTCGAGGAAAACGGCGCGGTGGGAGAAATTACCGAGGAGATCTACCATAGAGGGCTGGGAAGCGTTACCGAACGGAGTTTCCGGCCGCATATCAATTGTACCAAAATGACCCGGGATAATCATTATCTTTGCGAAGCGGATCTGGGGATGGACCATGTCAATGTCTATGCACTGGATCATAAGACCGGCAAGCTTAAGATGGCCGATATCATCAGAAGCGAACAGGAATCGGCACCAAGGCATCTGAAGTTTTCCAAGGACGGCCGGTTCTTATATATCGTTCATGAGATGAAGAATACTATTGATGTTTATTACTATCATGAAATATCGCCAGGGAATCCTGAGTTTGAGAAGATCCAGAGCATCAGCACCCTGAACGACTACCATGCCGGCGGTTCGGCCGCCAGTGCGCTTAATGTTTCTGAGGACGGCAATTATCTGTGCAGTTCCAACGCCGGGGATAACAGCGTGATCCTGTATTCCATCGACCACGAAACCGGCATGCTGACCAAGCTGCTCTGTCTGCCGGTGAGCGGCGATTATCCGAAAGATGCGGCTTTATTTCCCGACAACCGGCATCTGGTCTCATTAAACCATGATACCAACAGCATGACCTTCTTCAATGTAGGCCTGAAGGAGGGCACTCTGATCATGAACGGGAAGGAAATAAAAGTAGACCGTCCCAACTGTGTTATTTTCCATAAACTGACTTAAGACATGACAGTCTGGATCCCATATTGACCATCATGGCATCCAATAACGTGATGGCAGCCATAGCTTCGATCACGACCACGGCGCGGGGAACGATGACGGGGTCATGGCGGCCTTTGATAGAAATGGAGACATCCTCTCCATTTTTATTTATGGTCTGCTGCAGCGACGCAATAGAAGGCGTGGGCTTGATGTGAGCCCGCAGAAAAATATCCGCACCGTCACTGATGCCGCCTAAGATGCCGCCGGCATGGTTTGTCCGCTTCAGGACGGTACCGTTTTCACTGAAAAAGGCATCATTATTCTGAGAGCCCACCGCAGCCGAAGCAGCGGTTCCGTCGCCGATCTCAACGGCTTTGACCGTGCCGACCGACATGACGGCGCCTGCCAGTGCCGCATCCAGCTTGTGAAAGACCGGATCGCCGATTCCCGCCGGGACACCGGTGATCCGGCAGGCGACAACGCCGCCGGCGGAGTCCGACTTGTGCATGCATTCTTCCAGGAAAGCCAAGGCCCGGGCATCGGCTTCGGGATCCGGCATGGCCGTGGCAGACGCGTAGATATTTTCTGCCTGAAAGCGTTCCGGGTCGATCGACACAGGGCCGATGGACTGGGTGTAGGCCGTCACCTGGATGCCGAGTTCTTTGAGGATCTTGGCGGCAACTGCGCCGGCGGCAACCCGTCCTAAGGTTTCCCGTCCGGAGGAACGCCCGCCGCCGCGGTAATCGCGAATCCCGTATTTGGCATCATAGGTATAATCAGCGTGGCCCGGCCGGTAACAGAAAGCGATTTCGTCATAGTCTTTGGAACGTTCCGAGGTGTTACGCACCATGACAGCGATAGGGGAGCCGGTAGTCAGGCCGTTAAAAATGCCCGACAGGATTTCGGCTTCGTCAGCCTCATTCCGGGGTGTCGCAATCGCCGTCCGGCCCGGCCGGCGGCGGTTCAGATAGGTCTGGATGTCCGCTTCACAGAGCGCAAGCCCGGCCGGACAGCCGTCAATGACAACGCCGAGTGCCGGCCCGTGGGATTCTCCCCATGTGGTGACTGTAAATAATTTTCCTGTCGTAGAACCTGCCATATTATCTCCTTTTTCAAATTATCCATGTGTTATTCTTGAAAAGCCCAGCTGCTTAGTAAGCTGAACGACCGGTTTGGCGGCAATGCCCGCTTCGTTTTCATATTACCCTACTTGTAAAAAAACTGCAAGATAATAAGCAAGATAGTAAGAAGTAGAATTATTATTGCTGTAAGCTGTTTTCGCTGAAATTAAGGCCATTTACCGGTTCGTTATCCACCACTCCGCCAGCCAGAAGAGATGATTTTCATTTTTCTGGCCAAAGGGCGAAATAAACTGGCTTATTTCAATGACCGCCTAAGCAGCGTTCTTTAGCACCCGAAAACAGTCAACTGGTCAGGCGTTACTGTTCCTATGCAGTTATGCACAGTCCAGAAATTGTAACATAAATTATACCAAAGAATTGCAAAAATATAGTGTACAATTAAAGCATTTGTGGTATGATATATTTTAGAAAAATCAGTGTATGTGGGAATGGGCGGATGAAAAAGTCATTTAAAGAAAAGGTCATTTTATACTATCGGAAAACCATAGAAAATAAGAGCTGGCTCCGCGTTCCTGCTTTTGTTGTTTTGTCAGTTGTTTTATTTGGTCATCATTCCCTGGCAAAAATTTTTGGTGCCTGGAAAAAATATGCTTTTACGGCATTTTTATTGCTGATGTTTCTTACCGGGAGCAGTTTCACGTATCCGGTTTTCGGCGAAAGGGATGGTTTTATATCGCCGGAAGCCGAACAGGAGGCCATAGCGGTCGAAGAGTCTACGATCAGGCTGGCCGAAGAAGAAGAAGTTTTGCCGGAGGAGATAGAGCTCCTGGACGACGCTGACGTTCTGGAAGGCTATGAAGATGCTGAACTTCATGGGGTGGAAGAGCTGGATAAATATTCATTGGAAGACATCCTGGAAGGGGAGGACATCCTGGAAGGAGAGGACATCTCGGAAGAAAGCCGGCTTGAGGAAGCAGCGGCTGTCCCGGAAAGCGGGGAAACCGTTAGCTTTTCGGCAGATGACTGGCGCTTGATCCTAATTAATAAGCAGCACCCGATTCCGGAGGATTATTCCTTTAACCTAGGTACGATCAAGGGCAGCATGCAGTGTGATGAAAGGATAATCGGCGATTTGCTGCAGATGCTCCAGGCGGCTCAGGATGACAGTGTTTCGCTGGTGATCTGTTCGCCCTATCGTGACCTGTCCCGGCAGGAGGTTCTTTTTAACCGTAAGATCGAGGCCTATATGAGAAAGGGCATGTCTTATCTGGAGGCCTATAAACTGTCGTCGCAGTCGGTTACGGTTCCCGGCGCAAGCGAACATCAGATCGGTCTGGCTATTGATATTATTTCTGATGATTATTCCACATTGGATGCCGGTTTTGCGGAGACAGAAGCCGGAAAATGGCTGAATGAGCACAGCAGTGAATATGGCTTTATTCTTCGCTATCCGCAGGGCAAGGAATATATTACCGGAATAGAGTTTGAACCTTGGCATTTCCGCTATGTGGGAAAAGAAGCTGCGGCTATCATTGCCGAGCAAGAGATTACCTTGGAAGAATTTGTTGACGAGAATCTTTGACTGAATAAGTCGATGCATTATATTACATAGCAGTATATAACATAGCCTTACATTACATAGCCCATCAAGTCGGTTATTTACAGTTCAGCCAACGGCTGAACTGTTGTCAGTAAAGGAGCGAAAAACGGATGTACCGGATATTGAAGCAGGAAGGAAGGGCAAAAAGAGGAGAGTTTACAACACCGCATGGTGTCATCCAGACCCCGGTATTCATGAATGTCGGAACCGCTGCCGCTATCAAAGGTGCCGTTTCTACGGCCGACCTAGAAATGATCAAGACCCAAGTGCAATTATCCAACACCTATCATCTTCATGTGCGTCCCGGCGACGAGGTCATCCGCAAATTAGGCGGAATCCACCGTTTTATGTCGTGGGAGAGGCCGATCTTAACCGATTCTGGCGGTTTTCAGGTGTTTTCCCTGGCATCTTTACGGAAGATCAAGGAAGAGGGAGTTACCTTTCAGTCTCATGTGGACGGACGGAGGATCTTCATGGGTCCGGAAGAAAGCATGCGGATTCAGTCGAACCTGGCTTCAACCATAGCCATGGCATTTGACGAGTGCCCTTCCAGCAAAGCCGAACGGAGCTATGTGGAAGCGTCGGTGATGCGGACAACGAGATGGCTGGAACGGTGCATGGCCGAGATGAAGCGCCTGAACCAAGCGGAGGCTACAATCAATAGGCAGCAGATGCTGTTTGGCATCAATCAAGGGGCAATATATGCGGATATCCGCCGGGAACATGCCAAAAGGATTGCCGAGCTGGATCTGGACGGTTATGCGATGGGCGGTCTTGCTGTCGGCGAAAGCCATCAGGAAATGTATTACATATTGGAAGAAACGGTGCCTTTTTTACCGGCGGACAAGCCTACTTATCTGATGGGAGTCGGCACGCCGGCCAATATTCTGGAAGGAATTGAGCGCGGGGTGGATTTTTTTGACTGTGTTTACCCAACGCGTAACGGTAGACATGGGCACCTGTATACCAATTACGGAAAGCTGAATTTGTTTAATGCCAAATACGAGTTGGATGACCGTCCCGTTGAGGCAGGCTGTGGCTGCCCGGTCTGCAGGCGGTATTCCCGAGCCTATCTCAGGCATCTGCTGAAGGCTAAGGAAATGCTCGGCATGCGGCTCTGTGTCCTGCATAATCTTTATTTTTACAATACTATGATGGAGGAAGCCAGGAAAGCCTTGGAAGAAGGCTTGTTTCACGAATACAAGAAAGAAAAACTGGCGAGGATGAACACTTGAATATATTTTAGGCTTGTTTTTACAGACATTTTTGTGTATTATGGTTTAGAGACAGGAGGAGTTGAGATGAATATTTTATTAACAGCCACAGCAGACGCGACGGCAACCGGTAATCCTTTGATATTGATGGTTTTTTATGTGGTTTTTATTTTTGGTTTTGTATATTTGATTATTCTGCGTCCACAGAAAAAAGAGCGCAAGAAAATGGCGGCCATGCTGTCGTCGCTGGAAATAGGCGACAGTGTCCTGACTAATAGCGGTTTTTACGGAACGATAATTGACATTACGGATGATACGGTGATTATCGAATTCGGCAATAATAAGAATTGCCGTATTCCGATGCAGAAAGCAGCGATTTCCCAGATAGAGAAACCTGATGCAGAATAATGACTCAAAGTCTTTCCTATTGAGTTAAGCGCAGGTTTGCGTAAAGGCGCCAGAAGCGCAAAAGGCGCCAGAAGCGCCTTTTATTGAAGTGGGAAGGCAGACAGGGAAAAGGAAGTAAGGATATGGAATTACGGATAGCATGCATTCCCGGCGACGGTATCGGGCCGGAGATCATTGCCGAAGCCAGAAAGGTTCTGGATAAGACGGCAGATATTTATGGGCATAAGATTCATTATACTGATGTTCTGTTGGGCGGGGCTTCAATCGACGTCCATGGTGTACCTCTGACGGAAGAGGCCATACATACGATCAGACAGTCCGCGGCGGTGCTGATGGGTTCCATCGGCGGGGATGCTGCGGTTTCACCTTGGTACCGTCTGGCTCCTC
Organism: Lachnospiraceae bacterium UBA935; assembly: GCA_002293525.1. Lineage (GTDB taxonomy): Bacteria > Bacillota > Clostridia > Lachnospirales > Lachnospiraceae > UBA935. The sequence goes on from DBDJ01000018.1 coordinate 110,600, forward strand.
AGCTAAGACCGGAGGCCGGGCTGCTGGCTCTCAGGAAAGCCCTTGATCTGTTTGCCAACCTGCGTCCGGCAATCCTGTATGAAGAACTGGCTGATGCCTGCCCGCTGAAAGAAAACATTATCGGCGGCGGTTTTGATATCATGATCATAAGGGAGCTTACCGGCGGCCTTTATTTCGGGGAAAGAAAAACCGAGACCGAAAACGGGGTACGCAAGGCTCTGGATACGCTGGTTTATGATGAAAAAGAAATCAGGCGGGTTGCCGTCAAGGCGTTTGACATCGCCATGAAACGGCGGCGCAAAGTGACCAGCGTGGATAAGGCAAATGTACTGGACTCTTCCCGGCTCTGGAGAGCGGTAACGGAAGAAGTGGCTAAGGATTACCCCGAGGTGGTTCTGGAACATATGCTGGTAGATAACTGTGCCATGCAGCTGGTGAGGAATCCGGCTCAGTTTGATGTGATCCTGACCGAGAACATGTTCGGTGACATCTTGTCCGATGAGGCCAGTATGGTGACCGGTTCGATCGGTATGCTGGCATCGGCTTCTCTTAATGATTCCCGGTTCGGCCTGTACGAACCCAGTCATGGATCGGCTCCGGATATTGCCGGCCAAGACATCGCCAATCCGATTGCCACCGTGCTTTCGGCCGCTATGATGCTGCGGTATTCATTTGATCTGGATCGCGAGGCGGATTCGATAGAGGATGCGGTTAAAACAGTGCTGAAAGACGGGTTCCGCACCGGAGACATCATATCTGCAGATAAGACACAGGTAGGCTGTTCCCGAATGGGGGATTTGCTGGCGGAAAGAATAGCATGCAAAATATAACAATTTTAGGTATACACTGACGCGTCCGTGTTTCCTTAAGAATAGATGCTTCCTAAGTAAAGGAGAAATATCATGAAAAGTGATTCAATAAAAACCGGAACCCAGCAGGCGCCCCACCGCAGCCTGCTCAATGCGCTCGGTTATACGGAAGAAGAGCAGAAGCGTCCCTTGATCGGGATCGTGAATTCCTATAACGAAATTGTTCCCGGCCATATGAACCTGGACAAGATCACGGAAGCCGTCAAGCTGGGCGTTGCCATGGCGGGCGGCACGCCGGTGGTATTTCCGGCGATTGCGGTCTGTGACGGCATAGCCATGGGCCACATCGGGATGAAATACTCCTTGGCGACTCGGGAAATCATCGCCGACTCAACCGAGTGCATGGCTCAGGCCCACGGCTTTGACGGCCTGGTGTGTATCCCCAATTGTGATAAAAACGTCCCTGGCCTTTTGATGGCAGCTGCCAGGGTCAATATTCCGACTATTTTTGTGTCCGGGGGGCCGATGCTGGCCGGACTGGTAAAAGGAGAAAAGAAAAGTCTTTCCGCCATGTTTGAGGCAGTCGGCAGCGTGGCAGCCGGTACCATGAGCGAGGAAGACCTGACTGAGATGGAAGAAAAAACCTGTCCTACCTGCGGTTCCTGTTCCGGTATGTACACGGCAAATTCCATGAACTGCCTGACCGAAGCCCTCGGCATGGGCTTGCGTGGCAACGGCACGATACCGGCGGTTTATTCGGAACGCATCCGACTGGCCAAACACGCCGGCATGAAGATCATGGAACTGGTGGAACGGAATATCAAACCCCGTGATATCATGACGGAAAAAGCCTTTATCAATGCCCTTACCGTCGACATGGCTTTGGGCTGTTCGACGAACTCCATGCTGCATCTTCCGGCGATTGCCCATGAAGCCGGCGTGGATCTTAATCTTGACATGGCGAACGAGCTGTCCGGCAAGACACCTAACCTGTGCCATCTGGCACCGGCCGGACCGACATTCATAGAAGAGTTAAATGAAGCAGGCGGTGTCTATGCGGTCATGAAAGAACTGACCAAACTAAACCTGCTTGACACCAATCTGATTACTGTCAGCGGCCAGACCGTTGGAGAAAACATCCAGGGAGCCTTAAATAAAAACACTGACGTTATCAAAACTGCTGAAGCGCCCTACTCAGTAACGGGCGGCATTGCCGTATTACGCGGCAATCTGGCACCTGACTGCAGTGTGGTAAAACAGTCGGCGGTAGTTCCTGAGATGATGGTTCATGAGGGGCCGGCCAGGGTATTTGACTGTGAAGAAGATGCCGTTGCAGCTATTACAGCAGGCCGGATCAAGGCCGGTGATGTCGTAGTGATCCGTTATGAAGGACCGAAAGGCGGCCCCGGCATGCGCGAGATGCTTAACCCTACTTCCGCGATCGCCGGTATGGGCTTAGGCTCCAGCGTAGCCCTGATTACCGACGGCCGTTTTTCAGGAGCATCGCGGGGCGCTTCGATCGGCCATGTTTCACCGGAAGCCGCTGCCGGCGGACCGATTGCCCTGATTGAAGAAGGCGATATCATCAATATCGACATACCCGGCAAGAAATTGCAGGTGCGCCTTTCCGACGAAGAACTTGCCGCACGGAAAGCAATGTGGCAGGCCCGTGAACCGCAAGTGACATCCGGCTATCTGGAAAGGTACCGGAAGATGGTAACCAGTGCCGCCAGGGGTGCTGTATTGGAAGTGAATTAGCAGTAAATCAGCAGAACAAAAGACCAATAAGATATACTTATGACAGAATCAATAGAAGCGAGTAAGGAAAAGTAATGTTAAATTCCATTTTATTTATACTTTCAGGAGGAAAAAATGCAGCTGACAGGAGCGGAAATTGTAGTTGAATGTTTAAAAGAACAAGGCGTGGACACCGTTTTCGGGTATCCGGGCGGAACGATATTAAATGTCTATGATGCTTTATACAAGCATAGCGGCGATATCAGACATATTTTGACCTCTCATGAACAGGGAGCGTCCCATGCTGCAGACGGGTATGCAAGATCTACCGGCAAAGTCGGGGTATGTCTTGCCACCAGTGGCCCGGGAGCCACCAATCTGGTTACCGGCATTGCAACGGCCTATATGGACTCGGTACCGATGGTTGCGATTACCTGTAACGTAATCCTGCCACTGCTGGGAAAAGATACTTTTCAGGAGGTAGATATCGCCGGAGTGACCATGCCGATTACCAAGCATGGATATATTGTCAAGGATGTGACCATACTGGCGGACACCCTGAGAAAAGCTTTTGCGATTGCCGGGAGCGGCCGGCCGGGACCGGTGCTGGTGGATATCACCAAAGATGTGACGGCCGCATTATGCGAATATGAGAAGGCTATACCGGAACCGCCAACGAAGCCATCCTTCTTTACAGCGGAAGAGATCGAAAAGGCCGTCGCCCTGATCCGTAATTCGCAGAAACCTTACGTCTACCTGGGCGGAGGGGCGATTATTTCCGGAGCATCACAAGAGGTCCGGGAATTTGTCCATAAGATTGATGCCCCAGTTTGTGACACCCTGATGGGAAAAGGAGCTTTTGACGGGCGCGACGAGCTTTATACCGGCATGATCGGCATGCACGGCACCAAGGCTTCCAATCTGGGCGTCAGCGGCTGTGACCTGTTGATTGCACTGGGAGCCCGGTTTTCCGACCGGGTAGTGGGAGATTCCAGCCGTTTTGCCGCCGGAGCCAAGATCCTGCATATCGACATTGATGCCGCGGAAATAAACAAAAATATCCTTACTGATGCATCCTTAGTCGGCGACCTGAAGGAAATCCTCATCAAACTCAACGATAGCCTGGATCAGCAGGAGCATCAAGAATGGCTTCGGCATATCCAGGAACTGAAGCAGAAATATCCTTTGAATTATCATCAGGAAGGCTTGTCCTGCCCCTATGTGATAGAGGAAATTTATCGGATCACGGAAGGAAAAGCCCTGATCACCACCGACGTAGGACAGCATCAGATGTGGGCTTCACAATACTATAAGTTTTCCGAGCCGCGTACCTTTTTATCTTCCGGCGGTCTGGGAACCATGGGTTACGGCCTGGGTGCTTGTATCGGAGCCAAGGTCGGCAGGCCGGATAAAATCTGCATCAACATAGCCGGAGACGGTTGTTTCCGCATGAATATGAACGAGCTTGCCACGGCCAGCCGCTATGAAATCCCGATTATTCAGGTCATCATCAACAACCATGTGCTGGGGATGGTAAGGCAATGGCAGACGCTATTTTATGAAAAACGCTACTCACAGACAGAACTGAACGATAAAGTTGATTTTTGTGTAGTTGCTCAAGGCCTCGGCTGTGAAGCAATCAGGGTGACAACGAAAGAAGAGGTCGAGCCGGCCATCAAAAAAGCGATCGCGGGAAACAAGCCGATAGTCATCGAATGTATGATTCCGGAAGATGACAAAGTATTCCCCATGGTGCCGTCAGGCGCTCCGATCAGCGAGGTATTTGACGAACAGGACCTGAAATGAAAAATGTACTGAAAGGCATTAGTATCGGCTTCTGTGTTATTGCCCTGCTGACAGGGGCGGGATATCTGGGTTTGTCCTGGTACTATATCGATGAATTCAGCTACAATACATGGATCAACGGTATCTATTGCACCGGAAAAAGTGTCACGGAAGTGAATAACGAACTGAGTCAGGGATTTGTTTATCAAGATCTTACCGTTTGGGATCGGAACGGGGAAGCTCATGTTATTGCTATTGGGAAAATCGGCTACAGCTTTGATTTTGCCGACAGCCTGCTGACTTATCAAAGTCAGCAGAATCCTTATCTATGGATTGACAGTTTTTTCCATGAGACCGATTATAAACAGTTAAAGCCCCGGATCAGCTATGATGAAGCCGCCCTGGAAAAAGAAATAGAAGCCCTTCCTTTCATGAGGGTAGCGGCCGCCCGCCAGACCGACGTGGTCAAGATCCAAAAGTCCTCGTCAGGGTACGTGCTGGTAAACGGCAGGGAGCAGGTACTTGACCGGGAGATGGTAAAGTCAGTCATTACGGCGGCCATAGAAGACATGGAGGCAGAAGTAGACCTGCACTCGGCAGGATGCTATGAAGATCTGCCGTTAGACAGCGAGATGCAGGATGTCCTTGTTTTATGGGATAAAGTCGCGGATTTTCAGGACTGTAAGATCGTCTATCAGTTCGGTGAGGAGAGGCTTCCTTTGGATGCCTCTATCGTATGTGAGTGGTTTACCTTGACAGAAGATGGGGACTTTGTTTTAGACATACGGGGCAACCCGGTTTTGGACGAAGAGAAAATCCGGCAGTTTGTCGCCAGCCTTGCGGAAGAATACGATACGCTGGGAGGGCCGCGGGAATTCGCTGCCACCAGAGGCGACACCGTGACCGTGACCGGAGGCGAATACGGAAACCAGATTGACCAGGAAACAGAAGCAGCTTATCTGATTCAGGCGTTTCAGGCCAAAAGCACGGAAACACGGATCCCGGCATATACCCATAAAGCGCTTTATCAGGGAAAAAATGATATCGGCACCACCTACATTGAAATCGATATGACAGAACAGATGCTATATTATTATGCAGATGGGATATGTGTCATCGAAACTCCGGTCGTGACAGGCAATACCGCCTTGAGACGGGGCACACCGGAAGGGGTCAATTTTGTCTATACCAAACAGACAAACCGGATTCTGCGCGGGGAAGACTATGCCTCACCAGTGGATTACTGGATGCCGGTCATCGGTGCAGTGGGGATTCACGACGCTTCCTGGCGGAGCGAATACGGAGGCGAGATTTACAAAACCGACGGTTCACATGGCTGCATCAACACCCCGCATGAGGCGGTTGAGAAGCTTTATGAAATAGTAGAGATAGGAACTCCCTGTGTGATGTTCTACTGAATAAAATGTTACTGTGTACCATGTTACTGTGAATTAGCCATTGATGCACTACGGCTAGTTCTGTGAATAGTAACAATAAAAGTTACTTGTACATAACATCCGGGGTCGAAATAAGGAGGAAGATATATGGCTAGAGTTTACAATTTTTCAGCGGGACCGGCGATACTGCCGGAAGAGGTATTACAGGAAGCAGCAGTTGAAATGCTGGATTATAAAGGTTCGGGAATGTCGGTAATGGAAATGTCCCACCGTTCCAAGGTCTTCGAGAGCATTATCAAAGAAACTGAGGCAGATCTAAGGAAGTTGATGAGCATTCCGGATAATTATAAAGTGCTTTTTTTACAGGGTGGCGCCAGTCAGCAGTTTGCCATGATTCCCATGAACCTGATGAAGAACCGGAAGGCAGCTTACATCATTACCGGGGAATGGTCTAAGAAAGCTTATGAAGAGGGAAAGAACTATGGTGAAGTGACAGAAGTGGCATCATCTGCCGACGAGAATTTTTCCTATATTCCGGACTGCTCGAACCTGGACATCCCTGAGGATGCCGATTATCTCTATATGTGTGAGAACAATACCATCTATGGTACCAAGTATCAGAAACTCCCCGACAGTAAAGGCCATACCTTAGTGGCGGATGTATCTTCCTGCTTTTTATCGGAGCCGGTAGCTGTGTCAGACTACGGGATAATATACGGCGGTGTCCAGAAAAACATCGGTCCGGCCGGCGTGGTAATCGTGATCATCCGGGAAGACCTGATTCCTGAAGAATGCCTCCCGGGAACCCCGACGATGTTAAAATATAAAACCCATGCCAAGGCCGAATCTCTTTATAATACCCCTCCGGCCTACGGCATCTATATCTGCGGCAAGGTATTTAAATGGCTGCTGAAAAAGGGTGGCCTCGCCGAGATGAAAGCCTACAATGAGAAAAAAGCGGCGGTCTTATATGATTACCTGGATCAGAGCCGTCTCTTCCAAGGAAATGTCCGCAAGGAAGACCGTTCCTTAATGAACGTGACCTTTGCCACCGGTTCGGCAGAACTGGACGACATGTTTGTAAAAGAAGCCAAGGCGGCCGGCCTGGACAATTTAAAAGGCTACCGGACCGTAGGCGGCATGCGCGCCAGTATCTATAATGCCATGCCGATTGAAGGGGTAGAAAAACTCGTGGAATTCATGAAAGATTTCGAAGCGAAGCATGGCAGGCCTTAAGCAAGCAATATCGCCCACGCAAGTAAGCACTATTACTCAAGTAAGCACTTTTAGCCAAATAAACAACCCATATAAGAAAGAGGAAGATAAGATGTTTCAATATTATTGTTTAAACCAGATTGCCGACGTAGGTCTTGGCAGATTTTCGGATCAATTTTCAGCGACAGACCAGATTGAGAAGGCTCACGGCATTTTAGTCCGCAGCGCCTCTATGCATGAAATGGACTTGCCGGATGAACTGCTGGCTATCGCCAGAGCCGGTGCCGGGGTCAACAATATTCCTTTAGAGAAATGCGCACAGAAGGGCATCGTTGTATTTAACACTCCGGGCGCCAACGCCAACGGCGTGAAAGAACTTGTGATAGCCGGCATGCTGCTGGCGGCCAGGGATATTTCTGGCGGCATTAACTGGGTGACTGAGAATAAGGATAATCCCGATATTGCCAAGACTGCCGAGAAAGAAAAAAATAAGTTTGCCGGCACGGAATTACGGGACAAGAAGCTGGGCATCATCGGCCTGGGGGCAATCGGCGGCCCGGTAGCCAATGTCGCCAAACATATGGGAATGGAAGTATATGGCTACGATCCGTACCTTTCAGTTGACGCGGCATGGAACCTGAGCCGTGACATCAAGCATGTCATCAACATCGATGAAATCTACGAAAAATGTGATTATATCACCATCCATGTTCCCCTGCTGGAAAGCACCAGAGGCAGTATCAATAAAGGGGCCATTGAAAAAATGAAGGAGGGGGTCATTATCCTTAATTTTGCCAGGGATTTGCTGGCAAATGAAGAGGACATCCTGGAAGGCATCAAGGCCGGGAAGATCCGCAGATACGTATCTGACTTTCCCAATCCGACGACAGCAGGAAAAGAAGGCTGCATCGTGATTCCGCATCTTGGCGCGTCCACGGTGGAATCAGAGGATAACTGTGCCAAAATGGCAGTGCGGCAGATGGTTGACTATTTAGTTAACGGCAACATCAACAACAGCGTCAATTATCCCAAATGCGACATGGGCGTGTGCATGCATGCAGGCAGGATAGCGATTTTCCATCTGAATAAGGCCAATATGATCACGAAATTCACCGCCTGCTTTGGCGATCAGAATATCAATATCTCTGACATGACCAATAAATCAAAGGGTGACTATGCTTATACCATGCTTGACCTGGATGAACAGGCTACCGAAGATTCGGTTAAGACATTGGAGTCCATCCCGGGAGTGCTCCGGGTACGGGTGGTAAAATAAGCATGAGGGAACACGGTTTCGTCAGGAAATCAACGTGTTGAGCACTTACAGTAACAACGTAGGTAACGTCATAATTCAAAGAATTATGGCGTTACCTTTAGGGAAACGCTGATGCAGCGTTTCCCGCGCCGGATTTATGGCACAAAGTGTCAGTTTCCCCTGTAAATCCGTGCGCATCCCGCGGAGCGTCTAAGGAAATACTGATGCATCAGTGTTTCCTTAGGTATTATAAGTTGCCCTGCAGGTCTTGCTCACGCTGAACGGCAGCTTCGCTGGCAAGATCCATATATTTAATAAAGACTTCTTCTAACGAAAGCTTATTTTCACGGGAGATTTCTTCCATAATGGGGCGCAGTTTTTCCAACTGGACGGAAACCGGTGTTTTTTGCGGGTCAATATCGTGTAAAACTTCATCGGCATATCTGTTAATCCGGTCCAGCATTTGTTTGTCCTGATTTTGCATTTTTCGATCCCTTCTTTGTTCTTGATGTAACTTTGGATTTAATGTCACTGTTTCCTGGTCAATGTCATTAAGTATAGAAGTCTTTCTTCCTAACATTTTAACCGATCAAAACCTACTAAACTGTCAATTGCCATCAATTCCTTATCAAGTCTGACGAAAAAGTGGTGGCCCCCGAGCCTCCTTGTTCGACAAACATAATAGCACGACATTAGGGAATGAACAGGGTGAACAGTAACATTTAATGACTTATCAGAACTATTTTATCACTAGACGCTTGTACTGACCAGTTATATTTGTTAAAATAGTTTGAATAGTTTACAAATTGTTGGTAATTATGTCCAGAAGTGAATAACATACAGTTCGAAAGAAATAAAGTACCGGCATTAACACAATACGGAGGTAATATTGTGAACAAAAAACTTTACAAATTAATGAACTGGCCTCAAATCGAAGGAATCGTTTATTCCGAGGAAGATCATCCTCACGAAACGCTGGGGCCGCATATCGTCGGCAACAGTACTTTGCTGCAGACATACCAGCCGGGAGCCAAGAGCGTGGAAGCAGTCATGAAAAGCCATAAGGCATCATATAAGATGGTCATGGCCGATGAGGAAGGTTATTTTGCCTGTATGATACCGAGCAAGAACATCGGTAAATACAATTACCGAATCACCGATCAGAACAAAAACGTGACAGAAGTGAAGGATGCCTATGCGTTTGCCTTACAGCTTACGGAAAGAGACATGAATAAATTTGAAGCCGGCATTCATTATTCGGTTTACGACAAGCTGGGTGCGCATCCGATGACGGTCAGCGGGACGAAGGGGGTTCAATTTGCCGTCTGGGCACCCAATGCGGTCCGGGCCAGCGTAGTGGGGGATTTCAACCGTTGGGACGGGCGGGTCCACCAGATGAGCCGGGCGGGTGACAGCGGTATTTTTGAGATATTTATTCCTGATGTAAAGGATGGGGATATTTATAAGTACGAGCTGAAAATCAAAGGCGGACTGACATATCTGAAAGCGGATCCTTATGCTTTCGGTCAGGAGCTGCGCCCTGATACGGCTTCGGTGGTCCGTGAAATGAAGTTTCAGTGGGAGGATTCCGAGTGGCTTGCGATCAGGAAAGCCAGACAAGGCAAGGAAGTGCCCATCAGCATCCTGGAGCTGTATCTGGGGGCCTTTAAGCAGGCTGACGGTGGCACGGGATACCAGAATTATCGGGAGATAGCACGTCAGCTTATTCCTTATGTGAAGGAGATGGGGTACACTCATGTAGAGCTGATGCCGGTGATGGAACATCCGCGGGACGCTTCTCTGGGCTACCAGATGATAGGGTATTATGCCCCTACCGCCCGTTACGGCTCGGCAGAAGATTTCATGTTTTTCATGAATGAAATGCATAAAGCCGGTATCGGGGTGATCCTGGACTGGGCGGCGGCCGATTTCCCTCGGGACGACTATGGGATGTCCGGGTTTGACGGCACCTGCCTCTACGAGCATTTAGACCCCAGAAAAGGCTATCACCCGGGACGCGGGACGATGCTATATAATTACGGGCGTCCGCAAGTTTCCAATTATCTGATAGCCAATGCCCTTTACTGGGTGGAAAGATACCATGCCGACGGAATCCGCATGGATGCTGTTGCGTCCATGCTGTATCTGGATTATGGGAAAGCCGACGGGGACTGGGTTGCCAACATATATGGCGGAAATGAGAATCTGGAAGCGATAGAAATGATCAAACACTTGAATTCGATAATGAAAAAGCGCAATCCGGGAGTGTTGATGATCGCGGAAGAATCTTCGTCCTGGCCGCAGCTTACCGATGCGCTGGAGGAAGGCGGCCTGGGATTTGATATCAAGTGGAACACCGGATGGCGGAATGATTATTTACGGTATATCGCTTTTGACCCTTATTTCCGGGCCCATCATCAGCATGAGCTGACTTTCAGCATGATCTATGCCTACAGTGAAGAGTATCTGCTGCCATTTTCCCATGATGAAGTCATGCTGGGGAAATCCGCAATGATCGGCAAGATGCCCGGCGAAGTAAAGGATCAGTTTGCCAACCTGCGTCTGACTTATGCTTTTTGGATGATGCATCCCGGCAAAAAGATGCTGTTTATGGGACAAGACTTCGCGGAGCCGGAAGAATTCAGTGAAAACAGCGCAATGAACTGGGCTGTGCGGCAGGAAGATGATCATAAAAAGCTAAACCGGCTGGTGAAAGAGCTTAACTGGTTTTACCGTAACAACCCGGCCCTTTTTCTGCTGGACAGCCATCCCGACGGTTTTAGATGGATCAACTGTATTTCGGCGGAACAATGCATGCTTTCCTTTATCCGCCAGACGCGTAAGAAAGAAGAGATGCTGGTAGTGGTAGCTAATTTTGCCAATATCAAGCAGGAATTCGTGATCGGGGTGCCCTTTGCAGGAAAGTACAAGGAGATATTGAATACCGATGCCAGAGAGTTCGGCGGCAAGGGCAGGGTCAATATCCGCATCAAAGAAGCTGCCGGAAAAGAAGCCGATGATGCCCCCTATTCCTTTAACATGAACAGCGCACCGCTGTCTCTCAGTGTTTTTGAATATATTCCTTATACGGCAGAGGAACAGGCGGAATTGCAAAAGAAAAAAAAGGAGCAGCTAGCCAAACAGCAGCAGAAGGCAAAAGAAACGGCCCAAAAGCGGGCGGCAAAGAAGGCAAACGCTTCTAAAAAAACTATAATAAAGCAATAATAAAACTATAAATAATAGAATTATTATTAGTAAATCTAATATATAAGAGGAATTGCATGTATGTTATCGATCAAACTTATATTGATGACACAGGATAAGGGCTTGACGGCAGGAGCCGTCAGGCAGTTCCTGGAACAGCTGCCGGAGCAGGCGTTACATGTGGGTGTCCGGGCCGTATTGGCACTGGTGTTTTATCTGATAGGGCTCCAGGTCATCAGGCTGATCCGTAACTTAGTCAAGCGGGCTTTGCAGCGGATGCAGGCGGATACGGGCGTGATTCAGTTCCTGAATTCTTTTCTTAAGATCATGCTGAATATTATCCTGCTGTTCATGATCGCTTCCGGCCTAGGGGTAGATGCCGCCAGTATAGCCGCCCTTCTGGGTACCATGGGCGTTGCGGTCGGCCTGGCCGTGCAAGGCAGTCTTTCTAATTTTGCCGGAGGCGTCCTGATCATGCTGCTGCGGCCTTTTAAGGTTGGTGATTATATTAAAGAAGATACCAACGGCAATGAAGGTACCGTGATCGAACTCAATATTTTTTATACCAAGCTGCGGACAGTGGACAATCAGACCGTCGTGCTTCCCAACGGTTCGCTGGCTAATAACAGTCTGACGAATCTGGCGGTTGACAGCGACCGTCGTCTGGATATGATAATCGGTATTTCCTATGAAACAGAGATCCGTACCGCCAAAGCGGTCCTCCTTAAGGTGTTAGAAGAGGAGGAGGCGGTAATGAAAGACAAAGAGTACCGGGTATATGTCAGTGAACTGGCCCCAGGCCGGGTCAATATCGGCGTGCGCTGCTGGTTTAACGCCGAAGCTTACTGGGAAGGGAAATGGCGCATTACGGAAAATATTAAGTATGCTTTGGATGAGGCCGGTATCGTGTTGCCGCAATATCAGGTGATTCACCAATCAATTCAATAATCATTTACCTTAATGGGCAGTCAGCCAGTAACGGCAGACTGCCCATTTGATAAAAATGATGTTAGGAAGCAGACCCTGTAGTGTGGAATGCTATCAGCCGGTATATACTGATCGCATCAGCCATGCTATTTCGCTATCCATAACATTGGGATACTCTGTAACCTGAGCGGCAAATTCTACGCTGTCACGGTATTGAATTGACATCATATGATATTCAGCATACATGCCATATACAGATTTGGGCAATACCGTAACGGTAAACTGTCCAGAGGCATTTGTGACTGCCTCCCCATAGCTAAAGGCCAGATAATCATTGCCTTGAGAGTACCAGTAAGGATTGAAGTACACACCGGTAACCGCAGTATTGGCAGAGTAATATTGATTTCCGCCGGCCTGTGAGTAGACAATACCCGAAATTTGTACAGGGCGGGATTGCTCAGATCTGAAACGCACATCAAATCCGGGATAGGCCACATAAGGACTTGATTCGCTTCCTACCAGTCCGGTGATGATGATTCCGGCCGGACGTAATACGGGACTGATTGTCAGGGTATAATTTTGAATATCGCCGGAGTCAAATCCCGATGATGCATTTGAGACCCTGATATAATAAGTTCCGGCCGTGACTGTAAGGACATTTTGACTTGTGTTCACTTTTTTAAGGAAGTGATAAGTGCCTCCTACATTAATAAATACATCAAATTTACAACTATTGCTGGAGACAGTCGAAAGATTCATAACCAGTTTATCATAATCTCTGGAAGAAGGAACTTCGATCATATACCAGTCATTGTCGATTGGTGAATGTAAGCTACTGTTGGGGATGGTAACTGTATTGTAAGAAATAGGAATCACATTTGCCTCGGTACTGTTATCAGTGGAACGACCGAGAGCGCTTAGTTCAAATGCATCAATTTCTGCCAGGGCACTGAGGGAATAATGTATGGTAAATGGCTGGGTAATACTGGAGCCGGCAACCGACTCAATATATATATAATAAGTCTCGGTGGGGGCATTAATTGATGTTATGTAACCGGTTGACTCGGAAACTGTCCCTTCGCTTCCGTTCAGATAAGTTCCGTATTGAGAATAAGCAACGACGACCCCATTCTTATCCAATATAAACAGGTCGTAATCAATGTCGGCATTATTCGGAAGATCTAACTGAGCCTGCAGATAGGCGCCTCCGGGAAGCGAAATCGAATAGGCTTTATAACCTCCTTCGGTTTCGATATAGTCGTCAAAACTGCCGTCTATTACTGATCTTCTTGCCTGGCTAAGTGACCGGCTTCCGTCCAATTCTGCCAGGTCGACTTGATTGCCGATTTTGGGCGGAGCCACTTCTTCATCAGACTGCATAAAGTCTGTAATTACTTCCTGATCCTGCTGTAGAAGTTCAATATCATCCGGACTGCCGACATATTGTATGGGCAAATCGCCGTTATCATCCTGACTCGTATCCAAAGAAAGGGCATCTTTCAGTAGAACCGGTACCATATTGTGGTCTTGATTGGCTTGAACCGACAAGCCGGAGCTTAACAGCATGCTGACTGCGATTCCTAAGCAGATGAGTTTTCTTTTGTGTCTCATAATTACCTCCTTTTGGTTTTCTGCTGCGTATGACAGATTAATAAGTGACAGGAACAATTAATAAATCGCTTGAATCGTAAAACAAAACATGTATATCAATAGTTGACAGGTTTGATACCAGGTATTAACCATGATATACGCTGGTTCCGAGCTGCCAGGCAATCCTGCTGTCTTGCAAGCTCGGATAATCATCAACCTTGGCACTAAAGGTGACACTGTCGCGATACTGATAAGTTATCATGGTTTCGTACATGTAACCGCCATAGGCAACCGGTAAATCGACCGACACGTTAAATGCACCGCCGGCATCGGTGACTCCATAGGCGTAGCGGTTGGCAAAATCAGGAATACCGAGTCCTGACCAGTGGGGATTATAATATTGGCCGGTAACGTTAACACCGGGCAATCCGTACAATACGTTATTCAGTTCGACATATACGACACCGATAATCTGCACAAGGCCGCGGCCGGTTCTGAAACGAGCGGCATATCCCGGATAGGCAACCATGTAATCGAGGCCTTCGGTTCCGTGAAGGCCGGTGATAAGGATTCCGTCCGCCTTCAGGGTGGGCCACACAAGCAGCTGATACTCCTGGATATCATCAGAATCAAAGGAGGCAGCAGCATTGGTCACTCTGAGATAATAAGTGCCGGCCGTAACCGTGAGGACGCCGTTATAAACCGGCATTTTCTTCAAAGCCGGATAGGGGCTTCCTACATCAGTAAAGACCTCCAGGCCGCAGGCATTGACGGAATCAGTGTAGAGTTCCAGATTGAGCTTGTCATAAGAGCGGTCGGAAGGAACGACGATTTTGTACCAGTCATTGTCTATCGGTGAATGGATGTTTCTGCCGGTGAGCATGACACCTTCGGCAGGAAAGGTAAGCTGCCCGGCTTCCTGCACCTGTTCTCTAGGTTCGTCGCTGTCATATTCACCTGGGACGCTTACTGAATAATGTAAGGTATAGGGCTGGGTGTCGCTGCACCCTAAGGCGGCAACGATATACATTTTCAGGGACATCTGGCTGACATTGCTGGGGATCATATAGCCGACCGCTTCGGAAACGGTTCCTTCGCTGCCATTGATATAAGGGGAATATCCTGCTTGGTCAAGGATAATATCATTACCGTCGGTAATATAAAGATCATAGTCGATATTCGCGTCATTCGGCATATCCAGCTGGAGCTGCAGATAGCAGCCGCCGGGCAAAGTAACCGGGTAATATACCGAGATGTTCGGCGTGTCAATATAGTCAGTAAAGCTGCCGTCGATAATAGATCTGGTTCTTGGCAGAGAGCGTCGCTCTGCGGAAATGCCGGGATCGATCAGGGTGCCGATCGTGTTGCTTTCATCTGTGGTGGGTTCAAGTTCAGTTTTTATTTCTGGTGTCTGCGCTAATATCTTAACATCCTCAAAATTTTCGACAAATTGGACCTCAAGAATTTCGTCGCTGTCATCTTGACTCATGTCCATGCCGCCATTATTCAGCAGAACCGGTGTCTCAATATCTTCTTGTCCGGCATATGCCGGTAAACTGGTGATCAGCAACATGCTTACGGCAACACCTAAACTGATAAGTTTTTTGATTCTCATGTTTCCCTCCTTTTGATTGTCAATAAGATAATATAAACAATGGACAATACTTAACAAAGTTAAGTAATTAATTATAAAATAAATAACAAATAATATCAATTCATCTTGTTTAAATAACGTTTTTTTGTGCCAAAGTAAAGATTTGGAATCAGATAATCTGATTATATTTATGAACAATAAATAAAAACCAGCAACGTTAAAACGAAATAAGGTTTTTGTCATAAAATAAATAATCATATTTTCAGATAAGTCTACAGTAATGTTGTAAATTATTGATTATTTTCAATAATTACTCAACCTTGTTTTATTGAAGTGATTAAGGATTCTATAAATAAAAATAGATAATATTCATAAAATTATTATTTGATTACTCAAACTTCGCACTTGATTAAGTGCAG
>DBDJ01000026.1:0-10135 GCA_002293525.1 Lachnospiraceae bacterium UBA935
AATCACTCCCTCCTACTCGATTACCATAGCTTGCCGGATATTGCCCGAAATACCATAACACGACATCACATAGCAGAATATATTAGATTAGGAGGTAATATTATGTATTCTGCAGTGATAAAAGAAAGAAAGTACCAAAAGAAAAATCAAACCAGTGTTTTCCAGCTTGTTATCCTGCTTTGCGGTGCGATTATGTTCACAGCTTGCAGACCGCTGCCACAGCTTGATGCGAATCCTGCTGCCGGACGGTTCGGAAGCAACCGCGATATTATGGAAGAACGTTATGACAGTGGTGATAGCTGGGCTTTTTACTGGTATCTATGCGGCAGCGACCTGGAATCACGCGGCGGATTCGGCACGGCGGATCTGGAAGAGATGTTAGAGGTAAAACTTCCGGAAAATATTAAGGTGGTCGTTGAGACCGGCGGCACCCTGAAATGGCAGAATAATATTGACGCAAAAAGTAACAGCCGTTATTTATATGACAGTGAAGGCTGGCGGCTCCTGGAAAAGAATAGTACCGCCAATATGGGCGACAGTAACACGCTGGAAGGCTTTCTGCGGTTCTGTAACAGGAACTATCCGGCTGACCATAAGGCGGTGATTTTATGGGATCATGGCGGCGGAAGTACGGCGGGCGTGGTATTTGATGAGAGGTTTAACTATGATTCGTTAAGCCTGCCGGAAATACGCAAGGCCTTTGAAGCGGTCAATGTTCCGTCGCCGGAAGCGCCGCCTTATGAGTTGATCGGATTTGATGCTTGTCTGATGTCTACGGTGGATATGGTGGCGGCATTAAATGGTTTTGGCCGTTTTATGGTGGCGTCACAGGAGTCAGAGCCGGCCAGCGGCTGGGACTATGTAGCACTTTTTCAAGCCGTGGCTGACGATGCCGGCATGAATGGGGCCAAGCTGGGCATGAAAATCTGCGACTCCTTTTATGCTGCCTGTGAGAAAAACGGCGCAGCCAAGACCGCCACACTGTCCGTGACGGACCTCAGCTGCGCCGACGCGCTGAAAACGGCATATGACAATGTCGGGGCCGAAGCACTGATGAAGGCCTGCATTACCCCCGATTATATTACGAAGTTCGGACGGGCAGCCAGAGCGGCGGAAAGCTATGAACCGAATAATCCGCAGGAGGGATTTACCAATATGGTGGATTTGGCGGATCTGATGAGGAAATGCCAGGAGGGAGCCTTGCTGCCGGAGTACGGGGAGGCGCTTCTGGACGTCCTGGAGGAAAGTGTGCTATATCGGGTTGCCGGTCCGTACCGCGACAGATCCGGCGGGCTTTCCTGTTATTACAGCTACGACAGCAGTTACCGGGATTTTGCTGCTTTTGAAGCATTGGAAAAGAATAGTCCGTTTTACTGGTTTTACGAATATTCCATTACCGGCGACCTGTCTCAGGAAGGGCAGGAGATCCTGCAGTCATGGGTGGCCGTCGCACCGGAAGCGGCTGACTGGGTGCCGCGGATCGTCATTCCCGGAGAAGTGGAAATCCCGGTAGCAAGTGACCTGAATAATTATCCGGTTTCCATCTCGGACACCGGCTATGCCGTATTGGAACTGGGAGCGGCCTATGCCGGGAAACTGGTTGACGTGTATTGCAGCCTGGCGTACTATTATGAGGCAGAAGATCTGATTGTTTTTCTCGGCATGGACAATGACCTGATCAGGGACTGGGAAAAAGGCAGTTTTACCGACAATTTCCGGGGCGTGTGGGGAAGCATCGATGGCGTGCCGGTATATATGGATATTATCGATGTGGATGAGGATTATCATCTTTGTGCGGTTCCTGTCCTGTTAAACGGCGAAGAGTACTCGCTGAGGGTCAGTTATTCTTTTGAAACCCAGGGATTTGAGATCCTGGGTGCCAGAAAAGGCCTGGATCAAAACGGAATGTCGGATAAGCAGCTGCGCCAGCTGGTTCCCGGCGACATGGTTGAACCGGTATACTATATGCTTCAAAGTGAGAGCTATATTTTTGAAGAAGTGGTGTTTGATCAAATCATCGTAACAGAAGAGACCGGATTTGCGGAAGCAGATCTGGGTGACGGGACATTTTATTATATGTTCGAGATGGTCGATGTTCAGAATAACAGTTATTTTTCCGAGGTGGTAAAGTTCGAGGTTTCAGGAGAGGATATCGATATTGTGACCTCCGAAACAGAAACATCCGGTGCAGCAACGGTTCCATGAGCCAGCAAGAACTGCTTATATTCTTCAATATAGGAACCCAGCAGATGGACGCCGTCATGGGAATAGTCAGCATGGAGATTTCCTTCTTCATCACACATTACTTCGTTGACATCGATATAAAAAACATGCTGATTATCTGCCAGGGTCGCGATCGCCCGGTTACGGGCTTCGATATTACTGTTATTATAGATGGGATCCCCGTCGCTTTTTTCCTTGGAAACCTTCATGACTGCCTGCAAAATGATAATGGCGTCCGGCTCAGCCTCCCGCAGTTTATTGACCACAGCGCGGTAGGATTCCGTAAAGTCCTCCGTGGTTCCTCTGCCCAGTTCATTGATGCCGACGGACAGATAAATCTTGGCATAGTCCTTATTTTGCAGGAGATCTTCCATATTCCCGCTGTCTCCGATATCACCGTCGAAGATCTTATGAACGGTCAGCGCCGTGGCGCACATAAAATCGCCGTGTTCCGAAATACTGCTGTAATCGCGGAGGCCGACCGTACGGGAATCGCCGATAAAAAGAGCATCGTTAAAATAGTTCTCATCTACTGTCGCAAATTCGTATGCTCCGGCACGTTCGACGCCGGCAGTGCCATAGATATCTACGGAAATATGATTCTGTGCCTCTTCCTTCGTCGTGCTTCTCAGGGGTTTGATTTCCGCAGTTTCGGTAACGGAATCCAATCCGGTCATCGGTTCGGAATCATTTGCTTCTGTCCCGTCATCAGCTTCGCTATTGATTCCTGCTTCCGTTCCGCCATTTATTTCCGCCCCGGCCTTTTCTTCAAAGGCCGGATCGGAGCGGAGCATAGAATAGGCTAACGAAGTGTCTGAAGCCTGATTGACAGGAATGTTTTTTTCTTCCGTCAAGTCTTGATCATATTCGGGTTCGGCCGGCAAGGAAGCCAGATACGCTTCTTCATCAGCCGCCAAAGCCGACACCGGCAATGTTTCTTCGACAGGCGGTGCAAAAAAAATCATCCAAGGGTACCGGTCTTCATTGACACCTTGAAATATCAGGGCCAGCGCCGGCATTTTTGAATAATGATAGGGCTGCTCCCGATAGATATTATTTTTACCGACAAATGCGACAATTGTCAGGAGGAGTGCGGATCCGGTTATCAGTAACAGCATGGGGGCTTTATTTAAGATGGTTTTCATTTGTCTCTCCTAATTTCAATAGTGTGAGTGTTGGTAAGCTAGTAATTCAGTTTTGTTTCATAATTCATAAATGAATTCTAAAATCAAGATATTAGTAATCAAGATATTAAAAATTAAGATATACAAAAGGATTTCCTTCCTGACTGACAATAAAGTAAATGCTGGACCAGAATATTGCCAGTAAGGAGAGGATGATCCCGGCATTTCGCTTGTGCTTCTGATAGTAGTTATAGACCCAGGGCAGACACAACAGGATCCCGACGATAAGCAGGATTCCATAATTCTGCAGACAGGCCAGATAATCATTTTGGTTTACATAACTCGAAGCTACGCCAAGGAAGGGAAAAAGCCTGCTAAAATATACGGCCAGCTGACCTAAGTCTTTAATCGCAAAAACAATCCATGTTAAAGGGATGACCAGTATCATGTAAAGATTGCCGATCAGGGGAAGACGCTGCAGCAATTTGCCGATCCACAGTTTTTCGATGACGATCAGGCTTCCCAATATGCCCCCCCAGATTATGTAGTTAAGGCCGCTGCCATGCCAGATTCCCGTCAGAAGCCATACGGCGGCCAGATTGAAGACCAGCCGCCCGCGCCCAGCCCGGCGGCCGCCTAAGGGAATATAGACATAGTCCCGGAACCAGCTGCCCAGGGTCATATGCCAGCGACGGTAAAATTCACTGACCGACCTTGCCGCATAAGGATGGTCAAAATTGCGGATAAATTCAAAACCCGCCATCATGCCGATACCCGCTGCCATGAGTGAATAGCCCCAGAAATCAAAATACAGCTGCAGGGAGTATGCCATCATGCCCAGCCATGCCATTGGGGTGGAGATACTGGCAAAACCGACAGTCTGGATGTCGTTCCATAGAATAACCAGCCGGTCGGCCAGCAATATTTTCATCCCCAGCCCTAAAATAAAATATTTGATTCCGTCTTCGATATTTTTTAGCCGGTACTCTCTGGGATAATCAAATTCACCGTCGCCGTACCGCATGATCGGGCCGGAAAGTACCTGCGGAAACATGCAGAAATACAGGGAAACATCCCTGAAACCCGGCTTTTCCCGGATTTCTCCCCGCAGCAGGTCGGCTTGGTACGAAATCATCCGGAACAGATAAAAGCTGATTCCCAGGGGCAGCAGGCGGCTGTCGACAGCAATGCTCAATCCCTTGAATGTGACCAGAAGAAGCACGTCTAAAGCAATAGCAGTGACTAATACATATTTTTTGCGCGGATTCCTGCCCATAAGATAATTGACCACAGTGGCCGCCATTAGCAAAGGCAGGAACGTAAGCTCACCGAAGCCATAGAAAATAAAGCTGGCAAGCAATAAGACTGTCTCGCGGAACCGTTTTGGTACTATATAAAATACTAACAGAAAAATCGGTAAAAATCTAAATATAAATTCCATTCCCGTAAAACTCATGTCATCCCCCAAGTTCATCGGTTTATCGCTTACTTGCATATTGAGGAAACGCTGATGCGTTTCCTTAGAATTGGATCGGCTTCACTTCTGTCGTCAGTACATCCATACGGTATTCCGGAAACTGATTCAGCAGTTCTTCCAGACATAAAACCGTATTATCTACGGTATCATGTGCCAAAAAGACAATTTTTTTTCTCCCCAGGGTGCTGGATACCCCCATCTCAATCAGATTCTCCGGCAGAACCTCACGATTCAGGGCATCTTCCAAGCCGGCGTTCCAATCAAAGTAAACATAGCCTTTGGCAGTCATGGTATCGACAATGTCATCATGCACTGGTTTATTGTAGGCATTAATGCTTCCGCCGGGAAAGCGGAACAAATTCGTTGTGGTTCCAGTGACTTCCAGAACGGTCTGTCTGGCATTTTCAAAATCTTCGAGATAACTCTCGGCACTTTGATAAAGATTGCCGTAATCATGGACGTCGCAGTGGATGCCGATCGCATGGCCTTCGGCGACAATCCTTCTGGTGATGTCCGGATATTTACGGACGTATTCGCCGATGACAAAAAAGGTTGCCTTGACGTTGTTATCCTTTAAAATATCCAATATCTTTTCGGTATTTTCACCGTCAGGCCCGTCGTCAAACGTCAGGTACATAGTCTTGGGTTCACAGAATGATTTGATCCCCTGAGCAAGGCCGTCCGCAAGCTGATTCTGATATTCTGGATCAAGCAGCTTTTCCCGCTCCAGGCGGTTGGATAAGAAGCCGGTTTCGATCAGACAGGAAGGCATAGCGGTGTTGTTCGTCACATAAAACTCCGATTCTTCCCATAAGTTTCTGGCATTTGCCCCGGTGCTTTCGACCGTCCGCTGACTGATGATCTGTGCCAGCCGTTTGCTGTCCCGGGCAGAATCATCGCCCTGATACCAGACCTCGATGCCGGCAGCATCCGTGCCTTCATAGGCATTCTGGTGGATGCTGACAAAGGCATCGCCTTGATAATAATTAGCTTTTTCCACCCGTTCTTCTACAGTCATATCGACATCTTCGGAACGGGTCACAATAACCTGATAGCCTTCCTCTGTCAGTTTGGTTTCTAACAAATTGGCAATTTCTAAGTTAATATCTTTTTCGGCTATTCCGTCCCTGATACAGCCGCTGTCGGCCCCGCCGTGTCCCGGATCCAAAATGATCCGCGGAACGCCGGGGATACTTGGGATGGCTTCATAAGGCGGTTCGGGGACGACAGCGGCGGCTTCTTTTTTGGTTTCGGCCGGGGCTTCCGTGATGGCCGGTATTGCGATGGCAGTTTCCGCTGTCATGGCCGGAGCGACAGGCAAGCTGGCCGTTTTCAGCCAATACAGGATGCCGGATATTGCCGTTAGGATAAGGGTTACCGTGAGGGCGGCAGCAACAAAAGTATGTAATCGATTATGGCGGTTTTTTAGCCGGTAGTCCTTGATGGCGGCTCCCATGGAATGATCCGGATAAAATGCCGGTATGCTTTTGTTCATCTGCTGACCTCCGTTGTTGCTGCTGTATAATTCTCTCGAATACTGTCGATTTCTAGATTACACAAATGCTGCATCAAAAGGTCATCTTTTTTGTATCAGATTAACATATTAGTTGCATCAGATTTGCATCAATTCATTTACGGTATTTTTACATTAATCGGATTTTTTAATATGTCTGTAAATTAATGTTCCTGATAAGAGTCAAAAGGTTGAATATGAACCATAAATCTGTTAAAATAGGTTTTGTGGTTTTTCTTTTAGAAAATATCTTACCGATATAATAGATGCAATAGATTAGGAGACGTCATGAGTTTATTACAGAAAGTTTTCGGAACCCGCAGTGAGAGAGAGATCAGGCGTATTGAGGATACGGTGAACGATATTGAGAGCCTGCGGCCTGCCATGATGGCGCTGTCCGATGCGCAGATGGCAGAAAAAACCAAAGAATTGAAGAAGCGGCTGGCCGAAGGTGCCACGCTGGAGATGATCTTGCCGGAAGCTTTCGCGCTGGTGCGGGAAGCCGCCAGAAGGGTTTTGAAGACCGAACATTACCGCGTCCAGATCATCGGCGGGATCGTTCTTCATCAGGGCCGTATCGCCGAGATGAAGACCGGCGAAGGCAAGACCCAGACCTGTCTCCTTCCGGCCTATCTGAATGCCTTAGAGGGCAACGGCGTTTACGTCGTTACGGTCAATGACTATTTGGCCAAGCGTGATGCCGAATGGATGGGACAGGTCCATGAGTTTCTGGGCTTGAAAGTCGGCGTGGTTCTCCATGACATGACACCGGAAGAACGTCAGGTAGCCTATCGCTGCGACGTTACTTATGTCACCAATAATGAACTGGGCTTTGATTATCTCCGGGACAACATGGTTATTTATAAGGAACAGCTGGTATTGCGGAACCTGCATTACGCCATTATCGATGAGGTCGATTCGGTGCTGGTTGACGAAGCCAGAACCCCACTGATTATTTCCGGGCAAAGCGGGAAGTCTACCAAGCTGTACGAAGTCTGCGATATTTTGGCCAAGCAGTTAAAACGCGGCGAGGATATGGGCGACATCTCCAAGATGGATCTCATCATGGGGGTCGAGCGCCAGGAAACCGGGGATTTTATTGTCAATGAAAAAGACAAGGTGGTCAATCTGACCGCTGAAGGCGTTACGAAGGTAGAACGTTTTTTCCAGATCGACAACCTTGCCGATCCGGAAAATATCGAGATCCAGCACAATGTCATCCTGGCATTACGCGCTCATAACCTGATGTTCCGTGATCAGGACTATGTGGTTAAGGACGACCAGGTACTGATCGTAGATGAGTTCACCGGCCGCATCATGCCGGGCCGCCGTTATTCCGACGGGCTCCATCAGGCGATTGAAGCCAAGGAGCGTGTCAAGGTCAAAAGAGAAAGCAAAACGCTGGCGACGATAACTTTTCAGAACTTCTTTAATAAATTCGATAAAAAATGCGGCATGACCGGTACCGCCCTTACAGAAGAGAAGGAATTCCAGGATATATACAATATGGACGTGGTGGAGATTCCCACGAACGTGCCGGTTGAAAGGATCGACCATCAGGATGCCGTATACCGGACTAAGAAGGAAAAGCTGAATGCCATCGTGGCAGCGGTAAAAGAAGCCCATGCCAAAGGTCAGCCGGTCCTGGTCGGCACGATTACCATTGAAGCCAGTGAAGAACTGAGTGTCCTGCTGAAAAGACAGGGGGTTCCCCATAAAGTGCTGAATGCCAAGTTTCATGAGATGGAAGCTGAGATCGTCGCCGATGCCGGTGTCCATGGTGCGGTTACCATAGCTACCAATATGGCGGGGCGTGGTACGGATATCAAGCTGGATGAAGAGGCAAAAGCGGCCGGCGGGCTTAAGATCATCGGTACGGAGCGGCATGAGTCCCGCCGTATTGACAACCAGCTGCGGGGCCGGAGCGGGCGTCAGGGCGATCCTGGGGAATCTAAGTTCTATATTGCATTGGAAGACGACTTGATGCGTCTGTTCGGTTCCGAGCGTCTGATCCGGATGTTTACTACGCTGGGAATACCGGAGAACCAGGAAATCGAACATAAGATGCTGACCAATGCCATTGAGACGGCGCAGAAGCGGATTGAAAACAATAACTTCGGGATCAGGAAGAACCTGCTTGAGTATGACCAGGTAAATAATGAACAACGGGAGATTATTTATGAAGAGCGCCGCCGCGTGCTGGACGGAGAAAGCATGCGCGATGCTATCTATAAGATGATTACGGATATTACGGAGAACAGCGTGGATAACTGTATCGGGGATGACAGCGATATCGATGAATGGGATTTTGAAGAATTCAACACGCTGTTGCTGCCGACGATACCGCTGAAGCCGTTGAATACGGCCCGGGTCAAGGTGCCGAAGAAGAAAGCCTTGGTGCAGCAGCTGAAGGAAGAGGCCGTTAAGCTGTATGAAGCTAAGGAAGCGGAGTTTCCGGAAGCGGAGTCGATCCGGGAATTGGAACGGGTTATTCTGCTGAAGGTCATTGACCGTAAATGGATGGATCATATTGACGATATGGATCAGCTGCGGCAGGGGGTTTCGCTGCAGGCATATGGGCAGCGGGATCCTAAGACGGAGTATAAGCTCAGCGGCTATGACATGTTTGATGAGATGACGCAGAATATCAAGGAAGAAACGGTGAAGCTGCTTTTCCATGTCCGCGTTGAACAGAAGGTGGAGCGTGAGCAGGTGGCTAAGGTTACTGGGACGAATAAAGATGAGTCTGTAGCGAAGGTGCCGATGAAGAGGGAGAATGTTAAGGTGTATCCTAATGATCCTTGTCCTTGCGGGAGTGGGAAGAAGTATAAGCAGTGTTGTGGGCGGAAGGCTTGAGGGGCGTCATTGTTGTTGATGCGTCATCGTCATATTACGCAAGCAGCATCGGCCCCGGTTCCGGCTCCCGAAAATAAGTGTAACTAAGCTTTTCACCTTCCAGTTCTGGCAGTTTCCGCTACCGGCGTTCAAGCGCCATCCATGGCGCGTGAAGCCTTGGTTGGACTTCCGTGTCCGACCATAGCTAGTCTTTCTTGATGTGAGAAGCTAAGTTACACTAATTTTCTAACGCAAGTCACCGGGGCCGATGCTGCTTGCGCAATATGACGATTCGGTATTCCAACTGGTAGATGTGGTGCGTGCTTTGAGAAAAATGGATAAGGAGGATATATATGGACTTTAATGCTGCTGTTCAGAAACTGAAAGAAGGTAATCAAAGATTTATGCAAAACATGCTGGCGCAAAAGGATAATGGCGCGGATAAGAGGAAAGAACTTTTGAAGGGTCAACAGCCCTATGCCGCAGTAGTTACCTGTTCTGATTCGCGGGTGTCGCCGGAGATTATATTTGATGCGGCGTTTAATGAACTGTTCGTGATTCGGAATGCGGGAAATGTGGCAACGGAAGTCGAGCTTGCTTCTGTCGAATATGCATTGGAGCATCTGCATGTGCCGCTTGTGCTTGTTATGGGGCATGAAAGATGCGGAGCTGTCAAGGCGGCTTGTGATGCTGTTGCGGCTGGTGCGCAGGTGGAAGGCAATTTCAAGGCGATTTATGAGGAAATATCTTCTTCGGCCATGAAGCATACCGGTAAAGATAACTGTACCGAGTTGACTGAGTATGAAAACGCACGCCATGCCAAGACAAAGGTGCTGGAAAGTGAAGTGGTTCGTGAGCTTGTGAAGGACGGCAAAGTCATGGTTTGCTGCGCGAGATATAAAATCGAGTCAGGGGAAGTGGAATTTTTTGAATAATTAGGGGGGTTTGGGGCGGAGCCCCATC
>DBDJ01000026.1:10199-81706 GCA_002293525.1 Lachnospiraceae bacterium UBA935
GGGGTTTGGGGCGGAGCCCCATTAATAATAAGTATAAAAAGGAAAGAGGTGACGCATAGGTGGTAGAACTGGATCAGATGAAATCTGAGTTACAGGCGTATGAAACTCCTTTAGCGGAAGTGAGGGATTCACTTTGACTTAGCTAATAAGTCAAAGCGGATTGAAGAACTGCAAAGGGAAATGGAGGATCCTGGTTTTTGGGATAATCCTGAGGTTTCCAATCGAAAGATGAAAGATATGAAAGTGCTGAAGGATGCCGTGGATGTCATGCGGAAGCTGGAGGGTCAGTATGAAGATATTGAGACGCTGATCGAGCTGGGCTATGAGGAAGATGACGATAGTGTCATTGCGGATATCCGGCAGGAACTGGATGAGTTTATTAAGACTTTTGAGGAAATCCGAATCGGGACATTGTTGTCGGATGAGTATGACGATGCCAATGCTATTTTGAAGCTGAATGCCGGGGCGGGCGGAACTGAGAGCTGTGACTGGTGCAGCATGCTTTACCGGATGTATACAAGGTGGGCGGATCGGAGAGGTTTTGGTTTGGAAGTCTTGGATTATCTGGATGGGGAGGAGGCCGGGATTAAATCGGTGACCTTTCAGATCAATGGGGAAAATGCCTACGGCTATCTTAAGTCGGAGAAGGGTGTGCACCGACTGGTGCGGATATCACCGTTTAATGCGCAGGGAAAACGGCAGACTTCATTTGTGTCGTTGGATGTCATGCCGGAGATCGAAGATAATGTTGATATTGAGATTAATGACGATGAATTGCGGATTGATACGTATCGCAGCAGCGGAGCCGGCGGCCAGCATATCAATAAGACGTCGTCGGCGATCAGGATCACGCATCTTCCGACGGGGATTGTGGTACAGTGCCAAAATGAGCGGTCTCAGCATATGAATAAGGACAAGGCGATGCAGATGCTGAAGGGCAAGCTGCTGATGCTGAAAAAAGAGGCGAATGCCGAGAAGCTGTCGGATATCCGTGGGGAAGTAAAGGATATCGGCTGGGGCAATCAGATCAGGTCGTATGTGATGCAACCCTATACGATGGTAAAAGATCACCGGACCAATGAAGAATCCGGTAATGTGGATGCGGTGATGGATGGAGCCATTGATGTGTTTATCAATGCTTATTTGAAGCAGTTAAGCACAGGTAAAGGTTATAGCAGTAATTGATAGGTACTAACTGATTTTGTAGTATAGGTATTGATTCATGTAGTAGTATATATATGAATTGATTTTTGGGCGGTATGTTTAATTGATGCCGCCTTTTTTGTATGTTTTATTTGTGGTTGCTTGCAGGTATTTTGCCGTTACACTGTTACTGTTCCGTAGGGCTTCCGGGGTTCCGGCAAACATAATTTCTCCGCCTTTTTCACCGCCCTCCGGGCCGAGGTCGATGATCCAGTCGCTCATTTGAATGATCTGCTGGTTATGTTCAACGACGATTACGGTGTTTCCGTCATCAACCAGCCGGTTGATCAGGATCAGGAAATTCTCGACATCTTTGGGGTGAAGGCCTGTTGACGGTTCGTCCAGCAGGTACAGGCCTGCTTTGCCCGAAGTGTTGTTGATCAGTTCTTTGGCCAGTTTCAGGCGCTGGCCTTCCCCGCCGGACAGGGTCGTCAGTGTCTGTCCTAACTCCAGGTAGCCGAGGCCGACATCAAGTAGTAATTCCAGGATCCTCTTTGCCTTGTCATTTTCTTTGAAAAGGATAGCCGCGTCTGCCACCGATAGCTTCAGCACGTCTTTAATAGAAAGATCATGGACTTTTACGGAAAGCACCTCTTCTTTGAATTGATTTCCGTTGCAAACGGGGCAGGTGACTTGGATATTTTTGAAAAAGAGCATGTTGCTGTCCACGTAGCCAAGCCCTCCGCAGTTTTCACACCGTCCGCCCGGGGTGTTAAAGGAAAAATGTTTGGCTGTCAGACCGGCTTTCTTTGCAGCCGCTGTTGTTGCAAAAATGCTTCGAATCTCAGTATAAACATCCGAATAAGTTGCCACATTGGAACGCTTCATTTTGGTGACGGCTGTTTGTTCTATTTCAATAATACGGGAAAAGGCCTCCAGACCTTCAACTTGGTTGGTAGGTGACGGTAGATTGTGACTGCTGTTTGCCAGGACTTCGAAAATCAACGTTGATTTTCCGGAACCTGAAGGCCCGGTAACGGTTGTCAGGCAGCCGGTCGGGAAGCTGACGGTAAGGTTTTTTAAATTGTACCTATCGGCATTTTTAACTGTTAGTCTGTTTTTTTTGTCGGATCGAAAAATCGATTTGACTGCTTGGCTGCTCCGGAGATAGTCACCGGTCATAGAGACCAGATTTTGCCGGATGTCTTTTAAAGTTCCGGTACCTACAATCTCACCGCCGTATTTGCCGGAGCCAGGGCCGATGTCTACTATGTAATCAGCCGCTGCCATAATGTCTGGATCATGTTCGATCACCAGTACAGTGTTCTCCAGATCACGGAGCTTACAAAGTATATTTATCAGGCCGGCTGTATCCTTTGGATGAAGGCCGATCGTCGGTTCGTCCAGAATATAGATGATACCGGACAGATCGGAATCCAAAATCGCCGCAAGCCGTAATCGCTGCAGTTCGCCGCCGGATAACGTTATGGTCTGTCGGTCCAGAGTCAGATAGCCCAGCCCTACATTGATAAAGCGTTTGACTTTAGTCTCAATGTCAAGCAGATATGAATTGACCAGTTCCAAGTGTTTTTTGGTTAGGACGGTGCGCAGTTGCGCCATCCAGCAATAAAGCTGTTCCAA
Organism: Lachnospiraceae bacterium UBA935; assembly: GCA_002293525.1. Lineage (GTDB taxonomy): Bacteria > Bacillota > Clostridia > Lachnospirales > Lachnospiraceae > UBA935. Next base: position 12,984 of record DBDJ01000026.1, read on the forward strand.
AGAATAGCTGGCCAGTTCCGGCAATCTCGTGCCGTCCACCGTGACATGGCGGCTCAATTGTCCAAGGCGCTCGCCTTGGCAGTCTGGGCATGGGATCATGCTGAAATACTGACCCAATTGTCTGGTGTCGCCTTCTTTATCTGACAGCTTGCGCCACAGTGTCGGGAACACTCCCTCAAACTTCCCTTGGGCCACTGTTTTGGGCGGTTCAATAAGCGGGAAAGCTTTTTTTACAGCTTCACAGCCGACACCCTCAAACAATATCGACTTCTGTATATCACGAAATTGACAAAGGGGCGTATGCGGTTTTATATTCAAGTTATAATGGTTGAGTGCCGCATAAAATGTTGCTGTTTGATATTCCCCATAACGGCTCTCCCAATAATTTATTGCTCCCTCTTCCAGAGTCAGGTTTTCATTTACGACAATGTTCTTATTGAGCTTATGGATTTGTCCTAGTCCTTCGCAAGTCGTACAAGCGCCTTCCCTGGTATTGAAGGAAAAGTAAGTGCGTGTAAGCTTATCCATTTTCTTGCCGCATATGCAGCAAAACATCGAAACATAGAAATCATCACCGATTTTTGTGGTTTCTTCCTTGCAGTCTGCGGCGGAAATCAGTTCCTCGCAGTGCGGGCATGTCCTCACGCTTAGCTTTTCATACACCATTCGCAAGTCCGTATAAATGTCGGTGACTGTTCCTACGGTAGAACGGGGATTTTTATTCATGTCTGTCTGAGTAATGACGATGGCGGGAGAAACTCCATGGATATGTTCTACTTTTGGTTTGTGAATACCTTGAAATGACATAGCCTCTAAATATTGCCGCTGGCACTCGTGATAAAGAACATCGATAAGTAAAGTTGATTTTCCGGATCCGGATAATCCGGTAACAATAACCAGTTTATTTTTAGGTATTGTTAACGAGACGTTTTTTAAGTTGCCTTCGCTAGCGTTCTTGATAACAATGTCAGACATTTTATTATTTCTCCTTTTAGATACTACAGAACTGCAATCGTAGCCTTACTCGTTTCAATTCTTAGTCTGCCAGAATTCTTAGTCTGCCTCAATTCGCAATCTGCCTAATTCGTAATTTTAAGAAACAGTTCGTTGATTCCTTCATAAAAACCGATCGTTACAATCGTTATTTCTTCTCCGGCTCCGGAAAATACGTACTTTTTAAAATATGGTGTGGTTTCCAGCAGCGGATTCTCTGTCTCGTAGGGAACCGGTGGCCGGAGCCCCATGTATTGCCGCCATTTTTCAATCATCTCGTCCGGGTTGATGTCGCTCCATTCCAGCTCGGTCCGCACATAAAATTCGTAGATTTTGCCGCTGTCCGCATCGATGTACAGATCAAGCATCCGGTTCTGCCGGTTATAGTTGGACTGGCTGTCAGATAAATTGATCTTCCAGACCGCCACGCTGTTCCGCGGTTCCAAGATATCGATGGCGGAATAAAGCAGGGCATCATAGGAGTAGCGGGTCACATCCCGGACTCCGTCTGGCAGGATGGCCAGTTCTTTTAAAGCGGCTATTTCCTGGTTACAGGTCTCAAAGATCTGATCGTCGGTAATTTCTTTTCCCGATGGACCCCGGCGGTTTACCACAAAAGCATAGCTTCCCGCCAGCTCCTGATAATCGGGGTCCGGGACCTGGCTGTTGGTAAGGGCGCTTAAGTCGCTTTCCGGTACGGTCTGGCTGCTCAGGCTTTCTGACAAGATATACAGCTTGTCATTGTTGCTTAAGGTGTACAGATAACCTTCGTCGATATTCTCCACCGTTACTTCGTGGGCCCGGCTCAATATCGAGCCGTCCTGATAGGTGGCCAAGGCTTCCGGGCCCCAGACGGAGGTGATGACAATCAGGATGACAAACAGTAAAAAGAATATATTAATGATGGATTTTCTCATAATTCCTCCATGCTTTCCGCCCAAAGGACAAAACTGATCAGGGAACCTTCTCCTGGTGTGCTTTCGATCTCCAGCTTGCTGTCGTGAAGCAGCAGGATCTCGGCACACAGTGCCAGGCCGAGGCCGGCGCCGTTTTTGCTTCTGGCCCGGGACTTATCCACCATATAAAAAGCTTGGGTAATTTTAGCCTGCTCTTCGTAGGGGATGCCGACACCATGATCGCGGACAGCAAAACGGTACCCGTCTTCCTCCCGATAGCCGTTTATTTCGATAAGACTTCCCGGTTCGGAGGCCTTACCGGCATTGTCGATCAGGTTAACCAGAACGGTTTTGATCAGGTTGCTTTCGGCCCGTACCATCGCGGGCTCATGTTGGAACTGATAAAGCAAGCGGTCATCTGTGCCGAACATGTCACGCAGGTAGTGAAAGAAGGAGTCCGCCGGTACCATCTGGAATTCGGTTTCCAGACGTTTGGTCACGATAATGTCCAGAAGCCGGAAGGACATGGCTTCCAGCCGTTTGCCTTCCGTGTAGATATAGTTGGCCGATAAGAAGCTTTTTTCTTCATTCAGTTTGCGGGAGCGGAGCATGTCGGCATAGCCGATGATGGAGGTCAGCGGCGTCTTCAGCTCGTGGGCAAAGGCAGCCACAAAATCCTCCCGGGCTTTCAGCTCGGCTTCCAGTTTATTGATGTTTTCTTCCAGGGCATTAGCCATTTTGTTAAAGTCGTTCGTCAGCTGGCCCAGCTCGTCATTGCTGACCTGTCTGGCCCGGTAATCATAATCCCCCGTCGCCATTCGGCGGGTGGCCCTGGTCAGGAGGCGGATCGGCTTTGTTAGCCAGGAAGCAATAAAATTCATGATTAAGGTACCCAGCACCAGCATCAGTAAGGTTACGCGGCGGTAAACGGAAAATCCTAAGGCTCTTTCCCGGAATACTTCGGAAACATCCTTCATGGTTTCCAGATACAGGATCCGGTCCAGGGCGTTTACGGTGACCCCGGTCTGGATATAGTAGCTGCCTTCCCGCTCGATAACCTGATAAGTCTTGGTGCTTTCATTGGTTTTTAACAGAAGATCGTTGCCGTCAACAAAGCCGTCGCTGGCAAATAACACCTCTTTTTGTTCATCGCTCAGCCGGATCAGGCGTCTGGTGCTGTGCCCGCCAGTCGCCAGAGTGGCGGCGATCTGTTCAATGGAGCTGTTGGACAGCACGTCATATTTGGCCGGGACGTTCAGGGCGGCCGTCTCGAAGGCAAAACCCAGGATGCTGTTTTCATCCAGGGCCTGATTGACCTCACGGTTCAGGGAGGTCTCAAAGACAAAGTTGACAAAATAATAACCGCTGAATCCGAGCGCGATCGCCAGGATCATAATGGTACACAGCAGCAGTTTGATGGAAAATTTCATCGTGGTCTCCAATCTGCGATAGGCTGAACTGGTTGCGGGCAGCGTTGACGATTATAATTCCAGACGGTATCCTACCTTGTATACAGCAATCAGGCTGTTTTCCCAGCCCATTTTTTTGCGCAGACGCTGCACATGGAGATCCAGGGTGCGGCTGTCGCCATAGTAATCTTCTTCCCATACTTTTTCATATAACATCTCGCGGAAGAGGGCAATGTTTTTGTTGCGGATGAATAAGACCAAGAGGCCAAATTCCTTGTTGGTCAGTTCTACCGGCCGGCCGGCCCTAGTTACCCGATGGGCCTCAACATCGACCACGATGTCCCGGAAGGTAAGTTTGCTGTCAGCTTTGTTATAGCGGCGCAGTACGGCTTCGACCCGGGCAACCAGCTCAACCACGTCGAACGGTTTGACCAGATAATCGTCAGCGCCCAGTTTAAGGCCTTTCACCCGGTCTTTGACTTCATGCTTGGCGGTAATAAAAATAACCGGTATCTTCATCGGCCGGATATATTCGATGATGTCATAGCCGTCGGCACCCGGAAGCATGACATCGAGTAAAATCAAATCATAAGCGCCCCGCTCGATCTTATCGATCGCTTCCAGCCCATCCTGCACGGATGTACAGTGATAGCCGGCGGCAGTCAGGTTCAGGTCGATCAGGTCACAGATAGATTTTTCGTCGTCTACAATCAATATTTTTATCATGGTAGCTCCTTTTATGTACAATACGGTTATTTCAGTAGAATCTACTTCATACAAGAATTTGCTTCATCAAAGAATTTGCTTCATCAAGATTAGCCGGTATTATTCTCGTCCGGCCATCCCCAGTAGGAACGGGCGTTTTGAATCAATTCGGTCATAGTTGTCTCGTCGTTGCAGCGGTAGTAGTTCTTCAGTTCGGTTTCCACAGAAAAGCCGTCAGTTCGCTGATAATAGATGGAATAATCATTATTTATCATCATTTCCCCGCGGCTGTTTTCATAGCTGTACCGCGCCAGGACGGCAATATCCCGCATGCCGTCACCGTCGATATCCCGCCAGGCCATTCCTTTCAGGGCATAGAGATTGTCGTATTCGCCCATGGGCTGCAGGCTCCAGACGATGTCCCCTTTTTCGTCAACCAGATAGATCATGAAAATATCATAATCAGCCATGGAATAAAAACCGGGTACCACTTCCAGAGTCCCCAGTTTTTCAAATTTACGGACATAATGCTGTTCAGTGATGATCTGCAGACCTTTTTTATTCAGTTCGTCAAAGGTGGTGGCTGTATATAAAAATTCTGTGGAATAGCGGTCACGTACAAAGGAGATGATCATCTTAATGCTTTTATTCATGCTGAACCGGTTAATCTTATCGGATATCCGGTAATCGCGGTAGAAGCCGTCGCTGCTTTGAAACAGGACGTCGCCGACTTTATAAAGATGCCCGGAATATTCACCCGACCGGTTCATGCAGTAGGTGATCAGGCCGATGTCGGTCAGGCCGTCCCGGTTCATGTCCAGAAAGGAAACAGCAGCGATTCTTTGGTTATACTGCAGCAATTCACCTGGATTGCGGTTATTGGTTTCGAGCTGGTCGGTTTTAAAGATAATGTTGCCGTCCTGATCGGCAAAAAATAAAGCCAGTCGCATGTATCGGTAGTCAAAAGCCGGAATAAAAGAGGCTTCGCCGTAGGTTAAGATCTGGATGGGAAATATCTGTTCTTCAACGACCCGGAAACCGGCGGCATCAATATCTTCTATCGTTTGGATGCCTTCAAAACGCTGACGGTATTCTTGGTATTCCTGGACAAAATCGGTATCGGAAGAAGCGGATACTTGATAGTACGAGATCGGGCTGCTAAAGGTGAAGAGCAGCGAGAGAGTGGTTATGAAAGAAAGAATGGGGCGGTTTTTTCTTTTCACAGGAGATACCCTTTCTGTAACCGGCGGTTAATGGCGAGTACCGGTTAATTCGACTATAACAAATCGGGGGGTATTTTTCAAGGAAAGAATGGATGAACTGGCATATTTGGACTTAGCATATATTAGATTGGATAAGCCCGGCATATATGAAAGAGGCATATTTTGCCATGTAATATGCTTACGATATTTTGCCAAACAGCTCATCTATCACCGCATCCACGGTAGTAATACGGTCGGACTTATAAGCATAGGCACCGCAAAACAGCAGTGCTTCTGTAACGTCGCCGTTTGCCGCCGCAATCAGCCGTTCCGTAATACAATAAGGAATAGCGGCAGGCTGACAATTTTTCAGGCATTGGCGGCAACGGCCCGGCGGAAATGTCTGTCCGTCCCGTACCCTTTCCATAAAGCTGTTTACGATGGCCCGGCCCGGCATACCGACCGGACTCTTGACGATGGCGATATCTGATGCTTTCGCTTGGATAAGTGCCTGTTTATAGGCTGGATCCGCATCGCATTCGGCGGTTGCGATAAAGGCGGTGCCGATCTGCACCCCCGAAGCGCCCAGTGCGAAGGCCTCCTGGACTTGCTCCCGGCTGTTGATGCCTCCGGCCAGAATCACCGGTATCCGGCAGTCAAACTGCTTTTCATAACGGCCGACCAGCTGAATGATCTTGCTGATTTCCAGGGCGTATGTAGTTTTGTCATATAAGTCTAGCTGCTCGTTTGTAAAGCCCAGATGCCCGCCGGCCAAAGGACCCTCGATCACAATAAAGTCAGCTGTCCGCTGATATTTACGATCCCAGTATTTTAAGATTGTCGAAGCCGACCTTTCCGTTGATACGATCGGCGCGATGTAGGTCCGGCTATCCTTAGTATAGGCGGGAAGATCGACCGGCAGTCCGGAACCCGAGACAATCACATCCGCACCGGCATCAACCGCCGCCCGTACATAGTCTTCATAATATTTCAGTGCCACCATAATATTAAAGCCAATGATGCCGGCGGCGGCAATGCTCCGCGCTTTAGCGAGCTCCTTGCCGATGGCCCGGATATTGGCTGCTTTGGTATCGGTGTCAAAATCGGCTTCCCGGAAGCCGATCTGAGCGGAAGAAATGAGACCGATGCCGCCGGCCTTTGCCACGGCGCCGGCCAGACCGCCCAAACTGATACCGACCCCCATGCCGCCTTGGACAAGCGGTATTTTAGCAACTAAGTCCCCTATTTTAAGCTCATTATATTTCACTGGCTTGCCGCCTTTCCTTCTCCGACTACAAAAATCATTTCCGCCTGTACGACGACCTTGCCGTCCACGGTTGCCAAGGCCTGGCCGACGCCGATCGGTCCCTTTTCCCGGGTCACCCGGACTTCCAGCTTGACTTTGTCCCCGGGTACGACTTTCCCTTTAAAACGGCATTTTTGCACGCCGCCGAAATAAGCGGTTTTGCCGCTGTTCTCGGGTTTGCTCAGTATGATCACCGCGCCTACCTGAGCCAGTGCTTCCAGCGTCAGAACCCCCGGCATAACCGGTTCATCGGGGAAATGCCCCGGAAAGAAATCTTCGCGGTAAGTAACACATTTGTAGCCTACGGCAAACTCTCCCGGCTCGTAGTCTTCAATATAATCTACTAATAAAAAAGGATGGCGGTGCGGGATGATCTTTTGGATTTCATTAGTGTTTAAATGGTTCATGGCAGTGGTCCTCTGTTCTGATTATTTGGATTGGCTATTTAATTAGCTATAGCGGGTCATTATATGCTTTGTTAATAAAATTAAATATTTTGACATTAAAAGTATAAGCATAAAAAATGTGCTTGTCAACAAATTTTATTACTGAATTAATTTTCGCGAAAACAGCTTACAGCGAAAATAATTCTCCATACCACACCCTTCTCGGGTCATAAGAACTGTCTGCGGTTAGGAAGCGGCTTTAAATCACCAGCATCGGAAGTTCCTTAGTTTCACCAGAGGTAACCATGATACTGATATCAGAAAATGAACTGCCCAGCCATATAGCAAGGGCTGATGGGTTATATACATACCGGCTGTCAGCCGAGAAAACCAGGCGGCGGTAAGCCGTAAGATACTGAGCGATTTCGCCGTTTGTGGCATACCAGATATTTTCCTTATGCGCGACTTGACTGATAAAGGCTTCTATATGATCCCAGTTATCATTCTGTTCAAATTCATAGCTATGACCCCAGAGGTAAAACAGCCGAGCCGGACCATCCGGAGAAAATAGTAAGTCATCGTTGAGGAACTGTTCCGCCAGCTGGAAGAGATTCTCGTCGTCATGGTGACAGGTGGGATGCCATCTGAGCAAATCATCCGGCAGCCGAAAATTTCCGGTTGAAGCAATCGTTCGTGCATAAGCCAGTCCGCATTGTCGTGCTGCTTCAACGATCGCTGCTTCGTCCGCTCCGAAGGCATAGGCATAGCCGGTCATTGGATTTCCGGTGAGTCGCTCCACTTCCCGGCGGCTGGTCAGGATCTCTTCCATGCAGCGGGCCGGATCCATCCCCCATAGCGCCATATGATATTGGCCGTGGGCGGCCATTTCATGGCCTTGATAAAGTGGCTTGAGCTGCTGCGCCGACAGTTTATCGTGAGGCACTGTTTTTTTGCCGGCGGAAACAGTGCCCTTCTCGCCCCAAAGCCCCGGATTGAGATTAAAAGTTGCCTTTATGCCATAACGGTTCAGGATTTCTAACAGCCGGATATCCTGAGTGACACCATCGTCATAACTCAAGGTCAGTGTTCTTTTTTTTCCCTCCGGCCAAAGTAGCCGGTCATATATGTGTCTGCTCATTTAATTTCCCTATACTTTTATTATTTTGTCCATCAATTACCATATTGTGACTATGCCTCATCGCTTTCGTTCTTTAGGCGGGATGATACCAAAAAATACACCAGTGCACCCAGCATCAACAACCCACAAATATCAAATACGACCCGATATCCGGCGATGCTGGCAAGCTGACCGATAATCACTCCGCCTAGCATCGGTCCGATGCCTTGGCCGACATCGCCGCCCAGATAATAGGTGCTGGTGGCAACCCCGGTTTTTTCCCGGCCGACCCGATTGATACAGCCGGCCTGAAGGGACGGCTGTGCCGCGCCCTGACCCAAGGAACGCAGGGCACCGGTCAGCAGGATGAGCGGCAAGGTGGCGCTGCGTCCGAGAATAAACAGAGAGCTGGCCGTCACCAGCAGTCCCGGCAGGACTGTAAAGTGCAGTCCTTTCTTGTCCATCAGCTTCCCGGAAAAGGGCCGCACCACAAATAACACCGCTGCGCACACGGTAAAGTAAACACTGACCCCGGCAATGCCGCGGTTTTCCGCATATAATACCAGATAGGCGGCAATGATTCCGTTCGTAAAGGAAAAGGTGCTGGCCACAAAGGTATAGGGCAAAGCCTTAACAGCAATCACGTCACTCCAGGACAGCCGCTTTTTAGTTGCCTTATCGCCGGCCATATTATCTGGCGTGCGAGCTTGCTCGCTTTGCTCATGAAAGGCGAACAACAAGAAAAAGGCCACTGCCGTTAAGACCGCTGCGGAAAAAAAGGTCGCAGACATGCCGATCTGTTCGGTTATCATCAAGCCGATTCCCGGAGCAACCGCTGAGGACACTACCATACCCATGCCCTGATAGCCGATGCCTTCGCCCAGCCGCCCGGGCGGAATATAGCGAGTTGCCAGTGCGATCTGAGCCGTTCCGCCGATGGCAAAACCGATGCCATGCAGAATACGGAAGAAAATGATCAGCGGGATATTGGTGGTCAATATAAAGCCGACCAAGCCGACGGTCATAAATACGTTACTTAATTTTAACAAGCGGACGTTATTCAGCCGATCCGCCATGATTCCACAGAATGGTCGGCAGACCAGGGAGGTCAGCGAAAACAGGCCGACAATAAAACCGGCCAGAGTAATATCGGTACCAAAGCTGACCAGATATTTTGACAGAACCGTCGCAATCATATAAAAAGAAAAGGCGTTGAAGGTATTGATGATAAGTATAAAAATATATGGCCGGTTCCAAAGTTTTGTTTGTTCCATAGTGTTCCCCCTGTCCGCTACGCGGGCTATTGTCAGTAATTTATAATTTTATTCATTTTTATTTATTTTAAATTCATTAACAACGATTATTTCGGTTTCATATAAAAAGCTACCGATATGCTGACAATACCGGCATATCGGCGGCTTCCGGCGCGGGAAACGCTGCATCAGCGTTTCCCTAATACAGAGGCCATATATTGCAAGTGCCTTATAATCCTTATAATACAGAAGTCTACTTAGCGGCCAGCCATTCGTCTAACTGCCTCTGTTTCTCAGCAATAATGGTATCTACGCCGGCATCTTTCAGTGCCTGCTGGAAGACAGGCAGCGTTTCGTCGATATCGCTTTCCGCGTACATCAGAGGCATATAGTACTGGGCAACCACGTTGGCGCAGGCGGTCATCTCATTAGCCACTGCCGTAGAATCAAATTGGAAGCCTAAGGCCAGCGATTTATTGGCGACACGGTTCTTTTCTTTCATTTGATCATAGATATCTGGCTGTTCATGGCTCCAGGTCTCACATAACATGACATTCGGCCATACGGCCATGCTGGCGGCAGGCCAGTTCACGTCGGCCATGCCTTTTCCTTCCGGATATTCCATCTGGCCGTTTTCATTGATAACATATTCTAAACCTTCAATGCCGTTGGCGACTAACTGCGCCGCAACCGGATCGGAATACAGTACGCCGAGAACTCTCATGGCAGCCGCAGGGTCTTCACAGAAGGAGCTGATATGCCACATATAGGTGGTGACGTCGCCGCTTGTTGCCAACGGTTCGGTAACGGCAGCTCCTACCACGTCCAACTGATTCTGGGCACCTGACGAGGCGATGCCGACTTGGGCATCCCAGCTGTAACCAGGGGTTCCGTCAACGATGCCCGCCTGCAGATTAAGAAGTGTCGGGCTGGAATTGCTTAACGGGTCAGGGCTGATCAGGTCATTTTCTTTCCAGATCTTCACATTATCCAAGAAATTAAGGAAGTAATCCGATTCATAATAATTCTCTACTGTCGTGCTTTCGGTCGGATTGGTCAGTACGCCTAAGAAGTTGGTATCCCCGAAATAGTCGATATCTTTGGGGATCCAGTAGGTCTCGGTAGAACCGGGGATAAAATACTTGTCCGGGCTGGTCTGCTTCATCGCCAACATGGCTTCAGTCATCGAATCCAGATCATTTACCTGGCTCCAGTCGATACCGGCTGCTTCGGAAGTGGAGCGCTGAACCATGTAGAGATTCTCGCTGCACCATGCATAAACGGAAGGGGTGCCGTATAAGTTCTGGCCGACCCGGGCACAGTTCAGATATTCTTCAAAACCTTCGAACTGAGCCAGGACATCCTGTCCGTCCGATTCCAAGAGATCGTCCAGCGGTATAATCTGTCCGTTTGCGACCAGGTTGCTGATTGAGGTATACCAGAAAGAGGTAAATAAATCCAAGGCATCATCGCCGCCGGTCAACATCAGGTTGGTCTGGGTAACTAGATTACCAAACTCAATACCGACCAGATCTACTTCTGCGCCGGCCTTTTCCCGCATGATAACGTTTAGCTTTTCTTCGATTTCCGCTTCGTCGCTGCTACCGAATACAATATGGTAGTTCATTCGGATGACCGGATACTCGCCCGATGATCCGGAATTATCCGCTGCGGTTCCTTCCGATGCGTCGGCATCCGACGAAGTCTGACCGTTTTCATTGGTGTCGGCAGCGCCGCCGGTATTGCCGCAGCCGGCCAGCAGACTGATGACCATACAGATCCCCAACAGCAAGGCAACGGTTTTCTGATAAAACTTTGCTTTCATAATTGTCCTCCTATAGTGAAATTTTATTGGTTTCTTGTTGACTGACTTAATGGTAACAAAGTCAGAATTCAATATGCTATCATTTTTCTGACATAAATCATTGCTTTTCTGCTACGGTTCACTTACTACACTTTTTCACAGAAATCTGATAATAAACAGCAGAAATCCGATAGCATCGATACTGGTGATAATATATCCTAAATATAGTATGAGCAGATAAGGAGGAAACATTTATTTATGAGGAAAAAAAGTGCGGTTCGCAGATTCAGACGCAGTATTCCGTTATATTTAATGCTTTTACCCGGTATTATTTATTTGATCGTCAATAATTATATGCCGATGGCAGGACTGGCGCTGGCCTTTAAGAAGGTCAATTATGCACTGGGTCTTTTTCAGAGTCCGTGGGTAGGATTTGATAATTTTGTCTATCTTTTCCGAGGTAATGAAGCGGTGATCTTTTTCCGTAATACTATTTTGTACAATCTGACCTTTATCTTGCTGGGTAATTTTGCCGGGGTGCTGACGGCGATTGCGCTGGATGCGGTCAGGTCCAAGTTTTTCCAGCGGACAAGCCAAGTGGTGATCCTGATTCCGTTCCTGCTCTCGACTGTAATCGTCAGCTATATCGCTTTTGCATTTTTAAGCGGCAACAACGGCTTTATGAATAATACCGTCCTGCCGCTTTTGGGGATTGAGCCGATCAGCTGGTATAACAATCCTAAGTATTGGCCGTATATCCTGACTATTGTATATCTATGGATGAATTTTGGCTACAGTTCGATTCTTTATTATTCTACTTTGATCGGGGTGGATAAAGCTTATTACGAAGCCGCTGTCGTTGACGGGGCGGGGATCGGCAAGCAGATTACCGCCATTACCCTGCCGGCGTTGAAGCCGACGATAATCACACTGGTCCTGCTGGCGGTCGGCCGGGTCTGTTATTCTGATTTTGGACTTTTTTATCAGGTGCCGATGAACAGCGGTATGCTCTATAGTACCACCCAGACGATAGATACGTTTGTCTACCGGGGGCTGCTGCAGCTTAACGACATCGGCCGTTCGACTGCGGCCGGCTTCATGCAGTCAGTGCTTGGTTTTATCCTGGTGCTGCTCGCCAATATCATTGTCCGTAAATTAGATAAGGACAGTGCTTTATTTTAGACTACGGAGGTGTCCATCGATGATCTATAAAAATAAAATTTTTCGTACTGCCATGACTGTTTTCGTTATTATACTGTGCCTGCTCAGCCTGATGCCCTTTGTCCTCCTTTTATCGGGCTCACTGACGGATGAGGCCACCTTGGCTCTCTACGGTTATGATCTGTATCCGCGGAAGTTCAGCATGGATGCCTATAGCTACTTATGGAACCTGCGGGCGCCGATTATCCGGGCTTATTTCATGAGTTTTGCGATCACTGTCTTCGGAACGGGTGCCAATGTGGTAATGACTACCCTGTTTGCCTATCCGCTGTCGCGGAAGGATCTGTACGGGCGGCAGGTGATTTCATTTTTTCTGTTTTTTACGATGTTGTTTAACGGCGGATTTGTCCCGACTTACTTGATTTATACCCGGATATTCAATATCAGTGATACGTTTGCCGCGATGGTAGTGCCTTACTTAATGATGAATGCTTTCTTTGTCATTATGATGCGGACCTATATCATGTCCAATATTCCCGACGAAGTGATTGAAGCCGCCCGGATCGACGGCAGCAGCGAGTTGCGGATTCTAACCAGGATCGTCATGCCGATGTCGCGGCCGATCATGGCCACCGTGGCTCTGATGGCGGCCATAGCGTATTGGAACAACTGGACCAACGGCGTTTATTTCCTTTCGGTCCGCACGGAACTGTACGGCATCCAGAACGTCTTGAATTCGGTGATGGCCAACGTTACCTTTTTGCAGTCCCATTCAAACGCTATGGTAAGCACCAGGCAGATGCCCAATGTCAGCATCCGCATGGCGCTGGCGATGATTGCCGTGATTCCGATCTTGGCGGCCTATCCCTTCTTTCAGAAGTATTTTGTCAAGGGTATCACGGTCGGTTCGGTCAAGGGTTGACGGAAGGGAAGTACGTCCGTTAACATATAGCTAAGATACAAGTAGGAGTGTATCTAAGGAAATAGAGATTAATTCGTTTCCTTTTGGACATAGAGTGCGAAATGCAGGAGGGTGATTAGAAAAATATGAAAAAAATTGAAAATAAAATTATGCTGATTACTTATGCTGACAGCATAAGTAAGAATCTGACGGAACTGGACGAGGTGATGGGGCGATATTTCCCCGGTTTGTTCGGCGGGCTGCATATCCTGCCCTTTTTCCCGTCTTCCGGTGACCGTGGCTTTGCCGTTGTCGACTATGATAGCGTCGATCCGGCATTCGGAACCTGGGAGGACATTGACCGGCTGGGCAGGGAATACTATCTGATGGTGGATTTTATGCTGAATCATGCTTCGGTGCGGTGTATGGAGTTCAAGGACTATATGGAACATGGTGACGACTCGCCCTACCGCGATTTGTTTATTCACTGGAATGAATTCTGGCCGGACGGTGAACCGAGCGAGGAGGAGCTGGCAGTGCTGTATCGGCGCAAAGAACAAGGCCCTTACTTTGAATTTACCCGCCAGGACGGGAAGACCGTCAAGCTGTGGAATACTTTTTTTGCCGAGCAGGTGGATATCAATCCCTATACGACAGCAACCCGCGATTATTATGAACGCAATCTGCGTCGGCTGGCCGATCATGCCCCGCTGATTCGCTTTGATGCTTTCGCTTATGCGTCGAAGCGTCCCGGGACCAGTTGTTTCTTTGTTGAGCCGGAGATCTGGGATGTGCTGGAGATCGGTATGGCTCCGCTAAAGGAGAGCGGTGCCGAGATTCTGCCGGAGATCCATGAGAATTACCAGATTCAGATGAAGATGGCTGAACGCGGTTACTGGGTCTATGATTTTGCGTTGCCGATGCTGCTGCTGCATGGGCTGAAGACCGGCCGCACGGATCGGCTGATCCATTGGCTGAAGATCTGCCCCCGGAAACAGTTTACCACCCTTGACACCCATGACGGCATCGGTGTCGTTGATGTAGCCGGGTTGCTGACGGATGAGGAGATTGAGCTGGTTCAAAAGGATGTTGGGAGGATTACCAAGCCAGCAGAAGAGTATATGAAGTTTCCCAGCTTTATTAAGAAGGATGACGGGAGGAAACAGACCTATCAGCTGATGTGTACTTATTATTCGGCGCTTGACGGTGACGACGAGGCTTATCTGCTGGCCCGCCTCGTTCAGTTCTATGCACCGGGGATTCCGCAGGTTTATTATGTCGGTCTGCTGGCGGGGGAAAATGATATCGAGGCGCTGAAGCGTGGGGAAGAGCCGCGCAGCATTAACCGCCATACGTATTCGTCGGAGGAGATCGAAGAGGCGGTCAGTTCACCGTTATTGATCCGTTTGTTTGAGGTGATGCGGTTCCGTAACAGCTATCCGGCTTTCAGTGGGGATATAGCGGTGGATGATGAATTGGAAAGCGGGCTGTTGTCAGTGGTCTGGCGGCAGGGGGAGTATCGCACGGCACTGCGGGCTGATTTTCGGACGAAGTCTTACCAGATTACGTATTATGATGTGGAGAGCAGAGAAGAACGGGAACTGTAATCGGCGGAACTGGTTACAGGTTGCAGTGTTGTGAAACAGTAAGGGTTGCGGCTGAGAGTAGTAGGAATATAATAAGGGACAAGAAAAAATAATAAGAATAAACTATAAGAGAAAAAAGATAAGGAGATGATATTATGTCACTGATGACTTATAATTATGAAAGCGAATATCTTGGAGGAAATCATCAGATCAGCGTTATTATGCCGGACAAGCCCCGTGAGATAGCGCCGGAGGATTTTTATCGCAGCGGAGAGAAGTACAAGGTGTTATGGCTGCTGCACGGAACCTTTGGAGACAATACCGACTGGATCCGGCGCACGAATATCGAACTCTATGCATCCCGGCGGAATCTGGTCGTTGTCATGCCGGCGGCGTTGAATTCCAACTACTCTAACTGGAATGAGTTTATGATGGGCTACCGGATGTATGATTACCTTACCGCCGAGCTGATGCCATTGATCTATGGCTGGCTTCCGGTTTCCGACCGGAGAGAGGATAATTTTATCGCCGGCCTGTCGATGGGCGGGCGGGGAACCATTAAATATGCCGTCAATTTTCCGGAGCGCTTTGCCGCCGCCGCGGTATTGTCTGCCGCGCCGCAGGATTTTCAGCAGATGCGGCCTGGTCATGAAGAGATGATGCTGGATACGGAGAATTTCCGCCTGAAACGGTCCCTGAATAATGCCGGCGGTCTGGCGGCCTTTATTGCTTCCCATGAAAATGTCTGGGATATTATCGACCGGAAGGCCGGAACCGGCACGCTGCCGCGGCTGCTCTTTGCCTGCGGGGAAGACGACAGCCTGATATACCGCAACTTGATGATATTTAAGGAGCACTGCAAGGAGATCGGTTTAGAGGCCGAATGGTTTACGTTGCCGGGGTATAAACATGAGTGGAGTTTTTGGGATCTGGCTATTCAGGAAGCGCTTAAGTTCTTTGGCTTGACTGATGCCGATGCCGGTAATCCTTTTTAACGGACTAGATATTTATTTATATAATGTTATTTAGATAATAAATCAGTTATAATTAGGGAAACGCTGATGCAGCGTTTCCCGCGCCGGATTTGCGGCAGGAGGTTTACTATGAAGGTTGATTTTGCGCCATTAACCGATTATCTGGATTCTTTGGAAGGCCGGTATGGCATACCGGCTCTGGATCTGAAAATAACGCATCATCATCGACCAGTTTATCGGCATATGTGCGGATACGCGGACTATGACCGGCTGGTTCCGCTTAACGAGCGGAATCTGTTTTATCTCTATTCCATGACCAAGGTCATCACGATAACGGCGGTACTCCAGCTTATCGAGCAGGGACGGCTGGGTTTCTATGATGAGCTGCGGGAATATCTGCCGGAATATGGCATCATGCGGGTGGCGGATGATTTTGCAATCAACAAATTTCCGATTCATTGGCCGGGAACGGATGTGCCCTGTCATCTGGCGCATGACTCCATTCGTATCATTGATCTGATGACCATGACAGCAGGGTTTTCCTATGATACCACGGCCTTGGCAATCCGTCAGGCGGTGGAAAAAAGCGGCGGCCGTGCCGGAACCCGGGAGATAGTCCGGGCGATGGCTGACATGCCGCTGATCTATGAGCCGCGAACCCGCTGGAGTTACAGTCTGGCCCATGATGTTCTGGGGGCGGTCATCGAAGCGGTGACCGGTATGACATTGGGTGCCTATTTATCCACCAACCTATTTGCGCCCTTGAAGATTGATGATTTCTTTTTCCGTGATAAAGGGCCGGTCAGGGAGCGGCTTGCGGCACAGTATGCCGTTGACATGGAAACCGGGGCGATGGCGGCCGCCGGGTTAAGCAATGCCTTTCAGTTTACCCAAGCCTATGAAAGCGGCGGAGCCGGGCTAATCACCACCACCGATGCTTACAGTGCTGTACTGGATGCCTTATGTAATGGCGGATGTGCAGCCGATGGTACTCGTATTCTCAGCGAGCAGTCGGTTGCGCGGTTAAGCTGCGGTTATCTGACCGGTGTCATGCGGACTGATTTTCAGACGACCGGTAAGGTCGGTTATAATTATGGGCTGGGCGTTCGGGTAATGAGTGATCCGAAAGCTTCTAAAAGCCCACTTGGTGAATTTGGCTGGGATGGGGCAGCCGGTTCATATGGCTTGGCAGATCCGTCCAATCATCTTAGTATCTGTTATATCCAGCATATTCTGGGCATGCGTGTCGCCTACGATGTCATTCACCCGACGATTCGCGATCTGGCTTATGAAGCTCTTGGGCTGGCTGCATTTTAAGTAATTATAATATTATTTAAATTCAAATTGTATTTACCAATATTATGTGATAATATTCTGTTATGCCAAATTATTGGCGGGGTGCTACCAGATACGGTAGGCGGGAAAACCCTCTTCCAGAGGACTATGGTTCTCTTAGAGGGACTGTGGCTCTCTGTTTACATAAAGCAATCTGTTGTATGTTATATGCGACGGAAATCTTATGATAGAGAGGGATATGCCATGATAAGTATAACGGGCTTAATTGCTGTATTAGACTTTTTGCTGACTGCTTTCGGTCTTGGTTATACGATCGGAAGCCATAAAACACAAAAAAAATAAACCGCCAAAGCCTACCAAACTTTCGGTTTATTTTTATTAACCAAACAGGGTTTTTCTGTCTATCGGTAGCACCCTTTATATCATTAATTTTAGCATTATATGAGAGGTCTGTCAAATAAAAAGTCCCCAAATAAAAAGTTCCCAAATAACTGACTCATTTTAGATTTTAACAACCTTTTAACGTCGAGTTCCTCTCCACCAATTCCACCGGCAGGATAGAACGTTCCGGCACCGGCTTGCCGTCGATCTTACGGATTAAGAGATCAACCGCGCATTCGCCCATGGCAGCAATAGGCTGGGCGATGGTGGTCAGCTTCAGCAATCCGGCGACTTCCAGGCCGTCATAGCCGACGATGGGCAATTCGGAAAAGACCGAACCGGCCATCTGCTCGGCACAGATCAGTTTAGCGGCCAGCATGTCGCCCGTGATAAATATCCCGTCAATATGGGGGTGCTTCTGTAGGTATTTAACCAGCTTGTCGGCCAGAAGCGTCCCGTCCGCATCCGCTTCATCGGTTTCTTTCATGTCATCCATGGTGACCAGAAGTTCGGAACAATCAAGGCCTTCTCCGGCACAAGCATCACGGAAGCCCCGGTAACGCAGGCTCATCATCATATAATCCGGAACATCGATGCCAAAAAGCAGTGGATGTCGGCAGCCGGCATTGATCAGTGCCTGGGCGGCCTGGGTACCGCCGCTGTGATTGTCGGCTGTGACCGAAGGGATGCCCTTTATTTCCCGGTCAATGCTGACTAAAGGAAGTTCATAGTCGGCATAGATTCCGGCATCGCCCATACGGCTGCACAGCAGGATGCCGGCTACTTTGTTGGCCTGAAGCATATCCAGCATCTCCAGCTCACGTTCCTGTTGACGGTTGGATTTGCACAGAAGCAATTTATACCCTCGGTCATAGCAGGCTTCCTCAACGGCATCAGTCAGACGGCTGAAGAAGCTGTAGTCAATCAGCGGAACCACCAAGCCGATGATATGGCTCCGTTTGGTTTGTAATGCACGGGCCATTTCATTGGGGTGGTAATTCAGTTCTTTCATCACCTTATGGACTTTTTTGCGGGTTTTTTCACTGATCGCTCCACGGTTATTCATAATCCGTGACACGGTCGCAACCGATACCCCGGCCTCTCTTGCCACATCTTTAATTGTTGACATTATTATCCCTCGTGACCTGGCCCACAGGAAAATATTTTGGTACCTGTTAGCAGAAACAGTATATCACATTTGTTGGCAGATTCACAGAAATATTTTGGCTATTTTCGTACATGTTTTCGTACATAAGTACCACTTGGATTACACATTATTGTGAAAAACCCCTATCATTTTCTCATCGGTGGCAGAGCTTCATCTTTTAAAATATCCCGGATCAGGTCAGCCATATTCGCGGACAGCACAGCAAAGTGATCGGTGACATACACAACCCCCTCGCAGGACGTAACATGCAGGTTGTAAAAATAAGACGCAAACCATTCCACGGAAACCAGCAGCTCTTGGCCGACATGCAAGGCCTCACAATACATGCTGCGCATTTCATTGTCAATGACGCAGCCGATGCTGCCTCTGGCAAACTGTAGCCGTCGTCCGTCAGGCAGCATCATCACCGCCGTCAAGCCATCCTCAGACGGCTGATACTGAGCTCCAAAGACCTCCGCCAAAAACGCTAACGGAACGCAGACATATTCGCCACGGACTTTTTGTCCGCCATTTAAGCCGTGATATTTAAGCTTTTGCCACTTTACCGCCGCCGTGCTTAAGGTGACTACTTGGTTGTTCAGCCAAGCCGAGGCGTGACCGCCGGTTACCGCAAAGGCAAATTCATCGCCCTGACGCGGCAGGATTGTTTCCGTGTGTTCGATGCTGCCGTCGGCCAGTCTTCTGGTTCCAGAAAATAAATAATCCCAGTAGAGAAAAGCCTCGTCCAAGGTCTGGCCGTGATCGCGGTTCTTAATATCCAAGTAAACCAGATCAGCTTTTTTCCCCTTATAAAAAGCCAGGTTATCCTCGCCGGTAATCTTAATCTGCGGCAGCGGATCACATTCATTCAGATACATCCAATAAAAACGGTTGACTTTGTTCACCATAAATTCATCATAATTCTTACCCGGCGGCAAGCCGTTTGTCTCTGGCCGGGATTGCCAGACCGCCAGATGTCCGGACCGGTTGATCATCTTCCCCTCTTTATCAAAGATCAGCGGCGGCTCGCTCGGCCCGCCTGATCCGGCCGCGCCGGCCAGGATGTGGCCAAAATTTCTGGCGAACTGCCCGGTCATGAGATTGCCCAGCGACATCCCCTGCATGAAGATCCGTCCCTCATCAATATTATATTTGGTTTTCATCAGCTCGATCAGCCCCAGGAAAGTTTTGACATCATGATTGTCCTCAATCTCCTTAGGCACGTCAAAGCTTGGCAGCCCGACCCGGCTGTTACCCTCCGCATCATCCGTTATACCGGGAATGGCCCACATGCGCTGCTCATGCGCATCGGGAAAAACACAGATAAAACCTTCCCGGTCGGCCACCAGTGTCCAGGATGTATAGATTGCGTGGCCCCACCCGGTCATCAGGCCGCCGTGTACGCCGATGACCAGCGGTGTCTTCTGTTTAGGATCGTAGCTTTCCGGAACATATTCATACCAGACATCGGTCAGGCCGTCGGCCACCACGTCCTCGAATCTTTGGAGACGGGCGGGATATACGATGGAGTTATTGCCGTTTTCATTGACCACCACGTCGGTTGTCTTAATGATTTCCGGTAGATAATCCCGGTTCGCGTCATCCGGTGTTCCCGGCAAAAGCTTTACTTTGTATTCCATAATTTTCTTCCTCTGCTTTCTTTTTATTTGTAAGTTTAGCTTCCATAGTTTCCATAGTACTGATGGCTATAGTATTATGGCTATAGTTTTGATGGCTATGCGGCGCTAATATATGCGGTGGAGACCGGTATTATATCTGCTTGCCATCCAGGATATCATGAATCAGATCAGCCATGAATGCAGATAATTCGTTGTAATGATCGGTAACATAAACGACGTCGCCGCAGCTTGAAACATGGTAGTTAAATAAAGCACGCATAAACCATTCGATGGAGACATAGAGTTCATGGTCTTGATAAACGGCTTCACAGTACATGGCTTTGAGCTGCCGGTCAATCACGCAGCCGATACTGCCGCGGGCAAACTGTGTCTGCCTTCCGTCCGCCAGAGACAGCGTTACTGACTGACCGTCATGTTCGCTTTGATAAGCGGCATCGAAGACTTGCGCCAGAAATGACAGCGGTACACACAGATATTCGCCGCGGACTTTTTCACCGCCTTCCAGTCCGTGATACTTTAATTTCGTCTGTTTAAAGGCTGCGGCGGCCATCTCTATGACCTGATTCCCGAACCAGGCGTGGCTACAGCCGGCTGATACCGCCACCGCCCACGCATCGCCGCTCCGGGTCAGCATGGTCGGATCGGAACAGACTGAGCCGTCTGGCTTACGGCTTAATCCTGAGAAGAAATAATCCCAGACTAGGAAAGCGTCGTCAAAGGTCTGACCGTGGTCACGGTTCTTAATATCCAGAAAGACCAGATCGGCTTGTTTTCCTTTATAAAAGGCCCAATTATGCTCCCCCTCAATCCGGATCGCTGGAAGCTGCTCACAACGGTTAAGTTGTTGCCAATAATGCAAGTTGTCCCGGCAAGCCGTCAGTTCGTCGGAGCGATTCTCCGGAATCTGATTCAGCTCCGGCATCGACTGCCAAAACGGCAGTGGGCCGCCCTCATTCACGATATCGCCATCCTGATCATACAAAAGCGACGGGAAGGTAAAGCAGCCGGATCCGGCCGCCCCGGCCAAGAGATGGCCATAATGCCGGGCAAACAGAGAAGTCATCATATTACCCATCGACATTCCCTGCATAAAGATTCGCTCGGGGTCGATATGATAGGTCTTTTTCATCCGTTCAATCAGATTCAGGATTAATATCACATCAGGATTGTCACTGATGTTCTCCGGTGCCGGGGTTACTTCCGGCGGAATATCCGGTTCGGCGGCGGACGTTCTGTGCCAGTCACCCCAATGAACCTGCCAGAAGCGGTCCAGATGAGCATTGGGAAAAACAACGATAAAGCCGTCGCGCTCCGCCGCCAAAGTCCAGGAAGTATACACCGCCTGTCCCCAGCCGGTCATCATCCCGCCATGTAAGGATATCACCAACGGGGTTTTAACGGCGGGGTTATAGCTGGCCGGGACATATTCATACCATTCGTCTTCTTTGTCGTTTACATTGTTACTAACAAGCAGACTGTGATGTTCCGTCAGACGGACGGGATAAGGCTGGGAATTGTTCCCGTTTTCGTTGACTACGATTCGGGTACCCTTAAGTTGTTCCGGCAGGTAATCCCGGTTGGCATCATCCGGTTCACCCGGATACAGTTTCATGTCCATATTCATATCCATCTTAGAGTCCTCCTGGCAAGCCGATCATTTGTCAGAAAAGTGCGTAATAATCCGTGGTATCAATCTTAACATTATAAGCTTGCCCGCATTCATAGTATATCATGTAGAAATTTTTATGTCAAACGTTTACATTATTTATTGCTATTGTGTTTTGCGTTGATATTGACATATTTTTGAGAAAATAGTAATATTTTAATAAACGTTTATAACATTCATCCGCACGGAATATGAACTGTGTCCAGTCATTACCTGCTTTCCGCTCGCCAGATGACAGATGACTATGGACTTAGGGGATAAAGACAATATATATGTTTATAATAAGTATAATCACTAT
Source organism: Lachnospiraceae bacterium UBA935 (assembly GCA_002293525.1). GTDB lineage: Bacteria > Bacillota > Clostridia > Lachnospirales > Lachnospiraceae > UBA935. The sequence continues at coordinate 35,105 of DBDJ01000026.1, forward strand.
CCTTTGGAGAAACTCACATGACCCCTCGCAAGACCTCCGTCAAAAAAATGTTCATAACCTGCTTTTCCATCATAGCCATAACCATCATAATCAGCGTTTGCCTGCTCGCGGCCTATTCTTTCCACAGCTACCGCCGGCAGATCCAATCCTACAGCCAGGCAATTCTGGATCTGTACCAATATGAACTGGAATCCATCTCCGCCAGCCTGCTGTCCTTCAATCAGGAGACCTATACCGAGGACTACAATTTCATCGCCCTTTCCACCGGCAATTACAGTGCCTCCGAAAAGATCGTCTATGAGTACAACCTGCGCCATACGATCAACAGTCGCATAGCTCCGCCATCGGTCATCCTGATCTTTAATGAAGCAGGCAGTATTGTGATGTATAAATATGGTCGGAATTTTCCGCAGTATATGTCCATCGAAATGCTTGAACAGAAGCAGACACTGATGGATCACTGCCGCCAGACGGAAGATTCGCAGTTAAACCAATGGACGGTGTTCCGTGACGAGCAGCATTCGCTTCTGATGAATACTTATAAACTGCGGGACCTGTACGTCTGCTCGGTCATTGATCTGGAAAAGATTATTATCCGAGATTATCAGCCGGACGAGGAGCTATTGCAGTTTGCTTTTTACAACGACACCGATATCCTGACGAATGCCGACTATGCGGCCCAAGCCGCCATCTCGATCGATGATATCCAAAGCTCAGTCCGCTCGGTTGCTTATCAGTCCGGCCATCTGATTCAGACATCTTCTCTTTCCGGCCTGCCGGTTTCGATCTGTTGTATTATTCCGATGCGGCATTTTTGGGTTTATTCGCGGGTTTCAGTGATCTTGATGATCTCGGTTTTCTTGATTTTGGGTTCTTTAGTTTCAGTGGTCTTTACGTTGATCCGGCGCTTGCTGATTTTCCCGCTCAATCAGATTGCCCTGGCAGCGGAATATCTGGAGTCCGAGGGCAGCCCGGCTTTTGCGGTGGGGGAAAACCGTGTCCAGGAGCTACAGTGGATCAACGATGCGCTCAGCGGCCTGATCCGCCAGAAAATCACGCTGGAGCAGGATAATCAGTCCATTGAACAGGAGAAGGAACACGCTGAACTGCAATATCTGCAGCTGCAGACCCGTTCTCATTTTTTTATTAATTGTTTGAAAAGCCTATATCATATGGCGGAGAATCAGGAATATGAAAAAATGCGGCGGATGATCTTGGCTTTTTCCGACCATCTTCGCTATATTTTTCATGATACGCTGAAATTAGTTCCGCTGCGGGCGGAGTTAAAAGAGGTAAACGATTATTATAATATTCTGTTGCTGGATATGGATAAGCCGCTGATACTTCATCAGCAGGTTGACCGGCAGCTGTTAGACTATCCCGTGCCGCCGCTGCTGATCCAGACCTTTCTGGAGAATTCTTTTAAGTACAGCGGACGGACCGATGCCCCGCTATGTTTTAACATCCGGATCGACCGGTCGGACATGGAAGGGCAGGCATATCTGCGGCTGCGTCTCAGCGACAACGGGGTCGGCTACAGTGAGTCGATGCTGCGGAAACTGAATCAGGAAGAGGCAGAGCTGTATGAAGACGAGCATGTCGGAATCAGCAATCTGACAAAGCGGATCCAATTGATTTATCAGGATAATTATCAGGCGGTATTCTTAAATGAGCCGGCCGGCGGGGCTGTAGCCTTGATCTGCCTGCCTATTGACCGGGAGGTGCTGGCATGAAGCTACTGATTGTTGACGACCAGATCTCGGTCATTAACGGCATCGTTGCAAAAGTTGATTTTGAACAGCTGGGAATCCTGACCGTCCTGACGGCTACCAGTGCCCATGAGGCCCGCACTGTCATCGCCGGCTGTCAGATCGACATCTTATTATGTGATATTGAGATGCCGGGTGAAAGCGGGCTGGAACTGAATCAATGGATTATGGAAAGCGAGCCGAGGATGATCCGGATCTTTTTGACTTCGCACACTGATTTTAGTTATGCCAGGGAAAGTCTGCGGCTAGGCTGCTTCGATTATATCGTTCAGCCGGCTCCCTATGATGAGATCGAGGAAGTTCTGAACCGGGCGGTACGGAAACTGAAACAAGACCGTTTGCAGGAAGAATTATATAATTTCGGGAGGCTGTATAAAACAAATGAAGAAGAGATGATTGCCCATACCGCTTTTAATCTGTTCTCGCGATTTGAAGAGACGGTACGGCAGGCGATGGAGCTGCTTAATGAGACCGGCTATCCACTTAAGGCCACCTCCCATATCCGGCTGGTTATCGTTGTGTCTAACGCGGACAGCAAAGGCGCCGCCGATCCGTCATTTACCGTGGTCAAAAAAGAGATGCTGCGTGCATTGTCCGCCGCTGACATTGGCCTGCCGGTTTATCCTCTGATTACGCAGAACAAATTTCATCAGCCGGTCATCTTATTATTCAGCAATGAAGCAGAAGCACTGGACGGCGTATCCGACCGCTTGCGTATCTTCCAGCAGCAGCTGGTCGCTTCTTTGTTTGCTTCAGCAGCCGTTTATGTCGGTGAAACGGTGGCTATTGCGCAGCTGCGCGAGGAAGTCGGTAAGCTTCACAGCATGATTGATAACAATGTCAGTCTTAAGTCAGGGATATTCCTGAACCATACGGCCCGGACGGATGAAATAGCAGGACATCAGGGTACAGGACGTCAGAATGTGGGACATCAGAACGCAGCATATCAGAACGCCGGACATCCGGATACAGCCCGGCCGCAACCCGATGAAGCGGCAGAAGCTGCCGCCGATTGGGAACGGCTGCTGAAGGCCGGACAGAAAAAAATCCTCCGTGCCAATATCATGGCTTATCTCGACGACCTGATCGCGATCGACCGTGCCAGCTTCCGCAGTCTTTGCGGCCTGCACCAGCAGCTGACGCAGCTCTTTTTCAACTATTTCTACGAGCATAATATCGATATCCCGCAACTATTCAATGATAATTACCGCTATAACGATTACATGGAAGGTTTCAAGTCCGTCCCTGCCTTACGGGAAGCGATTGATTTCATGATACAGGCGGCAGAAACAGCCGGACCGGGAAGCGGCCCGGTTAAAAATGAAATCGCTATGGCCAAGGATTATATATTAAGCCATCTGGCGCAAAATGTCTCTGTCCGTGATGTTGCCGACCACGTCCACCTGAGCCCGGAGTATTTCACCAAATTATTTAAGAATGAAACCGGCCAGAATATCAAGAACTATATTCTTAAGACCAAGGTAGACGTGGCGAAAAATCTCCTTGAAAATCCGAATATCTCCGTCAGTTTGATTGCTATGGAACTGGGTTACACTAATTTTTCGCATTTTACCCAGATGTTTAAGAAGTACGAGGATGTCACCCCGTCCGATTACCGGAAGCAGTATCTAAAGAAACACTGATGCATCAGCGTTTGCCTAATCTACGCATTCTCCTGTATGTTGTTGTTTATGCCTGTTGACTCAGGCCATCTGCATTTACTCGCTCGCACGTTTAAATGTCTGCCGTAAGTCAAGCCAGTCTAAAAATAATTTAACGTGCCGATTACAGTATTCCCAGTTATGAGCACCATGATCGACGGTGATCTCACAATCCAGTCCCATATCGCGGTATTTATTCATAAAATAAAGGTTGTCCTCATAATGGCTGTCTTCCATGCCGGTTGCCATATAGCCGCGGGGGAATCGGCGCCCTTCCTGTAAACGTTTGGCAATCATATAAGTAATATCGTTTTCCGTTTCCATCACGTCCCGACGGGCGCCAAATGCCGAGGCAAACATATAAAAACTGTCTTCCCGGTCTTCTTCCTCCGGCAGGATCTCTGGGACATTCTTGACCCCGGAAAATAAACCGAAGGCGGCAAACTGCTCTGGGTCGCGTACCAGCCATTTTAAGCTCCCATAGCCGCCCATCGAAAAGCCGGCAATAAAGTTTTCGGCCGGGTCGTCGGAGAGCGGAAAAAGATGTCGGACCACCTGCGGCGTTTCCACCGACAGCTGTGTGAAATATTTAAAATCGCCATGCCTGGTGTCCATGTAACCGGAACAGTAGGTTCCGCTGCAGACTACCGCAATGCCGGCTTCTGCGGCATAAAGTTCCAGGGCCGTGTAGCGCTGCCAGTCGGTATAATCAAAGCCGCCGCCGGACTGTAGCCATAGAACCGGATAACGGTAGCCTTCCGGGCGATGGGCCAGTGAATGGCCCCAGGTGTCTTCCGGCAAAATCACGTTGACACCCACTGTCATTCGTAAAGCTTCTGAAAAATAATGCAATCGGATATTGGCCATGCCTATGCCTCCTTGTCATTGGGTTTGATGGTTTCGTCGGATCCTTTAGCTTTATCGGCTTCGCCGCTCAGCCAGGCGACCGCTGCTGAAAGGGCGTGCCAAGCCGGGCCGTCAGGATCATCTTGCCGGTCAAGGTTCAATTGAGCCCGGCCGCCCAAAAGGGCGGCAACCGCTTCGGTTTCTTCCCGATAACGGCAGTGTTCGTGACAGCTTAGGAAATACTGCCCCTGTCTGGCTTGCGCCGCAAGCATGTACAGGTCATGTTCGCTGTCCGCGTAAGTGGCCAAATCGCCGAACACGGCTTTCAGAGACGCCTGATTGTGAAAAATACCTGTATCCCGGCCTTCCAATGCCAGGCGGATGATCCGCGTCATATCAAAGATGCCGTTCAAGGTGATCGCACGTGAAAAGACCCCGGGATTCTTAAGTGCCAGCTTCAGCGCGCCATAAGCTCCAGTTCCGGTCCCGCCGATCCAGTTGGCGGCCGGCTCGGTGCTGACCGGCAGCACATGCCGGAATATTCCGGGCAGTTCTTCCGCGGCAAACTGTTCATATTGCGGGCCATAATCCATATTGGTGCAAAGTGAATGCTGGGCATCCGGCGCAATAATAATGATGCCGTGCCGTTCCGCGCATCGCTCGGCCGAAGTCTTGACCCAGTCAAGCGCCGTTCCGCCTTCACTATGATAAAGCCACAGAACCGGGTATTTTTTCCCCTGACCCGGATGTTTCAGTTCCATCTGCGGCATCTCTGGCAGGAAAACCTTAGCGGAAAAGGATCCGCATAAAACTACCGAAAGTGCGTTAAATTCCATATATGCCATAATTGTAGCCTCCTCTCAAGACACATTATAGCATCAGGAATAATAAATGTCAAACGTTTACATTTCGGAAAAAGCATTTCGTTCCCCTAGAACGCGATCTGAAAAAGTGATATAAATATCTCAAATAGTGCAAGCAATAAAATCAAAAACAGGGCATAATAAACTTACTTACAAAAACTAAGGGAGGTATTTATGAAGAGGAAAATTTCAGCAGTTTTAGCATTAGTAATGACCTGTGTGCTTCTGGCAGGCACCCTGTCCGGCTGCGGCGGCAATAATGACACGGCTGACAATAGGTCAGATAGCCAAACGGCGGACGAAGGAGCAGCAAACAACAGTGGCACAGCCAGCGATGAAGAAATGTATCAGGCAGTGTTGGTCTATGTTGTTGCTCAGGATTCGCAGGATCAGGAACTTGTAAACGAACGGTTTAACGAACTGACCAGAGAACAACTCAATATGGAAGTTACGCTTATGCCGATGACCTTCAGCACCTGGGGAAGCCAGCTTCCGCTGATGTTAGCAGGCGGGGAACAAGTGGATTTATTCCCGATGTTCAGTAGCAATGCGATAACCTATGCCGCATCGGACTATCTGATGGATTTGACACCTTATCTGGATAATGCCCCTTATATCGTCGAGCTTCTGGGCATGGATGCTATCAGATGCTGTACGGTCGGTGACTTTATCTATGGAATCCCGACGATGAAAGAACGCAGCATGCCGAACGCCATGGTTATGCGGACCGATTGCCTTGAAGCAGCAGGAATCGACCCGGCCAGCGTGAAAAATTATGAAGATATTACGGCTGCCTATGAAAAAGTACAGGCTCTGTATCCCGACATGATTATGTTTGGAGGAAGCGCGGGCGGCATGAGTGCGGCAACACCGGGCGGCCAGTCGGTAAGCTTTGACGGACTGGGACAAGTCACCGGAATCGGAGCACTGGAAAATTACGGACAGACAACCACCGTGACCAATTTTTATGAATCAGAAGATTTCCGCTATCTGGTGGATCTGGTCAGAGGATGGTATCTGGACGGTTATGTCGCAAAGGATATGGCGACTTCGACAGACAGCGGCGAAGCCCAGATGCGTGCCGGCAACCTGTTCTCCTATATGACTAACTCCAAACCGAATACGAAGCAGGAAAAAGATGACCAGACCGGTTACGATACAACAATCGTACCGATTGATACCAATATGATGACGACCGGTGGAATCAACGCGATCAGCTATGGGGTTGGTGCCGGTTCACCCAGGCCGGAAAAAGCCATGGAACTGCTCAACTGGATCAGCCAGACCGAAGAAGCCAATGATTTACTGAACTGGGGCGTGGAAGGTGTTCACTGGGTAGAACAAGAAGACGGAACCGCCAATTTCCCGGAAGGCGTGACAGCAGAAAGCTGCGGCTACCATCAGAACATGGGCTATATTATGCCCAACCAGTTTAACAGCCATGTATGGGACGGAAACAGCGCAGATATATTTGAACAGTATCAGGAAGTAGACGGGAATGCGATCCCTTCCAAGGCTTATGGCTTCAATCCCGACCTGTCGGGAGTGACCGATCAGATTGCGGCGGTTACGGATGTCACCAGCCAGTATCTGGCTCAGATCACCACCGGAACCGTTGATCCGGGACCGGCCATCGAAGAATTTAATCAAGCACTGTATAATGCCGGACTGCAGGATATTATTGACGCCAAGCAGGAACAGCTGGATGCCTGGCTTGCAGAACAGTAACAGTTTGAGGCTTGGCTTGTAAACCAGTAAGTTTGATGCCTGACTGCCAAGCAGTAAAAATCGATAAATAATCTGCGGAAAGGAGCATGATGGTAGTACCTCCATGCTCCTTTCCAAATAAAAGGCTGTCAGGGCAACAGTTTGATCCGATCAAATAAGCAAATAAGTCGAAAGGCAAGATATGGAAAACATACCAATGAGTGAAAGAGAGCGAAAGAATGCCGAAACGGCATATCTGACCGCAGCGGCAGGAATGGTCCTGCTGGAAAATACGGGGGCCTTGCCGCTGAAAAAGAAGGGTAAAATCGCCCTTTTCGGTGTTGGGGCCGTGAGGACAGTCCGGGGCGGAACTGGCTCGGGAGATCCTTTTAACGGCGGCCTGAGCGGCGGCGGCAATGTTTTGGTTGACCAGTCCCCCCGATATCATATTCATATCCTGGACGCTTTTGAGGCGGGGGGCTATGAAGTGGTGACAGCGGCTGACCTGCGGATTCTGGCAGAGCAATATGACAGCCGGAAAATAAAGCAGGAAAATCAGGTCATGCATACGTTTGTATTTCCCGAACCATTCCTTACAGATGATGAAGTGAAGGCGGCAGCACACCAAAGCGACACCGCTATCTTTGTTATTTCCCGCAATTCCGGCGAAGGCAGCGACCGGCAGATGTTAAGCCAGGCCAAAGATTTCCCCGGGGCGGCTGAGATCGGCGATTACCTGCTGTCTGCGCAGGAAAAAGACAATCTGCGCCTTGTCAGAACCTATTTCAAAGAACTGATCGTGATCCTGAACGTCGGCGGGATCATTGATCTGAGCGAAGTCAAAATGATCCAGCCGGACAGTATCCTGCTAATGGGGCTGGCTGGCCAGGAAGGCGGCCGGGCTGTCCGGGACGTGCTGAACGCAACACTGGTGCCGTCGGGAAAGCTGACCGATACATGGGCTGCCAGATATGCCGACTATCCTGCGGCGGCGACCTTTGCCAACAACGACGGCAATGTAGAACAGGAAATGTATCAGGAAGGGATCTTTGTAGGCTACCGCTATTTTGACAGCTTTGACATGAAACCGCTTTATGAGTTTGGCTTTGGTAAAAGTTATACTGATTTTACCGTCAGCATCAAGACCCTGCAAGAGAAAGATCATTTCCTCAGGGTGGAAGGCGAAATCACCAATATCGGAAACTATCCCGGAGCCGAAGTGCTTCAGCTGTATGTAACCGCTGCCAATACGGGGGCAGACATGCCCTGGCAGGAGCTGAAAGCCTTTGCTAAAACAGCCATCCTGGAACCGGGAGAGACACAGACGGTGGTGCTTGAGACGGAAATCAGGGAGCTGGCGATCTATGAAGAAGCTTCTTCCGCTTATGTAGTAAAAAAAGGCATTTACCTGTTCCACGCAGGAACTTCATCAAGGATGACCAAGCCAGTCGGCAAAGTGCTGATCGAGGCCGATATCCTGACCGATAAGGCCGCTATGATTCTGCCGCTGCCCGGCGGTCTGGAGGAATTACAGCACCGTAATGACGCCGATGAAGAGGATTTTTATCCCGGCTTGCCGGAAATCAGATTAAGCCATCAAGAAATGAAACTTTCGGTTCAGGAAAGGGAAGCGGCGATCCGGAATCAGACGGTTATCACCTACACGACAGATTCGGCTTACCGGAGCATCCAGCCATATGAAAAGGTCGCTCTTGTACCCGCCCGGCAGGTCATGTGGGCGGATGTGCTGGCCGGGCGAGTTACTTACGAAACATTAGTAGCACAGATGACCGACGAAGAGCTGGCGGCACTGAACTGCGGAACCGGCTGGGGCGTAGCGGACGAAAACAATCCGGTCATCGGAGAAAACTCAGAAAGCGTACCCGGAGCGGCCGGAGAAACAACCCACATCCTGGAAGAAAAATACGGCATACCCTCAATCGTTCTGGTAGACGGGCCGGGCGGGATCCGGATCCGACAGGAATACGAAGCCCTTAATCTACAGACTGGGCAAAAAGAACAGCGTCATCGCTATTGCACGGCATGGCCTTCAGGAACACTTTTAGCGCAAAGCTTCGATTCCGGCATCATGGCGGCAGTCGGCCGGGCCATGGCCGTAGAGATGAAAGAAATCGGCGCCCATATACTATTAGCGCCGGGAATGAACATACACCGCGATCCGCTGTGCGGCCGGAACTTCGAATATTATTCGGAAGATCCGTATGTTTCGGGCATTATGGCGGCGGCCTTCGTGTCCGGAATGCAGGAGAGCGGCCTTGGCGTGGGCGCATGTATTAAGCATTATGCCGCCAACAATCAGGAAACCAACCGTTCTGCGGTGGACGAATGGATCGGTCAGCGGGCACTTCGGGAGATTTACCTTAAGGGCTTTGAAATCGCCGTCCGGAAATCACAGCCATTTGCCATCATGACTTCCTATAACTTGATTAACCAGGTTCCGACCGCCGACAGCTATGACCTATGTACGGCCCTGGCCAGAGGAGAATGGGATTTCCAAGGCCTGATTATGACCGACTGGAACGGCGGAAGCAGCAGCGCAAGTAAATCCATGCATGCCGGCAATGATCTGATCATGCCGGGCGGAAAGAGCAAAATCAGAGAGATACTGCTGGCGCTCAAACAGATGGAACCGGTCTTTGATGAAAAAGGACAGATTCTCTTCACCAAAGTCTTTGAACAGCTCCCTTTTTATGAAGAATATTGGAACTCATTTCAATTAAAAGCCGACGGTCAGGAGCGGTGCACTGCTGTGGTAGGGGACGGCCATCAGGCAACTATGGAAGGAGATAAGATCATGGTTGACCATGAGCCGGTCTATACAGCAGTCACCGGCCGCCACGAATTCATCCGTTCCGCCGGGAAAGCCGAACCGTTTCAAACTCCTTTGACTAATCAGATGGCGGAACTAGGTAAGGACGGACGTGAAATCATATATTACGGAGAATACGACCGCCATCAGACCATATGCCGGGGCGACCTGCAGAAATGTGCGGTGCATATTCTGACCGTTCTTAGGAGGGTGAAGGAGGAATGCCTATGATTACCAGATCTATATCTAAGCAGTTTAAGAAAAATCTAATCCGGTCAATACCGCTATACTTTATGCTGTTACCGACACTGGCATATATTTTTATCAATAACTATATTCCCATGGCAGGGATCGTCGTGGCCTTTAAGAAATATTCGGCCCGGCTGGGAATCTGGGGCAGCGATTCAGTGGGCTTTTCCAACTTTACCTATCTGTTCCGCAATGACGCTACCATCCTGATCCGAAACACGCTCCTTTACAATACAGCATTTATTTTCCTGGATCTCTTTTTTGGCATCGTGATTGCCATTATGGTTACCGATATCTTCCATAAAAAAGCCAGAAAAATTTATCAGAGCGCCATACTGCTGCCATTTCTAGTCTCCATGGTCATCGTGAGCTATATCGTCTATGCTTTTCTTTCGACCGAAAACGGGATGATAAACGCAATTCTCAGTTCGCTGGGGCAGGAAGAAGTGATGTGGTATGCCACCCCCCGCTACTGGCCGTTCATTCTGAGCTTTGTCCACTTATGGAAAGGCGTAGGCTACGGCTGCATGATCTACATCGCCGGCATCGCCGGAATCGATCCGGCTTTATACGAAGCGGCCAAGCTGGACGGGGCATCCAAGTGGCATCAGATCCGCTATATTACGCTGCCTGCCCTGGTTCCGTCGCTGACCACGCTGCTGCTCTTAAGCGTGGGCCGGATTTTCAACTCCGATTTCGGCTTGTTTTACCAAGTACCGCAGAATTCCGGCGCCCTTTTCGATGTCACCAACACCATTGATACCTATGTTTACCGGGCCCTGATATCCGTCGGCGGCATCGGGCGGTCTTCAGCGGCAAGTGTATTCCAGTCGCTGGTGGGCTTTATCCTGGTGGTAGCAAGCAACTTTATCGTCAGGAAAATCAATAAGGATAACGCCATTTTCTAGGAGGAGCCATGATTAAATCAAAGAGTTTTTATGCCTATCAATCTGTAATCCATTTTATTTTAATACTCATTACCCTGATTGTGGTGGTTCCCATCATACTGCTGTTTATGTCTTCCATATCTTCGGAAAAAGCCCTGATCAGCAACGGTTATTCCTTCTTTCCGTCCGAGTTCAGCCTGGAAGCTTACCGCTATATCTGGCTCAACCGCGGAACCGTATTCAGGGCCTACGGCATGACCATCCTGATAACCGTCATCGGAACCGTGTCCAACGTCCTGCTTTCATCCATGGCAGCTTATGCCCTTTCCGACAAAAAACTCGTCTTCCGCCGTCTCATCAACTTCTTCATCTTTTTCACGATGATTTTCAACGGCGGACTGGTTCCGGCTTATATTATGTGGACGACAGTATTTCAGATCAAAAATACGATCTGGGCCCTGCTGCTGCCCAATCTCCTCATTAATCCGATGAGCGTCATCTTAATCCGCACCCACATGATGAACTCGGTGCCGGAATCGCTCTACGAAGTCGCCAAAATCGACGGTGCAGGCCACCGCGTATTATTTACCAAGATCTCCCTCCCCCTAAGCAAGCCGATCTTAGTAACGATGGGCCTGTTTTCCGGCCTGGCCTACTGGAATGACTGGACCAACGGCCTTTACTATCTGACCGATTCCAAATACTACAGCATTCAGGTCCTCTTAAATAAAATGATCCAGGACATCCAAGCGATTCAGGCCAATTCCATAGCCGCCTCAGCCGGAACCGCCATGACCGTTCCCCAGATATCCATCCGCATGGCCATAGCCTTTGTAGCACTGCTGCCGGTTCTGATCATTTACCCCTTCCTCCAGAAATATTTTGCGGAAGGCATCGCCCTAGGCGCCGTAAAAGGCTAAACTAATATTAAGCATTATAATTGCTAAGCTCCATAATTCTAAGCATTTTATAATTCTAAGCAGTTTATTAATTACAACAAAATACAAAGCAATAAATAATACAAAGCAATAAATAATTCAAGCAATTTAAATTCTTAGTATAAGAAAGGAAGCAGCAAATGGGAGTAATTAAATTTAATTTTTTATCAAAAGAACTAGGCATGCAGACCAACATATCAGTTTGTATTCCGACCTTCAGTTTTGCAGATATGTATAACGGCAGAACCGAAGTCTATGTCCCGGGCATGAAGTATCAGGTACTATATCTGCTTCACGGAGGAAGCGGCGATGACAGTGATTTCATCCATTTCAGCAATATCGTTCGCTATGCAGATGAAAACAAGATAGCGGTAGTAATGCCCTGTGATTATAATGCCGCTTACAATGATGACCCTTACGGACCAAAGTATTATTCTTATCTGGTAAACGAACTTCCGGAAGTATGCAAAAGCATTTTCCCTATTTCCGACAAAAGAGAAGATACATTTATCGCCGGTCTGTCAATGGGCTCCCATGGGGCGATGAAAATCGCGATGAATCATCCGGAACGGTTTGCGGCGGCACTCCTCATGTCAGGTGCTTCATACCGACCGGGAGTACCCACCTTTGTTCCGACCCAAAATGGCGTCTTCGACCTGGAGACAAAGCCGCAGGGCCCACCGTTTAATGCTGCCGGCGACAAGTTTCAAGATCCGGACTATATCAAAGGAACGGTCAATGATGTTTTTGCCATCGCCAAAGAAAACGCCGAAAGCGGAAAGAAACTCCCCAAAGTATTTTTCCGCGTGGGAGATTGCGATCATGCTTTATACCGCGCTCAGCTGGCAAACAAAGACCTGCAAGCCTGGGGCTATGACACCAAGTTTGAGGTAGTAGAAGGCCTAGGGCATGAGTGGGATCTTTGGGATTCGTCACTCCGTCTGGCTTTACGTGAATGGCTACCCTTAAAACACCAGGTGATCTACCCAGAGTGAGGGTGTTAAAATGTGCATTGTGAAAGCGGGTGGCCCTCCGCCCCCGAGCCTTCAGACCACCACAATAAATAGAAAAAAACAAAAAGGAGAAAAACATGGCAAAGTTTACCTGCAATTTCATTTCATACTCACTAAAACGAGCGGTGGATATCACCGTAATTATTCCTTCCGTGACGTTTCCGGAAACATGCGGAGACGGAAACATCAAGGGCGTGATTCCGAAACATAAGAAAGAGGAAAAATTCCCAGTCATTTACCTTCTTCACGGTGTAGGCAATGACCACGCAACATGGAACTCCTATACAAGCGTGGAACTATATGCCGAAGAACGCAATATTGCCGTAGTCATGCTCTCAGCCGAAAATAAAATGTATGTCAACCATGGCGGTAATGCCTTCATGGGCGATTACTTCTATGATTTCATCGAAGAAGAACTGCCAGACTTTATCAGTCAAATGTTCCCCATCTCCAGCAAGCCAGAAGACACCTATCTGGCAGGCCTTTCCATGGGAGCCTTCGGAACCATGATCCACGGTCTAAAAAACCCCACAAAATACCGCGCCCTAGGAGCCTTTTCTGCCGGCATATTCCTGCCGCCGTCAGAGGAAGAAAATTGGGATCCAGAATACAATCCCCTGCTGGTAACCCAAGACCTTGCCGCAAAAGGCATAAAGAACCTTAAAATCTTCATGAGCTGCGGCGACAAAGACCCTCTTTTTGAAGGCTGCCAAAAATCCGCGGATATTTTAAAAGAAAACGGACAAGATGTTACATGGGTACCAGTTGCCGGCTACGCTCACGAATGGCGACTATGGAATCAACTGATCGAGCAGTTTATGGACTGGATTCCCCGCACCGATTATTTCAGCACCCTAGGCAACCGCAAAATATAAGGCCTGCCAATAAAATAACTACCAGTTGCGATTCCGAATCGTCATATTGTGCAAGCTTCATCTGCTCCGGTGACTTACGGTAGAAAATTAGTACATCTTAGTTTTACACGTAACGAAAGTATAGTGATGGGCGGCCAAGGATGGCGGCACGGGAACTGCCAATATTGGGGGTGAAAAACTTAGTTGTACTTATTTTCGGGAGTCGGAACCGGAGCAGATGAAGCTTGCACAATATGACGATGACCGTCCAACATAAAGCTTGCGCAATATGACGATGACCGTCTAGCAAACACACATAAAACCCCACCAGGAGGATCCCCATGAAATTTTACTCAGACTCAACCGGCCCCATCGTAACCACCGACAAAGGCAAGATCCGCGGCTTCCAATTCAACGACATCTACCAGTTCCGCGGCGTACCATACGCAAAAGCCAACCGCTTCGCCGTCCCAGAAGAAATCGCCCCCTTCGACGACATAAAAGACATGTTCAACTACGGCAACGTCTGCAGAACCATGTTCCCAGACAGCGCCAATGGCGACCTGATGTCCCCGCATCGGGTCTGGTTTCAAAGTGAAGACTGCCTGAACCTGAACATCTGGACCCCCACCCTCAAGAAAGAAGACAAGCTCCCCGTTGTAGTCTGGTTCCACGGCGGCGGTTTCTTCAGCGGTTCATCCATCGAGCAATTTGCCTACGACGGCGAATCCATGAGCCGCAGCGGAAACGTAGTGACAGTAACCGTAAACCACCGTCTCAACGTCCTAGGCTATCTTGATCTGCGCGGCTTCGGAGAAAAATACGAACGCTCCTGCAACGCCGGCAACCTGGATCTCATCGCTGCCCTCAAATGGATCAATAAAAACATCGCCGGTTTCGGCGGCGATCCGGAGAACGTGACCATATTCGGCCAGTCAGGCGGCGGCGGCAAGGTCATTACGCTGATGCAGATGCCGGAAGCGGACGGCTTGTTCCACCGCGCCTTAATCATGAGCGGCGTCCTGGGTAAGATCTTGTCCGACCAAGACCGCGATCATAAACCGGTTATCCAAAGAACCATGGATTATCTGCAGGTAACAGAAGTAGAAGCACTTGAAACAGTCCCTTATCAGGAACTGACCCAAGCTTATCTCCGTGCCTACAAAGAACTGATCTCCGAGAAAGGGATTCCTTTCTTCGGACCGATACGCAACCGCGATTATTGCGGTGATCCAATAAAAGTAGGCTTCACCGAAAACGCCAAAAAGATCCCCGTGATGATCGGCTCCGTATTCGCAGAATTTTTCCGCTCCTCCTATAAAGAGGATAAAGTGCCGGATGACCAGATGGCGGTTATCATCAAGAACCAGTTCGGCAATGAGGACGGCGAACGGCTGATCCGGTCATTTAAGGAAGCATATCCGAAGAAAAACCTGTGCGATATTTACGCGGCTGATACCGCAGCATTTCGTAAGGAAACCAAGAAATGGATCGCCCAAAGTGCCATAGAGCGGAGCGCGGGAACCTATTCCTACCTGTTTACGCTGGAATTCCCCTTCCATGACGGCACACCGGCCTGGCACTGCAGTGATATTCCTTTCTTTTTCAACAACCTCGATAAAGTGCCGGTCGTGAATATCGAAGGCGTCTCGGATCGGCTGTGCCGCCAGATATTCACCGCCTTTATGAATTTTGTACGTGAGGGAGTTCCTGCGTCCGAGCTGCTTCCCGAGTGGGTTCCCTGCCGCAAGGATGACGAGGCGACGATGATATTTGACCAAGAATGCCAGGTCCTTCATAATTTTGATACCGAGTTTGTCCAATGTCATTCGGATTTAGAGGTTACACCTTTTGTATTATAGTTATGCGGCGCTCTAAGGAAATACTGAAGCATCGGTGTTTCCATAGGTTCACAAGCCGGGCTTTTATGGTATGATCGTAGAGAGGTGAAGATGAAGAAACCACTGTTTACGAAAACAATTCGATTACTGATATGGCTGATGTTAATGATTGCCGTGATTGGATTGGTGCTCGGGTACCGTCTGATGCTTTTTTACTTCGCCCATGAAAAGGAAGATATTACCCTAGGAGTCCGGCAGTATTTTGAACTGAACAATAACCGTTTCCGCCAGCTGAATCAGGAGCTGCTATTTATCGCCGCCAATGACACCAGTGTCAAGGGTCTCTCCGGTATGGGCAATGTCACAGAACCGGACTATAAAACCCTGCTGGATTATAATATGGATGTGTCCGCCGTCCAGATGCGGCTGCAAAATATTGTTTCCGTTTATGGAAATAATTATTATGTATGGCTTTATGAGGCCAGATCAGATACCTTCATTGATTATGGCGATAATGATTATCAGCATAAGATGGCGTACCGTAAGATAATCGAAAGGCAGATTGCCGAGGGGGACATCAAAATCTCGCAGAATGGCCGGTGGTTTATTGAAGCCCAGCAATATGTAGGCTCCACGCTGCGTTACGGCAATGTTTATATTGGCGTGTGTATTGACTTGGACGATTACATGGCGGACATTATGGAGCTGAAGCTGTCTTCTTCTTTTGCCGTGAGCATTTTGGATCAGGATGACAGTCCTGTCAGGATGAAAAGTTATTCCTACGGCGCGATTAAGGAACTCGACGCCATCGCAATCGGGGATAAGGAATCCGCTGCTTTTACCATCACCGAAAAGGGCAGCAAAAGTGATTTCACAGTGGTCATCCAGATTTACCAGAAATGGTATGAAAACAGTTATTTTCTGCAGATTTTGCTGGTGCTGGTTTCTTTGGGCGTCTTGCTGGCGATCATAAGCTTTTCCGCCTATTTACGTAAAAAAGTGCTGTGGCCGGTGCTGCATTTTTATAATCAGATTGCTGCAAGTACCGGTACCGGCAACCTCACCGTGAGCGAAAACCTGGTCGAGCTGGACGAAGCGGCCAGGATGCTGAACACGCTTATTGATGAGGTTCATACGCTGGAACTGGATAATTATGTGCAGAAAACTAAGCGCCAGGAGGCGGAACTGGGATTTGCCCAGCAGCAGATCAAACCCCATTTTTTTATTAACTGCCTGAATGTGATATATAGTATGGCGCAGCTGAATAAAAAGCAGAATATCCAGGAGCTGTGTGTGAATATTTCTGATTATATGAGACTGCTGTTTCAGGCCAATACCGATCTGGTTCCGGTAAAGCAAGAACTGGATATGATAGACAAATATCTTAAAGTGATAGAAAATGTCTATGGAAAAGATTTTAAGTATCGTCTTGCTCAGGAATGCGAACTGGCGGATGATGTTGTGCTGCCGCTGCTGATTCAGACCTTTGTGGAAAATTCCATAAAGCATGGTGAGAGCGAGGAACCGTTGTTTATCTGGGTAACAATAAAGAAGGAAAATACTGGCGGCACTGACAGGCTTATTATCCAGATCCGGGATTCTGGGGTCGGCTTCCCGACAGAGATGATAGAACAGCTGAACCTCGGCGAAGTACCGCATAAACAGGCCGGGCATCAGATCGGTATTAAGAATGTCCAGCAGAGATTAAAACTGGTTTATGGGGAGGATTACGAGTTACTATTTGAAAATCTTGAAAGCGGTGCCAAGGTCACAGTCAGGATACCTTGCCTGACACGGCAAGCAAGTTTGGAAATGTAAAGGAAAAGAAATGGTAAGGAAAAGAAATGTGAAGGAAAAGACATGAAGATACTGCTGGTAGATGATAATCAATATGTTTTGGAAGGACTGCTGGACGGCATTGATTTTGCGGGGCTGGGATTTACGCAGGTATATACGGCGAAAAGTGCGGCAAAAGCCAAGGAACTGATCGGAAGCGGCAACATCCAGATCGTCATTACGGATATCGAAATGCCACATGGATCAGGCCTCGAACTGCTGGAATGGATCAATCAGACGCATCCGGGGACGGTGACGCTTTTTTGTACCAGCTTTGCGGATTTTAATTATGCGAAAGAAGCTGTCCGCCTGCATTGCTTTGATTATTATGTCAAGCCGATCCAGTATTCGGAGTTTACCAAATATGTCGTAAAAGCCATTGAAGAGGTAAAAAGACTGGCGAATGAGAAACAGATCCAGCAATACGGCAAGTACTGGATGGACAATCAGTGGAACAACAAAGCCGATTTCTGGTATAAATATCTGTATCGGCTGCACCAGGTCACGGATGATGAAATAAAAGAAGAAATCGTCAGCCGAAAGCTGGATTACTCTCTGGACGAAGAAATCGGCATCGGTATTTTCAAGATTGGCAGGTCCCTGGAGATACAGCGGTTATCGGAAAATAACAAAGACTTTATTTTCCGTAATATATCCGAAGAAATATTTGCGCGGGCATCCTATGTCCTGGAAGGGCTGCTGCTCACGGCCAACAGTACGATGACGGTGATCGTAAGCCGCCGGGATGAGAAAGCCCCCCGTTTAGAAAAGCTATGCCGGGAACTGCTGGACTGCCTGCATAAATATGTGGCCCCGGAGAGTAATTGTTACTATCGCGAGCACATAAAGGTGAAGGAAGCCCGGTTCGCGGTTTTACAGATGGAGGAGATCTCCCTCGACGACATCTCCAAAGAAAAAAAGGTCATTGATTACGATCGCTATATCGAGGAAAAAAAGGAGTACCGTGCCACCAGCCGGAATGAATGGGAAAGCTTGTTCCGCAGCCGGCAGACAGAGCAGCTGATTGGTACCGTAAACCACTATATCGAAGACCAGATGAGGAGCAGGAATATAACCGGAAAATTCCTGCGCGAAATCCGTTCCTCGCTGGTACAGATCAGCGGAACGGTGCTGCAGGAAAACAAAATCGAAGCCTATAAACTGTTTGATGACACCCATTATGATCTGGTTTATGCCGAAGCGGTCAAGTCGGCGGCGAACATGCAGCGGTTTGCCGAATATATTATCACCAAGTCGATTGATTATATCAGACAGATTGAAAAATCACAGACCTTTGTCAGCAAAATAATCCGTTATATGGAAGATAATTACCAGCGTAATATCACAAGAGACGAGCTGGAGAATATCGCCTATGTCAGCATCAGCTATCTGGCCAAAGTATTTAAACAGGAGACCGGTAAGTCGCTTCATAGCTATCTCATGGGCATTCGGATTGAAAAAGCGATTGTTATGCTAAAAGAAGGCCGGTCTACCGTTTCGGAAATCGCGCTTGCGGTAGGATATGATAACTTTTCGTATTTTTCAAGGCTGTTTAAGGAAAAGACCGGTTATTCCCCCAAAGAATACCGGAATATCGGCATGAATCGCCATCAGAAAGAATAAAGCAGGAAATAAGATAGCGTAATATAAGATAGCGATATGAAATATAAGATACGACAAGAGGAATAAGGAAAGGAATACGCGAATGAATAATAAGATGATTAACGAACTGCTCAGTCAAATGACTTTGGAAGAGAAAGCCTCTTTGTGCTCAGGGAAGGACGCCTGGCACACGCAGGAGATTGCCCGGCTTGCCGTTCCGTCATCAAGGCTGTCGGACGGCCCTCACGGGCTGCGGAAAACGGTGGCGGGCACGGAAGATAACCTGGGTCTTGTCGAGAGCATCGAGGCCGTATGTTTTCCGGCCGGCTGTGCAACGGCAGCTTCCTTTAACCGGGAATTACTGGTTAAAATGGGCGAAGTCATCGGTAACGAATGTCAGGCCGAGGAGGTTGACATCATCCTGGGTCCGGCGGTTAATATCAAGCGCTCGCCTTTATGCGGCCGCAATTTTGAGTATTACTCGGAAGACCCGCTGTTAGCTACCGAGATGGCCGGCGCACTGATTCAAGGGGTTCAGAGCCAAAACATCGGAACCAGTATAAAGCATTTCCTGGCCAATAATCAGGAAACCAGAAGGATGACTGTTTCAGCGGAAGTGGATGAAAGAGCTTTGCGGGAAATCTATCTGGCCGCGTTTGAGGGAGCGGTAAAAAAGGCCAAGCCATGGACGGTTATGTGCTCCTACAACCGGATCAACGGAACCTACGCTGCCGAAAACCACCTTTTTTTGACGAAGATTCTCCGTGAGGAATGGGGCTTTGACGGCTATGTGATGAGCGACTGGGGAGCGGTCAATGACCGTCCGGCCGATCTGGCCGCCGGCCTGGAACTGGAAATGCCGTCTTCTTATGGGATCAACGATGCGTTGATCGTGAAAGCCGTGCAGGAAGGCCGGCTAAACGAAGCAGACGTGGACGAAGCCTGCCGTCGTGTCCTGGAGATTGTCGGCCGCTGCCAGGAAAACCGTGACCGGTCGGCGGTATTTGACCGTGAGAAAGATCACGCTGCCGCGAAGGAAATTGCTTATGAAACCATCGTCCTGCTCAAGAACGACCAGATCCTGCCGCTCAAAGAAACCGATAAAATTGCCATGATCGGTCACTATGCCATGGCGCCGCGTTATCAGGGCGGTGGCAGTTCACATATCAACAGTCATAAGGTCGCTTCGGTTCTGGAGGCGCTCAAAGATAAGCCGATGATAAGCTTTGCCCGCGGCTATGACGACCGCCAGGAAACCATTGATGAAGCCTTGCTGGCGGAAGCCCTGCAGGCGGCGAAGGCCGCTGAAGTCGCCGTGTTTTTTGCCGGTCTGCCGGATCATTATGAGTCCGAAGGCTATGACCGGGAACACATGCGCCTGCCGGCCGTCCAGAACGAAATGATCGAAAAAATCGCCGCCGTCCAGCCCAATATCGTGGTCGTGCTGCATAACGGCTCGCCGGTGGAAATGCCTTGGATTGACAAGGTAAAAGGACTTTTGGAGACCTATCTGAGCGGCGAAGCCGTCGGCGAAGCCTGTGCCGACCTGCTGTTTGGGAAAGTAAGCCCCAGTGCCCGGCTGCCGGAGACCTTTCCTTTGCGGCTGGAGGACAATCCGTCTTATCTAAACTTTCCCGGTGATAAGGAGCGGGTGGTTTATCAGGAAGGCATCTTTGTGGGCTATCGCTACTATGATAAAAAGAAGCTGCCGGTGTTATTTCCGTTTGGCTACGGCTTAAGCTATACGGAGTTCCAATATGCAAATCTAAAACTGTCCGCCGATGCCGCCAAAGACACCGATGTCATTCAGGTGAGCGTCGATGTTACCAATACCGGCAGGATGAAGGGCAAAGAAGTGGTTCAGCTTTATGTGGCCAAACCGGTCAGCGCGGTGAACCGGCCGGAGCAGGAACTGCGCGATTTTACTAAGATCGAGCTAGCACCCGGAGAAACCCGAACGGTGAGCTTTGAACTGAGTAAGAGGGCATTCGCCTATTGGGATGTCAATCAGCATGACTGGTGTGTTGAGGCGGGTGAATATGAAATCAGGATCGGCAAGTCTTCACGGGACATGGTCGCGACCGGCAAAATCAAGCTGAGCCCAGAAAAGGGGCAGAAGGTTGTGTATCACATGAACTCCACCTTAGGCGACATGATGAGAGATGAACGGGCGAAACCGTATCTGCAAGAACTGTTAAAAGACAATACCCTGGCGGGAACAACCGATTTAAGCGAGGCAGGAGCAAAAGAACATCAGGATATCGCCTCGGCAATGCTCAATGACCTTCCGGTCCGGGCTCTTATCAGCTTCGGCGGGGGCAAAAAAACCTTTGCCGAGCTTCAGGAGATTCTGGATCAAATCAACCATCCGAGTTGAAAGGGAGATTGGGACGGGAATAAAGAAGATGCGATTGAAAAGAGGAACATAGCTTGCGCTTACAAATTACCAGAGAAAAGTCTTTTTATCAAAAGGTTCTGACAATCATGCTGCCGGTGGCATTGCAGCAGGCCATCAACTCGGGTGTCAACATGATGGACACAATGATGCTGGGCCGTCTGGGGGAGATTCCGCTGTCGGCCTCCAGTCTTGCCAATCAGTATTATATGTTTTATAACATCATCTGTTTGGGGATCGTCGGCGGTGCCAGCGTGCTAGCCGCGCAATATTGGGGAGCCGGCGATAAGGAGCGGATCAGGGAAACCTTCAACCTGGCCTTGAAACTGACCTTGCTGGTAAGCATTGTTTTTGCCTTGCTGACCGGTCTTTTCCCCCGGCAGATCATGATGATCTATACGCAGGAGGAGGCGGTCGTTGAGCAAGGCATCCGTTATCTGACCGTGACCGTATTTGTGTTTGTCATTCACGGAACCGGTTTCGTTGCCGCCTTTCTGATGCGGACGGTCGGCAACAGCCGCCTGGGGCTGACGGTTTCCATCGTTTCGTTTTTCGTCAATATCGGCGCCAATTATATGTTTATCTTTGGCCGTCTGGGTGCGCCGCAGCTGGGCATAGCCGGCGCCGCGCTGGGTACGCTGATTGCCCGGACAGCCGAATTTTTAATAACCTTTATCTACATATTTTTTATGGATAAAACGCTGGGCTTGCGGCTCCGTCATCTGATCCGCTTTCCCTCCGGGCAGTTTTTCAAGAACTATCTGCGGCTAGGGGCACCGGTCCTGATATCAGACGCGCTGCTGGGCTTGGGTGGCAATATTGTCACCGTCGTCATCGGCCATATGGGCTCCGCCGTGGTGGCGGCCAATGCGATCTGTATGGTTATTGACCGGCTTTGTACGGTGATCATCCACGGGGTTGCCATTGCTTCCGGCATCATTACCGGCAACACCGTCGGCCGCGGGGAGCGGGATAAAGCCATGGAACAGGGGCGCACCTTTTATCTGCTCAGCATTATCTTTGGCTTGGTCGGGGCCCTGATGATAGCCGTAATCGGGCCGCTTTCAATTATGCTATATAAATTAACCGCCGAGACGGCGGTCATAACCCGCCAGATGATGAATATTTATGCGGTGATTATCTTTTTTCAGTGTATTCAGACGGTTATGACCAAGGGGGTATTGCGCGGCGGCGGTGACACAAGGTTTTTGATGGTGGCGGATATCCTGTTTATGTGGCTGGTTTCGATCCCGCTGGGTGCCGTCGCCGGCCTGTGGCTTCACTGGCCGGCATGGCTGACGGTCGCCTGCCTGCGGAGCGATTACATGATTAAATCATTTTGGTGTATTGCCCGGCTTAAGTCAGGCAAATGGATCTATGAAGCCGGCGACCTGGCCGCCGTCCCGGCGATTGACAAGGCGATAGGCGCAGAAGAAAAAAATCACTGATAAAATGGCAGGTAAGCTTAAGGAAACGCTGCATCAGCGTTTCCCTAAAAATATAATTGTTAAAGCTGTATGTTAAGACTACAAGGGCATGACATACGCTTTTTTATGTTATCAAAAAGCAAGGCCTTCGTGAAATATGCACAAATTTTACCTGAATAAAAATAATAAATTCACATTATTTATAAACATTCAAAAATGAATGTATTACCTATGGTAAATGTGTTATAACGTACATATATACCTAGTACACGCATATGCAATATTTAACGAATGATGATGATTTGTGAGGTGAGTTTATGCAGACGAAAATACTGAGTGTAGGAATGGCAGCATGTGATATCACCCTTAACCCGATTCCCGCTGATATCTTGGAGATTGACAACTGGATTATTTCCCCGCCGGTGGCCCATGGCGGCGGCGACGCACTGAATGTAGCTGTCGCCTTAGGCAAGCTGGGTGCCGATGTAGCCCTGTGTTCTCGGATCGGGCAGGACTGGATGGCCGATATTATCATGGCGCAGTTGAAAGAAAGCGGGGTCAATACAACACATATGATCCGGGATGAAAAAGCCTCCACAGCGACAAGATTTGTATTGGTGGATGAGAAAGGGGAGCGGCATTTTGCCAGCGCCAAGGCGATCTATAGCCGCTTCGATGTAAACGATGTACCCTATCACGTACTGCATAAAGCGGGTTTCATTCACTTTGGCAGTGCCATGCAGCTGTCCAGGATGGATGACGGGGGCATCGAAAGATTATTCCGAGAAGCCCGCCGGCTGGGGAAGTGCACCGTAATGGATGCCTCCTTGCCGTCCGAACGCCAGCGCAACCGTCATAAGAACTGGGCAAACGCACTGAGTGGTGCCCTGTATCAAACAGACTATTTTCTGCCGGGCCAAACGGAAGCTGAATACATCAGTAAAGAGACGCAGCCTGAGAAACAGGCCGACTTTTTTTGGCAGTTCGGACTGAAAGCATATATTGTGAAACTGGGTTCTAAGGGCTGTTTTGTGACGGATTATAAAAGGCAGAGCTATCTGCCGCCGCCCGCTGTATCCGTAAAGGATACAAACGGTGCCGGTGATTGTTTTACAGCGGGGTTCATCTTGGCTTTGAGTCACGGCTGGGATGTTTTTGAAGCGGCAGCTTTTGCCAATGCGGCGGCAGCATTAAGTATAACGAAAGAGGGCGCTGCCGGGGGACTGACCGGATACAGCGACGTGATGAAACTATATAAAAGCAGTTAACTCTCGCGTAAAAAGCAATATCTGTTAAATGCCCAAATGCCCAAATGCCCAAATGCCCAAATGCTAAGTCTATTAATCAACATGATTCAAACCGCACATCAAATCAGGGGGGATACATGCGAAAAACAAAAACAAAAGTAAGCCATAACTTATCCTTGTCAACGATCATCCAGGGCTTCTGGCGGTTGGATAAGTGGAATATGCCGGCCTCAGAACTGGCGCGGTTCATGAATGAATGTATCGAGCGGGGAATAACCACCTTTGACACCGCCGAAATCTATGCGGGATCGCAATGCGAAACCCTGATGGGAGAAGCGTTCCGTGCGGATCCGAGTATCCGCAGCCGCATTGAGCTGGTAACCAAAACGGGCATTTTCAAGCAGCCGACTGCTGACGGCAGTTTTGGGTATTATGACACTTCTTATGACCGCATCATCCAGTCCTGCCGGGAAAGCCTGAAACGGCTGAACTCCGCGGTAATCGACCTGTACCTGATTCACCGTAGCGATCCTTGTCTCGACGTGTGGGCGACATCTCGTGCGCTGCTTGACTTAAAAGCCCAGGGCCTTGTCCGTGAAGTAGGCGTGTCCAATTTCGAGCCTTTTAAGTTAATTGCACTGAATCAGGCCGCCGCCGGAGCCCTGGTCACGAACCAGATCGAATGGAGCCCAGTGTGTTTTGAGCATTTTGACTCCGGCATGATGGACTTGTTGGGCGTGGAAAAAATCCATCCGATGATCTGGTCGCCGCTGGCCGGCGGCCGGCTGTTTACTGCCGACGATCCGGCCTGTGTGAAGGCCAGGAACAAGATAACGGAAATTGCCGGGCGTCACCATGTGGAGCCGGCGGTGATCGTATATGCCTGGATCTTATCCCATCCGGCAGGCGCCATGCCGATTGTCGGCAGCAGTAAACCGGAACGACTGGATTATGCGGTTCAGGCGCTGGACGTAAAGCTGGAACGATATGAGTGGTATGAAATATACGCAGCAAGCGGGCAGCAGAAGATAAAATGACATGGCAGGGCTTTCCTCATAACAATTCTTGCACATTATGCAAGCCGTTCATATGTTCTGCTATTGTCAAAATGTCTTGGTGATTTTTGGAGTGATGACCTTTCAGGGTTACCATGATGGCAAGGTTACTTTTGCCGGTCATGCCGTTCAGCTGATTGATAATTTGTAGGTTACTGGTCGAAATATCATTTTGTTTCATATAGCTCAAAAAAACGCCGACAGTGATATCATCTTGCAGCTCAGCATAGATCTCGATGGTTTTGATTTTCCTATGCATCAGGTTATCGATGGTCTGCATGACGGTGAGTACCATCAAGATGGCCGCACCGCCGACAGCAGCCAGCTCATAAAAGCCGATGCCTACCGCCAGACCTATGCAGGCCGAGCTCCATAAGCCGGCGGCAGTGGTCAGGCCGCGGATCTGATTCTGCTTGGTGACAATAATCGTACCCGCGCCCAGAAAACCAATGCCGCTGATTACCTGAGCACCCATTCGGGACGGGTCGCCTGCTCCATAAAGGAGATGGACATACTGGCTTAAGATCATGACAATACATGAGCCAAGGCAAACGAGCATATAGGTTCGTAAGCCGGCCGGGCGGTTCTTGATCCCGCGTTCAATGCCGACGATTCCTCCCAGGGCGAAAGCCAGGGAGATTCTTATCACGATGGAAAGAAAGCTTAGTTCTCTGAGTATCAGCATTTTGCTCCTCCGGTTGTCAATTTGAATATCTCGATATGCTCAACAGTATAATGCCGCAAGAATCGTTATTCCAACTGGTGAATTATTCTTCTGGATTCGGTGCTTTATAATATATCCTTCACAATTTTATATGTACAAGTATATACCTGCCATTAATTCTTATCAATAGGTTTATCTTATGAATTATTTTCGCTGTAAGCTGTTTTCGCGGAAATTAAGGCCATTTACCGGTTCTTTACCCACCACTCCGCCAGCCAGAAGAGATGATTTTCATTTTTCTGGCTAAAGGGCGAAACAAACTGGCTTATTTCAATCGTTTGTTGACCTTTGTCCATAAAAAGGAAAACACTTTCTGTCTGGCTCCTTACAGGCGAGACTTGAATGCCCTGGGTTCCTCGGAGTGCTATAAACGCCGCGTCCAGAGAGAAAATCCGACCGTCCGGCCCTCCGGCCGTCCAGCCCTCCGGCCCCCGAGCCTTGAGACCACCACTTTTCGTAAAAGATTATAGAATTGATGCTAATTGACAGTTGAATAATTGTTATAGGCCGATAGCCGTGATATAATAGGAAGAAGCTTTTATGACATGCAAATAACAAAAAGAACAAACGGCTAGCAAGAAAAGGAGGAGCTGAGCAAATGATTTATAAAGACTTTAAAGACATCAAACTGTCGGCACTGGGCCTTGGCGCCATGCGCCTGCCCACGGTCGGAGGTACATGGAATGCCCCCGTTGACGAAGCAGCAGTGGTGCAAATGGTAGACTACGCTATCGAGCAAGGCGTCAATTACTTTGACACGGCATGGGGTTACCACGGTGGGCAGTCAGAGCTTGTTCTTGGCCAAGCACTGGCGAAGTATCCGCGAAATACGTGGTATCTTGCGGATAAGTTTCCTGGTTATGATCTTGCCAATTTCGGTAAAGCTGAACCGATTTTTGAAGAACAGTTAAAACGCTGCGGCGTGGACTATTTTGACTTTTACCTCTTTCACAATGTCTGCGAACTGAATGTTGAACTATATATGGATGAAGAAAAATACCATACATATGAATATCTGGTAAGACAAAAAGAGGCTGGGCGGATCAAACACCTGGGCTTTTCGGCGCACGGGAGTTATGATGTGATGAAGCGTTTTCTGGATGCTTATGGGGATGCGCTGGAGTTCTGCCAGATCCAGCTGAATTATCTGGACTGGGAGTTTCAGAATGCGAAGGCCAAGGTGGAATTACTGGACGAATATCAACTGCCCGTATGGGTGATGGAACCCATGCGCGGCGGACAGCTGGCAGCCTTGCCCGAAGAGGATACAGTGATGCTTAAAGCCCTTCGCCCGGATGAAACCGTTCCTGCATGGGCGCTTCGTTTCCTGCAGTCGCTCCCAAGCGTTACCCTCTCCCTGTCCGGTGCTTCCAGTTATGAACAGCTGCGGGAAAACATTGCGGCCTACCAGTCGGAAAACCCGCTGAACAAAACGGAAATGGACACATTGCAAGATATTGCAGCGAGGATCATTAAAAAGACGGCACTGCCTTGTACCGCTTGCCGCTACTGTGCCGACCATTGCCCTCAGGGTCTGGACATTCCCATGCTGATCGGTCTGTATAACGAGCATTGCTCCACGGCAAATGGCTTCATCGCCCCGATGGCAATCTCGGCTCTGCCGGAGGGCAAGCAGCCCGGGGCCTGTGCCGCCTGTAAGAGCTGCGAAGCCGTGTGTCCGCAGCAGATCAAGATATCGGACGCGATGGCCGACTTTGTGACGAAACTGTAGATGAGTTTAAGGCAGCCGGCCATGCCGCTTTACGCACTCCTGTTGCTCATAAGCGGCTCAGCCGGCTACTTTTCGGCCCGCTTTCTCAAGAGCAGCCCGGCTGGCAACTCACGGAGATTCACCATAAAACGGCCGAATAATATAGTACACCTTGGTATTGATCGCCATACATCGTACTTCCCACAGCTCCGTTTCCCGGTTCTCATAAAGGATTGCTTCGCTCGACCGATAGATGTCTGGCAAATAGCCGGCTCTTGCTCTGATTATTTCAAAATAAACATCACTCATATCATAGCCCTTCCGCTCCAAGTACTGAGTGATTTGCTTAGGCGCAGGATCAGGCATTGTATTTTCTGCCATAATGATTACTGAAAATAAGAAAAAAAGGACAAGTACCGATAACAGCGGAATTAGATGAAACCTTTCAATTATGGGAGTCCTGACATAAATAACACCTTTACCATCAAAATTCTTAACCATATTTCCCCCTTTACTTTTCGTGAGCATATTGTTGTTATGTTATATTATATTTCAATTTATCCATATCGGCCGCCCCTCTCCCTTAAAACACATTTATATGCCTCTGTTTGAAGCGGTGTGTTAAGCAGCAGCTTTCTTGTGAAATATTTTACCCAGGATCAGCAGCAGGCTTACCATGGCAAAACATGCGGCTATTACCCTGCACATCATGTCCCATCCAAGTAAAAAGCAAGAAGCCATTATAACAGCTTCGATAATCCAGTTTCTTCTGGCAATTCCACCGTATTTGACATGCTCCTCAGCGGTCATCGGTTTGTTCTCCGCTTCCAGGGGCGCAATAAAAAACATGCAATAAACAGAGATAAGGACGATGACCAGGTAGACCCACCAAGTGAACGGCAGATACTTGATGCCGGCCATGATGCCAAACTGAAACAGTGAGGTGAAAAAATAGCACTGAAGCTGAGTTTTGGCATGAAATCCGCCAGCATAAATCCTGATTGGCGTAAACAGGATCAAGTAAGCTACGGTCTGCCAGACCATATTTAGCATAGCACCGATTAGGATTGCAGTGAGCCAATTAATCACCATGATAACGCCTTGAACCATGCCATATTCATATAACTCCCGGTCCTCTTCAATAATTACATCCTGTAAAATCATTTTATCGGTTATTTTTTGAGCTGCTTTTGTTAACATTTGTCCCCTTTCCGCTTAACGGTAAAACAACGCTTTTTCAATATGCAACAAAATCATTATGTAATAAGAGTAATTAATACAATATAAATTATAATATAATAAAAAACATAATACAAGAAAAATCGTTATACAATAAAAAATCGCAATAGAATCACAATGCAGTAAAAATAAAAATATAAAAAATCATTATACAGTAAAATCATTATACAATTAAATATAAATTTATCAAATGTCTTTAGATAATATTAAATCTTAAAAATACTTCTCCAAGGCAGTAACAATGGTTTTCATATCTATATTTACTCCGGCGCTTTGAAAGGCCCAGAATACCGCTCCAGCAACCGGAACGGCATCAAGACTCAAAAACTCCAGATCACGGTTTCCTAATCTGTTTCGTACCAGGTCTTCAATCAGATCGGGCAGGATCCGCACCTTTTCTTTTACAAAAACAGAACCGACCAGAGTCACATATACCGTCTTATCTTCGGGAAAATCCAGCTCATTTACCAGATGGATGATTCCGCCGGCATAATGCTTTGCCGATTTTTTCAGAATATTCGTTGCCACGGCATCTCCCTTGTCGGCAGCTTCAAACACCAGACGGTTCAGGTAATTGACAATAACCTCATCATCTTCGAGCCAGTCGGTGATGGTTTCGCTATAGTCTTTTTTGTCGCTGATCCCGATCCGCTCAAAAATCATCCGGCTTAACAGCGTGGCCGGCTCGCTCTTAAATAATTCGCCATAAACCGCGCCCAGAACCTGCTTTCCATACCAGCCGCTGCCGCCGCAGTCATTGGAAATCGATCCGATCCCGCCCACTTGAACGTGGATGCCGCTGTGGTCAACCGCTGCCATGGTAGAGCCGGTTCCGTTGATGGCACAGATGCCGACACCTCCCGGGCAGCCTGCCGCCACGCCCAGATAAGCATCATTACATAAGGTAAATCGATCGAGCCCGATCTCCCGGAGCATCCCCGAGATGATTTTATGCTGCCGATGCGTATCAACCCCGGCCAAGCCGAAGACACCATAGCTCACATCGCTGACACTTGCCCCGGCGGCAGCCAAGGCTTCCGTTATATAATCAGCCAGTACTTTTTCCAGCT
Source organism: Lachnospiraceae bacterium UBA935 (assembly GCA_002293525.1). Taxonomy (GTDB): domain Bacteria; phylum Bacillota; class Clostridia; order Lachnospirales; family Lachnospiraceae; genus UBA935. The sequence continues at coordinate 64,869 of DBDJ01000026.1, forward strand.
CGTCAAAGGAGCCTTCCATATTTTCATGGTTCAGCGGTCCATGGACGGCGACACCCACACACTTACCGCTCATATCAAACAGTCCCAGATGGCTTTTCGTACCGCCGCCGTCAATACCGATAATTAACTTACCGGAATCGTTCATATCATTTACTTCTTCCATATCACTTTTCATGAGAAAAACCTCGTTAAATATTCTTTGTTTGCTTCCAGCATTTCATCCAGCATCGGCTTTGCTTTTTCATAATCCCCGATCAGCGGATGCACCATCAATGCCGCCAGCGCAGCATCCCTGTCGCCGTTAAGAGCCGCCTTGACGGTAAGTTTTTCGTAAGCCTTAACAGCCCGCATCAGTCCGCTCACATAGTCATTATATACCGCTACCGGCAGCGCCCTGATCCCTTTTTTATCCACAATACACTTGACTTCAACCACATCATCGTCATCCATAAACGGAACCGCGCCATTATTCTTGGCAGCTACCACATGAATGTCACCTTTATCGTTGGCCAGCGAATCGGCCACGGAAACAGCCGCCGTCGAATAAAGCGAACCACCGCGTTTTTCCAGTTCCACAGGCTTGTCGGTCAGATAAAGATCGGCATATTGATCAAGCAGTTTTTTCTCCAGATCCAGGCAGATTTCACCTCGGGTCTGTTCCGCCTTCAGACATTTTTGAAACTGTTTCTCGCGGGCATAAAAATAGCTTAAATAAGAAGACGGAATATAAGGAACCGCACGCAGCAATTCCGGATCATATTCAATCTCTGGCACATTTTTCATGGCAGCCCCGGCCTTGCCGGACAGAGCGGCTACCAGATTCTCAGTTTCACCGTGCTTCACAACAGAAGTAATCCAGCTTAAGTGGTTTAAACCGACATATTCATAGTCAAATGCCTTGGTTCCGAGTGTATCTTCGATTTCTTGTACCATATTGATGGCACAGTTGCATAAGCCGATCATATTGACATCGGTATGGCCCAGTACAGCTTGGGCAATGATTCCAGAAGGGTTGGAAAAATTAATCAGCCAGGCATTATCTGCCGATAGCTGCTTCATCCGTTCCGCCACGTCCATGATCACCGGAACGGTTCTCAGGGCTTTCATAAAACCGCCCGCTCCGGTTGTTTCCTGTCCGAGGCAGCCGTATTTCAGCGGGATTTTTTCATCGCGGATTCTGGCAGCCATCTTGCCGACACGTACCTGTCCGAATACAAATGCGGCTCCCTCAAGTGCCAGATCCAGATCCGTCGTCAGTGTGAATTCACCCCGGAAACCGCCGACCATAAGTTGCCGTTTGGCAAGGCTCCCTACAGTGTGTAAGCGTGTTTCATCGATATCCATTAGGGTAAAATTGTCAAAAGGCAGTTCTTCCTGCCGGGTTATGAACCCTTCGATCAGTTCCGGTGTGTAGGTGCTGCCGGCGCCGATGATCGTTGCTTTTAGTTTTGGCATGTTATTCCTCCTTGAGTTTTCTGTTATCTAAGCGGTCATGTTTTGTTGGGCTGGTAAGCGGTCATCGTCATGTTGCGCAGCAAATCATCTGCTCCGGTTCAGTCGTACGAAAATAAGTACGACTAAGTTTCTCACCCTGCCTATTGGCAACCATCCGGGCCGCCATCAAGCACCATCCATGGCGCATGATGGCTTGTGCGGCCATCCGTGGCCGCCCATCCCTAGTTTATCTAGTGAGAAACTAAGTAGTACTAATTTTCTCCCGGATTCACCTGAGCAGATGATTTGCTGCGCAACATGACGATTCGGTATTTCAACTGGTAGTTCAAATATTGTAATTACACTCCTCTTTTCTCGGTCAGATATTTCCTCATCAACTATGCAGTGGTTAGTCCTGCTGTTTAAGTATGCAATATGGTCTCAACGATAGACCGTTGCTTATTCAACGTGATTGATATTAAAATATATTGTTCATGGCAATCTGATTTGGCTAATAAAATCATCTTAAAAATGACGACTCAAAACTACCGGTTTGAATACCGAATCGGCATGTGGACCTAGAAATCATCTGCTCAGGCGAATCCGGGAGAAACTTAGTTGTACTTATTTTCGTATGACTGAGCCGGAGCAGATGATTTCTAGGTCCACATGCCGATGACCGTCTTCCTATAAGTAGATGACCGTCTTCCCGCTCCTTACGGCTGCCACCAATTCCCACTGGCTGTCAGCATAACCAAAAACTGAATATAGTCGCCATATGTATCGCCATCATACGTGGCAATTCCCACTTCAAACGGCTGCCAGTTATCGTCACCAATATCTTTCCATGTTGTCCAGCCGGTATAAAACCCGTCAACGAGAGGCTGATTCTGAGCGCCGGCCGCCGCTACGAGGAAGGGAGCGGCAAACAAGTCCGGCTCGGTCCAGTTGAAAAGGTCAGATTCGCCACCGCCGGTGCCGTCCAGTTCTACCGGGCCGAGGTTTTCTATTCCTTTGCTGCCGGCAAACCCGCTTAACGGCGCTATTACATCGCTATACAAGGAAAAGCCGTCATTGCTGAAATCACCGAACAGAAGGTAATCAGTACCTAGTCGCCAGGGAACGCGGCAGGCATTATAAGCGAAGGTATTGTCGCTGCCTTCCAGCAGGTCAGCCGGAGCGGCTTCCCATTGGCCGTCGGCATTCCTTACAGCAAAATCTGGCAGCAGGCCATGGGTATGGCCTGCGGTGGTTTCGCTGGCAATAATGTCGCTGATCACGTCATAGGTGGCATCAATGACGGCCTGCCAGTCATGATTCGGATCTGCTTTTTGATAGGCTTTTAAATGGCCAAGGATAAAATCTGACGGCCGGGTGGCACCCTGAAGGGCGGGGTCATCCGATGTTTTTGCCCAATCGCCTAGCAATAAGGTATGATATGTATCGTGTACGCAATAAGTCCAGAGATCATCCAGCATGTCAAGGGCGATCTGCTGGTAATTATATTTGCCGTCGCTGCCCCATTGCTTGTCGGCCAGCAGCAGGGAAAAGATGATATCCATGTCGCCGTCTGTAGCGCTGTCACCGTTAGCAGACTGAGTAAACGGCGCTTTTTTGACACCGCTTTCTACCGAATATCCGAAAGGTGTGCCGGGATCGTCCATATATCCGTTCAGTTCCCAGCAAAACAGGCGGTTTCCGATTGCGCTGGGATAGGTTTGAACGGTACGCAGCATGGCATCGTAATAATCCTTCAGGCCGGCACTGCCAAAGATCCATTCATCTGCCGTCAGGTTCAACTGTGTTTCACTTCCGGCCATATAGGCCATAATCAGCATGCCATAACCTTGGGATTCGGAAACATTGATATGACACCATTCGATTTCTCCCTGTGACAGCTCATATCCTAGCGAATGACGGATGACCATCCGGAAACCGTCTTTGGTCTGTGGGCCGTTGGTATCCACGATCAGGTCGTTCAGCAGAAATTCTTTGAACATAGCAAGGATCATGGCGTCTGTCTCTTCAACGGTTTTATTTTGTGGTTTTAGAGGCTGGATTGCATATTGCTGTAAGGCATCATGCTGGGGAAAAGGAAATTGCGCTTCTGTGGATGACGTTGCTGCAGTGCTCGCGTTCCTCCATATGAGAAGGGCAATTATGCCAATAATAAATAAACAGATAATGATGATAATGCCTCGGTTTGCCTGTATTGATTTCATTCTTGCAATCCCTCCTTTTTCTCTTGTGTTTTTACTTATTTTGGATCTTGCGGTTTTTCTACTTTTGGATCTTCGGTTTTTTCTTCGGCATTGTCGAGAGCCAGCAGTGTGTCGAGGCGCATGTCGGTTACTTTGCGGCTTCCGCCTATCAGAGCCGGGCTGGTGACGCTTTGATGCCGTATGGTTATTCCGAATGGGGACAGGCGTCCGGCTTTGCGCTGCACTGCGTCAAAAAACTCGTCTCCCAGCAATTCAACCGTCAGCCCTCCTAATATAAAATCAGAGATATTTATCATAGCTGAACAGGTGACGATGATATTTGAGATCACGTCGGAGATGGTGTCTATCATAATGGTGCGTGCTTCCGGAATCATCTCTGATAATCCAAACCGTCTGTCAAAGCCAAAGCGTTTTTTTAAGGCATCCAGTCCGATCATGTCTTCGATACTGCGAAGGTGATGAGGTGATGCCTCACTGGCGTAAGGCATCAGTCCGATTTCGCCTGCCGTAAAGGAAGGGCCGCGCCGGAGTTTGCCTTCCAGTACCAGTCCCATACCGACATTGGAACCTATGGAAATAAAGGCCATGTCAGGAACTTTGGTGTTGTAAAATTCCCCATAAACAGCGGCATTTACATCATTTTCAATATATACCGGGGCGCCGATCCGGGCGCCTGCTTCCGCAAGCAGTGCTTCGATCTGATAGGAAGTGTTCAGGGCGAAGCTAGGGGCAAAAGATATCTCCTGATGGATGTCGTCTACCACTCCGGGGAGGCATAGTCCCATCCCCAGCAGTCTGTTCACCGGACGGCCTTTTTCCGCCAGGCTGGCAATCAGCCGCTCGGCAATTTCGCAGGGCTGTTCTACCAGAAGAGCATGAATGCCGCCCCGGACTTCGGCGGTTTCTTCCGCCAGCAGCTCACAGGCAAGATTCAGGATTCCCACGCTGATGATGCTTCCTTCGTGAAGCACCGCAATAATATGGGCTGCCTCCGGGTTAAATGCATATACTTGCGGTTTGCGCCCTACTTGACCGGCACTTTCTTCACCCATCCATTCCGCTAGGCCAAAGTCAGTAAAATACTGCATAATTTTCATCGCTGTCTGCAGACTGACATGCAGTTCCCTGGCGATCTCCACCCGGGAAATCTTTCGTTGTGTAGCTAACAGTGCAAAGGCTTTTTGCCGGTGACCTTTTTTTACGGCGGAAACAGGATTATTCATTACGGACCTCCAAATTATGTAATTGATCTTTAGTATTTTTGGCTTATGATATAATAATGCCTGTTTCCTATTATAATATAAAATCTTTACTTAATATATAATTTTTCTTACTAGTTTATATACTTTATATAGTTTTATACTACAATTATCAGTCTAGTAATGAGCGCTGTTGCAGTCAGCTGTATTGCGCCAGCTGTATTGCGCCAGCTGTATTGCGCCAGCTGTATTGCGCCAGCTGTATTGCGTCATCTGTATTGCGTCATCTGTATTGCGTCATCTGTATAGCAGTCATCTGCAGCGGTCATCTGTTTTAGTCATATGTAGGTGACAGATTGTTGGTCATGCATTTATTGGTTATTTTTTTTTAAGACTGAAGAATAAAATAAACAAAGGATTCAATAAAACTTAGCTTATCTGTGACAATAATTCATTATGTAGTGATAAATAAAACGATTATTAATAAATAATATTAACTAATAGCTATCTATATACTATATACAAACAGTAAGATATTTGTCAACACCTAATGAGATTATTTATAAATTTGTACAATGTGTTGGGATATGTTAAGTATATTTAGTACATATTAACAATTTACACGATGGCCCAAGCTTGCTATAATAAATTAATTAGTTAACGATGTTAACTAATGCATGGCAAAGGAGGGAGATTCGGTTTGGAACGTGAAAAAAAAGCCTTAAAGCCACGAAAAGGTGCCAAAGGAAGTTTTGCGCAACGTTTTTATAAACAGCGCTATCTGATGATTATGTCCCTGCCGTTTGTTATCTGGTGTTTCATATTTAGCTATCTGCCTATGTTTGGCTGGATTATGGCTTTTCAGGATTTCAAGCTGCAGCGCTCGTTAACGGAAAGCTTTTTTACGGCAGAGTGGGTCGGTTTGCAGCATTTTCAAGAATTATTCCGGGATGAACGGTTTTATTTTGCTTTGCGCAATACCTTGGGTATGAGTATCTTGGGTATTACGATCGGCTTTGTGATTCCGATTGTCTTTGCCATCATGATCAATGAATTGCGGAACGGCCTATTTAAGAGAACGATTCAGACGATTTCCTATCTGCCGCACTTTATTTCATGGGTCATTGCGGCAGGGATGATCAGTCAGATGCTTTCTGCCAATGGACCGGTCAACGACCTCCTGATTTCGGCCGGGGTTTTAGATGAACGGGTGCCGTTTCTGGGCATCGGCGAGATGTTCTGGGGAATTATTACTGTTTCTGATATCTGGAAAGAAGTCGGCTGGAATGCGATCGTCTTTCTGGCGGCTATCACCAGCGTGGATACCGCCTTGTATGAAGCTGCCGAAGTGGACGGGGCAGGGCGGTTCCGGCGTATCTGGCATATTACCCTTCCAAGTATCAGCAATGTCATCATGGTTATCTTGATTATGAATATCGGCTGGCTGGTAAACGTCGGCTTTGAGCGTCAGATGCTGCTGGGCAGTGACCAGATCCGCAGGTGGGCAGAAGTACTCGACATCTATGTCTTGCGTTTCGGCATCGGAATGGGACGGTATTCCTACGGCACGGCGATCGGTATCTTCCGGTCCTCGGTTTCCATCATCCTTTTATATGTAGCGAACCGTCTGGCCAAGCGCTCATCAGGAGGAGGTATCATATGATGACAAATATGAAGTCAAACTATAAAAAATTCATGCGCCAGAAAACGTCCGAAAAAATATTTGAGGTCATTTTATACATAGTCATGACTGGCGCCTTGATCATAACCTTGTTTCCTTTTTTGAATGTACTGGCCATATCCTTTAATCTTTCGTCCGATACGGCAACCGGCGGAGTAGGCATCTTTCCTCGGGTGTTTACGCTGGATAATTATAAAGAACTGTCGCGTTTTCCCGCCCTTTGGACAGGATTTTATATCAGCGTGCTGCGGACGGTCATCGGCGCGGTTACAGGGCTTTTTTGTACCAGTATGCTGGCTTATGTCTTGAGCCGCCGGGATTATATGTTCCGCAAGTTTGTCACCACCATGTTTCTGCTTACCATGTATGTCAGCGGTGGTCTGATTCCTTATTTTATGGTTATCCGAGTGTTTTCACTCAATAACAGCTTTTGGATCTATATCGTCCCCTCGCTGATCAGCGCTTATAATCTGATTATTGTCCGTAGTTTTATTGAGGGGGTTCCGGACAGTTTGCAGGAATCCGCTATCATTGACGGTGCCAATGACGTCCAGATCTTTGTCCGCGTCATTGTGCCGCTCTGTAAACCGGTGCTGGCGACAGTTGCGCTCTTTATTGCCGTAGCGCAGTGGAATTCCTGGTTTGATACTTATTTGTATGCACCCTTTGAAGAAAGCATCACAACCTTGCAGTATGAGCTGATGAAAATCCTGCAGGGAGCAGCTTCCAGCGGCGTGGCCCGTGGTACTGCTGCCCAGCTGCAGATGGCCAAGACGATTTCGCCGCTTTCGATCCGGATGGCGATCACGGTAGTAACCATTATCCCTATTATTGTCGTTTACCCGTTTGCGCAGAAGTATTTTGTCTCCGGCATGACGCTGGGGGCGGTAAAAGGCTGATATCAAGCTGATAACAAACATATCAAAGAAAATAGTATTGATAATATTTTAGCTAAAAAATTAATATTATATAAAAAACAAAGGAGGAACTAAATGAAAAAGCATTTATCTACAAAGCGCATTATTCCGTTACTGCTCATCTCGGTATTACTATTCAGTGCTGTAAGCGGATGTGGCAGTGCTCCAGCAGATGGCGGGGCGATTGAAGTCAACAATGAAGCCGGTACAGATGCCGGAATCGATGAAGGTGCCGATGAAGCGGTAACGGTCGGTGCTTATGGCTACAATCTGAGCGGCGTGGCAGGACCTTATGGACATGAATTCGGCGGCGGAACCGGTCAGACAGATTTCACCCCGGTTGTTTTTGAAAGCTATGAGGAAGACTTGCGGCAACAAGTTGCCGAAACCAATTTCTTAGGGGAGGTTCAGCAGCAGGTTACGGCTGATACCGGCGTGACGCTAAAATCCAATTTCGGTGTCGGTGACGTGGCCGAGCAGCTCACTCTGATGATCGCCGACAGAAGTTATCCTGATTTTGTCTTTTCCCGTTCTAACCTGTCCAAGTTCATGGAAGCGGAAGCATTCATCGACCTGGCTCCGCTGATTGAAGAATACGGACCGAATATCAAGAAACTTTACGGCAAATCCTTTGATACCCACTATGACGAGGAAGGTCATATCTATTATTTGGGGCAGGATTTTGTCAATAACCTTCCGCTTGACCCGGAAGTGGGATATCAGCTTCAGCTTGCGGTCTTAGAAGAGCAGGGCTATCCGGAAATAAGAACCCTGGATCAGTGGGCAGATGCCATCCGCACCTATAAAGAGGCACATCCGGAGATTGACGGACAGCCTACGATCGGCATTACCCTGACCTGCGGCGAAGGCTGGCGCTGGTTTATTACCCTTGGAAATCCCGGCGGCTTTGCAACTGGGTGCGCCGACGACGGACAGTATTATGTCGATCCGGTTACCATGGAGACCGTGTACCGCTTTATCCTGCCGGAACATCGGGAATATTTCCGCTGGATGAACGGGCTTTATAACGAAGGCTTGCTGGATCCTGATAGCTTTACCCAGACTCATGACGAATACCTGCAGAAAATCGCTTCCGGCCGCGTATTGGGATTGATGGATGCCGACTGGAGCATCGAATCAGCCACTAGCGTGCTGATCAGTGAAGGAAAACCGGAACGTGATTATGGATATTTCCCGGCTACTATGAGTGAAGACATCCTGCACCCGATCTATCGTGAGCCGGTTTATATGGCTTCCAACGGTGTCGGCATTACCGATAACTGCGAGGATCCGGTGCGTGCCATCCAGTTCTTGGATTATTTGGCCCGTGAGGAGATCCAGGTAATGACAAACTGGGGATTTGAAGGAGAAAACTGGGAAATCGCTGACGGCAAACGGGTATTTACCGCTGCCGAGCAGGAACGGAGAACCAGCGATCCCGATGGACGTACGATTGAGACGGGACATGGCCTGCTCTCTTATCCTTGGCCGTGCTATGGCTCAGGCGTATTTGATAAAGACGGTTATTCAATAATGCCTTATACGGAAGAATCTTTAATAGCGGATTATACCGAGCCTGTTAAAAAAGCTCTGGATGCTTATGGCGTGAGTATGTGGCGCGATCTGTATCCTCAGGCTGAAGACCTTTATTTCCCGCCGTGGGGTGCTGCCTGGTATATTCAGGATGCCCTCGATCCGGCTTCGGAAGCCGGCCAGATTCAGACCCGCTGCAATGACCTTACGGCAGAGTATCTGATGCGTGCCGTGGCTGCCAGCCCTGAAGAGTTTGATGTGATATGGGATGAGTATCAGCAGAAGCTTCAGGAAAATGACGTGGACCGGCTCGGAGTACTGATGACCGAAATGGTAAAAGATCGTGCTTCTTGGTATACACCCGAATAACACCTCCTGTTTAGTCGGGCGAGAGTGGGGCTGCTTCGGCGGCCCCCTTCTTTTATACTTGATCTGGTTTCTTGCCATATCTGTTTTCTAATTGCTTTATAAAAAACGCTGATTTAATCAGCGTTTCCCTTAATTAGTACTTATTCGATTTAGCTTATTCGATTATGCTTATTCGTTTGCCATGGCTGTCAGTTCGGCCAGCATTTTAGGCAGGTCGGTGGCCATGTTCTCATCGCTGAACTGGCAGGTTCCTACGGCTTCATGGCCGCCGCCGTTGTATTTCAGCATCAGGCGGCCGACATTGACATGGGAAGTCCGGTTAAGAATACTGTAGCCTACGGCGGCCGAGCAGCCTTGGCCGCCTCTGCCGCTGACGATCCAGGCCGATATGTTTTGCTCAGGAAACATGCTGTATACCATGAAGCGGTTGCAGGTATAGATCGGATCCACGCCGCGCAGGTCGGTGATCAGGAGCTTGCCGTCGGTTACGCTGTGTGCCAAGACCATTTTCTTGAACTGCTCGGTTTGTTCATTATAAATCTGGATGCGCTCTTTTACGTCGGAGAGGTTCAGGATTTCTTCCGTCGTCATGACGCGGCAGGCATCAATTAATTTTTCCATCAGCTGGTAATTGGAGATAGTGAAATTACGCCAGCGTCCCAGGCCGGTGCGGGGATCCATAAGATAGCCTACCAGAACCCATCCTTCGGGGTTTTGGACGTCTTCCATGGTGAGCTGGCCGGAATCCACTTTGTCCACCGCTTCCATCAGATCGTCGAATTGGGGGAAACGTTCCCTGCCGCCATAATATTCATAGATGATCCGGGCACAGGATGGGGTGATGCGGCTTTCGCCTTTATACTGGCCTTGCAGCTCGTTTCTTTCATGTTCGCTCGAATGGTGGTCAAACCATAAGCCACAGCCCTTTACATAAGGCACATTGGCTAAGCAGTCATTTTCATTCACTTCTACAAGTCCGTCCTGTAAGTCCTTGGGATGGGCAAATTTCCAATGATCTATGATGCCGGCTTCTTTCAGTAAAGCTCCGCAGGCCAGGCCATCAAAATCCGAACGCGTAATTAATCTCATGTCAATCATCCTCCTGCTGAATATGAACTGGGACACTTATAAAATGTATTATAGCAAATATTTAAAAAAAATACATTAAAAATTAAAGATTTTTATTGATATCATTTTATTGTTGCTTTTGCAATATTAAGCAATTATGCATTGCATTTTAAAGTATGCAAGCAATGTATGATTAAAGCTAGGTAAGCATTGCATTTTAAAGTGTTACATAAAAAAAAAATTATTTCACATGATAATTGTGACAGATCTTCGTGACAATTGTAAGTGTTCTGATTCGGGAGCAATGAAGATCAGAAGCAATGAAGATTAGAAGCAATGAAGATCAGAAGCAATAAAGATCAGAAGCAATGAAGAAAGGAGATATTATGGCTGATATCAACATATACGTAAAGGCTGAAAAAAATATCGAAGTAAAAGTACCGGAGGTTTATGTAAGGAATATTGCCAGAATCTATTCAGCGGATGCCGTCGTGACAGAAAAAGTAAAGGCGATAAAAGCATATGTTTTTGATGAGGGAGAACAGCGCCGGCAAGTGATCAGCATCCTGAAAATCATCCAGCTGATCGAGGAAGTCTGTCCGGGAGCCGTGGTGCTGAGCATTGGGGCAGCGGATACCTTGATAGAATGGGTTCAGGTAAGAAGAAACAATTATTCATTGCAAATACTAAAGGTGGTCATTGCGGGCGGTGTCAGCTTTTTTGGTACGGCATTTACGATAATGGCTTTTCATAACGACGTTGCCATCAACAATGTCTTTTCAAAAGTCTATGAGATGATTATGGGGCAGCCTTCCCATGGCTATACGGTGCTGGAGATCTCTTACTCGATCGGCCTGGCCCTGGGAATCATAGTTTTTTATAACCATATCGGCGGGCGGCGGATTACCAAAGATCCGACACCGATCGAAGTTTCCATCAGAAATTATGAAGATGATGTAAATGAAGCACTGATAGCTACCGCAGACCGGGAGGGAACGACAATTGATGTTTCTTAAACAGATTTTTATGGCATTCTGCGCCTTCAGCTTCGGTTCCCTGTGTTCCGCAGGAGTTTTTACCGTACTGGCATCCGTTGGGCTGATTCCGCGGTTTTCCGGGAAATTTCATGTGGCAAGGCATGTCTTGCTTTTAGAAGAAATGGTAATCTTTGGCACGGTCGCAGGAGGCGTGGTCAGCGTCTTCTGGAGAAAGGTTCAGTTCGGCGATGCCATCTTAAAAAATCAGCTTTTCGGCCGATATACGGCACCGATATGGAATCTGTCAGGAAAGATTCTATGCGTGGTTTTTGGTATATTTGCAGGAATGTTCGTGGGCTGCCTGGCCCTGGCCATCGCTGAGATGCTGGACTCCATTCCGATATTCACCAGAAGGGTCAGTTTCCGTAAGGGAATCGGAATCGTGGTCCTGCTGGTGGCATTAGGAAAGCTTGGCGGGAGCCTTTTATACTTTTCGCAGGCATTTTTTGCGAGCTAGCCCTGAATAGCCCAAATAAATAAATGACATAGCAAGTCTGAACAGTAACCGATTACCCCAATTTAACCTAATTTTTAAAATGAATGCTTGAAATGTTTACTAAAATTCATTACAATTTATTTGTGATTTTTTAGTGACGGATCTGTTTAAAGTATAAATTCTACTACAGGAGGAAAGTATAATTATGCTAAAGAAAATAAATACCGACAAGGCTCCGGCGGCAATCGGACCATATTCACAGGCTGTTATCGTAAACGGGATGCTGTACACATCGGGGCAGATACCGATTATACCGGCTACGGGAGAAGTAATTGAAGGAGACATAACCGTACAGGCACAGCTCGTCATGGAAAATATCGGCGCCTTATTAGCCGAAGCCGGCTCAAGCTACAGCAGCGTTGTCAAGACCACCTGCTTCTTAGCGGACATGGCGGATTTTACGGCATTTAACAGCATATATGAGCAATATTTCACGGAGAAGCCGGCACGGAGCTGTGTGGCAGTCAGACAGCTGCCTAAAAATGTACTGTGTGAAGTAGAAGTCATCGCCTGTCTTGGCTGACAAATATGGTGGACATAATAGATATTGAAGGGAACCGGATATGAACGACAGGGATATGAACGACAGTAATAATATCATATTGATCGGCATGCCCGGTGCAGGAAAAAGTACCGTGGGTGCGGCCCTGGCAAAGAAGCTGGGGTACGGATTCATTGATTCCGATTATGTGATCGAAGAAAACTGTGGGAAACCGCTTAATAAAATCCTGGCAGAAAAGGGACAGGATGGTTTCTTGGAAATAGAAAATTTCATTAACGCCACAATAGACGTGAAAAATTATGTGATTGCCACCGGTGGCAGCGCTATTTATGGAAAAGATGCGATGGAACATTTTGCCAGGACAGGTGACATCATATACCTGAAACTGTCCTATAAGGAAATCGCCGCCCGGTTAGGTGATTTAGAAGAACGTGGCATAGCCTTAAAAGGAGGACAGACGTTAGAAGATATTTATGCTAAGCGTGAGCCCCTCTATGAAAAGTATGCTCAGATAACCCTTGATTGCGAAAATAAGAGTGTCCGCAAAATAGTTAATGAAATTGTTAAAAACATTTAAGGTATTTTTATTATTTAGGTTTTAATCCCAGTTGTTTTCAGTCCAGTTTTATAGTTCAGTTAATCTAGTATAAAACCCAATTGCCCATCCGGCTGGCAGAAAGGATGGGCATTATTATTTTCATATCCTTTTAGATTATAGTTTGGGATAAGTGTGGGCATAATAAGGATATCAGATAACAAGAATACTAAGTACAAGAATATTAAATTATGATTTGATCAGGAGGTTGGTTACTATGGAATATGAAGATATCCCTTTAGGATTAAGTTTTGGACTGGCAACTAATGTAAGAGCTTCTGCCGCTTACGGGGAGATGAGTGAGGGTGAAAGAAAGCAGGTCATTGAGGAGGCCAGAGGTGTAAATAACAAAGCCGACATGGAAGCATTGATTAACAGGATCGGAAGGAGTTCTGATACGTGGAATATGTAAACGCATTCTGGGTAGGAGGACTGATCTGCGCCCTCGTCCAGATACTGATGGAAAAGACAAAACTGATGCCAGGCAGAATCATGGTATTGCTCGTATGTACAGGTGCGGTATTAAGCTTTTTTAATTTGTATCAGCCTTTTATGGATTTTGCCGGCAGTGGGGCAGCGGTTCCGCTTGCAGGCTTTGGGCATGTACTGATGAAAGGGGTAAAAAAATCGATTGACAGTGAAGGATTCATGGGTATTTTTTCAGGAGGCTTCAAGGCAGGAGCGGTAGGCTGTGCGTCAGCATTGATCTTTGCCTATTTGGCCAGTCTGGTATGTCGGCCGAAGATGAAAGATTAGGGTTATTGTAACAGTTCAGCCATGTTCAGACATACGTCCCAAAACCCTCGCGGAATGGTGGAAGGCTGAACTATTACAGGTTGTTTACTATAATTCACTAATAATAGGACCAAGGCTTGACTGATCATTTACTGATGTAACAATAGTTTTTATGCTTTATAACATATCCAAATAATTCTTGACGAATATCGTCTTTTTCTATACTATAATTGATAGGGGTATAGCAAAATTAATAGTATATAGGAGGAGAGAGGTATGAGTAAAGAAGTACAATCTTCAGGAGGAACCGGCAGTTCGGCGGGCATCATAGATGCCAGACAGCTGGGTACTCCTAAAATGTTGCTGCTAGGGCTGCAGCACATGTTCGCAATGTTCGGGGCAACAGTGCTAGTTCCCGCATTAACCGGTCTTAATGTTTCGACGACCTTGTTATTTGCCGGTTTGGGTACACTGTTGTTCCATTTTTTGTCCAAGGGAAAGGTACCGGCCTTTTTAGGTTCATCCTTTGCTTTTCTGGCCGGTTACTGGGCCGTTGCCCCGGAAGGGGATAAGGCGCTGCTGCCTTATGCCAGTTTCGGCGTTGTGTTTGCGGCACTGATTTATCTTATCCTGGCGGCCTTTATTAAAATGTTCGGCACTGCCAAGGTAATGAGATATTTTCCTCCTATTGTAACCGGACCGATCATCATTTCAATCGGACTTAATCTGTCCGCAACGGCCATTGACAGCAGTGCCGATAACTGGTGGATCGCGCTGGTAGCGATTGTGATTATCATCGTATGCAATATTTGGGGAAAAGGCATGATCAAAATCATTCCGATTATCTTAGGTGTATTCGGCTCCTATCTCATAGCGGCTCTTACCGGCAATGTAAACTGGCAGCCGGTCATGGATGCGGCTTGGTTCGGGATCCCGATTCATTGGGGTGACACGGTATTCTCGCTGTTCGGAAAAGCCGACATGTCCCTGCTGCTGTCATCCATTATTACGATCATGCCGATTGCCCTGGCAACGGTGGTGGAACATATCGGTGATATTTCGGCGATCTCCTCCACAGTCGGCAAAAACTTCATAAAAACTCCCGGCCTTCACAGAACCCTGATGGGAGACGGCCTGGCTACTATGCTGGCGGCATTTTTCGGTGCCCCTGCCAATACCACCTATGGAGAAAATACCGGTGTCCTTAATCTGACGAAGGTATTCGATCCACGCGTAGTCAGGATTGCAGCGGTTATGGCCTGCCTGTTTTCATTTTCACCCAAACTGGGCAGCGTTATCTCCTGTATGCCGACAGCTACGATGGGCGGTGTATCCTTAGTACTCTACGGGATGATAGCCGCAGTCGGGGTACGTAATGTGGTAGAAAACCGGGTAGATTTCACCAAGAGCCGCAACGTAATCATCGCCGCCCTGATTTTGGTACTGTCAACCGGCATCCACTACAGTGCCGCCGGCGCCATTGCTTTTACCGTCGGTTCGGTAACGGTCAGCCTTTCCGGCCTTGCCGTAGGAGCTCTTGCGGGCATCCTCCTCAATGCCGTTCTGCCAGGCAAAGATTATCATTTTGATGACGAAAAGCCAGACGATACCAAGGTTAACTTCCAGTTATAAAACCAAATAAACCCTGACTAAATACTGACCAGATACTGACAATATCGGCGGCTCTCGCTACTGGCATTCAGAGCCGCCTAGCACCAAAGGATAATCAGGATCTCGTTAATACTAACTCTCCATTGTCCACATTTATTAATCAGTCAATGTCAGTTCATCTCCCTTAATAGAATATGACCATCTCCAATTTACTTCTTCTGGAAGGTTTACGCTTTCTCCGCTCTCCTCATTAACAAAAGTTGTCATCATGGCAGAAATTTCATTGTACTGACAAGTCAGCACACTGGCCAGAAAAATGAAATCATCTCTTCTGGCTGGCGGAGTGGTGGGTAAAGAACCGGCAAATGGCCTTGATTTCAGCGAAAACAGCTTACAGCGAAAATAATTCTAAATTTTGACACCTTGATCTTTCGGTCACATAGGTGATAAAATACTATTAATTTATTATATAACGGGTTACCAAAGCGAGGACACAATCAATGAGCAGAATATTAAATGAAATAGATTTCTTCATATTAGATATGGACGGTACAATATATCTGGGAGAACAGTGGATCGACGGTGCCCTGGACTTTTTACACGCCATTGAACAAAGCGGCCGGCAGTACGTATTCCTGACTAACAATTCCTCTAAGAACGCCGATATCTACGCTGAAAAATTACACCGCATGGGCCTTGACATCAGCAAAGCAAAAATCATCACCTCCGGGCAAGCCACCATAGCCTACCTCAAAAAAAATTTCAATGAAGCAAAAGTATTTTTGCTAGGCAATGACCTTCTCAAAACTGAATTTACCGAAGCAGGCATCATTCTAGAGGAAAACGTTCCAGAAGTGGTCGTAACCGCCTTCGACACCAGCCTAAACTACACAAAAATGTGTAAAGTCTGCGACTTAATCCGAAAAGACCTGCCTTACTTGGCCACCCATCCGGATTTAAACTGCCCGACAGAATCTGGCTTCATCCCAGATATCGGTGCCATCCAGGCATTTATCAAGGCATCAACTTCCCGTGACCCCGACCACATTATCGGCAAACCAAACCACATCATCATGGATTATCTGTTAGAACGAACCGCTGTCCAGAAAGAACGTTCCGCAGTCATCGGCGACCGCCTATACACCGACATTGCCGCCGGAGTCAATAACGGTTTTACCGGAATACTAGTATTAAGCGGCGAAGCAAACATGACAGACGTAGAGAAATCACCCATAAAACCGCACTTAATCTACCCCTCCGTCAAACACATAATAAAAGACCTATAAAAGACCTATAAACAACAACTATGTGAAAGGCCTATAAACAAAGAGACAGAAATCCTAATAAAACCCATCGAACCAACCGGATTATCCTGAGTGGGTTACATCTAATAAAACCTACCAGTTGGAATACCGAATCGGCATACGGCACCAGCATCA
>DBDJ01000026.1:81713-99117 GCA_002293525.1 Lachnospiraceae bacterium UBA935
TGATGCTGGTGCCGTATGCCGATGACCGCCCCGCCGCCGCCCCCCAAGATACCCAAAGGAGCCCCCCATGAGCCTAAAATTTTACTTCGGCGCCTCAGGAGCAGGAAAAAGCCAAAAATTGCATCAAGACATCATCACCCGCTCCCTATGCGCCCCCAACAAACTCTTCCTCTTCATCGTCCCCGATCAGTTCACCATGCACACCCAGATGGAACTGGTAAAAGCCCACCCCCGGCACGGCATCCTGAACATCGACGTACTCAGCTTCGGCCGCCTGGCCCACCGCATCTTTGAGGAAGTCGGCGGCAATCACCGCAAAGTCCTCGACGACACCGGCAAAAGCCTGGTACTCAGAAAAGTTGCCGCCAACATCCGCGAAGAACTCCCCGTGATCGGCCCAAACCTTCACAAACCGGGCTATATCGCCGAAGTAAAATCAGCTGTCTCAGAATTCATGCAATACGGCATTGGCCCGGAAGAACTGAACCAGCTGACCCAATTTGCCGTCAAAAAGAAAGCTCTGGCCGCTAAGTTAACCGACCTCAACAAACTATACAGCGCCTTCCTGGCCTATCTGAAACAAGAATACATAACCACGGAAGAAACCCTGGACCTCTTAAGAGCCTCCCTCCACAAATCACCGACCATCAAAAACAGCGTCATCATTTTTGACGGCTTCACCGGCTTCACCCCGATCCAGAACCGGGTCATCCAAGAGCTTATGACCCTGGCGGATCAAGTGATCCTGTCGGTACTGATTGGTGCCAAGACCGACCCCTTCGAAACCGGCAAGGAGCAGGAACTCTTCTACCTGAGCCGGAAGACGGTAGCGGATCTGTGCCGTCTGGCCAAAGAAACCGGTACGGTCAGAGAGAATGACGAATATCTCCGGGCCGATCCGCCGCCGCGCTTTGCCGGCAATTCCGAAATGGCCCATCTGGAAAAAAGCCTGTTCCGCTACCCGATCACCGAATACCAGCCCGAAAAACGGCTTTTTTCAGCGCCTGAACTAAAGTCGGCAGAAGCTGATATAGCATCCAAGAAAGCAACCTTACCGACCGGAAGCCAGGCCATCTTCCTGTCAGAAGCCGCTACCGTCGCAGAAGAAGTACGGCAGGCCTGCATGAAAATCAAAGAACTGACGCTGGATCAGGGTTTCCTCTACCGTGACATCGCCGTAGTAACCGGCGATATGAACGCCTATGCCGGCTATATGGAGCGCGAAGCCGCTAAATACGGCATCCCCCTGTTTATGGACCGCACCAGAGGCATCCTGCTTAATCCGTTTACCGAATTTATCCGCAGCGCTTTGAAAGTGGTGATCAAGAACTTTTCCTACGAAACGGTTTTTCACTACCTTCGCAGCGGCTTTGTAGACTGTGATCCGGATGAAATCGACCGCCTGGAAAATTACGTGATCGCCTGCGGCATCCGGGGCCGGAAAAAATGGCGTGAACGATTTACCCGCCGGAGCCGGAGCTGGGGCGGGGAACAACAGGCAGAGCAGCAAGCAGAAAAGCTGGCCCAGTTAAACGCGACCCGGGAAAAGGTCATAAGCGGGCTGGAACCGCTGGAAAACCGCCTGGCTACGGCCGGGGAGATGATCCAGTCGCTGTACGATTTTATCGTTGCCAGCCGGATCCAGCAGAAACTGGCTGTTTACGAAGAATATTTTACCAAACACAATGACCATGCCCGGGCCCGCGAATTTGGCCAGATTTACCGGCTGGTCATGGAGCTTCTGGATCAGGTATACGGCCTGCTGGCCGAGGAAAAGATGAGCCTGACCGAATTTGCGGAGATTCTCGATGCCGGCTTAGGCGAGATCGAAGTGGGAATCATCCCTCAGAACGTGGACCGGGTCGTGGTCGGCGATATAGAACGTACCCGGCTGAATCACATCAAGGTGCTCTTATTCTTGGGTGTCAATGATGGCAACATACCGGGAAGCAGCGGCAAGGGGGGACTGATTTCCGATCTCGACCGGGAGTTCCTGAAGGATTCGCAGTGGGAACTGGCCCCGACACCGAGACAGCAGATGTACATCCAGAGGCTTTACCTCTATATGAATATGACCAAGCCTTCCCAAAGGCTCTATCTGTCTTACGCCAGGATCAGCAGTGAAGGGAAGAGCAGGCGGCCCTCCTATCTGGTGGAGGTTGTCAGAAAGCTTTTTCCTTTGCTGGAAGTGACAAAATTAACCGATGAAACATCAATGAAACAGGTATATGGGATAAACGACAGCTGGGATCTTTTTGCCGCATCTTTGCGGGATTTTGCTTCGGGAAGGCGTGGAGACGACAAAAACAAACTGGAAATGCTCGCTATATTAGGCAGGATTTATCGAAAAGAAGCAGCTCAGGGGGAAAAACTGGACCAGCTGCTGGAAGCCGCCTTCGTTCATTACCTGCCTCATCCCTTAAGCCGTCAAGTAGCCGATGCGTTGTACGGAAGCATGCTGGAATACAGCGTCAGCCGGCTGGAGCGGTATGCGGCCTGTGCCTATGCTCATTTTCTGCAATATGGACTTGCATTGCGAGAAAGAGAAGAATACGGCTTTGAAGCAGTGGATCTGGGCAATGTCTTCCACGGCGTGCTGGAACTCTTTGCAGGAAAACTTGCAGAACAACATATCAGCTGGTTTGACTTTGCGGAAGAAACCGGCCGCCAGCTGCTGTGGGAGGCGCTTCAGGCTTACGCGGCGGAGTATGGGGATACGGTGCTGTTCAGCAGTGCCCGCAATGAGCAGATGATCAGGCGCATTTACCGGATTCTGGCGCGGACGGTCAAGATACTGCAGCAGCAGCTGCAGAAAGGGTCTTTTGTGCCGGAGCGGTTTGAAGTGGCCTTTTCCGGAACGGATGATCTGGACGCGGTAGATATCGCCCTGTCTGAACAGGAAAAAATCAAGCTGCGCGGGCGGATCGACCGGATCGATACCTGTGAGGACGAAGAGCATGTCTATGTTAAAGTGGTCGATTATAAGTCGGGCACGAAAAGATTTGACTTAGCGGCATTTTATTACGGGCTGCAGCTGCAGCTGGTGGTCTATATGAATGTGGCAATGGAAATGACAGGCAAGTCATATCCGGATAAAAAGCCGGTTCCGGCGGCATTGCTGTATTATCATGTGGCTGATCCGATGATAGCGGACGGTGACGGGCTGACTCCCGAAGAAATCAATCAGCTTCTGCTACAGGAACTGCGGACAACCGGGGCGGTGAATGAACGCGAGGAAGTGATCGCCCTGCTGGACCGAGACTTTACCGCCAGGTCGCTGGTCGTTCCGGTAGAACGGAAAAAAGACGGCAGTTTCAGCAGACGCTCGGGGGTCATGAGTGAAGCGGATTTTCAGACGATATCAAGTTATGTAAACCATAAGATCCGGCAGTTCGGCCAGGAGATCAAGGACGGTCAGATTGTCATAGAACCTTATGAAAGCAAGGACGGACAGGCCTGTACTTACTGCAGCTTTAAAGGAATATGCGGGTATGACGAGAAAATACCGGGATACCGCCACCGGAAGCTGCCGGATCTGGACCGGGAAACGGTGATGGAGCGGATGGAAGAGGAAATCGGAAGTGTGAAGAGAGAGGATAAGTGAAAAACAAGTATGGGAATTGCGTATACAGCGGATCAGCAGAAGGTGATTGACCTGCATGGTAAGAATATCTTGGTTTCGGCAGCCGCCGGCTCGGGAAAGACGGCGGTCTTGGTGGAACGGATCGTCAAGATGGTCTCAGAGGGCGAGCATCCGGCGGACATTGACCGGCTTCTAGTGGTGACGTTTACCACTATGGCGGCGGGCGAGTTACGGGAACGGATTGCCTTAGCGATCGGCAGACGTCTGGAGGCCGAACCGGAAAACAGCCATCTGGAGCGGCAGATGACCTTGATTCACAATGCCCAGATTACCACGATTGACAGTTTCTGCTTATTTATTTTACGTAATCATTTTCACCTGATTGGCCTGGATCCCGGTTTCCGGGTGGCAGATGAAGGAGAATTGAAGCTGTTAATCAAGGATGTGTTGGCGGAGTTGCTGGAAGATAAGTATCTGGAAGGAAGCCCGGAATTTCAAGAATGCGTGGAATATTTTACGACAGGCAGCGGGGACAGGCAGCTGGAGGACTATATTACGCAGCTGTACTCTTTTTCTATGGCTTTTCCATGGCCGGAAGACTGGCTTAAGGAAAGGAAAGCGGATTATATGGCAGATGGAGCAGAAGACTCGCCGGAGCAAGGGGAAGAGAAGAATAGTGGGAAAGAGCAGGAGCAAGGGGAGGAATATAAAGAAGGGAAATTATGGAGTCAGTACGATCAAAGCGACTGGGGTCTGTTTTTACGGGGGTTTTTACGAGAATTGAGTGACGGTTGTGCGGAGGAACTGGATAAAGCGGTCAGGATCTGTGAAGAGCCGGATGGGCCTTATATGTATGCGGAAATGCTGAATCAGGAGCTTGACATGGTACTGGGATTGAAAAAGGCGGTGAGCTTAGAGGAATATGCAGTACTCTGGGAAAAAATGACGTTCAGCAAACTACCGTCCAAAAAGGATGCGACGGTATCGGCGGCGAAAAGGGAGCTGGTACAAGGCATTCGGAACCGGGTCAAAAAAGCTTTGAATGAGACCGGCGAACAGTTCTTCAGACTTTCGCCGGCACAGGCAGCAGTGCAGATGGGCAGGATACAAGGGTCAGCAGCCACATTGCTGGACTTGGCCTTGGACTTTAAGCAACGACTGGATGCGGCCAAACGCGAAAAGAATATCATTGACTTCAGCGACATGGAGCATTTTGCCCTGATGATTCTTCTGGAAAAAACCGCCCATGGAACGGTACCGACAGCGGCAGCAAGAGAATTGCGGGAGTATTTTACCGAGATATTGATTGATGAGTATCAGGACAGCAATATGGTGCAAGAACTTCTGCTTGAAAGTATTTCCGGAGAAGCGGGAGGGCGGTTTAACCGATTTATGGTCGGGGACGTGAAGCAGAGTATCTATAGGTTCCGCCTTGCTCGGCCGGAACTATTTATGGAAAAATATGACCACTATCCGTTGGAGACGGATGAGGATGGCCAGACTGGTGAAACTTGCCGCCGAATTGATCTGAGTCAGAATTTCCGCAGTCGGACGGAAGTTCTTGACAGCGTAAACCATGTCTTTGCAAAAATTATGAGGAAGTCCATAGGCGGCGTAGAATATGACCGGCGGGCAGCACTGAACCCCGGTGCCGGATATCCGGTACAGTCAGGTGCTGCAACGGAAATGATGTTGTTTGATCCGGCCAGTGAAGGAACGGAAGATTATTTTGAAGATGAGTCGCCCAAAGAAATGGAAGCCCGGATGATTGCCCGCCGGATCAAAGAACTGAAAGCCGGTTTCCAAGTGACAGACAAGGAAACTGGTAAACTGCGCCCGGTATCCTTTCGGGATATCGTGATTCTGCTACGGACGAATGAAGGCTGGGACGAAGTATTCCGAAAAATTTTGGAAGAGGAAGGGATTCCCTCGCATACTACATCCAGAACAGGATATTTTGAAACAACAGAGATCCGGACCGTGCTTCAGGTCATAAGGGTACTTGACAATCCGCTTCAGGACATCCCGCTTTTTGGCGTGTTAAAGTCTTATTTTGGCGGATTTAATGATGAGGAAATAGCCGAGATAAAGGCCGGATGCAGGGATAATTCTTCGTTATATCAAAAACTTCTTAAGTATAGGGATATGATGGCGGAAGTTGACGAAAATACTGTTAATAAGATAGACAAGTTTCTGGCGTGGACGGAAGAATTTCGCCGGAAAGCAGTATATATCCCGATCCAGAATCTGCTGAAAGAACTGATTATTGACAGCGGTTATTATCACGTCATTACCGTTTCGCCGGCGGGCGGGCAGCGGATTGCCAATCTGGAGATGCTCATGGCCAAGGCGGAGTCATTTTCCAGAACCAGTTATTACGGTCTGTTTCATTTTGTGCGTTATATTGAGCAGTTGGAAAAATACGATGTCGATTACGGCGAAGTAAATATTATGGACGAACAGGACGACATTGTACGTTTGATGAGTATACATAAGAGCAAGGGACTGGAGTTTCCGGTTTGCTTTGTTGCCGGCTTGGCCAAGAAATTTAACATGCAGGATAGCCGCAGTGGCCTGATAATAGATGCAGATCTGGGAATCGGCGTGGACTATGTCGATCCCGGCCTGCGGGTGCAGGGCAGAAGCTTGCGGAAAAATGTTGTCAGCCGAAAGATGAAGATGGACAGCCTTGGAGAGGAGCTGCGGGTTCTTTATGTGGCCATGACCAGGGCGAAAGAAAAGCTGATCCTGTCCGGCACAGCCAAAGTGCCGGTGAAAGATGGAGCCGGTAGGCCGACAGGCCGGCTGTCTTTTCTGGAACTGACCGGGGCCGGGAGTTATCTGGATTTTCTGTTGCCGGTCATTATGGATGAGGGAGCGAAGACTTACTTTAACGTTCGGGTATGGACACGGGAGCAGATGTATTATGAGGAAATTAAGGAAAGCACACAGCGTCAAATACGTCAGAAGGAATTGCTGACGGCGGCTTTCCGCGATGAAATCCACCTCAACAAGAATAAGATGACAGTTGTGTCAGAAAGACTGGCGCGGCAATATTCCCGCAAGGATCTGGATGGGCTTTATACAAAGACTACCGTGTCCGAATTAAAAAAGACGGAGCAAAATGGATATAATTTGGATGCGTTTGCGGTTCGGCTGTTTGAAGAACCCGAGATCGTTCCATATATCCCGATGTTCAGGAAAGGGAAAGAGGAGATGACGGGGACAGTCAGGGGAAGTGCCTATCATAAGGTGATGGAACTGCTTTGCTTTCAAGACATTTCTGTGCAGCAGCAGCTTTGGCAGGTAGAGCAGCAGATGAAACAGGCATATGAGGAAGGAAGGCTCTCCGAAGAATACCATGAGGCGGTACGTTATGCTAAGATAGTGGATTTTCTTGAAACGTCGCTTGCTCAGCGCATGATAATTGCCGACCGGAAAGGAAAACTATATAAAGAGCAGCCTTTTGTGATCGGATTAAGTGCCAGGCGTCTGGATCAAGTGTTTTCACCGCAGGAAACGATATTGATCCAAGGGATCATTGACGTTTATTTTGAGGAAGACGGCCAGCTGGTGGTGATAGATTACAAAACTGACGCGGTGGAAGAAGCGGAAGAACTGATTCGGTGTTATCGGAAGCAGCTGGAGTATTATGGGGAAGCATTGGAACAATTGACTGGCAAGAAGGTGAAGGAAAAGGTGATTTATTCCTTTGCCTTGCATAAAGAAGTCCGGTTATGAGTGCTGTTTTATCTATTTCACTAATTGTTAGTATAATTAAGTCAAAATACAGTATATAGGTTTTATAATTTAGCATATAATAATTACGTTACCATAAAATTGTTTATTTATTCATATTTGTTGTTAAATTTAATATTCTATTTTTTATTTTTATTTTATAATTTAAATAATAAACAAAAATAAGCCTTATACTTGACATAAAATGACAAATTACGTATTATAGTAAATAGATTTATTATAAAAAATCAATATAATATGTTTAACAATGTCTTATTATATCACTTTATTACAATTGTGCTTTTTGTATGTTTTATTTAATTTCTAAGGAATTTACACAATAAAGGGGGAGCATGCTGCAAATTATAATATGCGATGATGAAGCGGATGTAGTAGAAATTCTATCCGAACAGCTAAATACTATTATTGGTCCTATAATTAAATACAACTGTTTTAAAACAACAGACCCCAAAGAGGTCATTCAGCTAACAAGGAAAAAAGATATTGATTTAATCATAATAGATATAGAAATGCCAGAAATGAATGGTTTTGAAACTGTGAAGCAAGCGAGAATCCAATATCATGAAACACTTGTAATATTTGTTACCAATATGGATTTATATGTCTATGAATCTTTGAAATATCGGCCATTTCGATTTATCAGAAAAGCGCATCTGGAGGAAATTGAAGAAGCAGTAACAAGTGCCATTATGTTGCTAAAAGAAAAGAATGAAGAACTTAGTATTAGAATTAATAATATGCAGCATATAAGATGCAAGATTGAAGACATTGTATTTTTTGAATCCTTACACAATGAAGTCAGGTTAGTAACAATAAAAAATGAATATATATATCGATCCACTTTAAAAAGCATTGAAATGGAATTAAAAAATAAAGGTTTTGTGCGCATACATAGTGCATATCTATTAAATGTAAAATATATATATTTGATCAAGCAAAAAGATGTTGAAATATGTTTTTGCGGTATCAAAAGAGAACTTCCTGTGAGCAGGACAAGGAGAAACGATCTGATTCTAGAATATAATAATAGTCTGCGTAGATAACTAATCGATACGTATTAACATGTAATTGATATTGGAAACGATAAGGAGACCAGAAATGTTATATGCAATATTAACATTTGCATTTAAACTATTTGATTCTGTGCTGGCAACAATTTTCTTTCTAAATTTCAATGGATATAAAATAAAAGAAAAACCTGCTTTTTGGAGTTTATGCCCAATACTGATAATCATAACAGAAATTTCTGTTGTCTGGTTTGATATATTTGTTGTTTTTATGAGTATATTAGTATCTTTTGTTTTTATGATGGTATGCAAGTTTAATAAAACAACACGGTTAAGATGCTTATGGGCCAGTGTCCTGTTTTATGGGACATTAATGTTAGTTAATTCAATAATTTATAGTATTTTCCAGTCTTTAACGGGTGTTAATATAATGCATTTGGTGGAACGAATGGACGTTTATGTGGCAATTTGCATTATATCGAAAATTTTCTTGTTACTAACAATCAAAACATACATTAATATAAAAGAGCGTTTGGAATATAAAGGTAAAAGTGTTAATATTCTAAATCTATTGTTTACTTCTTTATTCGATATTTTATTGATTATTATTATAATGAGAATTACGACGGTAGATTTAAGTTTTCCCCTTACCTTGGTAATGATTGGATTATTTATCAGTGGTCTTATACATTTTTACATGTATGCTAAGTTAAGTGGAAAGGCAAGGGTAGAACTAGATTATGAATTGTTAAAGCAAAAAACTATTTTGGATAAAAAATCATTTAGAGAAAAAAAGAACCAGCTTGATAATGCTAAACGAATGAATCATGATATAAAAAATCATCTAATGCATATTGAATATTATATAAGATCAGCAAAGCATGAAAAGGCAATAAATTATATAGAAAGAATTGTAAATCAAATGAACAGTCAACCAAGCAATATGAATTTAACTAACGATACTTTGAATTATGTATTAAATTATAAAATAGAAGCAGCAATAAAGCTGGGGATAAATGTAACAGCACAGATTGAAGATATTAAAGAGTGCATTATTGAGGATTTTGATTTATGCTCCTTATTGAGTAATATTTTAGACAATGCAATAGAGAGTTCAGAAAAAGAAGCAGAAAAGCATATTGCGATAGAAATCTTTAATTTTTCCGGATATCAGGCTTACTCCGTGAAAAATAGGGTCGAGAATTCAGTTTTGACTCAGAATGGTGCATTACTAAGCAGCAAAAATGATGAAATAAATCATGGATTTGGTATGAAACAGATAAAAAATATTATAAATAACTATAAAGGTCACATAGATATATATGAAAAAGAAAAGTATTTTAATATTATGATTTTAATTCCGAGAAAAATTTCTTGATAGATTCTCTTATTTTTTTCTATTGTTCCGTTACTTCTTGCTATAAGTATCGATAAATATAACTTATAACATCTCCTGATTGATGTGCCGATTATCCCTCCAAAATGCAAATCATCCCAAAGGGATAGATTTCTAAAAATATAATGTTAAAATAATATAAGATTAGACATAGAGGTAAGAAATTATGGTAAGACAAATTGCGGGTTACCTGTCTAAAAGATGGGTAGAAAGAAATATTATTACTAGTGATGCCTATGACTGCTACGTATATGGCTGGGAGGTCATAATATTAATCATACTAGAAGTTGCCAATATTTTAATAATTGGTATATGTAGTGATACCTTAGGAAGCGCAGTTATATTTCTTGTTACGTTTGTTTCAGTGAGAAGATACACCGGCGGATACCATGCAAAAACCTGTTTAAGATGTAATATTTGTTTGTCAATGCTTTATTTGTTGAATCTGTATATAACATTTAACCTTAAATTTATGCGAGAGTCAATTATTATAACGTTTTTGTTAGTTGGTCTCATTGTTATCTATCTGATCGGGCCGATAGAACATATTAATAAAAAAATCAGTCCAGATCAAGTAAATAGAAATAAAATTATTTCGATGGCTCTCTTTTCCTTGTGTTGTGTTATTAGTTTTTTGTTTGTTAAAATAGATATATATGTGGCAAGTATTATAAGTATTACGCTTTTTGAAATATTAATATTAATGCTTATTGCAAAATTCACTGCCATGTTTCTAAAGACAGATAATTCTTAAATGATATAGATATATTTTCTTTGCTACATGTATATCAAATAGCAAAGATTTATATAAAAGTTAGAAAGACAGACGGGGAACCCCGGGGATTCTTCTAATAGGCATCAAAATACATTAAGTGAGGAGAAAGAATATGGTTAAAAAAATGGAAAAGCTCTTAGCAAAGATGGTAATTAAAACAACAATTAATGTGGAAAAGACCCCGTCACTTTGGGGATGCTATCAACCTAAGGAACCCAGGAATCTCAACGAGAAATTAAAAATGATCAAGTGATAAGGAATTACCGCTCATCCAGCAAGGAATTGCTGGATGAGTATTTTTCACTTTATTATTTGTTACATATTATCCCAACAATCGACAAGTCATCCCGCTTCCATTGACCAAATCAAAAATTAATTTTATATTTATAAACGATATCATTAATATCCATAATTAAGACAAGTTATTTCAGAAAAGAAGAAAAATTCTAATCTATGTTGCGGCTAGTTAGTATTTTAATCTGTCATATCCGTATTTTGACTCTCAATATAAGAGCTATGGCGAAGCTATGTCTGAGGGAGGTAATATGAGCTGGTATGCATTCCATGTAAGAACAGGTAATGAAAACAAGTTATGTAGATATTTTGATTATATTTTCAAGGATTTTCAGGAAATTGAATATAAACTTATGATACCCAGAAGGGAATTACTTGAGTACAAAGCAGGTACTAAAAAAATTGTTTATAAAATGCTGTTTTCAGGATATATTTTGATTGATACAGAATCTATATCCAAGATTTATAATATAATGAAAAATTTTTGGCATCCTGAAATATATGCTTTGATCAGGACACAAGATTATTTTCAGAAAATAACAGCAGAAGAGATATTACCGATTCTGGAAATAATAAATGAAGATGGCATTATTAAAATGTCAAAGATACATGTATTGAAAAATCGAATAACCGTTATAGATGGAGCATTATTGAACTATACGGGAAGAATAAATAAAATAAATCCACGGAAAGGAAGGGCAAGAATTTCAATGGATTTTTTGAATTGTAAGTATGACTTTGACATTGGGGTAAAATGTGTAGAAAAATTATCTGATATTGACTTAAAAAAGGAAATGGTAAGTTTTGAAACAAACTAAGATATAGGGATACAAATTAGGACAACAGTGAAAGGAGTACAACTAATATGGAGTTTAATTATGCAGATCGTGTCTTACAGATGGATGCATCAGATATCAGAAAATTAATGAAAATTATAACAGACCCTAATATGATATCGTTTGGGGCCGGAAGCCCGGCTAAGAACTTATTTCCGATAGACGAGCTAAAAAATGCAAACGACCTGGTATATAAGGACAATGTCTTAGGAGCATTTCAATATTCGAACTCTGAAGGATATGTGCCGTTACGGGAATGGATAGTAGAAAGACACAATCATACAAACCGGACCATGCTGCGAAAGGAAAATGTTTTAATTACTAATGGATCTCAGCAAGGTCTGGATTTTGTGGGAAAAATATTCTTAAATAAAGGAGACATAGTCCTTTGCGAAAATCCGACATATGCTTCAGCATTATCTGCATTCAGAAGTTACGAATGTGAATTTCAAGGAATTACAATAGACGATGAAGGCATGGTCTTAAGTGAAGTCAAAGACTTAATTGCCAAGCACGATAATATTAAATTTATTTATATAATTCCCAATCATCAAAATCCAACAGGTACTACATGGAGCTTGAAGCGTCGTAAAGCGCTTGCAGAAATTGCTAAAAAGAACAGAATTATTATTATTGAAGACGATCCTTATAGAGAATTGAGTTTTGATGGCTCCTATTTACCTTCTGTCAGCCAATTTGATAATTGCAATTATGTAATCACTTTGGGCTCCTTTTCAAAAGCACTGTGCCCTGGTTTGCGAGTGGGTTGGATTCTTGCTAATGAAGAAATTATTTCAAAACTAATCTATGCGAAGCAGGCAACAGACTTACAAACAAATGAAATTGTGCAGCGTCAGATATATAATTATCTAAACATGTATAATTATGATGAACATCTTAGCATTATACGGAAACAATATAAAAAACGCTGTGATACCGCTTGCGAAATCGCATCTGAGTTTTTCCCGCAAGTTGTTAATTTTATCAAGCCCACAGGAGGCTTTTTTTTGTGGCTGAACCTGCCGAATCATATTGACACTAAGGATTTATTACCAATAGCTATTAAAAGAGGGGTAGCATATGTTCCTGGATACTCATTCTATCCGGATAAATCAATACACAACAACATACGCCTGAATTATTCAAGTGTTGCCGAGGAGGATTTAATCCACGGAATTAAAGTTTTAGGTTCTGTGATCAAAGAGGTATGTGATTAAGACATTTAAGAACATATTTTTTGCAAAAGGAGGAGAACTATTGTGAATAAATACAGCGATTTATCTGAGAAGAAGATAATTCTTGAAAAATTCAATGATACAAAGACGGAATATCCCAGCGAATCCAGTATAGTGGAACTGTTTGAAGAGCAAGCGCGTTTAAACCCTGGCCGTATTGCAGTGAGAGATATGTTCAGAGACTTATCATATGACGAGTTAGATCAGTTGTCAGGAAGGTTGGCAGCACATCTTCTTAAGACTGGTGTAAAACCAGGCGATATTGTTGGGATATCAACAGAAAAGAGGTTAGAAATAGTTGTTGGTTTCCTGGGAATATTGAAGGCCGGTGCAGTTTATCTGCCTCTGAATATGAATGATCCCAGTTCGCGGATACAGAAAATAGTAGAAGACAGTGGATGTAAAATGATTTTGACATTAGAATCACAAACAACAAAGATTAAGACGGCCTTTTTAGATTTAGAAGACCTATTGCATGAGCCGGTAAATTTTTCATCTCAGAATTATCACTGTCAAGCCCAAGACCCTGCATATGTAATTTACACATCAGGGACAACGGGTATGCCTAAAGGAGTTGTTATCCCGCATAGAGGCGTAGTGCGTCTGGTTCGAAATAATTTGTTTTTAGACTTTACTAGTATCAGCTTATTATGTGGTTTAGCTTTCACTTTTGATGCTACGGTGATGAAGGTTTGGGGTGTTTTACTTAATGGTGGAACAATTACTTTGGTGAATTCCAATGTAATGACTGATCCCGCCCAATTAGCGCAGACAATAAAGAAATATAATATTGATGTCGCCGGTATTACAACTATTCTATTTAATCAAACAGTAACTATCAATACTACTTTATTCAGCAGTCTCAAATGTGTATTGGTCGGTGGTGAGAAGCTTTCCGAGCAGCACATTGCTATGCTGAGAAATGCAAATAAGAGTATCAGAATCATTAATTTGTATGGACCAACAGAAAATTCGGTTGTTTCAACAGCATATGAAATAGGTGACGTAGTGCCAGAGGAGCTGCCTATTGGTAAACCCATAGGGAATTCCACGGCATATATCCTCAATGGAAATAACTTATGCGGTATCGGAGAAAAAGGTGAACTGTGTTTGGGGGGGGATGGGGTAGCACTTGGGTATATTAACAATCAAAAGTTGACAGCAGAAAAATTCATTGACAATCCGTTTGTACCAGGAACTTTAATATACAGAACCGGGGATGTGGCCAGCTGGTTACCAGATGGAAATATCAGGTTTTATGGCCGTATGGATGATCAGGTAAAAATAAGAGGATACCGCATTGAACTGGGTGAAATTGAAAGACAGCTTACCAAATTTCCCGGCGTTCTTGATACTGTGGTAATGGCAAAAGATAATGGTAAATATAAATATTTATGTGCCTATATTGTTGCGGCTGAAACACTTATAATAGACAAGGTTCGGTTATTTTTGTCTCAAAGCCTGCCAGACTATATGATACCTAATCATTATGTTCAGATGGAAAAATTTCCGGTTAATAGGCAAGGGAAAGTGGATCGTACTGCCTTGCCGGAGCCGGAGTTGATCAGCTTAACAGAATATGTCGCTCCTAGTAATGAGATTGAAACGCTCTTAGTAAATATTTTTGCCGTAGTATTAGGCCAAGAGCGGATTGGTATCAAAGATAATTTTTTCGAACTTGGTGGCGATTCAATAAAAGCTATTAGATTGATTTCTAAATTACGGGAATATGGATATGATATTACCGTGCGGGAAATTCTTCAAGGTAAAACCATTCAAACAATAGCAGGCAGAGTAAAAAAACAAGGAAGTATATTTATCAATCAAAATGAAATTGTTGGTGAAGTACCTTTGACAGCGATCCAAAAGACATTTTTTGAAAGTAAACTGGAACAGCCCCATCATTTTAATCAGACACTGCTTTTTGAAAGCAGTGACATTATTAACGAGGCCGATATGCGCAATGCGCTAAATCATATCTTACTCCATCACGATATGTTAAGAGCTGTTTACGCAGATAACAGCCAAAGAATAAGTCAATTTCAGCAGGATTGCAATTTTGTATTGAATACATATGATTTTACAGAATCTGATGAGGATGCAGTACATGAGAAAATAATATCGATCGATAAAGCATTGCAGTCCGGTATTAATTTAGAAAGCGGACCTATTGTAAAGGCTGTTTTATTTCTTACTAAGAAGAGAACTCTTTTACTCGTCGCCATACATCACTTAGTTGTTGATGGTGTATCGTGGAGAATTCTGGCAGAAGATATTAATACGGCTTACACGTTATCACTTCAAAAACTGCCAATTATTCTTCCTCAAAAAACAACTTCTTTTCAAGAGTGGAGTAAAGCTGTTTTTGAATATAGTATGAGTCCACAGCTGCTTGGTGAACTCAAGTACTGGGAAAAAGTTAATTTTAAGATGAATGATGGCAGGCTTGAATTAGCAGGTGAAGGCGGTTGGGGGATTCAAAGACTTGAAACAGCCTTAAGCGAAGAATCAACAGAATTGTTGATTCATGAAGCCGGCAACGCTTATAATACAGAAATTAATGATTTATTGTTGACGGCTTTGTTTAGAGTTTTACAAAGATTAACCTATTCTAATACCATTTCTGTCAACCTAGAGGGGCATGGCAGACAACATATCAGTGATAAAGTTATAGTTGACAGAACTGTGGGATGGTTTACCAGTATTTTCCCTGTTGTAGTTGATAATATTGGACAGACTTTGGAAGCGGATATCCGAACTGTAAAGGAAACGCTGCGGCGCGTACCTAATAGTGGTTTTGGTTATTCCTTGCTATCTGAGCTGTCTGCTAAGCTAGTGAAAAGGCAACCGGATGTTACTTTTAATTATTTAGGAGATTTTAGAGAGAATGCCAGTAATAAGACGTTTAGAATTGCTCAAGTAGAATATGGTTATGAAGTGTCTGAAAAAAATTCTTTTGGATCTGCAATCTTCATAGATTGTTCAATCATAAGCGGGAAACTGCAGATTGATTTATCTTATGATCCCCAAAGATGTAACAGAGAAACTGCAGAAGTATTATTGCGTGGTTTTAAGGAAGAGCTTACTCGTGTTATTGAGTTCTGTATCTCTTTGGAAAGAGACTATACGGCTTCTGATTTTGGCGAACTGGTTTGGAGTTATGAGGAATTTAGTACGGTAAGAAAAAATATTCAGGATGCAGGGAGTGAAATTGAGAGGATTTGTCCTTTGACACCTATGCAAGAAGGCATGCTTTTTCACAAGCTATCCAATCCGGAATCTATGGAATACATTGTGCAAGTTGAATATTCAACTGAAGAGCTTAATGTAGAAGCGCTCAAGGACAGTCTTGAAATCATAGCGTACAAACATCCGGTACTAAGGACAATGATTCAATATAGAGGCGTAAGTGAGCCGCGGCAGATTGTATTGCAGAAACGGGAGATTGAAGTCATATACTTTGATTATTCAGAATTTGAAAATGGACTTAATGCATATAAGGACTATAAGCGAAAGGATGTTCTACGAGGCTTTGAATTTGAGTCTGATTCCCTTTTAAGAATGTCGGTTATTCAGCTGCAGAACGATATACGAGTAATAATGTGCTTTCATCACATTATTATGGATGCATGGTGTGTATCCATATTGATCAATGATCTTGAATACTTTTATTCAAATATTATAAACGGAAAAACAAAAGAAGCGTTACGGAATCATATCATACCTGACACAGGATATGAAAATTTTGTTCGTCTACGGCATGAATGTGATAATTCTAAAGATTTAGAATATTGGGATACTTTACTAAAGGATTTTGAATTACCAACAGCCATCTTTACGAAAACTATATATTCAGCGGTAGACGATATAGTGTTTGATAGTGTTGGAAAGATTAATCGATGTATGTCAATGGAAGATGTTAATAATTTGATGTCACTGTCCCACAAGTATAGTATAACAATCAATACAATATTTGAAGCAGCATGGACAATTTTGCTGCAAAAGCTTGCTGGCACTGAGGATATTGTTTTCGGTAAAGTCGTATCAGGCAGAAATGTTGACATTAATGGAGTTGAACAAATAGTTGGGCTTTTTATTAATACTATTCCGGTTAGGGCTGCAAATGATAAGGAAGATTCCATAATTAATCTATTTCAGCAATTGCAGAATCAGGCAATGCAAAGTGAACCTTATAGTCATTGTGCGCTGTCATCAATACAAAGTAAAATAAGTCATGGCAGCCGTCTGTTTGATAGCCTGATGGTTTTTGGCAATTACTATACTCTGGAAGACAACTCATTTTCCCCGAAGCTGAAATTAAAGCTTCATGATGTAAGAGAGGAGACAAACTATCCAATCAATTTAAGTGTTGTTATTAATGAATCCATTGAATATGATATTCTTTTTGACACAAAAGAATTCAGTCATGATTTTGTGTTACGCTTGTCTGAACGTCTATCCTATATTTTACACCAAATTGTTTTAGAACCCGAACAAAAGATAAGAAATATAGATATAG
>DBDJ01000063.1:0-87327 GCA_002293525.1 Lachnospiraceae bacterium UBA935
ATCGGTCCCTGGCATCCCGGCTCGCCTTTCGGCCCGCAAGGACCCGGGCGTCCCGGTTCCCCTTGTGGTCCCATCGGTCCCGGATTACCTTGGCATCCAGGCTCTCCCTGAGGTCCCTGAGGCCCCATCGATCCTGAACATCCGCAAGAAACTTTCTCATATTCATCATGACAGTCGCAAGTTGCCCTGTTATCAGAGCAGCCGCAGGAATAGGAAGAGTCCCTATTGAAATTAAAACGATCTTGCATTTTTCTCTCCTTTACTATTTTGTTGCAAATTGTATATTTATGTCGTATCTTAATTTATTATATGTATTATTGGAAATATCTGTGAAAGAACTCGCCAAAGCTTTTACATAAAACAATCTCAGCCCGTCAGGACAAATGGTTACGGAAGCATTTCGTTCCGGCCGTAATCGTGATCGCTTAACTGACAATGATAGTAGTGTGTAAAGAAATTCTAAGTCTCTAAAGTACAGAGACTAAGAATTACTATATTACACACGGAAGAACGTCTAAAGCCGTTCTTCTCACGGATGGTTTATGCCGCTTGTAGCGGCATGTTGTAAGTGTTTATAAGATATAATGATTTTTACTTTTTAAATTTGTGCAAAAACGATAATATCTTAATTAATATTTCATTTTCTTATTTATTTGTCAGAGTATTTATGTTAGAATATGGATGTATGACAAAATAAGTATTAGCTCCTGAAAATAGGCTCTGGAAGCTGACGAGAAGGTGAAGCGTATGAGAAGAATCCCCTTAATGATGCTAACCCCGGATATGAAACTTGGTAAGTCCATATATAACGAAGCTGTTTTGCTGCTCAAAAAAGGGACTGCCAACTTAAACCGCTATGTCAACAAACTCAGCGAACTTGGTATAGACACGGTTTATGTTGATGACAAAGTCAGTGAAGGCATCGAAATCCCCGATGCAATCTCAGAAGAGACCCGCAAACAATGTAAAGAAGCCTTAACAGATACCTTTCACCATATCCGCCAGGGCGGCAGTCTTGAAAGCACCAGATTGTCCGAGCTGGTGTCGCATCTGATCGATGAAATCGTAAGCCAGCCCAATATTATTGTCAGCCTTCACGACATCGGCAGTTCCAAGGATGAAACCCTGCTTCACTGCGTAAACACGGCGGTTTACGGGCTGATCTTGGCCAACCGGGTGGGCATGAGCGAGATTTCCCAGCGTGACCTGGCCCAAGGGCTGCTGCTTCACGACATCGGCAAGATTGCCTTGGATCAGAACATCCTTTATAAAAGCGAACGTCTGACCGATGATGAATTTGCCCATATTATGCAGCACCCGGCGCTGGGCTATGACATCCTGAAAAAGGATCCGCTTCTTACCGAAGCAACCAGGCGCATTGCCCTAAGCCACCACGAACGTCTGGACGGTTCCGGCTATTTAAACGGTGCCAGCGGCGGCGAGCTCAATTACCTGATCAGGATCGCCTCGATCGTAGACGTTTATGATGCCTTGACTGTGAACCGCTGTTACCGCAAAAGCTTTACGCCAAGCAAGGCGGCGGACATCCTGATGGCTGACGCCGTGGAAAAACTCGATGCCGAGCTGACCGCTAACTTTTTCCAGAGCATCGCCATATATCCCAACGGCAATCCCCTGATCCTGTCGGACGGCAGCATGGCCATCGTAAAAGAGCAGAATCCGGGTATCCCTTTTCGTCCGATCGTGCGCATAGTCGAGTCGAAGAACGGCAAGAATATGCCCGGTGAGGACATCGACCTGTCCGCCGTGCTGAACATTACCGTTATCGAAGATGATCCCGAGATCATCTCAGCTTTGCAGATGGCGATGTAGTTTCGGGGATATCAAGATCCATAACGTTCAAGACTCAAGTAGCCAAGTAGCAAATATTCTTGACAAAGTTTTAATTGACTACTATATTAATAGGAAAGAGCAACCACAAAGGTTATGAAGAAGAGGAGTATGCATTCACCCTTATCAGAGAGGAAGACCCTTGGCTGTAAGGTCATCTTAAGAAGGAGATGCGGAAAGTAGCTTCGGAACCGGAGAGCCCAACGGATCCTGCATGCAGGCAACCGCAGTAAGTTCTCACGTCTCATCCACGTTACCGGATCTGTTACTTTAAACTGTGCCTCCTGTGCCCTAATATAGCGGGATGACATAAGCCGCTTTTTAAAGTGATGAATAAGATGCCGCCTCAGGCGGTAAACAAAGGTGGTACCGCGTTGACACGCCCTTTGCCGTAATCGGTGAGGGGTTTTTTTGCCCGCAGTCGCAGGAATAAAAACAGCACTTTGTGCCGCCAGTCCAGCGCGGGAAATGCCACATCAGTATTTCACTAATAAAAGAAAAGATATATAAGAAAGGAAGTCACCATGAGCAAAGAACTGGCCAAAAACTACGACCCCAAAGAAATGGAAGAAAGATTATATCAGAAATGGGTGGAAAAACGGTATTTCCACGCCGAGCCCGATCCTTCCCGGAAACCCTTCACCATCGTCATCCCGCCGCCCAACATCACCGGCCAGCTTCACATGGGACACGCGCTGGACAATACCATTCAGGACATCCTCATCCGTTTCCGCCGTATGCAAGGCTATAATGCCCTGTGGCAGCCCGGGACCGATCATGCCAGCATCGCCACGGAATTACGGATCCGGGAAAAACTCAAAGAAGAAGGCATCGACCGCTATGAGCTGGGCCGCGAAGGCTTTATCAAACGTGCCTGGGAATGGCGCGAGGAATACGGCGGCCGCATCATCGAACAGCTTAAGAAGCTCGGCTCTTCCTGTGACTGGGAGCGCGAACGCTTTACCATGGATGAAGGAAACAATAAAGCCGTCAACGAAGTCTTCTGTAAGATGTATCAGAAAGGCTATATCTATAAAGGCAGCCGGATGATCAACTGGTGCCCGGTCTGCAACACCTCTATCTCCGATGCCGAAGTCGAGCATGAAGAACAGCAAGGCCACCTCTGGCACATGCAGTACCCCCTGATCGAAGCTGACGGCTCCCTGAGCAAGGACACTTTCCTGACCTTCGCCACCACCCGCCCGGAAACGATGCTGGGCGATACCGCCGTTGCCGTCAATCCCAAAGACGACCGTTACCGCGGCCTGGTCGGAAGAACAGTCATGCTGCCCTTGGTAAACCGTGCCATCCCGGTTATCGCCGATGACTATGTTGACATGGAATTCGGCACGGGAGTCGTGAAAATCACCCCCGCCCATGATCCCAATGACTTTGAAGTAGGGAGGCGCCATCAGCTGCCCGTCATCAATATCATGAACGATGACGCCACGATCAACGAAGCCGGCGGCCGCTTTGCCGGCATGACCCGTGAAGAGGCGCGGAAAGCCATTGTCCGTGAATTTACCGACATGGGCCTGCTGGTCAAAACCGAAGACTATGTCCATAACGTCGGGATCCATGACCGCTGCGACACGACCATCGAACCGCTGATCAAACAGCAGTGGTTCGTTAAGATGGAAGACTTAATCAAACCCGCCGTCAATGCCGTCAAGACCGGAGCGGTCCGCCTGGTTCCGGAACGGATGGAAAAGCTCTACTACAACTGGACCGACAACATCCGCGACTGGTGCATCAGCCGCCAGCTCTGGTGGGGACACCGGATACCGGCTTATTACTGCCGCCAGTGCGGCGAGACCGTGATCAGTCCCGAGCCGGCCGAACACTGCCCCGCCTGCGGGCACGAACACATGGAACAGGATCCCGACACCCTGGACACCTGGTTTTCCTCCGCCCTCTGGCCTTTCGCGACCTTGGGCTGGCCGGAACAGACGGAAGACCTGAAATACTTTTATCCCACCGATGTCCTGGTCACCGCTTATGACATTATTTTCTTCTGGGTCATCCGGATGATTTTCTCCGGTTACGAACATATGGGAGAAAAACCGTTCCATACCGTCCTGATCCACGGACTGATCAGGGATGCCCAAGGAAAGAAGATGAGCAAGTCGCTGGGAAACGGCATTGATCCTTTGGAAATCATTGATAAATACGGTGCCGACGCGCTGCGCTTTGCCTTGATCACCGGCAATTCCCCGGGCAATGACATGCGTTTTCACATGGAAAAAGTTGAAGCCAGCCGTAACTTTGCCAATAAAATCTGGAATGCCTCCCGCTTCATCATGATGAACAAAACCGACAAGGAAGCCGCCACCGCTGACCCAGCACGGGCAAAACAGGCCGCCACCGCTGACCAGGCACCGGCTATACAGGCCGTCTCGGCTGCGGCCACCGACAGCCCCGCCGCCTTGTCGCTGCAGCCGGCAGACAAATGGATCCTGTCCAAATATAACCGTCTGGTCAAAGAAGTCACCGAACAGATGGAAAACTTTGACTTAGGCATCGCCGTCCAAAAGATTTACGACTTCATCTGGGATGAATTCTGCGACTGGTATATCGAAATGGTTAAGCCAAGGCTGTACGCCTTAGATCCTCAGGCAAAAGACCATAACCTGGCTTCGGACGAAGAACCAGACAGCTTTTCCGGCGGCGAAACCGCCCTGTGGACACTGACTACGGTTCTTACCGGAGTCTTAAAGCTGCTTCATCCTTACCTGCCGTTTATCACCGAAGAGATCTTCTGCACCTTACATCCTGCTGAAGAGTCCGTCATGATTTCCCGCTGGCCGGAGCACCGGGACGAATGGGTCTTTCCGAATGAAGAAAAGGAAATCGAAACCATCAAGGAAGCGGTCAGAGGGATAAGAAATATCCGTGCGGAAATGAATGTCCCCCCCCGCCAGAAAGCCAGCATATTTGTCGTCAGTGAAAAAGAAAAAGTCAGGGATATTTTTACCAAAGGACAAAGCTTCTTTGCCAACCTGGCCAACGCTTCCGACGTTACGCTCAAGACGGAGAAAAGCGGCATCCCCGAGGATGCAGTTTCGGTAGTAATTGCCGATGCAACGCTTTATATCCCCTTCACGGATCTGGTTGACATAACAAGAGAAATCGAGCGCCTGCAGAAAGAACAAAACCGACTTGAAAATGAACTCACCCGGGTCAACGGGATGCTTGCCAATCAAAAATTCCTCGCGGCCGCCCCGGCGGATAAAGTAGCAGCCGAAAAAGAAAAGCAGATGAAGTACCGGCAGATGAGCGAACAGGTCAAGATACGCTTGCAACAATTAGATAATTTAGGTAAAATGGAGTAAGGGATATCCATCAGGCGTACAGACACATTTGAAATATGACGATTAGGCGCCCGCGCCCGAACCAAGAGCCTGCGAAAGCAGACCCTTGGTTTCTCGTATCGGAAAGTACTGATACAAGAAAATGCATTGGCAATTAGGAGAATTTATGGATAATGACAGTACGCTTCCGCAAGGCACGGATCAGGCCGAGACAGAAAATCAGCCCGAAACTGAAAATCAGGCCGGAACGGAAAATAATATAGATACAGCTTTAGATACCATGCTCGAGCGGCTCGACATCAATCGGTCATATACCAAGATTGAAGAAGATCATATGCGGGCATGGTTATATTTGATGCCTCCCGATCCCGGAGATGCCAAATATAACAAGCAGGAGATAAAAGACTATCTGAAACGGAGCGGGATTGTCTTCGGATATCATGAATCAAATATCGCCGCCATGGCCAATAAAGGCGTTTACTGCCGAGAGATCGTAGTTGCCGAAGGCAGACTGCCGGACGAAGGCCAAGACGGTTATTTCGAATATACCTTCGAAGCCGAAGTAAAAGGCCCACAGATCCTCGAAGACGGAACGGTCGATTATACGGCCGCCAATAAATTAGTGAATGTCCGGGCCGGGGACAAGCTCGCGACCTACCGGCCAGCCAGACAAGGCACAGACGGCAGCGATATCATGGGCAACCTCATGAAAGCCGCCGTGGTAAAAGAACTGCCGATACTCCGCGGAAACGGAATCAGAAGAGACACCGACGATACTTATTATGCCGAAAAAGAAGGCAAGGTCGAACTACGTGACGGCAAGCTCGATATCAAGAGCACCCATGAAATATACGGCGATGTCGATCTGACTATCGGCAAAGTTGAATTTTTCGGGGACATCATCATTAACGGCAATGTCTTGTCCGGCGTAGTCGTCCGTGCCGGCCGGAATATTGAAATAAGAGGTTCAGTCGAGGCAGCTTCCTTATTCGCCGGCGGCGACATCATCCTGCAGCGAGGCATTCAGGGCCAGCAGCGTGCCAAAGCTTCCGCCAGGGGCAGCATATTTGCCAAATTTATCGAGCAGACGGTCGTAACCGCAGGTGCCGACGTTGTTGCCGACAGCATAATGAACTCCCGTATTGTAGCCGAAGGCACGGTCAGGCTGTCCGGAAAAAGAGGCGTGATCGTAGGCGGCTATACCCATGGCCTGCTTGGGATCGACACCGTCAGCGTGGGAAATGACGCGGAAACCCGTACCGTGATTCACGCCGGCTGTGAAGCAGATATGTTTGACAAGATAGCGGAACTGAAGAAGCGGGAAGTACAGGTCAGACGTACCCTTGATGAACTTCGGGAAACCTTGGAGGATATCAACAAAAAATCTGCCGTTTATGGGGAAAAGGTTCAGCAGACGATGGATTCCTCGGTACAAAAGACCATCTATCAGGAAAAGGAGCTGCGTGAGGAACTGGCTATCCTGATCAGTGACCAGCAGGATATCCAGGCCTATATCCAAAGGGGTAAAGGGGCACAGATCCGCATAGACGGCAATATCTTCCGCGGGACGGTAATCTGTGTGGCACAGCTGCAGATGCCGATTGAGAAGAATACTAGTTTTATGAATTATATTGCTCAGGGCGGGGCGATTGTGGGGAGTGTTATCGTGCATTAGGGATTGGTTCTATGGTCATTGGTTCTACGGTCAGTGCAGGTTGGCTTGAAATAATTGGTTCTACGGTCATCGCCATATGGCGCAAGCGTCATCTGCTCTGGTTCAGTCATCCGAAAATAAGTGTAGCTAAGTTTCTCACCCAAAGTGTTGGCAGCTCCCGTGTCGCCATCAAGCGCCGTCCATGGCGCGTGATGGCTTGTGCGGCATCCGTGGCCGCACAACACTGTTTTTTCAGTGAGAATCTAAGCTACACTAATTTTCTCCCGGATTCACCAGAGCAGATGACGCTTGCGCCATATAACGATGACCGCCCCAGCGCCACATAGGAGTCATACCAATAACCATAACCGAGGTGCCCCATGATTCAGCCGACCTACAACGAATGTGTAGAATACATCTTAAGTATCCCCAGAACAAGCAGCAAACACACCAAACACACCAAGCCCGGCCCGCCCCCAGACA
The DNA here is from genome assembly GCA_002293525.1 of Lachnospiraceae bacterium UBA935. Taxonomy (GTDB): domain Bacteria; phylum Bacillota; class Clostridia; order Lachnospirales; family Lachnospiraceae; genus UBA935. Next base: position 7,300 of record DBDJ01000063.1, read on the forward strand.
ACGCCAGCCTGCCGCACACCCCGGCAGACATCCGTGCCTTCCTGGCATTTATGGGCAACCCCGCCATGGAAAGCCGCTTCCTCCACGTAGCCGGCACAAACGGCAAAGGCAGCGTCTGCGCCTATCTGCGCCACATCCTTTCCGAGGCAGGAATTACTGTCGGCATGTTCACCTCCCCCCATCTGGTCACGATCCGCGAACGCATCATGATCAACGACCGCCTGGTAACGGAAGCAGAGTTTGTGGCCGCCTTCCAAGCCGTAAAAGAAGCTGCAGAGCGTTTTTCCCATTACCAGAATGCCGCTTTTCACCCGACCTTTTTCGAGTTCCTCTTCTATATGGCCATGAAGATTTTTTTCCGCCACGCTCCCGAATACATCATTCTGGAAACCGGGCTGGGCGGCCGTCTGGACGCCACCAATGCGATACCGTCACCAAAGGTGTGCGTAATTACCCCGGTCGGCTACGATCACATGGAATTTCTAGGTGACACGCTGCCGGAAATAGCCGGCGAAAAGGCAGGCATCCTGAAGCCGGGAGTCCCGGCGGTGATATGGGATGAAAGAGAAGAAGTTACCCGAAAGCTGACAGCGGCGGCCGCAAAAACCGGCTGTCCGCTTTTCCCGGTTAAGCCCCCGGACATAAAAATTCTTCAAATAGAAAATAAAACCATTGATTTTTCTTTTCATTCTCGTTATGATATGTATGTCAGACTTTGCCTGTCTACTCCGGCCATCTATCAGACCGCCAATGCGGCGCTGGCTGTCCGGGCCGCAGAACTGCTGGAAGATAAACGGATTTCCTGGGATCTTATCCGTGGCGGGTTGCTGAGAACCCATTGGCCGGGCCGCATGGAAGAGATTGAGAAGCAGATTTTTCTGGACGGCGCCCACAACGAAGACGGGATAAAGGCTTTTCTGGATACGGTCCGCGCTGACGGCTGCCGGGGGAAACGGTTTTTACTGTTCGGAGGGGTCAGGGATAAGCAATATGGACGGATCACCGACATGCTGATCCGGTCGGGACTGTTTGCCGAAGCAGCGGCGGTGCCGCTTTTGAACAGCCGCAGTTTATCCATGGAAGAACTGACGCAAGTGTTCGGCGGGTGCGTGTGCCTGCCCGCTGCCGTTTATGAGGATGTCGGCGCAGGATTTGCCGCCCTCAAGCGGAAGAAAAAAGACGAAGATGCGATTTATATTACCGGTTCACTCTATTTAGCAGGACAGATAAAACGCGGTAAGGAGAAAATCTTATGATAAATTTTGAGGAAGAGTTAAAAAAATTCCACCCCAGCCTTGAGGTGGAAGATGCTGAAGAAGCCATATACAATCAGGACCTCACCGACATGACGGATCTATTGATTAAGATGGTGAAGAAGGTCGATACTGAGATAGAGTCAGAAGAATAAGGAGAAATATCATGGTATGTTACCAATGCGGACGCCGTTTGTCAGAAAATGATTTCTGTACCGGCTGCGGAGCGGATGTTTCCCTGTATAAAAAGATACTATCCGCATCCAACCGTTTATATAACGACGGACTGGAAAAGGCCACGGTGCGGGATTTATCCGGAGCTGCCGCTGTCCTTCGCCAGAGCCTGAAATGCAATAAGAACAATATCGAGGCCCGTAATCTGCTGGGATTGGTTTATTTTGAGATGGGTGAAGTCGTGGCGGCCTTAAGCGAGTGGGTCATCAGCAAGAATATCCGTTCCCAGAAGAATATTGCCGACGATTATATCACGATGATCCAGACGAATCAGAGCCGGCTGGATACCATCAACCAGACTATTAAGAAATATAACCAGGCCCTGGCTTACTGCTGTCAGGACAGCAAGGACCTGGCGGTCATCCAGCTGAAAAAGGTGTTGTCTTACAATCCGAAATTTATCCGGGCCCATCAGCTGCTGGCGCTTTTATATATCAGTGCCGAGGAATGGGACAATGCCAAGACCGAACTGCATAAATGCAGTGAGATTGATACCAACAATACCATCACCCTGCGATATCTTCTGGAAGCAAACAACATGTCAATGCCAGAGGAAGCCGTCAAGGGCAGCGGAACGAAAAAGAAGGCTTCCCGGGAAGCCATCCGTTACCAGAACGGCAACGAAACCATTATCCAGCCAGGCAAGACCAGGGATCTCAAAGGCGCCTCAGCATTGTTTAACATCGGGATCGGGGTGGTGATCGGTATTGCCATAGCCTGCAGCCTGATCCTGCCGGCCCAGATCCAGAAAGTCAAGGCAGAGACCGAAGATAAAGCCCGGGCGGTAAGCGAACAATTGGATGCCAAAACGGCAACCATTGACGAAATGGAGCAGAATATCGATGTCATTACGGCGGAGAACGAGCGGCTGGCCGCGGAAGTGGCGGAGTACGAAAGCGCTGAAGACAATACGGCAGCAGTTGACAACCTGCTGATGGCATCCAGCGTGTACCTGCAGAATCCCGAAGATCTGGAAGGGATTGCCAACTATATGGATATGATCACCTTGGAGGAAATCGCGCAGTCTTCGCCGGCCTTTGCCGATCTGTATGAGAGCATGCTGCTGGCGGCCGGGAAGCCGCTGGGGGATGTCTGTTATGAAGCCGGCCATACCGATTACCGGGCGGGAGACTATGACAAAGCGATTCCGAATCTGTTAAAGGCCTTCCAGTATGACCGGGAAAATGGCGAAGCCTTGCTCTATCTTGCCAACTCTTACCGGGAGACCGGTGAAACGGAAAAAGCCAAGGAAGCGTATGCGCAAGTGATCGAACTGTTCCCTGGCACGGAAAAAGCCAACCGGGCGGACGACTATCTGGTGGAGATCAACACTACCGGTAATTAATAGGATAAACCTAATGAATTGATGAACGTAATAATGATAAGCCGGATAAATGATAAACCGATAACGGATAAAGCGATAAATGATGAACGCAGCAAAATGTGATAAACCCAGTAAAATGACAAAACAAAAAATGATAAACCCAGTAAATTAAAGTAAGTTAACAGTTAAAGATAAACGAATTAAAAAATACCAAGGAGAGCATAGCAGTCAGCTATGTTCTTTTTGCTCTTTTGGACAGAAAAGTAACGATAACAGCGGTAAAGGAGTATCCTGCATGGAAATAGGATTTAATGATTTTAAGGTAATCGAGAATTACCTGATGGTGAAGATGCCGGAAGAGATTGATCACCACAAATCTCAGGCGATCAGCCGGATAGCGGACGATTTTATTCTTCAGGAGCGGATCGGCAATATTGTCTTTGATTTTGAAGACACCGTTTTCATGGACAGCTCGGGCATCGGGATCATCATGGGAAGATACAAGAAAATCACTTTTTTTGGCGGCAAAGTATATACAATCAATACCAGTCCCCGGATCAAGCGGACTTTAATGATTTCTGGTTTACATAAAATAATCGAAATCATGGAATAGGTCCGTTCACAGGAATGTTTGTGACGCGGTAAGCGAAATTTCGGGGCGGTAAGCGAAAATAAAATGGAGGAGCCAAATGAACAGTAAAACAGAGGAACAAAATTTTATCCAGAAAATGCGGGAACGGGAAGCCTATGGAAAGCGGAACGATAAGGAACACAATGAGATGCAAATTGAATTTGACGCAGTCTCCATCAATGAGGCGTTCGCCAGAACAGCCGTCGCCTCTTTTCTGACCCCGCTGAATCCGACACTGGAGGAGATTTCCGACGTCAAAACGGCAGTCTCGGAAGCGGTCACCAACGCCGTCATCCACGGGTATGATGAAGAGTATTTTAAACAGTACCGGATCCGGACGGAGGATCAGGGGGAAGAGAAGCAAACAAAGCCGAAGGTATATATCCACTGTGTTCTGGACGGAGATGTGCTTCATGTGGAGATCTGGGATAAAGGAAAGGGAATCGCCAATATTGAGCTGGCGATGGAGCCTCTTTATACGTCGAAACCGGAACAGGACCGGTCGGGGATGGGCTTTGCCTTTATGGAGGCCTTTATGGATGATCTGGAAGTGATCTCCGAGCCGGGTTACGGAACTACGGTGCTGATGAAGAAAAAAGTCGGGGTCAGTTCCTGGATCGAGCATGAGGAGTAGCCTATGGAAGAACTCTCAGTACTGATTGAACGCTCACAGGCAGGAGAAAAAGAAGCAAGAGAAGTACTGATAGAGAAAAATCTGGGGTTAGTGCACCATATTGTAAAACGTTTTTTGGGAAGAGGCTGTGAAATGGAGGATCTGCTACAGATCGGGACGATCGGCCTGATGAAGGCCATCGATAAATTTGACTGCTCCTATGAGGTGAAATTTTCCACCTATGCGGTGCCGATGATCAGCGGTGAGATCAAGAGGTTTCTGCGGGATGACGGCATGATCAAGGTCAGCCGCTCGATCAAGGAAAACGGCTATAAGATCAGGCAGGCTTCGGAGCGGCTGCAGCAGCGCAACGGCAGGGAGCCTACGTTATCGGAACTGATGGAGGAAACCGGGTTCCTGTCAGAAGATATCATGATGGCACTGGAAGCCGGGGCAGAAGTGGAATCGATCAATAAGGCGGTGTATCAGGCTGACGGCAATGAGATTTATCTGGTGGACAAGCTGTCTGATCCCGATAAATCGGAGCATGTCATTAACCGGATGCTGCTGAAGCAGCTTTTGTCCGAACTGGAGGATAATGAGCGGGAGCTGATCCAGCTGCGCTATTTTCAGGATAAGACCCAAACCGAAGTGGCGGGAAAACTTGGGATTTCGCAAGTGCAGGTCAGCCGGATGGAGAAGCGGATCCTGCTTTCAATGCGGAAGAAGGTGACGGGGTAATTATTGATCGGGGCAATTATTGATCGGCGCAATATTGAGTGTGATGTTTATTAATTTTATATGAAGATTATATGAAGATTTAACTTTTCTGATTGCTATGCCTTTCAAAGCATGATAGTCTGAACTAAAATCAGGTAGAATGAGCTTTAAAACCTGAGATGGGAGAAAAGATGGAGCAAAAGATGAAGAAGAGATTGATTATTTCCTTGATTCAGATAGGATCAGTACTGATCCTTCTGCTTATTACGATACAGTTTACAAAAGGACGTAACGGGAATCAGGCCGAGGAGGAGAACAGCCCATTGCAGACCGTAGATATTTTGGGGGAACAGGGAGAGCGGACGGCTGGCACAGGGGCCGCAGGCGATGAAGGCGGGAGCGGGGATGAGGACGGAGGTAGTGGAACTACAACAGGGCAACCTGGCAGCGGCGACGAGACGGGGACAGCAGCGGGAGATGAGGCAGCAGAGGGAGATGAGGCAGCAGCCGGAGCGGGAGCAACAGCACGTCCTGTGGCATCTGCTTCTCAGGATGCTACGGCATCACCGACACCGCTTTATCAGAATATCGCGTTCGAGATTGAAAGCCAGCTGGGCGAGTTTATGTATTACTGGGCTGATAATAATATGCGGGCACTCAATGAACTGGCTTTTCTGGAGCACAATAAGGCCATGTCTTATTCCCTGATCGGCACGGATGACTATTATTATTATGGCGATGCCGATGTGTACGGGGTGCCGAACGGGCAGGGCATTGCTGTTTATGCGGATAACACGTATTATTATGGATCATGGAAGGACGGGAAAAGAGACGGGGAAGGAACTTTTTTGCATTATCATATTCATGAAGTTCAGGTGAACAAGGATATATACAGTTATCATTTTTATACGGGCAGCTGGGCCGGAGACTTGCCGAACGGTGCGGGAGCGGAGCATTATGCGTATAACATGCATAATCTTACGGAGGGTGTCGGTTACAACAGCAACCTGATCGGCAGTTATCAGGACGGGCTGTATCATGGCGATTTTTACATTACTAATATCTACAGTGACAATAATACCAAGGAGTGGGATGCATCGGCAATAGCGGGTGCTTTCCAGTATTTTAGCGACAACCAAGATAAAATGGGCAGAAGACCGGTTCAGGTTGACCGGGCAGATGACGACAACTATATCTGGATGTATCCCTTTGCAAATAAAAACCTCGGTGTGAAGTGTCTGAACGTGAGCGGGAAACGTCGTCTGTAACCGCTGCATTTCAGTCTGTAACCGCTGCATTTCAGACTGGAGGATTGACACTGGAAAGCAAAAATAGTATACTAATTCGATAACGAACGAAGTCGTGATACTGACATCGGGACTCAAGAATGGAGCATACTATGGGCAATAGAGTTTATTATTTCCAGGACATCGTGCTGGAATTGCAAAAGTACTGGAGTTCACAAGGGTGTTTGTTGGGTTACCCCTATGATATTGAAAAAGGGGCCGGTACCATGAACCCGAACACCTTTCTAAAGACATTGGGACCGGAGCCTTGGAATGTAGCCTATGTGGAACCTTCCCGCCGGCCCAAGGACGGCCGCTACGGCGATAATCCCAATCGCCTTTATCAGCATCATCAGTTTCAGGTCATCATGAAACCAAGTCCGGACAATATCATTGATCTTTATCTTAACAGTCTTTCGCAGCTGGGCATTGAGCCGCGGAAGCATGACATCCGTTTTGTCGAAGACAACTGGGAGTCGCCGACGCTGGGTGCCTCGGGGCTGGGCTGGGAAGTCTGGCTTGACGGCATGGAGATCACCCAGTTTACCTACTTTCAGAAAATCGGCATGTTTGAATGCCGCCCGGTTCCGTCGGAGATTACTTACGGGCTGGAGCGGATTGCCATGTATCTGCAGGATGTGGATGACATCTTTTTGATTCAGTGGAATGAAAAGGTTACTTACGGCGACATCTTCAAAAAACCCGAATTTGAGAATTCCTGCTACAGCTTCGAGACTTCCAATCCTGATTTGTTGTTTGAATTCTTCAATAAATATGAAGCGGAGGCAAAACGGCTTGCCGAGGAAGGCTTAGTCGTCCCGGCATATGATTTTGTGCTGAAATGCTCACATTCTTTTAACGTGCTGGACGCCTGCGGTGCCATCAGCGTTACCGAAAGAGTGCGGTATATCGGAAGAATCCGTACCCTGGCGCATACGATTGCCGCGCTTTATATCGAACGACGGAAAGCAGCGGGTTTTACTATGGCCGGCACCCAAGGAAGTAATAGCGAAAGCAGCGAAAGCAGTAACGGAAGAAATGAAAGCAGTATCGGTAGAAATGATAAGGAGGTTGTCATCAATGGATAAAAATACATATCTCCTTGAAATAGGGGTGGAAGAACTGCCGGCCAAACAAATCACGCGGGTCATCACGGCGTTCCGGGATTCGGTAGCGGCCGAACTGGAAAAGGAAAAAATGCCCTACACCGACTTGAAAGTCTGGTCCACGCCACGCCGTATCGCCGTACTGATCGAAGGGATTGCCGACAGCTTGCCGGAAGAACAGGTTACGGTGTCCGGGCCGGCGATATCCATTGCTTATCAGGACGATAAGCCGACACCGGCATTACTTGGCTTTTTAAAAAAGAACGCCTCCGGGGTAAGCGATATTATCGTTAAGAATAACGGCAAGTTCGATGTCGTCACGTTGGAAAAAAATATCGCCGGAGCCTTTTCCAAAGATATCCTGGCAAGGATTGCCCCCGACTGGATCACCAAGGCCAGCTTTGACAAATCGATGCGCTGGCGCGATTACAATGTGATGTTTTCCCGGCCGATCCGATGGATCGTGTCGCTTTATAATGACGAACACCTGCCGCTTGCGATCGAAGGCTTGACTTCCGGCGTGCAGACTTATGGGCACCGCACTTTGGCCAATCAAGCCTTTACCCTGACCCATGCCGGGGAGTACCTGACGGTCATGGAAAAGGCCATGATAGTCGTGGAACCCGATAAACGCAAACAGCTTATTCTCTCCCAGATCAGCCAAATCGAAAAAGAGCACGGTTACTCTGTGCCGGTCGATGAAAAACTGCTTGATGAAATTATCAATATCGTTGAATATCCGACCGTTTTTATCGGTCATTTTGATAAGGAATTCTTATCCTTACCGATACCCGCAATCGTTACGCCGATGAAAGATCACCAAAGATATTTTCCCGCCTATGATGCGGACGGGAAACTCGTGCCACTGTTCCTTGGCGTGCGCAACGGCGATGATTACGAGATGGAGACCGTTGCCAAAGGCAATGAAAAAGTCCTGCGGGCCAGGTTAAAGGATGCCCGTTTCTTCTATGATGAAGATCGAAAAAAAAGCCTGGAGGATTCTATCGACAGCCTGAAAACAGTAGTCTATCAGGTCAAACTGGGAACGATTTACGAAAAGGTTCTGCGCATCGATGCCTTGTCACAGTTCATCGCGGCACAGCTTAAGTCGGAAGAGGGCTTTCAGGAGAAAGGACTTCAAGAAAAGGGACTTCAGGGAAAGGATTTCGAGGGGAATGATTTTCAGGAAACCCTGCATCGGGCGGTGATGTTATGCAAGGCCGACCTGAATAGTTCGATGGTCAATGAATTCGACGAGCTACAGGGGATTATGGGAGCTATTTATGCCCGCGAAGATAAAGAGGCGGAAGCGGTCTGTGCAGCAATTGAAAGCCATTACCGGCCGCGCTATTTTGGCGACCGTCTGCCGGAAGATGCCATCGGTAAGATCATCAGCATCGCCGACAAGACCGACTCGCTGGTGGGTTCTTATGGAATCGGCATCACGCCCAAGGGCGGAAAAGACCCCTTCGGCCTGCGCCGGATGATGATCAGCATCCTGTCGGTGATGATGTCGGACGATGCCCTTTCTTTCAGCATCGAAAGCTTGCTAAAGGAAAGCAGCCGCCTATTGGCCGACCGCATGGAAGTGACGCCGGATGAAGTGATCCCCCTTCTGGTGGAAGCGTTTCACCAGCGGCTGCGCGTGATGATGGACGAAAAAGGCTTCCGGTTTGACACGATAGAAGCCTGCCTCAAGTTTGCGATGGAAGACATCCATGGTTTCTTAAGACACTGTGAAGCCGTGAACCAGTATGACCGGGAGAAGCTGAGCGCCATTACCACCAATATGCTGCGGCCGCTCAAGCTTTCGGCTCAGGCCGGGGATGGGGGCGCGGTAAATCCCGACTTGTTCGCGACCGCCGAAGAAGAGGACTTTTATCAGAAGATCAACCGACTACTGCCGGAAATAAGCAGTAATCTCGCTGATGATATTAAAAAAGCAATTGACCTGCTGGAACAGCTCGGTGAGGCGATTGCGCAGTTTCTTGACAAAATCATGGTCATGGATGAGAATCCCGCCATCCGCGAAAACCGCGTTCAGCTGATGAAGATGTGCGCCGATGTCATCCGAAGCGTTGCTGATTTTGAGAAACTGCAGTTTTAAATTAGATTCTGTGGGGTTCTGTGGGCATAATGTTGAATTTACTGTTTGAATATGCCATACTACACGTGTACAGACAAAAATTGCAGTATCAATTATATGTCTGTATTTACCTAATAATATAAATGGAGGCATGGAATGCAGGACGTTTTTATTACAGAAATCCACATTGATAAAGTAAGACATCTTGAGAATATTGATATTCAGTTATCGACAGAAGAGTTATCGTGAGTTATATGATAAAAAAGAGTTCGACACTGAAGAATTCCGACAGCTTGCGTCTCGACTGGAACAGGTTCCCCCGGCATCAAAAGAGCTATTTATTAAATTCCGTACGATGGAGGATAATCGAAATAGATAATACGCATCTACAAAAGACCTTTACCTGACGGCACGAGCAGCTGAAGAATAAAATGTCTAATGAATTATCTTGGTTTTGCATAAAACTTAAAGATTTCAAAGCAGGCATCAGTGATGTGGAAGATATTGCACGCTGCCTTTCTGACAGCTCACCGTTTGTAGCATTCAAACGCAATATGATCCGGAGCAATTCTGAGCTGTCCGAAATATTTACTGAATACATCTGATTCATTTGCTGCATAAGGAAACACTTAAATATCATCCACCAAGAAAGGCTCCCCCATGCCCAAGATCCGTCTGCCTGAAAGCCACCCATATCTATATGAGACCCATCTTCACACCGTAAACGGCAGTATCTGTGCCGATAATACCGGGGCGGAAATGGCCAGGGCTTATAAGGAAGCCGGGTACACCGGGATCTTTGTCACCGAGCACAACTGGGGCGGCAATACGGCCGTGAAAAGAAAGCTGCCATGGCTTCAGTGGGTAGATCATTTTGTGCGCGGGTATGAGGAAGCATGGGAATGGGGACAGCAAAACGGCCTGGCGGTTTTCTGGGGCTATGAGGCGGGTTATGACGGGACAGAGTTCCTGATTTTCGGCATTACGCCGTCCTTCTTAAAGGAGCATCCGGAATTAAGGCAGGCTTCAGTCAGCGAACAGTACCAGATCATCAAAAGCGGCGGCGGCATCGTGGTCCATGCCCATCCTTACCGGGATGCCCGTTATATTCCGGCGATCCGGCTTTTCCCCGATTATGTGGATGCTGTCGAAGGAATCAACGGTTCCCATCACAACCGGTATCTGGACGGCGGATATTATGACCACGAGGACTTTAACCGGAACGCGATTACCTATGCTACAAACCATGGCCTGCCGCTGACGGCCGGTTCGGACATGCACAGCACCAGACTGTTCGGAGCGGGGATGGCCTTTGGACGGGAATTGACGGATGCGGCTGATTTCTGCAACAGCATTCTGACGAGGGAAGACTATCTTCTGACAGACGGGATGTTTTGGTACGATAACAGCGGAGCTCCGCTGGATGAAGTGTTATGGGATTAACAAATAACCAAAATAATGCGCCTCTGCAGGAAATCTTGCAGAGGCGCATGGTTATAATAATAAGATAACTGTTTAAGGTAAAACTTCAGCCGAATTCAGTAGCTCAATCGAACTCCTCAGTTCACTTATAGCGGTTTTTATCTCAGAAAGTTCAGAAAGTATCTGAGCGGAACTATCAGCAGGCTCGATTACCGCAGCAGTGGTACTGGCTGCCATAGCAGCAGTGTTAATACCAATCGCGGTTTCCAGTCTGACTTTCAGGCTTAGCAAGGTGCCGGTCAAGTTGTTGATCGTATCGCGAACTGAGTTCAAGGCAGTGCTGCTCAGTTCGCCTATGCCGGAAAGGCTGATGCTAGTGATATCCGACATAATAGTGAGAAATTCGCCCACAATTCCGCCCAAGTCTAATCCAGATGCCAAGACAGACGCGATTATTGATGCCACCTCAGCCGCGTCGCTGACCAGGGCACCGAATTCTTCCTGAATCTGAGCGATCAGGTCGTCATTGTTACTGGGAAGACACGCTGTCAGCGTTGAAAATGAGAGCATCAATATCAAGACAGCGGCAAGTGCTTTTTTAATCATTTTTATCTAATCCTTTCAGTATGGTATACTCTATTATATGAAAAACACCAGATTACTGTTCACAGCCTAGTCGAAGGGCAAAGCAGGTAGTGCCGAGGGTACTACATAGAATAATAAAGTTTTAATTATCTTTTACATTATGAAAAACTAAATAAAAGAGTTTATTGTAGAATTATTCAAACATATAAAGTTCATGTTCAGCAATAAGGCTTTCAAGAATGATGATGGGGAAATATCAGATAAAAACAAAGCATAAGAAACGAAAAGAAAAGGTTAGCCTTGGCTAGCCTTTTTCTTTTTGAGCGTGCTTCAGTACTAACGAAAAAGTAGTGGTCGCAAGGCTCGGGGGCCGGAGGGCTGGGCGGTCGGTTTTCTCNNTTAAGTGCCAACGCAGAGGAAACCAATGAAAGTGGAGCCCCTCTGGGCGAGACTTTTATGCTATGGGTTCCTCGGAGTGCTATAAACGCCGCGTCCAGAGAGAAAACCGACCGTCCAGCCCTCCGGCCCCCGAGCCCCTCATGCTTCAACATTGGCGGTATTCATTCCGCGAGGTTCCACGAGTTCCGCGAGGTTCCTATGAGAAACTTGACCCTACAGTCAATTTTGCGTTATAATGATTTGTCGGCATATTAGTTTCAGAGCAAACAGGAAACATATACAGTGCGGCAGAGCCGCAGACGAGGTATCTTATGAAATATGATGTGATTATAATCGGAGCGGGTCCCAGCGGAATATTCTGTGCCTATGAGCTGAAAGAAAGAAACAAAGATCTAAAGATCCTGATGATAGAAAAAGGCCGTTCGATCGAAAAACGGCAATGTCCGAAGCGCACTACCAAAAGATGCATCGGCTGCAGTCCCTGTTCGATCACTACCGGATTTGCCGGGGCCGGGGCTTTTTCTGACGGGAAGCTGTCGCTGTCTCCGGATGTTGGCGGCAATCTGCCGGCGATTCTCGGCTATGAGGAAACCCGTGCGCTGATCCGGGAATCTGACGGTATTTACTTGAAGTTCGGAGCCGATACCGATGTGTACGGCGCCGATAAAGAAGAAGAAATTCGCGACATCCGCAAAAAGGCGATAAACGCCAATCTGAAGCTGGTAGAATGCCCGATCAGGCATCTGGGAACGGAAGAGGGCTATAAGATTTATGCCAAGCTGCAGCATCATCTGGAAGCGGCCGGCGTCACGCTTCTTTTTAACACCATGGTTGAGCAGTTGCTGATCGAAGAGGGACGGGCTGTTGGCGTCATCACCGACAAGGGCGATACCTTCTTCGGCACAGAGCTCGTTGCGGCGGTGGGAAGAGAAGGCGCCGACTGGTTTAAGGACAAGTGTAAAGAGCTCGACATCGAGACCACGCCGGGCACAGTGGACGTGGGCGTGCGTGTCGAAGTAAGGAACGAGGTCATGCAGTTCCTTAATGAAAACCTGTATGAGGCCAAATTAATCTACCATACCCCCACCTTTGACGATAAAGTGCGCACCTTTTGTACCAATCCTTCCGGCGAGGTGGCGACCGAATATTATGAAGGCGGCCTGGCAGTGGTAAACGGCCATGCTTACAAATCCGACGAATACAAAACCAACAATACCAATTTTGCCATCTTGGTCAGCAAGAATTTTACCAAACCCTTCAAGACCCCGATCGAATACGGCAAGCAGATCGCCCAGCTGTCCAATATGCTCTGCGGCGGCAAGATCCTGGTTCAGACTTTCGGCGATTTCCGCCGCGGCAGAAGGACGACGGAAGAACGGCTTTGCCGCAATAACCTGATTCCCACTTTGAAGGATGCGGTTCCCGGCGACCTTTCTTTGGTATTTCCCCACCGTATCATGGTGGATATCGAAGAAATGATCCTGGCACTGGATAAAATAACCCCCGGCATCGCAGGTGACGAGACCCTGCTTTACGGCGTGGAGGTCAAGTTCTATTCCAATAAAGTCGTGGTCGACAAGAATTTCGAGACCAGCGTCAAAGGACTGCGTGCCATCGGCGACGGAGCCGGGGTTACCAGAGGGCTGCAGCAGGCCTCCGCTAACGGGATCTGTGTGGCAAGGAGCATAATACAAAAAAGGTTATAGCCTGAACTAGCCTGAACCGTAACCGAAAACGTTATAGCCTGAACTAGCCTGAACCGTAACCGAACAACTGCTGCTTGCGGAATCGATGCATGTACTTAATCATTGAAGATAATACATATGTAAGATAATACATTTGTAAGATAATACATATATGAAGTGGAACCCATGAAAAACAGACGAATTTTAACACTACTGATTATTTTTTTACTTTCCTTCTTACCGGTGGGATGCGGTCAAGAAGAGACAGATATGAAGGTCGTCCTGACGACCGGCTTTGAGAAGGATGAAATCTTCCGGATTGAAAAGATGTCCTGTACCTTGCCGGAGATGATGGTGTATCTGACCAATGAGCAGAACCAGTATGAGAGTATATATGGAAGCCAGATCTGGGAGCTGGACTTTGACGGGACTACTTTGGAGCAGAGCGTCAAGGAAACAGCCCTGGCTCAGATCGCCCAGATCAAGACGATGAATCTCCTGGGGGAACAAAACGGGATTGCCCTGGAACCGGGCGAGCAAGAAAAAGCGTCGCAGGCGGCGGAGGCGTATTTCAATTCGCTGAATGAGACGGAAAAGGAAATGATGGGCGTTACCGAAGATGTCATCGTCAAGCTCTATACCGAATATGCGCTGGCGGACAAGGTCTATCGCGACATTATCAAGGACATTAATCCGGAAATCAGCGATGACGAGGCCAGAACCATAACCGTACAGCATATTCTGGTCAAGACCTATGCGCTTGACGGCACCGGCAAAAAAATCGAATACACGGAGCGGGCCAGAGCGGATGCGCTTGCCATGATTCAGGATATCCAGGATCAGATTGCCGCCGGAGAAGATTTTGAAAAGCTGATTATGCTATACAGTGAGGACGATCAGGCGGTATATTCTTTTGGCAAAGGGGATATGGAGGCACCCTTTGAAAATGCCGCTTTTTTGCTGGAAACCGGTCAGGTCAGCGAGATCGTCGAGACCAGTTTCGGCTATCATATTATTAAATGCATGAATACGTTTAACCGCGAAGAAACCGATGCCAACAAGGTAAAAATAGTGGCGGAACGCCGCGAGGAAGTATTTGGCCAGGTATATAATGTATTTGTCGGTACTTTGACCAAGAACCTGAATGAAGAGCTTTGGAGCGAAGTGTCGTTTATCCATAACAGCGAGGTGGTGACAAAGGATTTCTTTGATGTTTATGAAATGTATTTCGCAGATGATTAATAAAAATTTTAGAATTGTCCAACACCGCATAAATAAAGGGTTTTCACGCTATTGCTAGCACTCGTGACAAATGAGTGCTAATTTTGTCTTGACATTTCCTGATCTTGGAATTACAATTCAATACAGAGATTATGGCTTGTATTATGCCGTAATGCACGGTACCAGTACGCAGAGGGGAAGAGTAACAAAGGCACATAATATCAGAAAAGGAGTGATAATCGTGGCAAAGAGACAAGGAAACCTATCAATCAACAGTGAGAATATTTTTCCCATTATCAAGAAATGGCTTTACTCAGATCATGACATTTTTTTCAGGGAACTGATATCCAATGGCTGTGATGCCATTACCAAACTGAAGAAACTGGATATGATGGGCGAATATGCCCTGCCGGAGGCTTACCGGCCGAAGATTTCGGTTATGGTCAATCCGGCCGACAAGACTTTGACATTTACCGATAACGGCATCGGGATGACCGCTGAAGAAGTGGAAGAGTATATCAACCAGATCGCTTTTTCCGGCGCTACCGACTTTATCGAGAAATATAAGGACAAGACCAATGAAGACCAGATCATCGGTCATTTCGGCTTGGGCTTTTACTCGGCCTTTATGGTGGCCGACGAGGTTCATATCGATTCACTTTCCTGGCAGGAAGGTGCCAAAGCGGTTCATTGGGAATGCGACGGCGGCACCGAATTTACGATGGAAGAAGGCGACCGGAGCGAGGTCGGGACGACCATAACCTTATTCTTAAACGACGGCTGCCTGGAGTTCTGCAACGAATACAAGGCCAAAGAAGTCATCAAGAAGTACTGCTCCTTTGTGTCCACGGAAATCTATCTGTCCCAGAAGGACAGCACCGATACCCAGACCATCAAGGCTGAGGAAAAACTCGACACCGACACGGTGATCGAAGAGATCAAGCCGGAAAAAGAAGACGACGAGCTTAAGCTTAAGATTGCCAAGCGCCCCGAGCTGCTGAATGAGACCAATCCGTTGTGGATGCGCCATCAGAACGACTGTACCAAAGAAGACTACCTGGCTTTTTACCGTAGCGTATTCCAGGACTACAAGGAGCCGCTGTTCTGGATCCATCTGAATATGGATTATCCGTTCAACCTCAAGGGAATCCTGTATTTCCCCAAGATCAACACCGAATATGAGTCGATCGAAGGGGTGATCAAGCTCTATAATAACCAGGTCTTTATCGCAGACAATATCAAGGAAGTAATCCCGGAGTTCCTGCTCCTGTTAAAAGGTGTCATCGACTGTCCCGACCTGCCCCTGAACGTATCCCGGAGCGCCCTGCAGAACGATGGCTTCGTCAAGAAGATCGCCGACTATATCTCCAAGAAAGTGGCCGATAAGCTGTCAGGCATGTGCAAGACGGAAAAGGAGGCATACGAGAAATACTGGGACGACATCAGCCCCTTTATCAAGTTCGGCTGCCTGAAGGATGACAAATTCTGCGTCAAGATGACCGACTACATCCTGTTCAAGAACCTGGACGGCAACTATCTCACCCTGCCGGAATGCCTGGAGGTCAACAAGGTCGACCCGGATGACGAGGCGGAAGACAGCGAGGCCAAAGAAGGAAGCGACAAAGCGACGGGCGCCGGAGAAGCCGACGATGCCGGGGATGAGCCTGCATCAGGAGAAGCTGCTGCCGGGGATGAGCCTGCATCAGGAGAAGCTGCTGCCGGGGATGAAGCAGATGCCGCTACAGCTAAGCCTGAGGTAGTAGAGGCCGAAATTGTGGACGACGAGGGCAATCCCATTGATGTTGACGGCGATGAAGATGACGACGAAGCAGAAGACGAGAAAAAAGAAAAAGTTATCTACTACGTAACCGACGAACTGCAGCAAAGCCAATATATCAAGATGTTCAAAGCTGCCAAGATGGATGCCGTCATCCTGACCCACAATATCGACCAGCCGTTTGTGTCCCAGCTGGAATCCAAGAACGAAGGCATCAAGTTCCAGAGGATAGATGCCGACCTGACCGACAGCTTTAAAGCCAAGACATCCAAGAAGGCTGTCAAAGAAATGGAAGAGCAGGCGGAGCAGGTCTCCAAGATCATGAAGAAGGTTCTGAAAAAAGACCAGATTACCGTTAAGGTGGAGAAGCTCAAGAATAAAAAGATCGCTTCCGTGATCACCCTGTCAGAAGAAAGCCGCCGGATGCAGGATATGATGAAGATGTATTCGATGCCCGGCATGGATATGGGAATGTACGGCAAAGAAGGCGAAACGCTGGTCTTAAATGCCGGCCATCCGCTGGTACAGCATGTGCTGAGTAACCAGGATGACAAAAATGTCGGGATGATCTGCGAACAGCTTTATGACCTGGCCCTGATCCAGCATGCCCCGCTGGAAGCGGAAGCAATGAGCCGCTTCATTGCCAGAAGCAATGACATCATGCTGTTGCTGGCAAAATAGAAAATAGAAATAGGAAATCCGTGTTTCCATAGATAACAATCATAATTGCCTCTGCATAGTATAAGTTAAACATATTATGCAGAGGTATTTTATGCCTAGTGAAACAGGCCGTTTACAGATTAATGTGACTTCATCTGATGGGTTTCTTCCGATTCAGGATGCCGTGATAACCATTTCCTTTACCGGAGAGCCGGACAGTACTATAGAAGAGCTTACCACCGATTCTTCCGGTCAGACCGAAGAGATCGAAGTGCCCGCTCCCCCGATCGACTACAGCATGCAGCCGTCGATGGAACAGCCCTACAGCGAATGCAATATCCAGGTCAATGCGCCGGGATATGAACCGGTGCTGATCTCCGGCGCCCAGATCCTGCCGGAAATAAAAGCCATCCAGCCGGTCATGATGAAGCGGCTGGAAGCCGATGAGCGGGAAAAAGCGGTGGCGATACCGCCGCATACTCTATACGGGGAGTATCCGCCCAAGATTCCCGAGGATGAAATCAAGCCAGTGGATGAAAGCGGGGAAATCATCCTGGCGCAGGTGGTCATCCCAGAATACGTCGTTGTTCACGACGGCCCGCCGGCAGATGCGGCAGCACCGAATTACTATGTATTATACCGGGACTATATCAAAAATGTGGCTTCCAGCGAGATCTACGCCACATGGCCGGAAACTACGATATACGCAAACATACTGGCAATCATGTCGTTCACCCTGAACCGGGTGTATACGGAATGGTACCGGAGCCAGGGATATCCGTTTACCATCACCAGTACCACGGCATATGACCATAAGTTTATCTATGAAAGGAATATCTACAGCAACATTGACTTTCTGGTGGACAGCGTGTTCGCCAATTACCTGTCAAGGCCGGGCGTGAGACAGCCGATCCTGGCTGCCTATTGTGACGGTGACAGGGTGAAATGCGACGGGCTCAGCCAGTGGGGCTCAAAAGATCTGGGCGATGCCGGTTATACGGCGATAGAGATATTGCGGAATTACTATGGGAATGACATGTATATCAATACCGCAGAAAGGGTGTCAGGGGTGCCTTCATCATGGCCGGGCTATGATCTCTCTACCGGGTCTTCGGGGGAAAATGTCCGGATCATCCAGCATCAGCTGAACCGGATCGCGACGGCGTATCCGGCGATTCCCAGGGTGGCGGAGAACGGCACCTATGGGCAGGAGACGATAGAGGCAGTGCGGAAGTTTCAAAGCATTTTCGACATGCCTCAGACGGGGAGCGTGGATTACCCGACATGGTATAAGATATCATATATCTATACGGCGGTATCCAGGCTGGCGGAACTGCAGTAGATAGAGAAGAGCCCGGCCCGGCAGATCCCGTGTCGCTGCAAGGGCGCTACGAGGCAATCAAAATGAACAGTTNNAACTGTTCATTTTGATTGCCTCGCAGCAAATATGCTTAACTCTCCAAATCATTGCATTTATCGGGACAATAGTCAATTATTTTGGGACACATTTTTTATTTTTCGTTTTTTGGATAAATCTGCGGAAACGCAAGAACTAATTTTTATTTACATTCTTGTCGCAGATATGCTATGATTAAAATGTTGTGTGAACAGCACGCATGAGCCTTACAGCTATGGGAGGAGCCATATACCGGCATATATGAGCCATGATGCCGGCATGCGCTTGGCAATCCGATAAAAATAAAAGTGAGGGACGTAACATGAAAATGACCAGAAGATTACCAAAAGCAGCAGCCACGTTTATCCTGACCGCCGTACTGGCCATGATGCCGACGGTATCAACGTTGGCGGCGGTAGGCCCGGGTACGGCCATCGCCACGGGAGTAGATGTGTCCAAGCATAACGGGGCGGTGAACTGGCAGGCCGCCGCCGCAGCCGGCGTGCAGTTTGTTTTTATCAAGGTAGGCAGCACCAACAGCGGGATTGATCCCTATTTTTACTCCAATATCCAAAATGCCAACAATGCCGGAATCCGTACCGGAGTCTACATCTACTCCTACGCCACCAATGTGGAGCAAGCCGTGAATGAGGCCAATCTGGTACTGGAATGGATCAAGGATCAGAACGTGACCTATCCGGTAGTCTATGACGTAGAGGATGCCGTACATAAAAATAAATCCAAAGAAGAGCTGGCGGCGATGGCCAATGCCTTTTGCGCGGTGATCGATGCGGCCGGCTATTATCCGATGGTCTATTCTAGCAAGAACTGGTTCGAAGGCCGGATCGGCCAAGTGAATTATGATAAGTGGGTCGCCCAGTATAACGATGCCTGTTACTACAACGGCGCCGTGAGCTTTTGGCAGTCCACATCCCATGCCTACATAAACGGTTTTAACAGCAGGGTCGATTTCAATTATCAGTATAAAGATTATTCAAGCCTGATCATTCCCGAAGGCTTCCTGGAGCGAAACGGCAATATCCGTTTTTACCGGAACTGGCGGATGCAGAGAGGCTGGGTGGATTATGGGGAAGGCCGTTATTATCTGGATGAGGCCGGCAATCTGCAAAAAGGCTGGTTTACGGATCAGACCGGCACCTATTATCTGACACCGGAAGACGGACGGATTGCCAGAGGCCAATTCCCGGTAGACGGCAAGGATTATTATTTCACTGCCGAAGGGCAGAAAACCGTCGGCTGGGTCACCTTGGGAGAGCAGCATCTTTACTATGATCCCGCCGCCGACGGGGTGATGAAACGCGAATGGTACAGCGACGAGGCCGGCCGGTTCTATTATTTTGACAAGACTGACGGGCACATGCTGACCGGAACAGCGACCATCGACAGCAAGAACTACTTCTTCGGCGAAGACGGCGTAAGATACAGCGGCATCCGCGCCATGCCGGAAGGAGCATGGTATTATGACCCGGCCACCGGTGCGATGCTTACCGGCTGGATCACTGCCGGGGAACAGACCTATTATGCTACGGGCGAAGGGAACTTGGTAGTAGGCTTATATACGATCGGTGAAAAGGACTATTATTTTGATGCCAGCGGGGTTCTGCTGCGCAGCCAAGTGGCGGACATAAACGGTGTTCCTTACGTACTGGACGAACAGGGCGTGGCGACGGTTCAGCCGGCGCCCGAGCCGGTGCCGGAACCGGAACCGGCATCTTGAACTTCATACAGTCATGTTCCTTAGATGAGGGTGTCCCAAAAGTCAGGAAATGACTAGAGGGCTAATGCAGTCAGACGTCAAACAGTGCATGGTGACCTCGTTCTTATTGACATAGGACACTCCATACCTTCGTTAATTGAGCTTTTTGCGATATTCTTAAAGAATCTCACCGTTTGATTGTATCACTTTTTGATACCAATAGAAACTGTCTTTTTTATATCGTTTCAGGCTCCCGCTCCCTTTGTTATCCTTATCCACATAAATAAACCCGTAACGCTTTTCCATCTCGCCGGTAGACACGCTCACCAGATCGATGCTGGCTCAGGGGGTATAGCCGATCAGATGGTGATGACAGCAGCGCTTTAGGACTGCTGTTTTATGAAGGAGTTTGAAGAGGCGTTTGACCGGCGGCGAGGGGCATTTCAGGATTGTTCTCGGTGTGTTTCGGGAAGATGACCGAGTGATAGATGCCTTAATCCGTATTAAAAAGGCTTTATTGCGTTATTAATAAAAATAGTAGTTAAAAAGAAAAAAGAAAAAGGTAATAGATATTATTGACAAGCGTAGTTGAATGCTGTATAATAAAACTACACATGTCAGCGAAAGGATAACCTATGAAAATCAATACATCGATTTCCGAAGCGGAATGGCAGGTCATGAAAGTGATCTGGGAGGAAGCCCCCAAAACCTTGCCGGATGTCTTGGCAGCCCTTAAACATACCGGATGGAGTACGACGACTGTTCAGACCTTTCTGGCGCGGCTGGTTAAAAAGGGGGTGCTTGCTACCGAACGGAAAGGCAAGGGCTATCAATATTATCCCACGATAACAGAAGAGGAGTGTCAGCAAGAGGAGAGCAAGACTTTTTTAACCAGGGTATATGACGGCTCTCTTTCCCGGATGGTATCGGGTTTTGCCAAGAGCGGTAATCTTTCAAGTTATGAACTGCGAGAGTTAAAGAAACTGATTGAAGAACAGGAGCGCAATCATGCAGATACTCGGTAAACTTTTTACTATCGTCCTGTTTACGGGAATGGTCGGCAGTATGTTTGCGGTGTTAATGCTTTTTCTGCAAAAGGCACTTACGTTTGTCCTTCCGGTCTGGGCCGGGATGCTGGGCGCGGCTTTTTATCTGGTTCCCGTTGTTATGCCGCAGCTGCATCTGATCTCGCCGGAAGAAGTGATTTGGATAGCGGGCTATGAAACTGCCAGTGTGGTCTGGATAGCGGGTGCGGCGGCCGGGACAGGTTATTATCTGCTACGGGTCATGTGCGCATATCGGGCAGTCCGAAGCTATTCCCTTTGCCAAGAAGAACGGCTGCTTGCTATCTATGCCGGATGTGCGGCCGGACTGAATATCAGAAGGCTGCCGCCGCTTTTATTCGGATCGCTGAAAGATCCGGCCTGTGTCGTTACCTTGCTGAGGCCAGTAGTTATCCTGAATGAAGAGATTATCTTGCCACTGTCGGATCAAGAACTAAAGATCGTGCTGTCCCATGAATTAATGCATGTCAAACGCAAGCATCATTGGATCAGCGGCGTTTATGATGTGGTTTCGGCCATTTGCTGGTTTAATCCTCTTGTCTGGATTGCCAGGCAGGCGTTTTCCCATATGTGCGAAATGGACTGTGACAAACATGCGCTTAGGTCGTTAGCCCCTGAAGCGGCAGCGAAAGAATATACGGCGGCGATGTTTCATCTGATGGAAAAGGCTTCGGCAGCCGGCAGCAAGCATCTGGGCGGGATAGGGGCGTTAACCTTTCCGGCGGTAAAGCAGCGGTTTGTCAATATCCTGCAACAGCCGTCAAAGAGAAGAAGCTTGGTTCTTATCGGACTGGTTTCGCTTTGCGTTGCCCTTACGGTTTGGTTCTCCGTTTCGGTAAGCAGGGGCATGTTTTACCCGTATCCCTTATACAGCCATGAAAACTACGAGTATGCGGATACGGCAAAATAATACGTAGCGTCTATGAAACTTAATACGTATCAACTATAAAAAGTAGTACATAGCAACTATAAAAAGTTATACATAGCGGCTATAAAAATAATACATTGCAACTATCAATAGGAGAGCAAAATATATTCTGGTTATTAAAACTACATACGTAGTTAAATATTATGATAAGGAGAATCTCATGTTTAACGAACCTAGCAATGCATTAAAGAAGGGATCAAACAATGATTCGGATGGTAATCCGAAATCAGCCATTGTAATCTCTCGCCTCTCAAAGATCTACAAAAACAAGGTGACGGCACTGGATGACGTCAGTTTCACGGCTGCGGGCGGGGTATTCGGCCTTTTGGGGCATAACGGCGCGGGGAAAACGACCTTGATGAAAGCGATTGTCACGATCTTGCCGCCTACTGCCGGAACGATTTCCGTCTGTGGGTTTGATACCGTAAAGCAGGGCGACAGAATCCGCTCACAGATCGGCTATCTGCCGCAGGAACTCACGATGTACCCGTCCTTGTCGGTCTTGGAATTTGTCGGCTATATGGCGGAGATCAAAGGTGTCTACGATAAACGGCGGGTGCAGGCGGTACTGGAGCAGGTCGGGATGGCAGAGTTCACGGGGCGCAAGATCGGCCAGCTTTCCGGCGGCATGAAACGCCGGGCCGGCATCGCCCAGGCCCTTGTCGGCGAGCCGCAGGTCCTGGTGGTCGATGAACCGACTGCCGGGCTTGACCCGGAGGAACGGGTACGTCTGCGAAGCGTTTTGTCCCGCTACGCCCGGGACGGTAAGACCGTTATTCTTTCTACTCATATCATCGAAGACATCCAGCAGCTGTGCAAGGAGGTTGCCGTGCTGCGCAAAGGCCGGCTGTTCTTCTGCGGCACTACCGACGATTTGCGCAAACAGGTAGAGGGAAAAATAAAAATCATTCGCCTCGATCAGGAAGAGCAGCTGTCCGCCCTGCAAAGCCAGACGGCAGTCATTGGAACGACATATGAAAACGGACATTTATCCGCAAGAATCATGGATGAAAACGAAGCGTTTTCCCAATATCCGCCGGTTACGGCCACCTTGGAGGACGCTTATGTATACTGTATGGGAGGGAAAGCCGATGCGTAAACTGCTATCGATCCTGCGCCATGAATATAAGATGCAAATGCGGCGGCCGGCCACATGGGGCGTTTTCCTTGCCGTGAGCACCATCACGATGCTGGATGCTTTTCCTTCGGCATCCAATCTGGCACGGCTGGAGTTCTTGCTGCAGCCGACCTATTTTATTCATCGGACACTGAGCCTGGACGGCATCATCCTGATGTTCGGGCTGATGTTCCTTTTGTCCGGCCGTTTCCCTGCAGACAGTAAAACCGGGGTTAAATCGTTGCTTATGGCGGCTTCGGTCAGAAAAACACAGTATCTTTGGGGGAAGCTGCTGGCTGGATTTCTTTATACATTCACGGTTTTCAATCTGTTTCTCATGTTCAATACGGTGATCTATGCCATATTCAGCCCGGTCACCGGCAGCGTGGCAGACTATCTGTTCCCGTTCGGTAAGGCAGTCGTGATCTGTATCATTCCGGTCAGCTTTTTTATCGGCTTTTGCGCCGTGGCTTTTCCGGCGTTCATGGATATCCGGCTATTTTACGTGGTGATATCCGCTATGTTCATGTACAATGCTGCTGTCGAGAGATCGGCTGAACGGATGCCCTTTTACTTAATTTTATCCGGTGACATGATGAAATTATTATGGCAGCACCCGAGATTTCCGTTCACTGATACTGCCAGCATAGCAGCAAACTTGGTATTTCTAGTCGGCTGCGCGGCACTGTCTTTCCTGCTGCTGTTATTCCGGCGGGGATTTTGGAGGGCAGGCTGATGCAGCAGATCATTTTGAAAAGGATTATTTGGAGGGCAGGCTGATGCAAAGGATTTTTTTTGAGCATAGAATCATGGGGAACAATGCCCTGTATATTTTTGCGGCATTGACGCTTGTAATGTTGCTGGCGGCCTGCTTCGGGGGCGAACTGCTTAACCTGAGCGTCATCGGTTTTGAGGTGATCTGCCCCTTTATAACTGCTGTCGCCGTGGGCGAATGGGGGAAGACGCGGGCCGATGCCAATTTTGACATAGTAGCTGCGCAGAGCCGCTCTCTGTTCCCGTGGGTCGCGGCAAGATATGCGGCACCGTTTCTGGCTGCCAGCCTTTTTGCCAGCGGGAACATATTGATCGTATTTTTCATCAGACAGGAAATGAACATTGGAGAAATGCTGCTGCTCTATTTTCCGACCGCTTTTTTCTTGTCAACACTCTGCGCCCTATGCGGTATCTGCTTTTCAGAAGAGCATATCGCAACCATGATTGCCGGTTCTTTTTGGCTTGTGTCCATGCTTGCCCGCGCCCTGCTTCGTATCCCCGCCGTTCAATATAGCTATCTGTTCATCCGCTTCGCCGGAGACACAAACAACATCTGGCTTATCAATAAAATCACGTTGATGCTGATCAGTCTGGGATTGTGGGGGGTTATATATTTGTGTCAAGCCAGACAGTCTGTTCATCCCCGTCTCCGGAATTGCGCCCGGTCATGACGGTACCTTATCAAGGTTCAAAAACCAGCTTATTTTCAGCGTTCCAGAAGCGCGGCATAGTCCTGGTGATCTGGAAAGCACTGGATACTGGTATTTTGTGTCGCAAATCCGGCATTCTCATAAGATATTAATAAACACCTTGCATCCTGTCAAAGGAATGCGGAAATTCGGGTTTGTATGGGCACACAAAAGGCGGAGGTACTAGCCACACACCCAAACTTTTATAAGCTTGTCCTGCTTTTTTTTATCGGCGCTTTCTTAGGCGACATCGTTGAGACGATTTTCTGCCGGATCCATCTGGGAATGTGGATGAGTCGCAGCAGTGTCGTCTGGGGACATTTCAGTATCGTGTGGGGCCTGGCAATCGTATTGGCAACCATATTGTTATATCGGCATCGTCACCGTCCGGGATGGCTGATTTTTGTAGCAGGAACCGTGATCGGCGGCATATATGAGTATTTTTCAAGTATTGTTCATGAACTGGTCTTTGGCAGGGTTTTTTGGAATTACAGCCATTACCCATTTAATCTGGACGGCAGAGTCAATTTGCTGTTCTGCTTATACTGGGGTATCGCTGCCGTCGTCTGGATTAAATATCTTTATCCGCTGTCATCAAATATAATTGAAAGAATCCCCCCAATACCATGTGACATCCTGGCATGGATATTAGTAGTGTTCATGACCGTCAATGTATCGGTGACATGTGTGGCTTGGGCCAGATACATCACAAGGAACGATGGGATTGGAGCAACCAATGCCATAGAGGAATGGTTTGATCTGAATTTTGATGATGCCAGAATGGCGGCCATATATCCTACCGCAGAAGACCGATAAAAGCTGATGCATGCATTGCTCCTTATCCGGGCATAATATGGAAAAGCTTTTAAGAAGGACTCTTTGAAAATGGACAATCATATGAAAATGGACAATCAATATAAGTATCCCGTTTCGAATGGACTTTCAATGCAGGAAATGTTTATGAAATATCCGATCGGAACCAAGATTGGCGAAAGAACGGTAGCAGGATATCGTCAGACTAAAAATGAAAGCTCACTTATAGTGAACAAAATAAAGTAAGATGTTGGAATTCTCTTTTGATTTAATAAAGGCTAGTTGAGGAAATGAATATAGAATTTGTTTTTGCTAAACAACTTATTAAACATATTGAATATTAATTGGTCTTAGTGTATAATAACTTGAATGCACAGTGATGCAGTATAAAAGGCGGAAAATATGATTAGAAAAATGATCATAATAGTTTTAATCGGAACACTTATGTTTTCCGTAAACATATTTAATGTTATAGCCTCTGAAAAGGACATGGGTCCTGACACAATCCAGCATTCAAAAAAAGTGGTGGCACCCCGAATCATAGGAGGAGGTGTTGATTGAGAATATTAAAAATATTGGTTTTGTTTACTGCATTGCTTGTCGTCTCGGGTGTAAATATTACATATACATATCAGTCAATTATCCGTGAAATGAATAAGAACAGTAAGTCTTTTTATTCAGAAACAGCTTTGTTTTTTGTTGCAGATGACAACGAATTAACATATAACAAGCTGGTCGAGTTACTCCCGCCCGATTCGACATTTTACTCAAACTATGTAGCTGATTATGATGTGCGGGGAATTTTTTTTAATGGTAAGTTCAAAGCACCCAAGATGCAATCTGGTCGTTTTTTCTCAATCGGGGATTTTGCTGAAAATAAAAAAATCGCAGTTGTAGGAAAGGGTGTGAAAACTTATCGAAAAGATGGTCATATTATTTATAAATGGGATGATAATGAATATAAAGTTATTGGAACGATGGGGTATCATTATCCAACTCGTCTAGATACAATGGTAATGCTGGCAATAAATAATGAATTAATTGAGCAAGAAGTATATCGATATATAATTGAGAGCGATAATTACCAAGCAAATTTCGATTTTCTTGGTAATGAAAATGTATTTGGCGAAGTTATTATATATGATAGTAATGAGTTGGATTTATTAAGAACCATTGATGGTAGCACATCTCAATTCGTAATTGCAATACTATTAATAGCTTTATTAATAGTAAATGTATTGTTAATTAACTTCTATTTGATTGATGGGATGACATATGAATTAAGAATTAAAAAAATGGTTGGATATAATAAAACTGATCTGGTTATAGATAAAGTAAAAGAATTAAATATCTGGATATTAGCAGGTGTTTTGTGTGGCTCATTGTTATCATTGATATATTCTATGAAAAACTTCGGTGAATTTTCCGCAATAATCATTCTCATTGATTTATGTCTCTATATATTTATAAATGGATATATAAGCCTGCTGGTCTATTTCAAAACTAATAATTTAACTATTGTTAAACAGGAGAGTGAAAGTTGAATAAAGAAATATATTACATATTAAAAAAAAGCAAAAGAAAAATAGATGTCTTAATGTATACTCAAATTATTTTTTCTTACATGATAGTTATTGCGACTCTCTATCTTACTATAGATCAATATTCCGGCTTAAGCCAATTAGGTAGCAATGCCAGAGAAATATATAAACTGACTGATAATTTCATGGGAGAGGAAGAAAGAAGTTTTTTTTCACGTCAAGATAATGTTGCCATACTAAAAGAATTATATGAGTGGTTAAATAATAATGAGCATTTTCAATACATAGTGGCTAGTACACAAGGATTTTACATGGAAGAAGATACCTTTCTTGATCAATTTAAGGTAGGCTATGAATATAATAATGTATTTGTTGATAATCAATATAAAAGCATACAAACAAATTCAGATTTTATGGAGTACTACTCAATAGATATTTCAGAAGGCAGAACTTTTGAACCGAAAGACTATATGATTCAAAATAACGTCGTGCCTATCTTGATGGGTTATGATTACAAGGATTATATAAGCATAGGTGATAATTTAGAATTCTATTACTGTAATAAAGAAATGATTGGTCGAGTTGCAGGTTTTTTGGAATCAGGTTCATACTATAACGACGGTCGTAATTTACAGGTATTAGATAGATATATATTAATGCCGGCTTTAGAAGATATCACAGTTGATTCAGTACTTACAAAAAGTGAAAAGAGTTTTCAGCTCAAGGTATATTTAGATCATTGTTCTGGTTTTGTCGCTTCAGATCAATCGGCATCAGAAATACAGAAAATGATTGCTCAGAAATCATTAGAGTTAAATATTGTTCCGTACCAACTAGAAGGAGTCTTTTCTTTTTACTTAACTATATGGGGAGTTGCCGGTAAACAATTACAATCAATGTTTTTGTTATTAGCTATTATGATGATAGGTTTGACATGTGCTTTCATATCCATTAGTACTGCAAGTAAAATACAGCATAATAAAAAAAACATTGCAATTTACATAGCAAACGGATTGTCAATCAACACTGTAAAACAGAATATCGTTCTTTATATAATATATGTTAATGACGTAGCGATTGGGATAGCAAGCATCTTTTGGTTGATACTATCTGGAACTTCATACTTTTTAATTTTAATACTGCTGTTCGCTTTCAATATTCTTATACAATCAGTATTTCCTTTAGTAATGATTGATAAACTGAAAATTGTAAATACCATGAACGGAGGTGCGTAAATGCTTAAAATGACGAATATCAAAAAATCATTTGGAGAGCGCGTAATATTAGACTGTGTTAATTTAGAAATTGATGACGGCGAAATGATTGCACTTATGGGGAGAAGTGGTTCTGGCAAGACAACGCTGTTGAATATTATGGGCTTACTTGATCAAAAAGATGATGGTCGGTATTATATAGACGGGGAATTGATTCCATCAGAAAATGATTTGGCAACATCTAAAATCCGAAACACTCAAATCGGGTTCATTGTGCAAAATTATGCTTTAATAAACGACCGAAAGATAAGTTATAATATTTCATTACCACTGTTAATAGGGAAAGAGTCAAAGAAAAACATCCATCATAGCGTAACACAAGTAGCTAGAAAAGTAGGTATAGAAGAGCATCTCGATAAGTATCCTTACCAATTATCAGGAGGCGAATGTCAAAGAGCAGCTATTGCAAGAGCATTAATTAAGAATCCCCAAATAATCTTGGCCGATGAGCCGACAGGTGCTTTAGATGAAATAACGGAACAACAGATTATGCAGCTATTCATCGAATTAAATAAACAAGGGACAACCATTCTCATAGCTACTCATAATAAGGAAATCGCATCTAGATGTAAGAATATATATTATTTGAGTAATGCGAAGCTAAGCACCAAATAGCTAAACACACTATGAATCTCTGATAAGAACAAATGATAAATAGGGGTTCTTTGAAAATATTCTGCACCTAAACACCATAAAATGCGGCACATCGGTACAGTAAACGACGGGTTACCGTCCAGGTCATCGCGAGGTGTTTTGCGCTGTTCCAGTAACAACGACGAGTTAAAAATATCCCTTCAAATATCCTGCCCCCTTGCACACAGACAGAAAATAATGGTATACTGTATCGAACACAGACTTATCCATTTATCAGGGGGCAGCAATGAGGGAAATTATCGACCGCATACTGGAAGGAGAGTTTCAGCCGGAGACCGGGTCACTTACTTTTTCCTGTACCACGATTGACATCCGGCTGGCGCCGGGTGCCGATTACGAAGGTACTTTCGAAATACACGGATCTGACAGCCGCCTGACCGAGGGCTATCTATATACCGACAGCTTGGAAATGGAATGCCTCACGCACCGGTTTGCCGGCTCCGTAGCCGAGATCGCTTACCGTTTCTGCGGCCATAATACCTGCGAAGGCGACATCCGCCAAGGCGAGTTTGTCATCGTATCCAACCACGGCGAATACGCCATTCCCTATAAAGTAACTATCATTCCCGAAGAAATCACCTCCTCTATGGGAACCATCAAAAACCTCTTTCACTTCGCCAACCTGGCCAGGACCAACTGGGACGAAGCCGTAAGCTTATTCTACAGCAGCAGCTTCCGGAAATTGTTCCACGGCGTCGACAAGCAGTTTTATCCCTTATATAGAGGACTTTCCGGCCTCCACCGCAGCCCTGTCGGCACCGAATACCGGAACGAACGTAACGTCGAAGAATTCCTTCTCGCCATCAAGAAAAAACAGAAAATCACCTATCTTGTTTCCGAAACCGAGATCAAGACCGAGGCCCAGAACCGTCCCGCCGAACATGCCATCTCCATCAACCGGAACGGCTGGGGCTACACCCTGCTGCAAGTCGAGACAGAAGGCGCTTTCCTGAGCGTGGGCAAGGACACCATCCGCGAGGAAGACTTCCTCGGCAATTTTTACCGCCTGCCCTATTACATAGCCGCCGACCAGCTGCACGCCGGCCGTAATTTCGGCTATATCCGCCTATACAATACCGACACCGACATCACCATACCAGTTACCGTCTTAAACCGCGGCATCCCTAAGAAAAAGAAAAGCCCTGCCCGTGAAAAAAAACAATACATCCTTCAGTTAATGACCCTTTACACGGATTTCCGTAATAAAAACATATCCGCCTCCGCATGGCGCAAGGAAACCGCCGCCCTGGCCGACACCATGATCGCCGCCGACGACAGCGACATTGCCGCCAAGCTCTTCCGCGCCCAGCTCCTGATTACCGCCGAACGCTACAACGAAGCCGGCTGGATGCTGGACCATGCCGCCGCCCGTCTCAGAGACGACGCAAACTGGCAGCCAGCGCTCTGGTGCTACCATCAGTACCTGACCACCCTGATCAGCGGTGAAAACGAATACATAGACGAAGTTTCGGCCCAGCTGGAAAGAGTCTTCACCCAATATAACGACGACTGGCGGATTGCCTGGCTCTTAACCTACCTTCAGGAAGAATACCGTTCCCCCGCCAGAAAATGGCAGCTTCTGGAGGACCAGTTTATGCGCGGCTGTACCAGCCCGGTCATCTACATAGAAGCCCTGAACCTGCTGAAGCAGAACCCCGCCCTCCTGATGAAGATGGAGCGTTTTGAGATCCATGTACTCACCTACGCAGTCAAAAAAGACTGCCTCCACAATACCCCCTCAAAAGAAGCTTCCCCAAAAGAAGCTTTCTCAAAAGAAACTTCCTCAAAAGAAGCTTTCTCGAAAGAATACAGTACTTACAAAGACATTACCTACAAAGACAGCCTCTACAAAGACAGTCTCCACAAAGGCCTGATCAGCCAAATCGTTTACTTGATTTCCCGTTGCCGCGAGTTCTCCGTCTTTTACCTGCGCATCCTGGAAGCTTGTTACCGCAGCGTTCCTTCCGATGAGGTAATCAAAGCAATCTGCGCCCTGCTCATTAAGGGAAACCGCACCGGCACCGAATATTTACCCTGGTACCGACTGGGAATCGACCGGGAGATCCGCGTAACCCGCCTCTTTGAACACTATATGATGTCGGTGGATCTGGAACAAGAAGAAAACCTGCCCAAAATGGTTCTGATGTATTTTGCCTACCGCAGTGAACTGGACTACCGCTACAATGCTTACCTCTATGCCTATGTCCACAAATACCGGTCAGACTTCCCCGAGCTGTACGAAAGCTACCGCGAAGCCATCGAACGCTTTGTGATCCGCCAGATGTCCCAAGGCCGCATCACCAGATGGCTGGCCTACCTATACAAAAGCTTCATCACCTCAGACATGATCACCGAAGAAGCCGCCCAAGGCCTGGTAGACGCCTTGTTTACCGTAAACGTCCGCGACAGTTCCGACAAAGCCGCCCGTGACGTCATCATCCTCTATGACAAAGGGAAAACCGAAGCCGTTTACCCCCTGACCGGCCGCCAAGCTTCCCTGCCCTTATACAGCAGCAATTTTCACATTTTCCTGGAAGACGCCTCCGGGAACCGCTATATCGACGATGGCAACTGCACCATTGAAAAATGGCTCCGCCCCGACAAGCTGGGCCGCTTCATCGCGCCCCTTGTCACAACCAAGATCGGCTTCGACCTATGGCTCTGCGAAAAAGGCCACGAAATCGCTCCCGTGGCCGCCCATAACCTTCCTGCCATGCAACGCCTCCAAGACGCCGAATACATCACCGAAGACTACCAAAAGACTATCCGCCTCAACCTGATCCGCCACTATTATGAACACGACATGATCCCCCAGCTCGACCAGATCCTGGAGAATATCACCCCGGCACAGGCAGACAGTGACCACTATACCGAAATAATCAAGCGGATGATATCCCGTTCCCTATACCCCCAAGCCTATCAATGGCTCTGCACCGTCAACAGCAAAGCCATCGATGCCAAACTGATCCTGCGGGCCTTAAACAGCATCCTCCCGGAAGAAGCCGAAAGCGATGACAAAATCATGACAACCCTGGCCCACACGGCATTCCACGCCGGCAAATACGACGAGAAGCTCCTCCGTTACCTGGCTCGTTTCTACCAAGGCTCAATCCGCCGGCTCCGGAACCTCTGGAAAGCCGCTGCTGACTTCGGCATCGAAACCTACGACCTTAGCGAAAGACTGCTCATCCAGATGCTCTATTCCTCCTCCTTTGTCGGCGAACAGATGCAGATTTTCCGCGACTATGTAACCGGCGGCGGCCGCAGCAACGTTGAAATGGCTTTCCTCGCCCAATGCGCCCACGACTATTTCGTAGGCGACAAAATAACCGACGTTTTTATCATCGACCAGACCGAAAAGCTCCTGAACCAAAAGGAAGATCTTCACCCCGTCTGCCGCCTCGCCTTCGTCAAATACTATGCCGAAAACCCCCGCGAGATCACAGACAAAGTCCGACCGTCACTCAAACTTTTACTAAAACAGCTCATAGACCAAAACATAACCTTGTCCTTCTACAAAGAATACATTCCGCTCTTCCCTTTCATGGAACCGTATCTCGACAAGACCATCGTCGAATACCACGCCAAACCGGGAAACAAAGCCGTGATTCACTATCTGATCGAACGCGACGGCATCGACAAAAGCGAATACGTCCGCGAAGAAATGAAAGACATGTACGGCGGCGTATGCGCCAAACAGTTTGTCCTGTTTTTCGGCGACCGCCTGCTTTATTATATCGCCGAGGAAGAAGACGAAAAAGAGCATTACACCGAAAGCGCCGGCCTTACCTACAGCGATCCGGGCGCAGACCATCACGAATCCCGCTATACACTAATCAACGACATCGAGATCGCCAGGAACATGCAGGATTACGAGACGGTCGACAGACTGATGTACGAGCTCTATCAGCTGGGATACGTGGTCAACCGCATGTTCCGAATCATGTAAAAATGTTTTCATGTAAATTGGCAGCTGAATCAGCAACTTTATCGGCAGGCCAAAGATAGGAAAAGCAACCACAAAATATATATGCTGAGTACTTTATAACTTTTGAAAGTGTGCATAAAGCCAAGCAGCCAACATAGATAATTTACACGACAGCAATAATAACTAAATAATCAGCAAAAAGCAGCAAAATATAGAACAAGGTATCACCAATTCTACCAGTTTGGAATACCGAATCGCCATATAGCCCAGCCACGGATGGTGCTTGATGACGACACGGAAGCGGCCGATGTTGTGGGTGAGAAACTTAGATGTACTTATTTCCGGACGTCTGAACCAGCGCAGATGCGTAGCTGGGCTATATGGCGATGACTGTAGTAAAAAAATCAAATGCCCCCAGCGAACAATGACAGGAGAACCAGAATGGAAAGCAGAAAAAGCAAAAAGCCCCCCAAGCGCCATACCGGCACAGTCATAATCGGCTACGACCTGGGAAACCTGAATTCGCAGATCAGTTTTTCCAAACCCGGCGCAACCGAACCCGAAACTGTATCAGCCGTGATGGGAACAGAACAATTTAACATCCCCACCGTCCTTTGCAAGAAACCCGGCGTCAACCAATGGTCCTATGGCAAGGAAGCCTTGCGCTGGGCCGATATGGAAGCCGGGATCCTGATAGAAAACCTCTTCGAGCTGGCCATAATCGGCGAACCCGTCCTGATCGACGGTGAGAACTTCAACCCGGCCGCCTTGCTGACCCTGTTCATAAAACGGAGCCTCGCCCTGCTGTCCATGGAAACCAACCTGCCCGCCGATCTTGCCGCCATTATGTTTACGGTGGAAAAACTCAACCTGCGTAACATTGAAGTACTCAGCGCCGTAGCAGAAGGTCTGGAGCTTCGGCCGGATCAGTTCTTTTTCCAGAGCTATCGCGAGAGTATCTACCAGTACATCATCCACCAGCCCCAAGACCTGTGGAGCAATCGCGTCCTGATCTTTGATTATAATGTGATCCTTAAAACTTACATGCTCGAAAGCAACCGTAAAACCACGCCGGTCGTAGTATTTATCGAGAAGCAGGAGTATCCTCATTTGACCAGGACGTTCGGCCTTGCGGAAGAGAAGCGGCAGGAATGGAGCGAGCGCTTCTTGGAAATCGCCGGGCAGTTGTGCAGCGGCCGCCTGATTTCGGCTGTTTTTCTGCTGGGTGACGGCTTTAAAGAGGCATGGACCGGAGAATTTATGAAATATCTGTGTCAGGGCCGCCGCGTTTTTCAGGGCAACAACATGTACAGCAAGGGGGCCTGCCATGGCGCGATGGAAAAGCAGAAGCCTTCGGAGACTGCCGCTGCGCAGGTGTTCTTAGGGGAAGATAAACTGAAAGCCAACATTGGGATGAAAGTCTTGCGTCACGGTGTGGAATCTTATTTTGCCGTTCTGGATGCCGGAGTGAACTGGTATGAGATCCGTAACCAGTACCAGCTGATCCTGGAAGAAGGAAAAGAACTTTCATTTATCGTCACCTCCCTGACCGGCGGCGTCGTAACCGAGCAGATTATTGCTCTGGAAGGACTGCCGGAGCGCCCGGCGCGGACAACCAGGCTGCTGATCCAGATCCGCATGCTGGCGGCCGAAAAAGCCCAGGTGACGGTGACAGACATGGGTTTCGGTGCCTTGTTTCCGGCCAGCGGCAAGAAATGGGTGAGGGAACTGAAGGTAACGTCATAATGCAAAGGATACTGGCTTACAATGAATATACAAGATAGGAAGGATAGGAGCACCAATGAAACAGCCCTTATTATGTGTCGGAAAATATGCGGAAACCCCTTATTATTTCCCGAAATTATGCGTCCACATCCGTTCTGCCGAAGAACTGTGCTATTTATTCAAGACCAATCCTTTCATCCTTGATCAGGATATTGTGGATAAGAATCTGGCGGATTGGCTGGCCTATGAATGCGGACTGACCGAACTCGGGGAAAAGCTTGGCGGGTTCTTTCGTAAGGTCGGTTCCACCAGCATGTTTGTGATGACGATCCTGGAATATGTCAATTACTGTACTGCTGCCGAACAGGAACAGATAGCGGAGGTCTTACAGAACAATGTCGGGTTGAACAATTTTGAGAAAAAGAAAAACCGTGCCGACTTCTTAGTGGAAAACGGCAAGTATCTGCTGGCGCTCAAGGAATACGAGCTGATTCTGGACATGATTCCGGATGGAGAGATCTTGATCGGCAGCCGGATCTACCATAACCGGGGCGTAGCTTTTGCGAACCTGTTCCGGTTTGAGCGGGCGGCGGAAAGCTTTCTCAAGGCTTTTGAACTGGCAGGAAGCGAGGAATCAGGAATCCAATACCTTTGCGCGGTGCGGAAACACCTGACGGAAGGGGAATATATCCGTTTTATTGCCGACCGGCCCCAGTTCCATAATCTTTCCCTGCAAGTTGAGCGTCTGCTGGAACAGGCCACGGAAAGTTTTCTTGAAACGGAAGAAAGCCGCCGGTTATTTGCCTTAAAGATGTATAAAGAAGAAGGGAATGTCAATTCCTATTATGAAGAGATAAATCGTCTGGCGGAAGAAATCAAGAAGCAGTATCGAGAAAATGTATTGGATTAAATAATAAAGTGAATTAATGTAAGATGGAATGTAAGATGGATTGAGTAAACAGGAAAAGGATTGATTGGGAAAAGGAATAAATAAACGGAGCACACTATGGGTTTTTGGGCAAAATTGTGGAAGCGGATCCGCAGGGATTACGAAGAAGAATATGAATTTGAAGCATGGAATGAGGTCGTCTACGACAGAGACGATGTTAAGATCCATGATAAAGAACAGCGGCAGGACTACGTCAAGAGCTGTCTGGAACAGATCGGCGAGGCCACCAGGGAGATCGAGAGCCTGCAGTTTGAATATAATGTCGTGACCTCCTCGTTAAAAGACATGGAGGAGATCGAGGCGCTGCCGGAAGAAGAGCGCCAGCAGCTGAATGAGGCTGCCAGGCGGATCGAGAAGCTGGAGTCGGAACGCTCCGGTTATCTGAAGCGTACCGAGCGCATGAGCGAAACCCAGTACCACAAGCTGGAGTCCTTGTCGGAAGAGATCCAGGAGGGCTATGTCAAGCTTAAGGAAGCCGAAGACTACCATACGCTGGTCAAGGCCGACATGAAGAAGCTGGGGAATGAAAAGGAAGCCTATCTTTTCCGTAAGCATGAGCTGCAGCGGCTGATGGAAGATTTGCGGAGCATGATGATTATCTGCATTACGGCGGTAGTCTTGTGTATCGTCCTGCTGCTGATCCTGCAGTTCGGGTTCAAGATGAATACGCAGATCGGCTATATCCTGACAGCGGCATCTGCTGCTGTGGTGATTTTTATTGTCTTTATCCGATACAATGATTCCGTCCGGGAACTGAAGCGGGTGGAAAAAAGCATCAACAAGATTATTTTGTTGCACAATACGGTGAAGATCCGTTATATCAATAACACCAATCTGCTGGAGTACCTGCGGGTTAAATATGCCGTGTCCGGCGCCAAGGAGCTGGACCGGCTGTGGAAACAATATCGGGAGGAAAAGGAAGAACGCGAGATTTTCCGGAAGACGGAAAAGGAACTTGATGCCAGCGAGCAGGAACTGCTGCGGATATTAAGGCGGTATCAGGTAAAGGACGGCGCCGCCTGGCTCCATCAGACCAAAGCCTTGCTGGACAAAAAGGAAATGGTGGAGATCCGGCACGACCTGATTATCCGCCGGCAGTCGCTCAGACGGCGGATGGACTATAATAACGAAGTCGTGGCCCACAATGCTCAGGAAGAAATCAAAGACCTGGTGGAAAAATATCCGCAGTATGCCGGTGAGATCCTGAAGCTGGTAGCAGTTTATGAAAAGGAGTTCAGCGGTTAAAAACGAAAGGTAAACGAGTCTTAGGCGGGTTGAAAACGGAGTGATATGAGATCAGGAACGGTCAAAACGGGATTTGACAGGCGGGGCGTATTCTGATACACTTTAGGATGCTAATGCAGTAAATATACAATTTAGTTTTTCAGGGAACAATTGAGACAAACAGGAGGATATTATGAAAAATCGGAAGAATAGGATCTTATTATTGGCAGCAGCTGTTATGACAGCTTCTTTACTTGCCGGCTGCTCCGGCCGGGATACGTTTACGGTTGGTTTTGATGCCGGTTTCCCTCCATACGGCTACATAGGAGAAGACGGGAGCTATACGGGTTTTGACCTGGAACTGGCGGCGGAAGTATGCGAGCGCAACGGCTGGGAACTGGTGAAACAGCCGATTGACTGGGACAGTAAGGACATGGAACTTTCATCCGGCAATATTGACTGTATCTGGAACGGATTCACGATCAACGGCAGGGAAGCTGATTACACGTGGTCGGTGCCTTATGTGGACAGTTCCCAAGTGATCGTGGTCAGGGACGATGCCGGCATTGCATCCTATGCAGAGCTGGCCGGCCGGTCGGTAGGTGTCCAGAGTGACTCCTCGGCCTTGGCGGCCCTGGAAGACAACGCGGAGCTAATGGGCAGCTTTGGCGAGCTGATTCAGTATCCCGACTATAATACTGCTTTTATGGATTTAGAGGGTGGGGCGATCGAGGCTTTGGCCATTGATATCGGCGTGGCAGAGCGGCAGATTACCGATCGCGGCACCGGATTTACCATGCTTGATGAAATCCTTGCCTCAGAACAATATGGAATCGGTTTCCTGTTAGGCGAAACGGAACTGAAAGACCAAGTAGAATCCACCCTTTTGGAAATGGTTGAAGACGGGACCTTTATGGAACTGGCAGTTAAATATGAACTGGAGGACGAGGTCTGCCTGGGGAAATAGCAGTACCGCACGAGGTCTGTTTAGGGGAAATAACAGTACCGCACGAGGTTCGTCTGGGGAAATAGCAGTACTGTACGAGGCATCGGCCTGACATTCAGGCCGATGTGCAGCGTACTTTAAATAAGACAAGATGCAACTGGAGAAAGGCGGAATAATGAGTATAGCAACTATGCTGCTGCAACTGGGAAGAGGCCTGATCGTTACGGTCGAGATATTTTTGCTTACCCTGTTATTTTCCTTACCGTTAGGCCTGTTATTTTCTTTTGGTCGCATGTCCCGCAACGTCATTATCAGGAATCTGACTAAGATATACATCTCCGTCATGCGCGGCACCCCTTTGATGCTGCAGCTTATCGTCGTCTACTTCGGTCCGTTTTACATATTCCGAATCGGTCTGGAAGGTTATCGTTTTACCGCTGTAATTATCGCATTTTCTTTAAACTATGCTGCTTATTTTGCCGAAATCTACCGAGCCGGAATCGAGTCCATTCCGGTGGGTCAATATGAAGCGGCTAAGGTTCTGGGTTACGGAAAAGGCCAGACCTTTTTAAGAATTATTATGCCCCAGGTCATCAAACGGATTATCCCGCCGGTCACCAACGAAACCATCACTCTGGTGAAAGACACTTCCTTGGCTTTTGTCGTGTCTCAGGCTGAGATGTTTACCTTGGCAAAGCAGATTGCCGCTGCCGAGTCCAACATCATGGCCTTGATGGTCGCTGGCTTATTTTACTATGTATTCAATCTTTTTGTTGCCGTCATTATGGAACGGCTGGAAAAAGCCAGCAGCTACTACCGTTAATCATGCGATGGTCCGTATAGGATCTACTTAGGAGCCACTATGAATTTGCTGCAGATATCCCACATGAAAAAAAGTTTCGGTACCCTCGACGTGATTCAGGACATCTCCCTCACCGTGACAGAAGGTGAGGTCCTGGCTATCATCGGTCCTTCCGGTTCCGGCAAGTCTACCTTGTTGCGCTGTGCCACGCTTTTAGAACGCATGGACGGCGGGAGCTTAAGCTATCTCGGCGAAAAGGCGGCCTGGGAAGAAGACGGCCGCTGCGTCTATGCCAATAAAAATGAGCTGAAAGCCATCCAGAAGGTTTTCGGCCTGGTTTTTCAGAACTTCAATCTCTTTCCCCACTACAGCGTCATCAAGAATATTACCGACGCCCCGATCAACGTCAATAAGCTTCCCCGCGCCGCCGCCTATGAACAGGCTGAGCAGCTGCTAGGTCAGCTGGGCCTGAGGGATAAGGCCGATGCCTATCCCTATCAGCTTTCCGGCGGACAGCAGCAGCGGGTGTCGATTGCC
This sequence comes from Lachnospiraceae bacterium UBA935, assembly GCA_002293525.1. Lineage (GTDB taxonomy): Bacteria > Bacillota > Clostridia > Lachnospirales > Lachnospiraceae > UBA935. Next base: position 46,380 of record DBDJ01000063.1, read on the forward strand.
CGGGCGCTGGCGCTTAACCCTAAGCTGCTTTTCTTTGACGAGCCGACATCGGCGCTGGATCCGGAGCTGACCGGCGAGGTGCTTAAGGTCATTCGGCAGCTGGCCAGGTCGCATATGACCATGGTCATCGTGACCCATGAAATGCAGTTTGCCAGAGAAGTGTCTGACCGAATTATTTTCATGGAACAGGGAATGATTCAAGCAGAGGGGACACCGGAGGAGATTTTCCACTCCGACCGGGAACGGGTAAAAGAATTTATCGGAAAATATAACTGACATCAGGAGGAAACAATGGGCGGATTTTTTGGAGTTGCTGCAAAGGGAGATTGTTTAATTGATTTATTTTTTGGGACGGACTATCATTCCCACCTGGGAACCAGGCGCGCCGGGATGGCGGTTTATTCTCAGGAAAAAGGGTATGACCGGGCGATCCACAATATCGAAAATGCCCCGTTCCGAACCAAGTTTGACCGTGATGTCAATGAAATGCAGGGAAATTACGGCATTGGCTGTATCTCCGATTATGAACCCCAGCCTTTGATTATCCGTTCCCACCACGGCACCTATGCCATCGTCACTGTGGGAAAAATCAATAACCGCGAGGCCCTTACCGATACTATCTTGCGTAAGAGCCATTCCCACTTTCTGGAAATGAGTGGCGGCGACATTAATAACACCGAACTGGCGGCGGCCCTGATCAATCAGGAAACCCAGCTGGTCGATGGCATCCGGCATGCTCAGGAAAAGATCGAAGGTTCCATGACGATCTTAGTAATGACACCAGAGGGGATCTATGCGGCAAGAGACCGTTACGGCCGGACGCCGGTGTCGATCGGCCGCAAACAAGACTCCTTCTGCATCTCTTTTGAAAGCTTTGCCTATCTGAACCTCGGCTACGTTGCCGAAAAGGAGCTGGGACCCGGCGAGATCGTGCTGGTTACCCCGGAAGAGGTAAAGACGGTGGCGCGTCCCGGTGACCAGATGAAGATCTGTACTTTTCTGTGGGTTTACTACGGTTATTCTTCCTCTTCCTACGAGGGGATCGGCGTGGAGGAAATGCGTTACCGCTGCGGCGCCTCCTTGGCCGGACGGGACAATGTCCGGACGGATAACGTGGCGGGCGTGCCCGATTCGGGCGTGGCTCATGCCATCGGTTATTCCGGAGCATCCGGCATCCCTTTTTCCCGGCCGCTGATCAAATATACACCGACCTGGCCGCGTTCCTTTATGCCGTCCATGCCGTCGCAGCGGGACCTGATCGCCAAGATGAAGCTGATCCCGGTGCATGAGCTGATCCAGGATAAACGCCTGTTAATCATTGACGATTCGATTGTCAGGGGGACTCAGCTTCGTGAGACCACCGAGTTTTTATATGCCAACGGTGCCAGGGAACTGCACATCCGCCCGGCCTGTCCGCCGTTACTGTACAGCTGCAAGTATCTTAATTTTTCCCGTTCCAGTTCGGAGATGGAACTGATAACCAGGCGTGTCATCAAGGAAATGGAAGGAAAAGACAAAGAGCCATATCTGACTCCCTATTCCGTTCCGGAAAATCCCGCCTATCAGGAGATGGTCGAGAGGATCGAGAAAAAACTGAACTTCACATCCCTGCGCTATCACCGTCTGGATGACATGCTGGATGCCGTGGGCCTGGAACGCTGTAAGCTGTGTACCTATTGCTGGAATGGAAAGGAATAATGATATGAGGGGTTTTTGGAAACGTTTTGGCTGGTTCTGGATGAGCATGGTGCCGGCGGCAGCCTGTATGGCTCTACAAATATCGGCAGTCTTTCAGATTATATGGTCAGCCGGAATCATGATTGCGTTACGGCTGGCGGCGGCCGGCTTAGAGTTTGGTACGGATGAGCTGCTGGGGCAACAGGAACTCTTCTTGATCGACATGGCGGCGCTGGGGGTGCTGAATTATCATCTGATCGGCATCGGTGTTTTTGGGATGTGGTATGCGCTTATCAGCATGGAAAAACGGAAACAACGGCAGAACACAGCGCCGCGCTTTTATGTCAGGTCGGCAGCTCTGGCGGTTTTCATCGGACTTGGCTTGAGTGCGTTTACGACCCAGTTACTGGAGTTGGCTTATTATATTTTCCCTGGGCTCATCGAGGACTATGCCCAGCTCGTGGACCAGTCCGTGATGAGCATCATATATACCATGATCGCGGCGGTTTTTCTGGCGCCGGTCGGCGAAGAGCTGCTCTCCCGCGGCGTGATACAGTATTATGCCGGAAAGGCTTCCCGGCGGTTCTATGTCGTGAACATTATCCAGGCGCTGGCTTTTGGGGCTATGCATGGCAATCTGGTGCAGGGTTCGTATGCCTTCCTTCTCGGTCTGGTACTGGGCTGGCTGCGGTACCGTTATGATTCCTTGTGGGTTCCGATGATCGTTCATTTCATGGTTAACCTGTCCTCGTTTTTAGCGCTGACCCGGTTTCTGATGCTGTTTCCGGATCATCCGGCCATTGACGCCGCATTGCTGCTGGTGATGGTCGGTCTGACTGCCGGAGCACTGGCTCTGGTTGAGAAAACCCAGCAAGCGAGGCGGAGTCAATACAACTGAATCCAATAAGCCGAACATTTCATCAGGATGAAGACTATGAATCATAATTATGCAAGAGACCTGAACGTCATATTATCCAAGCCGGACACCGTCGGAAAGAAACTGCTGCTGCACAGCTGCTGTGCCCCTTGCAGCAGCTATGTCCTGGAATATCTGATGTCTTTTTTTGCTATCATGGTTTTTTACTACAACCCCAATATTGCTCCTGCTGAGGAATATCTGCTAAGAAAAGAACAACAGAAACTGCTGATCGGCCTGATGAATGAGACGGCTGCCAATAAGGGAAGCTTCGTCGTTCAATATGTGGAAGGTGACTATGAGCCGGAACGTTACGCGGAAGCGGTAACCGGCTTGGAAGGTTGCGCAGAAGGCGGCGAAAGGTGTTACCGTTGTTTTGAGCTGCGGCTTCAGAAGACGGCGGATAAGGCCAAGGAACTGAAAGCTGATTTTTTTACAACCACCTTAAGTGTCAGTCCTTTAAAAAACGCCGCCAAACTGAACGAGATCGGAGAGCGGGTCGGACAGGAAGCCGGTATTGTTTTTCTGCCTTCGGATTTTAAGAAGAAAGACGGGTATAAAAGATCGATTGAGTTGTCCAAGGATTATGGGCTCTATCGTCAGAAATACTGCGGCTGCATCTATAGCCTGCCACCTGGAGGAAATACGGGTAGCGTTCAATAGCATTTAACAGAGGCGGCTTAAAGCTGCCTCTTTATCGCTGCAAGCTGTTTTCGCTAAATTAAGGCCATTTTCCGATTCGTTCCCCGCTACTCCGCCAGCCAGAAGAGATGATTTTTATTTTTCTGGCCAAAGGGCGTAGCAAACTGGCTTAATTCATTAGTTCTAGTCAAGCCGGTTTTTAACAAGAGCGGCATATAACTTTTGATTAAGATAAGAATAGGATGGGTGACGACATGGGCATTGATCATATCGCTGTTTACGTAAGGGATCTGGAAAAGACAAAGGATTTTTATTTGAAATACTTCGGGGGGGAATCAAACAATCTCTATCATAATCTGCGGAGCGGTCTCAGGACTTATTTTATCACCTTTGAAGATGGCAGCAGACTGGAAATCATGCATAAGCCGGCCTTGCCTGCCGGCGGCGGTAAGGAAGAGACCTGTGGATATACGCATCTGGCTTTTCGGGTCGGCAGCAGGGGGGTGGTTGACGAGCTGACTGCCCGCCTGCGTGATGATGGTTACCCGGTGATCAGTGAGCCGAGATTGACCGGTGACGGCTCTTATGAGAGCTGTGTTGCCGATCCTGATCATAACCGGATTGAGATAGTGGAATAACTGTTACTGTTCAGACCACTGCGAGGTATTGAATAAAAAGTACCCAGAAAGCCCATAAAACGGGCATTTCCGAGTACCATCAGGGAGTAGCGAGAAAGGGACTTGAACCCCCGACACTGCGGGTATGAACCGCATGCTCTAGCCAGCTGAGCTATCTCGCCATATATAACGGATGTGTGAATACGATGGGACCTATAGGGCTCGAACCTATGACCCTCTGCTTGTAAGGCAGATGCTCTCCCAGCTGAGCTAAGATCCCGGAAACACGCAAATCAGTCCATAATTGACCTGCTCTGCTAGTATACAATTGAAAAACAGGCTTGTCAAGTTATTTTTGCTCTTTTCCCGTTTTTGCGGTTCATTTACTATTCACTCCGTTCACTCCCTAATGACGTGTTATTAAGTTTTTGAAAAGAAAACGGGGGAGCCCTCCGGCCCCCGAGCCTTGTGACCACCACTTTTTTTCGTAAGACTTGATTTATAATATCAGATTTAAGAAATAATCAAGTAGCCGGCTGCCGTCAGGAAGGGCGGGAACGGCAAAATCACAACACATCCGTTCCGGGTGCCACTGTACGCCAATGACCGGCAGGCTACTGTGGCTCAAGCCTTCCACCACCCCGTCTTCGGCATACTGAATATAGTTGATATTTCTTCCGGCGGCTCCCAGACCTTGATGGTGGGCGCTGTTTACAGCAAACTCAAGTCCATACAGGGGTGCCAGAAAAGACTTATCGTCAGCACGGGATTTATGTATCTGATCGTGACCGGCATATTCATGGTTCTTGGAACTGGGAAGATGCTGGATGATATCGCCGCCAAAAAAAATATTAATCAGCTGTATTCCTTTACAGATCCCCAACACCGGTTTTTTGGCCCAGATAAAATCCTTAAGTATCATCATCTGGATCCGGTCCAGAGCAGTATCGATCTCCCGGGAACCGTTGTTCAGCTGGCCGAAAAGAACCGGGTCGATATCGCCTCCACCCGGCAGAAGTAAAGCATCATATTCCTCTGAATCAGGGACATGCAGGCTGGTCACCGGACAGACGCCTGACTTCATAAGTGCTTTTTCATAATTACCGGATTTCTCCGGATATCCGGCTATCAATATTTTTTTCATCTTAAATCCCCCAGATTGGTTGTATTATTATATGCCCTGTCTGTCAAGATGTGAAGCTCAACCAGTGTTATTTGTTTTATTGAATGGTGTTATTTGTTTTTCCAGTTTACAGCCCTGTCCGGATAAGCTATACTTGTTTCAGAATAGAAACGCAAGCCTGCTGATCGGGCGGATGGGAGCATAGATGAGAATAGGAACCGGTTATGACGTACACCGGCTGGCCGCCGGCCGCCGTTTGATTATCGGCGGGGCAGAGATTCCGTTTGACAAAGGCCTGCTCGGTCATTCCGATGCCGACGTGCTGAGCCATGCTATTATGGATGCCCTGCTGGGTGCCGCCGCACTGGGCGATATCGGTACCCATTTTCCGGATAACGACCCCGCTTATCAGGGAATCTCTTCTATAATATTATTGGAACAAACAGGCCGTCTGCTGGAAGAGCATTTATTCTTCGTAGAAAATATCGATGCTACGGTGATTGCCCAGGCTCCCAGGCTGCGGCCGTTTATCGAAGCCATGCGGGAGAATATCGCCAAGGCTCTGGGAATTGCCGTCACGCAGATCAATATTAAGGCAACCACGGAAGAAGGCCTAGGCTTTACCGGAAACGGGGAAGGGATTGCCGCTCAGGCCATCTGCCTGCTTGCCACGCCCGTCAATTCCGGCGATAACAATGATGCCGGCTGCGCCGGCTGCCAAGGCTGCCAAGGCTGCCCCCGTATGTAAATAAAGTTACTGTCATTAAGTGATTGGCCGACTGCCCATCCCTTCGGCTCCCGAGCCCCCCAAAAATGTAAGGGTTCCCGAGCATTTTTATGGACAAAGTGTAAAACTATTGACAAAATATATTTTTTTGCATATTCTATAGGTGATGTCGTAATTCTTCGCTTACGACATGTAATGAATCCAGGAAAAGGCTATGACCGAAGAAAGTATATTATCGGAGACCCCAGAGAAGAAATGCCATAGGCTGCAAGCATTTCCGTTCAGAAGATAATAGAAGTGCCTTCGTGAGCTGTTTCGGTGAATCCAGACGGTAATATCCGATTCCGTCCGCACACGTTACGTGCAATGAGTGAAGGGCTATGTCCTTAACAAGAGTGGAACCGCGGATAATTTCGTCTCTGATATCGAGATGTAATTATCTTTTTTACTTTCTAGGAACTATATCCTATAAAACGCTCCGCGAACAATATCGTAACAGGGAGGCTCCTATGGGTATCGTGAAAAAAATAAAAGAAGAAATATCCGTTATCAGGCAGCGGGATCCGGCGATTCATTCCCCGATGGAAGTTTTCCTCTATCCCAGCTTCAAGGCCATGCTTCATTACCGTCTGGCCCATATACTTTACCAGAATAAACATTATTTTATGGCCAGATGGATTTCCCAGCGGGGAGCGCATAAAACCGGGATCGAGATCCATCCCGGTGCCGATATCGGAAAGGGTTTTTTTATCGACCACGGCAGCGGCGTCATTATCGGGGAAACTACGGTTATCGGTGACAATGTGACACTTTATCAGGGCGTCACCCTCGGTGGCACCGGCAAAGAACAGGGGAAGCGGCATCCGACCATTGAAAACAACGTCATGATCAGTGCCGGCGCCAAAGTACTCGGCTCCTTTACCATCGGTGCCAATTCTAAAATAGGAGCCGGTAGCGTGGTCTTGGAAGAGGTTCCGCCCAATTCCACCGTGGTAGGCGTTCCCGGACGGGTCGTAAAACGACATAATGTGGATTTTCCACAGGAGGACATGGATCACATCCATCTTCCCGATCCAGTCAAAGAAGAGCTGCTGGCACTGAAACAGGCCAATCTGAAGCTGGAAGCCCGCCTGGAACAGCTGGAAAGTCGCCTGAATCCGGAAGAAAAGATATAGGGAAACACTGATGCATCAGTATTTCCTTAGACGCACCAGTCCCTATGGGACTTGGGATGCACACGGATTTACAGTGGAAACTGGCACTTTGTGCCATAAATCCGGCGCGGAAACGCTGCATCAGCGTTTCCATAATATGAAAGGATACTGCCATGAAAATCTACAACACCCTCTCCAAAAAGAAAGAAGACTTCGTTCCGCTGGAAGCCGGCAAGGTCCGCATGTATGTCTGCGGGCCCACTGTCTACAACCTCATCCACATTGGCAATGCCCGCCCGATGATCGTCTTTGATACTGTCAGGCGCTATATGGAATACAGAGGGCTGCAAGTCAATTACGTCTGCAACTTCACTGACGTCGACGATAAAATAATCAAAAAGGCCTTGGCCGAGGGCGTCGCCCCGGAAGTCATCTCCGAACGCTATATCGCTGAATGCCGGAAAGACATGGAAGCCATGAATGTCCGGCCGGCCACGGTTCATCCCAAGGCCACCGAGGAAATCGGCGGCATGCTGGAGATGATCGCCACCCTGATCCAAAAAGGACATGCCTACCCGGCGGCTGACGGCACCGTCTATTTCCGTACCGCCAGCTTTCAGGAGTACGGCAAGCTTTCCCACAAAAACCTGGATGACCTGCAGGCAGGCAACCGGGCCTTGCTGGTATCCGGCGTGGATCAGAAAGAAGACCCCCTCGACTTTGTCTTATGGAAACCCCGTAAAGAAGGCGAACCCAGCTGGGAGTCGCCCTGGTGTGCCGGCCGGCCGGGCTGGCATATCGAGTGTTCGGTGATGAGCAGAAAATATCTGGGAGACGAGATCGACATCCATGCCGGCGGCGAAGATCTGATTTTCCCCCACCATGAAAACGAGATTGCGCAGTCGGAAGCGGCCAACGGCAGAAGCTTTGCCAGATACTGGATGCACAACGCCTTCTTGAATATCGATAACAAGAAAATGTCCAAGTCCGAAGGCAATTTCTTCACCGTCAGAGACATCAGTGATAAATACGATTTACAGGTCCTGCGGTTCTTCATGCTTTCGGCTCATTACCGCAGTCCCTTAAACTTCAGTACCGAACTGATGGAAGCGGCCCGGAACGGCTTGAGCCGGATCGTCAACTGTGTTTCCAACTTAAGCTACCTGCTGGAAAACGCGGCCTCAGAACAGCCTGATACGCCAGATGTTTCGTCATTGCCGCTGGAACTGTCCCTGCTGCAGCAGGCGGAAGATCATACCCGCCGCTTTGAGGAAGCCATGGAAGATGATTTTAATACTGCCGATGCCATTGCCGCAATTTTTGACCTGGTCAAGTTTGCCAATACCAACGCCAGTGATTCAAGCCCGGCTCCTTTTTTAAAAGCTTTGAAATCACAAATCATCGAACTGGCCGATATCTGCGGGCTTCTGGTAGAAAAAAAAGCGGAAGGCCTTGACCAGGAGATCGAAGCGCTGATTGCGCTGCGCCAGGCGGCCAGAAAAAACAAGGATTTTGCCAGAGCCGATGAGATCCGTAATGAACTGCTGTCAAAAGGTGTTGTTCTGGAAGACACCCGTGAAGGGGTAAAATGGAAAAAAATATAAGCTGGCTTGCGCAGATAAAAAAGCAATTTGACGGCAAAGAGGTAGACCTCCGTACTTATTCACCACTGACGCTTGCCTATGTCGGTGACAGCGTGTATGATGTGATTATCCGTACAGTTGCGGTGGGACAAGGCAATAAAGGATCCCGCGACCTGCATAAAACGGTCACTGGCTACGTCAACGCCGGAACCCAGGCAGCGCTCATCGATGCTTTATGTGCGGGCGGAGAGCTTACGGAAGAGGAAACTGCCGTCTATCGAAGAGGCCGAAACGCCAAGTCGGGTACCATGGCAAAAAATGCTTCCGTCATCGAATACCGCAAGGCAACCGGGATGGAAGCCTTGATCGGCTATCTTTATCTGCGGGATGACTTTGCCAGGATATTGGAGCTGGTCGGAATCGGTTTACATAAGATTGGAAAAGAAATATAGATGAGAGCATAATATAGAGGAGAGCATAATGGAAGAACAGCAAAACAGCAATGCCCCGGCATCCGTCATCGAAGGCAGGAATGCCGTGATGGAAGCCTACCGGGCCGGCCGGACCATCGACAAGCTTTTTGTGCAGGACGGCTGTCAGGACGGACCGGTGACATCCATCAAGAGGGCGGCCGCAAAGCAGGGAACCCAGATTAAATACGTGGGAAAAGACCGGCTTGACCAGTTGTCGGAAACCGGGAAGCATCAGGGCGTGATCGCATATGCAGCCGCATACCGTTATGCCGAAGTGGCGGAGCTGCTGGCAGCGGCAGAGCAAAAGGGTGAGCCGCCCTTCCTGATTCTGCTGGATAATATCGAAGACCCGCACAATCTGGGGGCTATCATCCGGACGGCGAACCTGGCCGGGGCCCACGGAGTCATTATTCCGAAGAACCGGGCGGTCGGCCTGACGGCAACCGTAGCCAGAACCTCAGCCGGGGCCCTCAATTTCACCCCGGTGGCCAAAGTAACCAACCTCGTCCAGACGATCGAGGACTTAAAGAAAAAAGGCTTGTGGTTTGTCTGCGCCGATATGAAGGGAACCCCCATGTATGAGCTGGACCTGAAAGGGGCTGTCGGCCTGGTCATCGGCAGCGAAGGGGAAGGCGTCGGCCGTCTGGTAAGAGAGAAATGTGATTTTGCCGCCGCTATTCCGATGAAAGGCCAAATTGACTCCCTGAATGCCTCCGTGGCGACCGGTGTTCTTGCCTATGAAATAGTCCGGCAGAGAATCGTGTGTTAAGAAATTCTAAGTCTCTAAAGGACAGAGACTAAGAATTACTATATTACTCACAGAAGAACGTCTAAAGCCGTTCTTCTCACTGATTGTTTGTGCCGCATAGCGGCATGTTTGGAAGTGTGAAAAGGACCGTAAACCATGAATGATTTATACAACCAGTACAGCGATGAAGAATTGATAGTCCGCCTGCGTGACGGTGAGGAACAAATCACCGATTTTATCATGGAAAAATATAAAAACCTGGTCCGCAGCAAGGCGAAAACTATGTACCTTCTCGGGGCTGACAGCGAAGACCTGATTCAGGAAGGCATGATCGGGCTTTTTAAGGCCATCCGCGACTATGACAGCGGCCGTGATGCCAGTTTCTTCACCTTTGCCGACCTCTGCGTTTCCCGCCAGATCTACACCGCGATCCAGGCCTCCCGCCGCCAGAAGCATACACCGCTCAATACTTATATTTCCCTTTACGGCTCCACCGAAAGAGGCGAAGTAAACGGAGAGGAAACCGAACTGATCGATGCCATAGCTTCCGGCACCGACCGCAATCCCGAAGATCTGCTGATTGATAAAGAAAACGTGGAAGACATCGAAAAAATCATCGAAAAAGAACTCAGCAGCTTTGAGAAACAAGTCCTTGACCTGTATCTGATCGGCATGAAATACACCGAAATCGCCCGCGTCCTCGGTAAAGATGACAAGTCCACCGACAACGCTCTCCAAAGAATCAAGATAAAACTAAAGAAAGCCTTTCAATAACAGCCTTTAACATTCATGACACAATTCAATAACAAAATCAAAATAACTCAATTCACAATACCAAAATAACACAATTTACAAAAAATTTATAAATATATGAATTTTCCCAATTGACTTACGGCAGTATTTTCCTTATACTTATTCGTAGACGAAACCGACCGACCGGTCGGACGGACAAAACTATTCTCAAAGGAGTTTACATAATCGATGATTGGAAAATTCAGTGTCAGAAAACCCTATACAGTTCTAGTGGCAGTCATTATCGCCATCATTCTTGGCGCGGTATCCTTTACCAGGATGACGACTGACCTGCTTCCCAACATCAGCCTCCCCTATGTGATCGTCATGACTACTTATGTAGGTGCCAGTCCGGAGACGGTGGAAACCGTAGTAACCGAGCCGGTGGAAGCCGCTATGGCCACCGTCAGCAATATTGAAAACGTCAGTTCCACTTCCAGCGAGAACTATTCGATAGTTATCCTGGAATTTTCCCAGACTGCCGACATGAACTCGGTGTCGCTGGAGATCCGCGAGAGCCTTGACCAGGTCAAGAGCTATTGGGACGAGGGCGTCGGCAGCCCCATCATCATGAAGATGAACCCCGACATGCTGCCGGTCATCATTGCCGCAGTTGGCGGAGAAAACATGACCTATTCCGAAATCAGCCAGATGGCGGCCAATGAGATCACCCCCGATCTGGAAAGCCTGGAAGGCGTTGCCTCCGTCAGTACCTCGGGTCTTCTGGAGGAAAGCGTCAACGTCATCATCCGCCAGGAAAAAATAGACGCCATCAACATGCAGGTCTTCGGCTATATCGAAGGTGAAATGGCGGATGCCGCCCAGGAACTGGAAGACGGCAAAGTCGACATCATCGAGGGCGAAAAAGAGCTGAACGAGGCCCAGGCGGAACTGGATGAAAGCCGGGTCGATCTGGCGGACAGCAGGCAAGAACTCGAAGACAGCAAAACCGAACTGGCCGACACCAGAAAAGAGCTGGAAGACAGCAAAGCCGAGATCGCTGACGGCAAGGCCGAGATCGCCGACGGCAAGGCCGAGATGGAGGACGGCAAGAAGCAGCTGGAGGAAAAGAAACAAGAGGCCATTGACAAGCTGGCGGAGGGAGAGAAAGAGCTGCTGACAGCCAAAGCTGACCTGGAAGCCGCCAAGATACAGCTAACCACGGAAATCGCCACCATAGAAGCGTCTCGGGATGGAATCGGCGAAATGGAAGATGGGATCCAGACGCTGGAGGATATGAAAACGGAAGCCGTGGCGCAGATTGACAGTCTGATTACACTGGCTGACGGTATAGGATTGGATGACCAGAACAGCATTGATGATATTCTTAATATGGGAGTGATTACCGATCCGGATGAAATTGCCCAGTTGACGGCTTTAGGAGATACAAGCAAGTCTCTGGCGGACTTAAAGACCGAGCTTGAAGCAGCATTTGACACGCAGATCCAAGAGCTGACGGATCAAGTGAACGACATGAAAATGGCCCTTGATCTTGCCACCGTGCCCTTAGGTGTCGATGGTTATCTTGCAACGCTGGAAGCCAGCCTTCAGGAAGTCAACGACAACATTGTTATTGTCGATGAGGCTATTGTAGAACTGAACAAAGGCAACCTGACCGCCGCCATTGAGATCGCCAACGCCCAGACCATGATCGACCTTGGCGAGATGCAGCTCAACCTGGCCGAAACCCAGCTGGAAGCCGGTGAAACCCAGCTGGAAGCCGGTGAAAAGCAGCTGGAATCTGGCGAGGAACAGCTTGCTTCCGCCGAGGAACAGCTTGTCGCCGGTGAAGAACAGCTGGAATCCGGACAGGAGCAGATCAACGATAACCTGGAGCAGCTCAAGGAAGCCATGGAACAGATCGAGGAAGGGGAACAGGAGCTGGCAGACGCCAAAGCGGACGCGATCAACGAAGCCGATATGCACGGCATCCTGACGGCTGAGACCGTCAAAGCCCTGTTAGCCGCCCAGAACTTCTCCATGCCCAGCGGCTATGTGACAGAAGACGGTGTCGATTACCTGGTGAGGGTCGGCGACAAACCGGACGATGTCGAAGAGCTGAAAGCCATGCCGCTGATGAACTTGCAGATGGAAGGCGTGGACATCATCACGCTGGGCAATGTGGCCGATGTCTTCATGACCGACAATTCCGGCGAGATCTATGCCAATGTAAACGGCAATAACGGCATCCTGCTGACGATCCAGAAGCAGACCGGTTATTCCACCGGTGAAGTATCCGACCGGCTGTTAGAACGTTTTGACGAGATGATGGAAGAAAACGAGCAGCTGCAGATGGTGACCTTTATGGATCAAGGGATTTATATTGACCTCGTCATGAACTCCATCTTCAACAATATTATTTTTGGGGCGATGCTGGCCATCGTCATCCTAATCCTCTTTTTACGGGATTTCCGGCCGACCCTGGTCATCGCCTTTTCCATCCCGATCAGTCTGGTGACGGCCGTCGTATGTATGTATTTCAGCGGCGTCACCCTGAATGTCATATCCCTGTCCGGCCTGGCGCTGGGTATCGGGATGCTGGTGGACAACTCCATCGTTGTCATCGAAAACATCTACCGGCTCCGCAGCGAAGGCTATTCGATGACGGAAGCCGCAATTGAGGGCACCAGGGAAGTAATCGGTGCGGTCGCCGCCTCCACGCTGACGACGATCTGCGTGTTCGCGCCGATTGTCTTTACCGAGGGGATTACCAGACAGCTGTTCGTCGATATGGGCCTGACGATTGCCTATTCCCTCGTCGCCAGCCTGATCATCGCCGTGACAGTGGTTCCGGCGATGGCTTCCAAGATCTTATATAAGACCAAGGCTAAAGAAGAAAGTAAACTGTATATGAAGCTGATGAATGGGTACGAAAAACTGCTGCGTCTGAGCTTGCGGTTTAAGCCGGTAGTCCTCCTGCTGGCCGTTGCCTTGGTGGGGGTCAGCGCTGCCTTATCGCTGTCCAAAGGCACCGCCTTTATGGAGGACATGGACAGCCCGCAGATGTCAGTTAGCCTGACGATGCCCAAAGGCAGCCTGTTGGAACAGACCGCCCGAATAACCGATGAGGTAGTGGAGCGGATCAAGGGCATTCCTGAAGTGACCGACGTCGGCGCCAACATGGGCGGATCCGGTTATGCCACGCTAATGGGCGGCGCCACCGGTTCCTCGACGGAAAGCACCACCGTCTACATCCTGATGACAGAAGATAAAGAACGGACCAACGTGGAAATCGCGGCGGAACTCGAGGTTATGCTGGCCGACATCGTCGAACAGGAAAAGGTAGAGCTGAGCATCCAGACCTCAGAAATGGACATCAGCGCCTTGGGCGGCAGCGGCATTACCATTCAGGTTCAAGGACGTGAACTGGATACGCTGCAGGCCATCGCGGGCGATGTGGCCGACATCCTGGCCGGAGTCGAAGGCACTACGGACGTATCTGACGGCATGGAAGAATCTTCCGGCGAGCTGCGCGTGGTCATCGACCGCAATAAGGCCATCGAATACGGCCTGACCGTTGCCCAGGTCTTCCAGCAGATTGCCGCCAGACTGGCTGAAGCGACCAGTTCCACCGCCCTGCAGACCGAGATCCGGGACTACGATGTCTTTGTCAGGAGCGCCGGCGATCTGGCGCTTACCAGAGAAACCCTCAGGCAAGTGGAGATCGATGCCACCGACCAGGACGGCAAGAAGATCAAAGTCAAGCTGGAAGAGATGGCGGTATTTGAGGACACCATCTCCCCCGATTCCGTCAACCGTACCGACCAGACCAGGTACATCGCGGTCTCGGCCGCGATTGCGGAAGGCTATAATGTCGGCCTTGTCTCCACCGACGTTGAAGCGGCCATCGCCAGTTATCCTATGCCGAACGGATATGAGCTGGTCTTTGCCGGCGAGAACGAATTTATCAATGAAGCAATGGAGCAGCTGATGCTGATGCTGATCCTGGCCCTGATGTTTATGTTCCTGATCATGGTGGCTCAGTTCCAGTCGCTGCTTTCCCCGTTTATCATTATGTTTACCGTGCCGTTAGCTTTTACGGGAGGTTTCTTCGGTCTCTACCTCAGCAACAGTCCGGTCAGTATTATAGCCGTAATCGGCTTTGTCATGCTGTCCGGGGTTATTGTCAACAACGGCATTGTATTGATTGATTACGTAAACCAGCTAAGGAACCAGGGCATGAACAAATACGATGCCTTGATCGAAGCCGGGAGGACCAGACTGCGGCCGGTTCTGATGACGGCTATGACAACTATCTTGGCCATGTCCACGATGGTCTTCAGCAGCGACATGGGCTCGGAAATGGGTCGGCCCATGGCCATCGTAACCATCGGCGGCCTGACCTACGGCACGCTGCTGACTTTGATCGTGATACCGTGTATCTATGACATTTTTATGAGAGAGAAAAAGACCGGGAAAGAACTTGCCGCCGTGCCGGAATCGGCTTCGGCTACGGATGAAAGTAACGTCCGGCCGGGGGGAAATGAGGATGGGAATGGGAATAATGATGACACCGAAAGTTGAAGCCCTGTTTCAGGCCGTGGATCAGCTGATGCTGGAAGGAATCGACATCAACAGCATGACCGTAGCGCAGATCGCCGGCCGCGCCGGTATCGGCAAGGGTACCACCTACGAATACTTTACCACCAAAGAAGAGCTGATTGCCGGCGCGCTTCTTTATAAGATCAGCGACATTTGCCGGAGGGTCGCGGAACAAATGGAGACCGGCAAGGATTTCCGGGAAAAACTCGGTTTCCTTCTTGACGCCATCGAAACCAGCGAGCACGAAAAAGCCTGCCTGCTGAAAGTGGTAAATATTGTCACCGATAAGTCCCCGATCAGCAGCCAGATCGAAAAACTGATCCAGACCCATGTATGGGACATGTTCATGCCGGAAAACATCCTTGACTACCTACTGGAAGCCGCCGCCGAGGAAGGCTGGGAGCAGGGGTCGGTGCCGGTTCTTTATACGAAGCTGAACATCGCGTCCAAGCTGCTCACCTACACGATGTTTTCCCTGATTCCCAATTATCAGCGCGACTGCGAGCCGGAACTCATGTACCGGCTGATCAGCGACAGCATCTGTGACGAACTGGGGGTATGAAGATTTGCTTTCATGGATATGTTGCAGGAAGGTGTACGAGCCTTGCGACCACCACTTTTTCATTAGTAGGACTTGATAAAGAATTGATGTTGCTCATTTCTATACTTAATGAATAGTAAACAGAAAGGCTGGGAAGCACGAACGAGGCACGAACGCAACGCAACGCGCATCGCAACCACGCAAGGCAACGCGCAAATTAAATCATTGACATAGCAAAATCCATATGTTACAATATTTTTCGGTGGCCTGAAAAGGTTGTCATTGTTCGTATGTAGTTGATATGCTGCTGTGGCTCAGTCGGTAGAGCGTCGCATTGGTAGTGCGGAGGTCACGGGTCCGATTCCCGTCAGCAGCTTTCTTTAAAGCTTAGTAAAACAAGGGTTACAGCGATTTAGCAAAGAAAAAGCCACTCCTGAAGGGAGTGATTTTTTTTGACTAACATTCACTAATTATTATTCTTCTCAAACTGCGGAAAGGGGTGGTGCTAATGTATGTGACATGGGGTCTGAACAGTAACGAGAAAGGAAGTATTAAAGTAAGCTGATACGATGATATGGTTTGCAGTCACACTTTTTACTGCTATAATAGTACTGAAACTAATTTTAGAAAGGAAGAAGGCGTTAAGATATTTATGAGAGCATTTATTTTTGATCTGGACGGGGTCATCGTGTTCACTGACCGATTTCACTATCTGGCATGGAAACAGATCGCGGACGATATGGGTATTACCTTTGATGAACAGATTAATAACCGGTTAAGAGGCGTCAGCCGGATGGACAGCCTTGAAATTGTCCTGGAGAGATATCGGGGGGAAGCGCTGACGCAAGAACAGAAAGAAGACCTGGCCCGGCAGAAGAATGATATTTACCGGGGCTTATTGGAGAATATGACGGCGGCAGATGTGACGGATGAGGTTCGTGATACCCTGAAAAAACTGCGTTCCATGGGCTTCAAGCTGGCAATCGGTTCTTCCAGCAAGAATGCCAGGTTTATCCTCTCGAAAGTGGAGTTAAATGACTATTTTGATGCCATTTCCGACGGAACCAATATTACGCGGTCCAAGCCGGATCCGGAAGTATTCCTGAAAGCGGCGGAATATCTGGGGGAAGTTCCGTCGGAATGCTTTGTAGTTGAAGATGCCCTGGCCGGAATTGACGCTGCCAAGGCCGCCGGGATGAGAGCGGTGGGTATCGGAGAGGCAGCACAATATGAGAAGACGGACGACAGGATTTTAAGCTTCGGCAAACTAATGGAGCTGGTGTTTCCCCGATAAGGAGTACATATAAGACCTGTGTGACAGTCAAAATCTTTTTCACACAGGTCTCCTTTCTACTTGTTATGAGAGCTCAATAAAAATTAGGAAATCGAGCTGATTTTTGTTTGGTATTTCATACCGCTTCCATCAACTTACCTGTTACCCATCGCCCCTAGATTATAAACATTTTCATAGCCGAGGCAGACAAGGGACTGAACGGTCTGGATACTTCTTTTTCCGGCCCTGTCAGGGCACTAACGTATTACCGGCCGGTATCCCGCCCCAGGAAACTACTAAAGTGGCAGGGTCATTGGGGGAGCAGGATAGTTTTCCGTTGTTGCTTGCCGTACCCAGCACCGCAGCGCTCATATTGTAGCCCTGTACTTCTACGTTCCCGTCAGCATCCACGTCTACGGCAATCACCTTGCAGGTACCGTCCAAAGACCAGCGTGCAACGCCGGCCAGGACAAAATAATACCTTCCGGCTTCTTCGATGCTCATCGTGCCACTGTAGAGCCTGGGCATGGCGGACGTACTGTTGTTTTTCCATGTGCAGGGGGCAAAGGCGGTCTGCAGGTCGGTTTTCATCCAAGTACCGTAAACCAGGGTGCTGTCAACCTGCGCTGCCCGGATGGCCAATGGAAAACGGCTGTCCCGATAAGGCGTGGCCAGAATCGACAAGCTTCTTTGTGCGGTCGTGACCGGAGTCCCGATTCCTTTGCTCAGGCTCACCGTAAAGGTATAAATGCCGTCGGTTCCGTTGGTATCGTTTTGGATCCCGGCGATGGCAGCCGTAAAGGAAAGGTCGGCTATCACTGCCGAAACCCCGTTCAGTGCCAGGCTGCCGATGATGGAAGCGGCAGCAGCATTGGCCTCAGCCATAGTGGAGACTTCGGCTTGCGTCGCGGTATATACGGCGTTTTCAATAGCTGCCGCAGCGGCAGCTATATCCGCGTTATCCTGAGCAGGATCCTCTTGGTCAAGGCCGGGAATCGCCACGGGTGCACTGAACTTCTCCGCCACGGAAACATTGGTGCCGGTTCCTTTTACGCCCAGCCGGATATAGTGATCGCTGTCTGCCGTCACCGGGGTGTAGGTGGAAGCGGCGGCGCCCGCTATGTCGTTCCACAGTACCTGGTCGGATGAGCGCTGCCAGCGGTACGTGAGTTGCGGGTTCGATACGGGTGCGGTTAGAGTGGCGGCACCGGTCATCACAAGGCCCACACCGGGCGTGCCGCTCACGGTCACGGTGTTGACTCCGGGAAGCGGCGGTGCCGATGACAGGCTGGTGTAGGCATTGATGTAAAAATGCCCCGAACTCCCGTTATCGACAAAGGCGTTCAGGCCTGTGGTCGACAGGTAAGTCTCGCCGGTACTGGCTTTGCGGTCACTGGCGAACGTCGGATAAGAAGTATGAGACCGCATTTTGACGGCCACGGCAAATTTGGTTCCGGTAAGCTGCTGCCGGGTAATCGGTATCGTCACATAGCCGACCGAAGAAGAAGTCCCGCTGGCGGCCATGATCAAAGAGGAAGAGTTCAGCGTGCTGCCGCCCGGATTGATGTAGATTTCATAGGGCATGTCGGCGGCATGGATGAAGACACCGACAGCATCCAGGTATTCGCCTGCCGCCGGATCTCTGGTGAAGACGTTGGCAGCATAGAAGGGCAGGTTGGCTGCCGTCAGGCTGAGGATCTGCTTGGAGCCGATGGCAATCGTCTTGGTCAGGGAGTAGTTCTTGTCGTAATTACTAACCGGTTCCACATCGCTGATTGAGAGGCCGATTGCATGAAAGATGGAGCGGTCATAATAAGAAACATAATAATAGCCGGCGTCGCCGCTGCCGCCGGTTCCCCAGCTGTTCTTCATGATGAAGGCGCCCGGTCCGGGAGGGGCGATAGAGAAGTTGGAGGTGGCATAGTTGTCGTCCCAGCCGACATAGGCTATGACGTGATTGGTGCTGCCGCCGACGGAATTGGGGCGGTAGATTGCCGGGTATTTAAAATATGTGCCGCCGGTATCGCTGGATATCATGCTGGTGGCGACAGCACCGTTTTCATGTATGGCTCGTTTCATGTCGTTCACTTTGGCGGCGCGCTGCGTTTCATTCAGGACGTTGGAAAAGTAATCATAACCCTGAACATGCATATCAGGAGCGATGTTAAGCCGGTCCGGCGATATCTGGCCGGAAACAGAGGCCGGGAACTGGCTGTCCAGCACCGGGCCGTTCCAGTTAATCATATTATGGACACTGAAATAAACCTGACCGGTACCGTTCAGGGTACGGTTAAAGGCATTTGGGTTGGCACCGGTATTAAAAGCGTTGGTGGCAGTGAAATAATTGTGATAGTTTTCGGAATAGATTCTGGCGGTGCCAGTGTGTTTTACTATGTAAGATTCCAATGTTGCTACGGCACCGAAAGCCCAGCAGGTATCCCCCATCTGGCTTTTTACCGGCGTCACCATGACCGGATTAGTCGTCCTTGGGTCATAGGAAGACGGCAATGAGGTCGGCGCTTCGGCTTCCGGGGCGGGGTCTTCCGCTTCCGTGATGATGACTTCGGTTTCTATGGCGGATATTTCGGAAGCTGCTGTGCTAATAGGGGTGCTGAGTAAGGTCAGCAAGAGTAGCAGCACAAGAATTACAGGGTATTTTTTTGAGAGTATTTTCATTGTTATTATTATCCTTTCTGCTAATATTATGAATAGTATAATTGCGATTATTTGCAGGCAATAAACTGCTGTATTGTTATCAATATAAAGTGGGGTAAATTTATTGTAATAAAGTTTTTACAATATTACAATAGATTTTGCTGAATTGACATTGATAATTATTTAATAGATTATGTTATTATTAATGCTGCAAGAAAAATTGCTGCAATACACATTATTGCAGATGTAATGACAGGCATTCGTCAGGAATTAATTTCGCTGTCCCAAAAAACCATGAATTTCGCCCTTTGGCCAGAAAAATGAAAATCATCTCTTCTGGCTGGCGGAGTGGTGGGTAAAGAACCGGTAAATGGCCTTAATTTCAGCGAAAACAGCTTTCAGCGAAATTAATTCGTAAAGAGAGTAATATTTACAATATTATTTCCCTCTAGTATAATGAGGTGGTATTTGTCTTATTTATTGAAGCATATCAGCATACGGGGATCAGGATTGAACAGCTAAGTGAGCCTGGTTAGGATGCAAGTAAGGAGTGCGGTTTAGATGCAATTGATTGAATATGTCAGAAACCAGACCCAAACGGATGAGTTTACAGCAAGAGGGATTATTTTGGCCGGCAAAGTATATGTTAATCAAGAAATATGTACTTTTTGTAAACAGACAATTGATGAAAACGCTGAGATCCTGATAAAACATACAGAAAAAAAATATGTGACCCGGGCCGGCCGGAAGCTGGAAAAAGCCCTGCAGTTTTTTGGTGTTGAGATAAAGGATAAGGTCTGTATTGACATCGGATCTGCGGAGGGAGGGTTCACCGACTGTCTGCTCAAGAATAATGCTGGTCGGGTGTATTCGGTTGATGTGGCGTATGGAATCCTTGACTGGAAGCTACGTAATCATGAAAAAGTAGTGGTATTGGAACGAACCAATGCCCGTTATCTGGGTGAGGATAAAGTGCCGGAGCTTTGTGACCTGATTACTTCGGATGTTTCTTTTATCTCGATCCGTAAGATATTGCCGAATGCAATGAAACTGCTGAAGCCGTCCGGCAGTATTGTTTCGTTGTATAAGCCCCAGTTTGAACTGGCTCAGAAACATATCGGGAAAAACGGCAATATTGAGAATCCGCAGCATGTGTCGGAGGCCATACTTGAAACCGTTCATTATCTGCAGCGGGAAGGCATCTATATCAGGAAAATGACAGATTCCCCCATCCGCGGCAGTAATGGTAATATTGAATTCCTGCTGTACGCTGATCTTGATGGCCAAGATATTGCAGTAATTGAAGATGAGGAGGTCTGTGAAATTGTCAGGGAAGCATATGCAGAATAACAATAGGTACCCATTTCAATTGAGAGCCAGATAGAGTTCTGCCGCTACGAACCGAAAGGCAGCACCTTAAAGGAATATCGGGACAAAAGATACAGCGGTGTCAGACGGTTGATAAATAATCGGTAACAGTAGCCACTTCCGTATGAATCGTGGAAAAACTCGTGGCGATCCGAGCTATGGCATCATCCCATTGTGGTGTTTGTCCGGCAATGGCATCCCGCAGATAGAGCACTTTTGCGCCGGCGTCAATCAGGCTGGTTAAAGTTGCCAGAATACAGCATTCTGCCACCACTCCCGTCAGAAGAATCCGGTCTGCTTCGGCTGTGGCTTCCCTGACTTCTTTAATGGCATAAGATGAATAGGCGGATTTGGAATATACCGGATATCTCTTGGTATATGGCTTGAGTTCCGGCATGATTTCGTTCAGATAATTGTTCTCGTTGATCCGGGCATATTCGTTGTTATACGCCATCCATGTCCCTTGTGGTTCTGACGGAGCATCGAACCGGGTAAATATCACCTTGTCCGATTTGCCGGAATCCAGCAGCAACTGAATCTTCCGGACAGTTTCGCCGACATTGTGACAGGCCCAAGGTGCTCCTTCGCGATAGACATTCTGCATATCAACCACTAATAAAAGTTCTTTCATGATTCGTCATCCTGATTTAGTATAAGTTTTTTCTTAAAATTATTTTTTACTTTCCGCGATATGCATGGATTTGCCGCGGAAACTGGCTCTTTGTAGCGTAAATATGGCGCAGGAAACGCTTTATCAAGGTTTCCCTAAATATACACTATAAAAAATGAATTGACAATCCTTATTCCATATGTTACCTTCACATTATTATAAATGGTTACTGTTCAGACCCTAGCCGAAGTGCATCAAACCACTGCTCCACAGTAACTTTATGCACACAAATCGCTAAAAACGTGCGATTTGGCGCCTGCGCAGCTCGGGATTTTGCGCAAAATTGCGCAAAACACCTCGCGGTTAGGCCTGAACAGAAACTATAAATGATCGACACAACACAAGGAGTGAACCATGAAAAAGATATTCTATACCAGATTTAACGTTGCTATTATTGCCCTGATACCCACCTGTATCGGCATCAATTTCCTGGGCAAGCTGCTGGCCTCGGCATTGAGGTTGCCGCTGTGGCTGGACAGCATCGGGACCTGCATCAGCGCTTTTCTCGGCGGCCCGATTATCGGTGCGATTTGCGGGGCGGCCAGCAATCTTATCTACGGATTTACGACCGGGGATAATATTTCGTTGATTTATGCGCTTACCAGCATGGGCATCGGTATCGCTGTGGGTATTATGTCACGGCTCGGCTTTATGGAAACCTTTCTCAAGATGCTGCTGACGGCTTGTGTGGCCGGACTTGCTGCTGTTGTGATATCGACGCCCCTCAACGTTATTTTCTGGGGCGGGACGACTGGGAATGTCTGGGGTGATGCTTTGTTTGCCGCATCGCAGGCAGCCGGGATGCCGGTTTTCCTGGGTTCTTTTTTGGATGAACTGGTGGTGGATGTTCCCGATAAGCTGTTGACACTCATCATTGTCTTTATCATTATAAAAGGACTTCCCAAGAAACTGACTTCGCTGTATACGGCGGATGACGAGATCAAGAGTCTGGACTGAAGACTTATGGTGTTCGCATGCCCTTAGCTGTGAAATCATTATGCAATGGGAGCGTCTATGAAAACTATCAGCTTGTATGTTGATAAAAAAACCTATCTGACCGGCTTACATCCTTTTACCAAACTCTTTTATGTGATTGCCGCCATTACGGCTCCGCTTATCGCCGGTAAACTGTCAGGGTTTTTCCTGATGATCGGAATCAGTCTGATTTTACTAATCAGTGGCGGGCTTTTACGGAAAGCTCTGCCGCTGGTTGTTTTTACGTTTACGATTCTGCTTACTATTTTTCTCATTCAGGGACTATTCTATCAGAACAATGTGACACCGCTTCTTTCGCTGGGGCAGCTGGTGTTTTATCGGGAGGGCCTGCTTTATGCTGCCCGGATTGGTTTAAATATATTGAATATGCTGTTTTCATTTGCTCTTTTTGTGTTGTCAACCGATCCGTTTATCTTCGTTGAAGAATTGGAACGGGCCGGACTGCCGAAAAAAGCCGGCTACATCATTGTTTCCGTCTTTCAGATTATTCCCCAGATGGCGGCGGCCAAAAATACCATTACGGATGCTCAGAGAAGCCGCGGTCTGGAAACCGAAGGGCGGCTGCTTACCAGAGCCAGGGCTTTTATTCCCTTGTTGTCCCCGGTGGTGACAAGTGCGTTGATCAATACCCGTGAGCGGTCGGCAGCGCTGGAAATACGTGGTTTTGAAGCCAAAACCCGTAAAACCTTTCTGAGCGAACGTTCTTTTAGCCGGTCTGACCGGCTCGGCTTTTTTCTCATGCTGCTTTTGTTGTCGGTTGCTGTTCTGTGGAGGAACTTCCAATGACTTGTCTGACTTTCCGGAATCTCAAATATCGCTATCCCCATCAGGAGAAACTGGCACTGGACAGCCTTTCCTTTACGATAAAAAAAGGCGAGTTTGTTGGTTTGATCGGGGCCAATGGTGCGGGGAAGAGTACCCTGTGCGGTGCCGTTATGGGTCTGGTTCCCCATTTTTATAAAGGTGCTTACGGCGGCAAAATCTTACTTGGCGGAGAAGATGAGGATGATGCAATAGAAGTTGCCAAGACCCCTATTGCGGAGCTGTGCCGTAGCGTGGGGCTGGTATTCCAGAATCCGTTTAATCAGCTTTCCGGAGCGCGGATTACGGTTTATGAGGAAATAGCCTTTGGCCTACAGAATACAGGCATTGTCCGTGAAGAAATCCGCCGCCGTATTGAAGCCGTCATGGAACTGCTGGACATCGTTTCCCTGCGGGATCGCAATCCTTTCGATCTTTCCGGCGGGCAGATGCAGCGGGTGGCACTGGCCAGTGTACTGGTCATGGAGCCGGAGATTTTGGTACTGGATGAACCCACTTCGCAACTGGACCCGGCGGCCGGAGAAGAAGTTTTCCGAGCCGTTGAAACTTTGAAAGCCTCCGGGATAACCATTATCATGGCAGAACAGAAGATGGAAAAACTGGCAGCGTACTGTGACCGGATTATCCTGTTGCATCAGGGGAAAATAGTGGATTTCGATACCCCCGATCAGATCTTTTCTCGGGACGATCTGTCGGACTATGGGATTTGTCCGCCACTGTCCTATCTCGTTGCCAAGAAGGGTGCAGAGAAGCTGGATATCTATGGATGGAAGCCGCATAGCTCCCGGGATTCGCAGGATTCCCGGGCCGCACAGGATTCTCGGGCCGCACGTGATTCTTGGTTTCCGGCAGAGATATTTGCGGTACGGAATCTTTCCTTTTCCTATGTTCCGGAGCTGCCGGTTCTAACGGATCTTTGCCTTGATCTGGATAACCGTACCACGGCCATCGTCGGCCAGAACGGTGCCGGCAAGACGACTCTGGTCAAGCTGCTGAAGGGTTTGCTTTCTCCTGTGTCCGGGAGTATCTGGTATAGAAAAGAAGATATCTCAGGGAAGACGGTCGCGATGCTTGCCCGGGATATCGGTTATGTTTTCCAGAATCCGGACGACCAGATTTTCAAATATCATGTTCTTGACGAGGTGATGTTTGGGCCGTTGCATATCGGTATGGAAGAACAGCTTGCGAAAACACGTGCTTTAGAAGCGTTAGAGACAGTCGGGCTGACCGGCCTGGAGGAGGTCAACCCCTATGATCTGGAGCTGCATGAACGCAAGATGGTTGCGGTTGCCTCGGTTCTGGCGATGGACACGGCCGTGCTGATTTTGGATGAGCCCACGATAGCCCAAGATTATCGTGGTCGGGAAACGTTGAAACGGCTGATCCGGCAACTGGAAGGAGAGGGGAAGGCAGTGCTTTCGATTCTCCATGACATGGATTTTGTGTATGACTGTTTCGAGCGGGTAATTGTTCTGGCCGCCGGCAAGGTAATGGGTGATGCGGGCGGAGAGGTTATTTTCCATAACAAGGAATTGTTAAAGCAGGCCGGCTTGGAACAGCCGACGGCAGTGAAATTAAGAAACCTACGGATAAAGTAAACAAAGCCATAAGCCGATATAACATATGATACCCACAATTGTGCAAACGGAGTTGCACGAAAAAGATTTTAAGGAGGAAATCGCATGGCCAGAGTAAATAATACACCCTACAGCCAACAGGCTTATCAGAATGCCTATATTTATGACAAGAACGGGGCCAACAAAGAAACAGCCGGTATCACCCAGGAAAGTTCCAAAGCGTGGGCGGCGGAAAAATCAGATAAGACATCGGAAGTGTACGGGATCGGCAAGAGTACGTACGGAAATCCGGAGTTAAGCGAGAAAGGGAAAGAATATTATAGTTCGTTAGTGAAAAAATACGGCCATCTCAACTTTGTCCTGGTTTCTTCCGATAAGAAGCAGGAAGCGGAGATGATGAAGGGAAGTTTTGCCAGTTCGGACGGCATGACCGTGCTGATCGATACTGACAAAATAGAACAGATGGCCCGTGACGATAGTTACCGGACGAAATACGAGTCCATCCTGAATAATGCCCAAAGCAGCCTCTCTAAAATGCAGAACCAGCTTAGCCAAAGTGGGGCCAGTGTCAAAGCGTTCGGCATGACGGTAAAAGACGGGAGAGCTTCCTTTTTTGCGGTGATGGATAAATCTATGTCCTCGATGAGAGATAAGGCGGCCAGGAAGAGGGCCGAAAAGGCCGAAGCCAAGAAAGAAGAAGCCCAAAAGGCTGAGAAAGCCAATAAAGCCGATAAAGCTAACAAGAAAGATAAAACTGGCCGTTATGGCAGAGCAGAAGGTGAGGAACGCCTGGAAAATCAGGACACCGAGACTGTTACGGCGGATTCCATGGAAGAACTGCTGCGGAAGGTTCAGGATTATTACCAGCAGGGGATGCTGGATCACGTTCGGACGGAAGAAGAGATGATGGTCGGAGGACAGATCAATTTCGGTGTTTAGGACAATGTACTGATCTGATATTTATAAGCAAAATATGGGCCCCCGGCTTCCTTGTTCATGAAAATGCAATCATGTGAAACCGGATGGGCTCATGTTATTATTATGTCAGTGCAGTGTCCTGCCAAATCCACACTGTGGCAGAATAATACAACGAATTAAACGTGAATTTCGCTGTCCCCCTTGCACTTTACCGTCTGATACGGTAAAGTATTTGAGGTACAGGAGGTAATTACAGATGAATTATGCGGTAGAATCATTGAAGAAGCATTATGAATGGAAGGGCAAGATCGAAGTGGTCAGCCGTGTTCCGCTGGCTACCAAAGAGGATCTTTCGCTGGCCTATACGCCGGGGGTTGCGCAGCCCTGCCTGGAGATCCAGCAGGCTCCGGACAAAAGCTATGAACTGACCAGGCGTTCCAATCTGGTGGCGGTCATCACTGACGGAACTGCCGTGCTGGGGCTCGGAGATATCGGCCCGGAAGCCGGCATGCCGGTTATGGAAGGGAAATGTGTTCTGTTTAAGGCTCTTGGCGACGTGGATGCGTTTCCGCTCTGCATCCGCTCCAAAGACACGGAGGAAATCATCAGGACAGTAGCGCTGCTGGCCGGAAGTTTCGGTGCTGTCAATCTGGAAGACATCGCCGCGCCGCGTTGCTTTGAAATAGAACGGCGACTGAAGGAAAGCTGTGACATCCCGATCTTTCATGATGACCAGCACGGGACGGCAGTCGTTACCCTGGCGGCGCTCCTGAATGCCTGCAAGCTGACCGGGAAAACGATGACGGCATTGAGTGTGACAATCAACGGCGCCGGCGCCGCTGGCATGGCAATCGCCAGGCTTTTACTCTCGCTGGGCGTACCGGATGTCATCCTGTGTGACCGCAGCGGGGCAATTTATGCAGGCCGCAGCAACCTGAACCAAGAAAAGCAAGACATCGCCCGGACAACCAACCGCAGGATGCGGAAAGGGACGCTGGCCGAAGTGATTGCCGGTACGGATGTCTTTATCGGCGTATCCGCGCCGGACTGTGTCACCGCAGCCATGGTGAGCAGCATGAATCCTGCCCCGCTCATCTTTGCCATGTCCAACCCGACTCCGGAAATCATGCCGGAGCTGGCTATCCAGGCGGGCGCGGCCGTGGTGGGGACAGGCCGCAGCGACTTCCCCAATCAGATCAATAACGTGCTGGCTTTTCCCGGTATCCTGCGCGGTACCTTGGATGTGCGGGCGCGTGACATCAACGATGCTATGAAGATCGCCGCGGCGAAGGCGATTGCCGGCCTGGTATCCGAAGAGGAGCTGACCCCGGCTTATATTATCCCGAGTCCGCTGGACAAAGCGGTCGCGCCGGCGGTCGCGGCGGCGGTTGCGCAGGCAGCAAGGGATTCCGGAGTGGCCGTACTGTAAAGTGCAATGGCTGATTTGGCGAAAAAGCTCGCTTCGACATGATTCAGCGAAAAGCTGCTTCGACTTGGCCTGTGAAAAGTTGTAGGAGTCGGCGAAATACAAGGGGAATACTATGAAAAGAGCAAATCTGGTACTGGGTATCCTGGCTCATGTGGATGCCGGAAAAACAACATTGGCGGAAAGCATCTTGTATCTTAGCGGCAGCATCGGCAAATTGGGCAGGGTAGATCATCAAGACGCTTTCCTGGATCATCATGGCTTGGAAAGGGCCAGAGGAATCACGATTTTTTCCAAGCAGGCCGAGCTGGCGCTGGGCGACCGGAGGGTGACCTTGCTGGATACACCGGGGCACGTGGATTTTTCGGCGGAGATGGAGCGGACCTTGCAGGTACTGGATGCCGCCATCTTGGTAATCAGCGGCCCGGATGGCATCCAGGCGCACACCCGAACGTTATGGCGGTTATTGAAAAGTTATCAGATTCCCGTTTTTCTTTTTATAAATAAAATGGATCTGCCGGGAGCAGACCGGGCCGCTATCCTGTCGGAACTGCAGCAGCGACTCGACGGGCGCTGTATGGATTTCAGTCCGGATGCAGCTCACGGTTCAGACAAAAAGACGTTCTATGAAGATATGGCGGTAAGTGACGAGGCATTACTGGAAAAATATCTCGAAGCAGACCGAGTGGAGGAAGAAGATATATCCCGCCTGATTCGAGAGCGCAAGATATATCCCTGCTATTTCGGTTCGGCGCTTAGGTGCGAAGGAGTAGAAGAGTTCCGGCAAGGGATCGGGAAATATGCCATGCCGCCTGATTATGGCGAGGATTTCGGTGCCCGGATATTTAAGATTACCAGGGATGAGCAGAACAACCGACTTACCTATATGAAGATAACCGGCGGACAGCTCCGGGTAAAAACGGTGCTTTCCATACCGGCCCAGCCGGCCCGGAGTACCGATTACAAGTCGCTTAGGCCAGATCAGGGTGAAGACATCATAACGGAGAAAGCCGACCAGATCCGCATCTATTCGGGAGGCCGGTACCAGGTAACGGATATCGCGGAAGCCGGGGAAATATGTGCGGTGACCGGACTGGAAAAAACCGCACCGGGCATGGGGCTGGGCCAGGAAAAAGACGTGTTCTTGCCGGTGCTGGAACCCGTCCTCACTTATCAGATTGAACTCCCTGAAGGAACCAGTGCCCATGTCGTGTATTCTCAGCTCAGCCTGCTGGAAGAGGAAGACCCGCTGCTCCATATCGCCTGGGACGAGACTTCTGGCCGGATCCAGGTGCAGGTGATGGGCGAAGTTCAGATCGAAATATTAAAAAGCATCATCATGGAAAGATTCGGTGTTGCCGTAATCTTCGGCAAGGGCAGCATCGTGTACAAAGAGACCATCGCGGCGCCGGTAGAAGGAATGGGGCATTTTGAACCCCTGCGCCATTATGCCGAAGTCCATCTGCTGATGGAGCCTTCAGAACAAGGCAGCGGCCTCACATTTGCCGCTTCCTTGAGTGAAGATGAGCTGGACCGCAACTGGCAGCGTCTGATCATGACCCACTTAAAAGAAAAACCGCACCGGGGCGTACTGACGGGAGCGGAAATCACCGATATGAAAATCACGCTGGTCGCCGGCAAATCCCATATCAAACATACAGAAGGAGGAGATTTCCGGCAAGCAACCTACCGGGCTGTTCGCCAGGGGCTGATGAGTGCCCGCTGTATCTTGCTGGAGCCGGTGTACAGCTTTCGGCTAGAGATCCCTGAGGAAACCGTGGGAAGAGCCATGTCCGATATCAGCAGGATGCAGGGAAGCTCCCTTCCGCCCCAGACGGACGGCGGGATCGCCGTGCTGACCGGCAGCGCCCCGGTCTCATCTATGCAGGGCTATATGACGGAAGTCATTGCCTACACCAGAGGCCGCGGCCGACTGTTCTGTTCGCTGAAAGGCTATGAACCATGTCACAACCCTGCCGATGTCATTGCCGCAGCCGCCTATGACCCCGAAGCCGATGTCAATAACCCTTCCAGCTCAGTTTTTTGCGCCCACGGCGCCGGCTTTATCGTCACATGGGATAAAGCCGCCGACTATATGCACATAAAGGCCGGCCTAAGTCTTAGCAATGAGGGAGCCTTGTCGGAAACCGCAGCCAGAGAAACCGCAGCCGGAGAAACCGCAGCCAGAGAAGCCGCGGCCGGCACCGCGCTAGCCCCCGGCAACCTTCAGTTCGGTCAGGGTTCACCGGCTCGTCCGCCACAAAAAACAAACCTGCCAAAAGAAATCGACTTAGAAAAAGAAAATAAAGAGCTGGAAGAAATATTCAGGCGAACTTATGGAACAGCGCCACAACCCAGAACACACTGGAACCGTCACCGTTATCATGATAAAAATAATAATAACATCGACGATAATAACATCGACGGTAATAACAGCGACAAAAAAAACACCACCAAATCAAACACCGCCACAACAAACACTGCCACAACAAGCACCATCACAAAAAAGGCTGAGCATAGTCCTGATCACATAAAACGTTCAAGTAAACAGGATAATTATCTTCTTGTTGACGGCTATAATATTATCTTCGCATGGCAGGAACTCAGGGAACTGGCCGAAGGTAATCTGGAAGCTGCCCGTGGCAAGCTGGCAGACATCCTCTGTAATTATCAAGGCTACAAGGATAACATTGTCATTTTGGTTTATGACGCATACCGTGTAGAAGGCAACCCGGGTGAACATATTCAATACCTGAACATCCACATAGTCTATACCAAAGAAGCCGAAACAGCCGATATGTATATAGAGAAAGTAACCCACGAAATCGGAAGAAAACATCATGTCACGGTAGCGACTTCTGATGCCATGGAGCAGATGATCGTGTGGGGGCAGGGAGCCGCCCGTCTTTCGGCCGAGGGCCTTAGGGAAGAGATCGAGCAGACGGCCCGTCAGTTCAGGGAGGAATATCTGAACCGCCGGCCGGAAAAAACCTATCTGTTTGACCATCTTGAACCGGACATGGCGTCCTTGATGGAAGACATCCGCCTAGGAAACGATGATTAAGGCATTTCCCGAGCAGCCCCTCGGACCGTAACAGAGCGTAAAAAGTAATAGAGCAAAAAAAGAACCCGTCTTATTAAGACAGGTTCTGACCTTAATCGGATAACTCAATATTGCTGATTCTAAATAAAATTCATCATTTATATTCAAGAACAGGCACATCGGATTACTGATTAATGATTTTTTATAATCAGGTGTCTGATTATAACTTTGTAACGTTTACGGCCTGAGGTCCTTTTTCGCCGGTGATTACTTCGAATTCAACAGCAGCGCCTTCTTCCAAAGACTTGAAACCATCCATGACAAGACCTGAATAATGTACAAATACATCATTGCCCTGTTCATCAGAAATAAAACCGTAGCCTTTTTGGTTGTTAAACCATTTTACCGTACCTTTGTTCATTAGGATACCTCCAAAAAATTTAAAAAAATAATAAAATTGTTGCAACACAAACAGAATAACACAACTTGAGTTAAATGTAAAGTACGAAAATGAGCTATTTTAGCAGAAATGATAGGAAATTTTTAGTTAAAGTTGTGTGTTTTAATCAATTGTGCTAAAATATATTAAATTTATATAAAGGAGTTAAATTATGGAACAAAAAAATAAGCGGAAGAGCAGTTTTGCCATGATGCTGGTCCGTGAAAAAGCAGACGGCACAATAAGACAGCATCACATCAGTTCGCTAGCGCTTGAACTGACGATGTTCGTCCTGTTCCTAATCGCGGTAGCAGCTGTCTGCGAGATCGTATATCAGTCGATACTGATCAGGGATCTGCGTGAAGAGGCAGCCAATGACCAGATTTCCATCGAAGAGTTAACAGAGGGAAACACTATCCTGGCAGAAGAGAAAGATGATTTGTCAGATAAAGTAGAAGTATTGAGTGAGACTGTCGCCAAGCTGGCCGCAGAGGAAGAAGTCCGCCAAGAGGAACTGATAGAATCCTATCTGCCCAAGGGATTTCCGTTAAGCGGCTCAAGCGGCTCCGGTTCCGTCTCCATGACGGTATCGGAAGAAAACAGTCATACCCTGATACTGAAGGCATCCGTAGGCAATGCGGTGGTAACTGTCGGAACCGGAGTCGTGGAAGCAATAGAAAAGGACGAGGAATATGGTAATAAGATAATATTCGACCATCAAAACGGATATCGCTCAATCTATTACAGTCAAGGCACGCCTTTAGTAAAAGAGGGCGAAACATTGGGCAAGCGGTACATCCTGTTTCTGATCGGAGAGGATAATCTGGAACTGGCATACCAGGTCATGAAAGAGGAAGAATATATTGATCCGAGGGATATCATGGAAATCAGCGGCTGATTTTGTTGATTTGCCATCGTCTTATTTACATGTATCAAAGCCGGAACGGCAGTCAACAGGAACTGTACTGCTGTTCTGGTTTTGATTTGCACCTTGATTTCAGGAGTTAGAAATACGAGAGAAGACCATCTCATAAGCATCGTTGCCATAATTCAGCGAACGGTTTACGCGGCTGATGGTAGCGGTAGATGCGCCAGTCTTTTCCGAGATTTCCAGATAGGTTTTATGATTGTGCAGCATAGAAGCCACCTCAAACCGCTGAGATATTGACAATAACTCATTTACGGTACATAAATCCTCAAAAAAACGGTAACATTCTTCTTTGTTCTTTAGGCAGAGTATTGCTTCAAACATATGTTCCACGGCGGCTGTGTGAATTTTTTTTTGCATGCCTGCGGCCTCCATCATGATTAGGTCTCGGAAAACTTTTTTATATTTTACCATACTAAAGTCTTAAAGAAAAGATGAAATCTTACAGCGAAAATAATTCATAGCAATCCCACTTGCCATGCAGTTATGAATACTATATAATAGGGTGCAAGAGAATTGTTGTGCCGGCCGCACTGTAATCCGGATCAGTTGGCATAAACGGCATGGGCATGTTTCCCGTCTGCGAAAGGAATGACTGTTACATGACAATAGATAAAACTGATTTACTCAAGAGCATCTTGGAAAGTCTTGACCGGATCCAGTACATCAAGCTGGAGGATATTCCCAATATTGACCTGTACATGGATCAAGTGACGACATTCATGGATAAAAAACTGAAGAAATCCACCAGGAATCAGGATGAAGACAAGATACTGACCAAAACCATGATCAATAACTATGCCAAAAATGACCTGCTGCCGCCGCCCGAAAAGAAAAAATATCATAAAGACCATGTCCTGTTGCTGATATTTATTTACTATTATAAAGGGATTCTCACCATCAACGACATCCGCACGCTTCTGGAACCTGTCAAGAAGGATTTCTTCCAGTCGGAGGACGCATTTAACCTAGGCTCCATATATAAAGAATTATTTGAACTGGAAGAAAACCAGATAAAAAATATGAAAGAGGATATTGTTCAGAAGTTTGACATTTCCAAAGAAACATTTGAAAGTGCCCCGCAGGAGAAGCGGGATTTTTTGCAGCTGTTTGCTTTCATCAGCATGCTTAGTTTTGACGTATATGTAAAAAGACTGCTGATTGAGAAACTGATCGACAGCCTGGAAACCGGTCAGGAGGACGCCAGGTCAACAGAGAAATAGGGCTGCCTGCGAAAACATTGGCCATCCAGATACCAAAGAGGGACAACTTATGAATAAGTTAGCATTAGGAGATATTATCGTGTTTAAGGCAGAACCGGACGACTGGCTGAGCAAGAGCATAGCCTGGTTCAGCGGCTCGGACACTTCCCATGCCGCTATGCTGTATCAGGAAGATGCTATTATAGAAATGATCGCAAGCGGGGTATGCGTCAACGGCGTAGATTTCCATGAAGCCCAGCAAGCCTATGTCATGCGCCTGAAACATGCCCCGGCCGCAGAGCCCCTGCTGGCCGCCGCCGATGCTTACCGGAAAGCAGGAGCCAAATACGATTTCCCGGCCTTGATTTTGCTGGCCGGCTTGTTTATTTTCCGCAAGATAATGCCCAGTCATAAGCTGATGGTACTCGGCAGCAAGATATTGATGCTCGCCATTACAGAGCTGGATCGCGTCATTAATGAACAGATCCTTCATCTGGAAGAGCCGGTCATGGTGTGCTCCCAGTTCGTGTATCAGGTATACTATGACTGCGGCCCGGACTACAGGATTGACGTGGACTGGGGATACCAGGCCCCGGCGGCCGATGCTCTTGACAGCCGGACATCCCGGATACCTTCCGGGGCGGGCGGGCTATGCCTGGCTGATTACCTGAGAGAGGCTGATTATGAAAGCTTTAATCAAAGCATAAATCAAAGCGTTAATCAAAGATTCAGTCAAGCGCCAGTTGACGGAGAGCCGCCGGAAGCTCTTGACGAAGGCAGTGTACTGGAGCAATTTTACCAGGAGCTGACGAGAACTGGCGAGAAGGACGAAAACGGTATTTTCCAGGCGATAGCTGCGGGCAGCCCGCCGTTTGATGAAGCGCTCCGTCTGGCCGGGATATTTCTGGACAGCACCCGGAAGCTGCTTGAGACGGTTGGCACAGACATGCCGATCAGCGCCTTATTTGTGACGCCGGGAGACTTTGTCCAGCATTCCAGGAACTTGGAGACAGTGATGCTGACAGGCATTGAGCGGAAGTGAACAGTGAACGCTGGTTAAAGGGTTTTCTTCGCCGGGTTTGCGGCGCAAGTTCATTCCCCCATGTCCGCAGAATTGTCTCAGCATCTTCAGCGTTCGCAGAATCAATAGTGTTTTAACGACATAGAATTTCTTTACGTATTTTTCCCCTTTCTGATATCAGTAATAAAGTATAGATGCGACTAGTTTTTCATTAATTGATGATATCGATCAAGATATCACGATAATGACAGTGTTATTTATATAATTTTTATGGTCAGATTGAAGACAAACAGAAAAATGAAACGTTATATCCTATGAAATAAGTCATATGACAGGCAAGGGAAAGCGGGTGGAAGAGATAGGTGCGCAGGACAGGCTGGCGGAAATGGTTGATTGTTATCAGAAACTGATATTTTCTGTCTGCTACAGGATGACGGGAGATTATTTTGCGGCTGAAGACTTGACGCAGGAAACTTTTCTTTCCGCGTATCAGAAGTGGGACAGTTTTGACGGAGCCAATGAAAAGGCTTGGATATGCAGGATTGCTGCCAATAAAAGCATCGATTACTTGCGCAGTGCCGGACGAAAACAGGTTCCTACCGAAGACGCATTTTTTCATCATCAGGAAGAGCGGCACAATCTGCCGGAACAGGTTCTGATCGAAAACGAAATCAAGCAGAGGCTGTCACAGTGCTGTGAAAAACTGAAGTATCCCTATAACGAAATTGCCAGAGCATATTATCTGGAAGAGCGGAGCGCTTCCGAGATCGCGGCAGAACGACAGGCCAAGCTCAAAACCATTCAGACGCAGATTTACCGCACCAGGGAGCAGCTGCGGGACATGTTCGGGAAGGAGGAACTGATATGAGATCCTATCTTAGTGATGAAGAGTTAAGGAAATTTATAGCAGATATCGAACAGGAGCCCCTCTATGCGCCCGGTCACCTGAAAGAAGAAATCATGACAAGCCTGAAAAAACAGGATATTATCTCGGTTCAGAAGCTGCGTCAGGCCAAGGTACAGATGTTTGCTTACAGTATGAAGATTGTCACCGGCATGGCAGCCGCCCTTCTCCTGGCTTTTATGCTTCCGCAGATGCCGACGGATTATCTCCGCGGCACCATGGAGGAGAACCGCCGGGAGGATAGCTTCGCGGAGAAAGAGTATCGCCAGGAGACTTCCGCAGAGGGGGCGAACCGCTTCACAGCCGTCCTTCAGAAAGGGACGGACGCCATCAACTCTACATCGGATGAGATTTATAATGTCATAATGTCATTTGACCGTTTGTTTGAAAAGGAGGAAGAAATAAAATGAAACCAAGAAAGAAAAGCAAGTTTTTTACCTTCATCTTTTCCCTGCTGCCAGGTGCAGGTGAGATGTATATGGGATTTATGAAGACGGGAATCAGCCTGATGATTTTATTTGTCAGTATCATTGCTGTAGCCGGTTTTCTGCAGATTCCTGTCCTGATTATGTTTTTGGCGGTGATCTGGTTCTACGGTTTTTTTCATGTCCATCACTTGAGAGGCTTAAGCGATGTCGAGTTTGAGAAGATGGAAGACAACTATTTGTTTGGCCTTGACATCCTGTCGCAAGGAAATAAAAATATGGAAAAATACCGGAACTGGTTTGCTTATGTCATGATCGGGCTAGGGGCGGTGCTGCTGTGGCAGCTTTTGTTTGACATATTGGAACTCAGTGCTTTCCCCGAGGGGATCCGCTGGATAATCTATCGTATAGAAACAAGCGTACCGAAGCTGGTCGTGGGAATATTGGTGATCATGACGGGAATCAGGATGATCAAAGGAAAAAAAGAGCTGCTTTTTTCGGAAAAACCACCGGAACAGACTGACATGGTTCATGAGTACGCTGATCAAAAAAGCTTTGAATATAAGGATTTTGAGGATAAGAGTTCGGTGATTAAGGACTTGCAGTCAGACTCAGAGCAAAAGGACACATAACAGCGGAAAGGAGCGGATATGGAAAACAAAACGATCAGGGTGCATCGCTTGGGCTCAGTAACTTTCGGGATCGTCCTTTTGGCGCTGGGTATTGTATATACTGTGCATGTGCTGGTGCCGCAGCTGATGCTCTGGCAGGTATTCCGGCTCTGGCCGCTGGCGTTGATTATCCTCGGTATCGAGGTGTTGATCGGCAGCAGGAATAAAAGCTATGACGTAATAAAAGAAAACGGGCAGGTGATAGCGCAGTGCAAGGTGGTTTATGACATGCCGGCCATATTGATGACGGCATGTACGCTGATTTTCACTTTAGGGATGGCTTGGGCACAGTGGTTTTTTGACACATATGGATATCAGGGATATCTGTGGCTGTAGTTACTTTTATCAAACATTCCATTTGAACATTCCAGCAAATACTCTTAAATATACCATTAACAACAATACTCATACCGAAAAACTCCCGCGGCGGCAGCTGTTACCTGAATAAGGAACAACCTGCCGCTGTTTTCTTGCAAAGCGTTGTTTGAACGAACCGATCTCAAACAAGACAAAATAATCAAATAATTTGATCAAACAATATTTTGTAGAAATAAAATCAAACATATGATATAATTATAAGGGCTAATGATTTCCCCGTCCCACAAGAATCATATCATTTTAAGGAGGTTATAATAACACGGAGGATAACGACATGAGACATTTATTTCCATTTGATGCTGTTGAAAAGAATTCAAAAATAATTATCTTTGGAGCAGGCTATATAGGAAAACAGTTTCTGGCTCAGATCGAAGAACTGAATTATTGCCAATGCATTTGTTTTGCAGATATCAATTACAAGGGAATCAAGCAGGTAAACAACATCGAAGTCATTGCCCAGGAAGAGATCGCAAACTGTGACTACGATAAAATAGTGATTGCGTCGCACAAATACATCGATGAGATCTACCAGTCACTGGTAGACGGCAATATTCCCCAAGGTAAAATCGCCAACAGAAAAATTACGTCCCTGCCGGACATAGAAAAGCCATGTGATGCCGACCGCTATGTATATATCAGCGACTACGAATATATTCCACGCTTCCGGGCATCGCTCAGTGAATCCAGGATCGCGGACATGATGAACGACTGGTGGAATGACAAGAAAGGAGAAACCCTGGCGCTCTTGAAAAAGTTCTGCGCCCATACTGAAGCCTATCAAAAGATCCCGCTCAATCAAAATGACATTACCACGCCGAAATGGAAAAACAACTATATCACTCCTTTTGACGCGCTTAGCATTTACGGCTTTCTTGCCGTCCGCAACCCCCGTTATTATGTCGAAGTCGGGTCGGGAAATACCACGCTGTTTGCGGTACAGTCCATCCGTGACAATAACCTGCGCACTAAAGTCATATCCATCGACCCCAGCCCGCGTGCGGAAATCGACGCCTTGTGCGACAAGGTATACCGTAAGTCCCTGGTAGATATGGATATCAGTTTTTTTGCCACCTTAACCGACGAGGATGTCTTCTTGCTGGATGGCTCCCACCGCACTTTCCCGAACTCGGACGTCACCGTGTATTTCACGGAAATCGTTCCGGTCCTGCCGGCCGGCCTGCTTTATACGATGCATGACATATTCCTGCCGTACGACTATCCGGAGAAATGGATAACCCGGCAAAGACGCTGGTATAATGAACAGTATATGCTGGCCGCCTATCTTCTGGGCGGGGCGAACGGCGATAAAATCATATGCCCCAACCAGTTTCTGGGAACCAAGGCGGAAGTCACCGATGCTTGTAGCGCATTGTGGGGAAAAGGCGGTTATTTGGAAGACACACCGCTTGGCGGCGGTTTTTTCTGGATGGAAAAAAGATGAAAACACTTGCTGTTACCGTACCGGCAGAGTTATACTATAGGTAACGTCCCAAAACCCATTTTGAATAATGAGGAGGTAACAGCAATGCAGTACAGAGAATTTGGCAAAACAGGGAAAAAGGTATCGGCGCTGGGGTTCGGATGCATGCGCTTGCCGGAGTATGAAGAAAACGGCAGCTGGTATGTAGATGACGAAAAAACAAAAGAGATGATCGGACGGGCATATGAGCTGGGGGTTAACTATTTTGACTCGGCACCCTTCTATTGCAACAAAAACAGCGAGCTGGCCCTCGGAAAAGCCGTTAAGGGATTCAGGGATAAGATCCTGCTGTCTACCAAACTGCCGCTGGAGCTGGTCAAGGAGCCGAGAGATTATCGCCGGACCCTTGAAGCGAGCCTTACGAAGATGGATACGGATTATATTGACTTCTATCATTTCTGGGGCATTGACAAGGCTTCCTTTGACGGCAAGATCATGAAGATGGACTTACTTCAAGAAGCCGCCAAGGCAAGGGAAGAAGGCCTGATCCGGCATATTTCTTTTTCTTTCCACGATGACCCGTCTGTGATTAAACATATCATTGACACCTCGGCAGCCCATGGCATTCCCATGGACAGCATGCTGGTGCAGTACAATCTGTTAGACCGAAACAATGAAGAGATGCTGGCCTATGCGCATGAAAATGGCCTGGGAACCGTAGCCATGGGCCCGGTGGGCGGCGGCCGGCTTTCCGCGCCTACGGATCTCTATA
Source organism: Lachnospiraceae bacterium UBA935 (assembly GCA_002293525.1). GTDB lineage: Bacteria > Bacillota > Clostridia > Lachnospirales > Lachnospiraceae > UBA935. The sequence continues at coordinate 84,823 of DBDJ01000063.1, forward strand.
CCAAGCTGACCGGCAAGCCGACGATTGCGACTTATGAGCTGGCCTTTAAATTTGTCCTCGGCAATCCGAACCTAAGCTGCGCCCTGTCGGGGATGCAGACCAAGGCGATGGTAGAACAGAACGCCGCGATTGCTTCCGATGATAGGGCCATGAGCGAAGCGGAATGGCGCCAGCTAGGCGAAGCGATGGAACAGCTCACGAAGTTCAACGAGCTGTACTGCACCGGCTGCAAGTACTGCCAGCCCTGCCCGGCGGGTATCGATATCCCGCATGTTTTCAGCCTTTACACCTACTATAATGTCTATGGCTTAAAAGATCATGCCCTGAACGGATACCGTTCCTACCGCTCCAAGCCGGAGGGGAAAACCTTCAAAGACTGCCAGGACTGCGGCCTGTGCGAGACCAAATGCCCGCAGCATCTGAAGATCCGCGAGCAGCTGGCCCTGGTAGAAGACATCCTGGGGTGCCAGCCGGCAGACAGCAACGGATCAGCATCCCAGAACAGTGCATCCAAGACAGTGTAACCCAGAACAGTGCATCCAAGACAGTGTAACCCAGAACAGCGCATCCAAGAACAGCCTATCCTATGTCCAAGTGCCAATGAAACGTCCTGTCTTCAAGACTATAATAATCCGATATTGCATAAACTGAAACAAGTCAACAATATTGGAGAATCTATGAAAAAGAAGCGCATACTTAAAATGACCGGGCTGCTGCTGGCGACGATTCTGATTGCCGGAGCGAGTTCCGGTTGCCAAAACGCGGCTGGAAAGGCGGTGAGCGGTGGGGTCTCGGTCACTGTGCATGAAGCTGCGCATTCGCTTTTTTTTGCCCCCTTGTATGTGGCGATTGAAGAGGGTTATTTTGCGGAGGAAGGCATCGACCTGATCCTGACGGCGGGAAACGGAGCCGCTCAGACGATGGACGCGGTACTGTCGGGTGCGGCAAATATCGGTTTCCTGAGCAGCGAGGCTTCCCTATATACATATATTGACGGAACCGAGGATGCGGCAGTGAACTTTGCGCAGCTCACCCAGCGGGCCGGCGATTTCCTGGTATCCAGAAGGCCCATAGCCGGTGCGGTGTCGGATCCCGTCAAGGGAAAAGCTGCCGACGCAGGCTCTTCGTTTGGCAGTTTCACATGGGATATGCTGGCCGGCAGACAAGTGCTGGGCGGCCGGGCCGGCGAGATGCCGCAGGTAGTCCTGGAGTTTATCCTGAAGAAAAACGGGCTTGATCCGCTGGCTGATCTGACGATTACCCAGGATCATGAGTTCGGTTCCACGGCGGCGGCTTTTGCATCCGGACAGGGGGACTTTACGATAGAGCTTGAACCGCAGGCGACCTTGCTGGAGCAACAGGGAGCCGGCTATGTGGTCGCTTCCCTGGGAGAAGAGTCGGGCTATGTCCCCTACACGGCATTCTGTGCCAGAAACAGCTATATCACGATGCATCCGGATATTATCCAAGGTTTTACAACCGCAGTGCAAAGAGGCCTCGACTATGTCCATGCACACAGCCCCGAGGAAATCGCCGAGACGGTCGGCAGCCAGTTCCCCGAACTGGAACAGGAGACCCTGACTCTGATTATTTCCCGTTACTATGAGCAGGGAACCTGGAAGGAGGATCTGATTTTCAGTCAGGCTTCCTTTACGCTGCTGCAGAATCTCCTTGAAGAAGCCGGTACCCTCCCCCAGAGAGTGCCATATGAAGAACTGGTGACAACGGAGTTTGCCGAAGCAGCGACAGCTGGTCCTCTGGCATAATTTCCGACGCCGGGACCGTGGTCAAAGAATCCCAGTATTTCCCTAAAAAGCCATCCTCCTCTTTGTTACAGCAAACTTACCAGACGGTATTAAGCAGATGGCATGCAAAACCAGTGAAAACAGCTCGTATCGAAAATAATTCGGTCATTTGTGGACATTTACCTATAAAACCGCTATAATGAAAATATCGAAATTATTACGATAACTGATAACAGGAGGAAAACAAAATGGGCTTGATAAAAGCGATCAAGGACACGATCGGCGGCGTCGTAGCGGATCAGTGGCGGGAGTATTTTTACTGTGATTCCCTGGAGGCCGATGTTCTGGTAACAAAAGGACGGAAGCGCACCAGTGATAAAAGAAGCAGTAATTATAAGGCTGAGGACAATATTATCAGTAACGGCTCCATCGTAGCCGTGAACGAAGGTCAGTGCATGATGATCGTGGATCAGGGTAAAATAGTGGAATTTTGCGCGGAGGCCGGCGAGTTTACATATGATACTGCTTCTGAACCCAGTCTCCTTTATGGCAATCTGGGTGAAAACGTGAAACGTACCGCCGGTACGCTGGTCAAGCGGTTTACCTTTGGCGGAGATACGGCCAAGGATCAACGTGTCTATTATTTCAATACCAAGGAGATCATCGGCAATAAATACGGCACCGCCAATCCGGTTCCTTTCCGGGTAGTAGATCATAACATCGGCTTGGACATTGATATTTCCATCCGGTGCAACGGGGA
>DBDJ01000063.1:87373-87645 GCA_002293525.1 Lachnospiraceae bacterium UBA935
CTGGACAGCCAGCTGAAGACGGAACTGATGACCGCACTGCAGCCAGCTTTTGCCCGGATCTCGGCGATGGGCATCCGTTACAGTGCCGTCCCGGCCCATACCATGGAGCTCGCGGATGCACTGAATGATGTCCTGTCCTCCAAATGGTCGAACCTGAGAGGAATATCAATCGTATCCTTCGGCGTCAATGCCATGAAGGCTTCCGAAGAAGACGAAGCGATGATTAAAGAGCTGCAGAAAACCGCCGTGATGCGCAATCCCAATATGGCGGC
>DBDJ01000013.1 GCA_002293525.1 Lachnospiraceae bacterium UBA935
AAATAATAATTTTATAAGAAATATCTCGTCAAAAAATTACCAGTAAAATACGATAACATTTATATTAAACATAAACATATCAAACGCAAACATATCAAACGTATACAGTATAAAAATGTATAGTATAAAAATTTTAATACAAAATATGTATTTTATACTATATAATAGGAACAGGAATTATAAAGACTAAATATGGAGCAATTATTAATTAATAATTAAAATTATTATTTTAATAATTATCGATTACTATGGGAGGTTACTAATATGAATAATCCTGTTTCTGCCGTAAAAAAAAGCCACCGTCAAAAAGCCTTTGAACTGTTAGCTGCACAGCGGAAGATTTCCCGGGTAGAGATCGCCAAGGAATTGAACGTCAGTTTGCAGACAGCAATGAAAATTATGCAGTATTTTACTGATTTTGGATTAGCGGAATGGATGGGTGAAGAAAGTGCCGGGCAAGTAGGGCGCAAACCGCAGGTATATGCCTTTAATCCGGAGACGGCACATATTATCGCGGTACTTCATGAAGGAAGTATCATCAGTGTGGGCATACTGAATCTGGCGTGTGAACTGCTGGCAGAAGAAACCGCTGAAGTCCGGGGCGGCATTCATGATCTCTTGGTTGATCAGCCTTGCGAAATTGCCGAACGGCTGATCAATGACCTAGCGGAGAGAGGAAGGCCGGTGAACCGGCTACTGGGGATGGGGCTATGTCTGCCCGGCGTCGTGGATGACATACATCAGGAGATATCGTTTGCTCCCAGCTTTGCCCTGAACACCTCTTACCAGATTGAAAACTTGCTCGCGGAAGCCGGTGCTAGGATCGGAGCGCCGGTATATATTGAAAACGACGTGAACGCTGCTGTTTACGGAGAGTTTCACAGCATAAAAGTTGCGGATATGGCGTTTATTTCTATCGGCTCCAATGTCGGCATGGGACTGGTACTGGAAGGCAAGCTGCGGCGCGGTCCTTCATTTACAGCAGGAGAAATCGGCCTAATGCCCTACGGAGGCGAAATGTCGCCACATCTGTCGCGCAGCATTGAAGAAATGATCGGATTAGAAGCCCTTAAAAAACGTTTTGGTTTTGACAGAAGGTTCGGGATATCGGAAATGATACCGGAAGCGCGGGCCGTCATGATAGACACGATTTCCGATGTGATAGCAAACATCATCGTCACATGTGCTGCCATGGTTAATATTTCTGATTTTGTATTGGGCGGGCTGACTGTTGACTTGCTGGGCGAAGAATTTTTCGAAACGGTAAGGAGTAAGGCAGGCCGTCTGTCACCTTTCGGCATAACCGTGCGGCATCAGAGCGTCACCAGCCCCGCACTGATTGGCGGCACCCGCAAAGTAACCGATATGCGTCTGGAAACATTGTTGGCTCTGGACAGTACAGAAGAGAAAAAGGAGGAATTGCAAGAATGAAAGCAATACAGGCAAACCGAGGTATTATTATTATCATATGCTTATTATTATTTGGTATAATTGCCTTTCTCATATGGAGAAATGTGACTACTAACGCTACGGCCGCCGCAGCACGGTTACCTTTTCCCCAGCATGATGCCTTGCAGCAGTATGCGGTCCAGCCACTAAAGCCGCAAAACCAGACTGCCCAAGAGACAGACACCTTGATTCTTGATATGTTCAAACAATTTCTACTAAACGATCTAATCGTAGATGCCAACAGTTCACAGACTAAAGAAGATTTCCGGATGGTTATCCGCCATTCCCTAGGATACGAACTGTCACAGGGAGACATCGAATGGTGTCACATAAATGTTTCCGAGTCACAGGGCTACGGCATGCTGATGATGGTCTATATGGCCGGAAGTGAAACACAACTAAACCTGCCGGCTAACGAATGGATATTCGGCAGTACCAGTCTAAAGGATTATTATGATGCAATGCTGCGTGCTGTACAAGCTTATCCCAGTGTAACCGGAAACCGTCTTTTTACCTGGGAACTCAACGGCTACATGGATGATTCCGCCAAGCCTTACGGATATGCAGAAGAAAACGGCGTAAAAAAAGCACCCTTTACCCAGCCTTCCGACGGCGACAGTGCCACGGACGGTGATATGGATATCATCTTTTCCCTCCTGCTGGCCGACAAACAATGGGGCAGCGACGGAAGATATAATTACCGTCAGATCGCCCTCGACATGCTGGATGACCTATGGACCTATTGTGTACACGATACTTATCATACTTTATTGCTGGGCGACTGGGCAAAAGCATCCGATAATCCGGCGCTTCAAGGCGCTACCCGTCCATCAGACTTCATCCTTACTCACTTAAAAGCCTTTAAGGACGCCGATCCGGATCACGACTGGCAGGCCGTCATTGCCGCCACCTATGATGTGATCAGCGATATTATTGCCAGCGAAACCGCTGCCGGCCACACATACGGACTACTCCCCGACTTTGCGGTCAGGAATGTTGACGGCCAATGGGAAGCCGCCCCGGCCGATCTGCTGGAAGGCAGCGACAATACCTTTGCCTATAACGCCTGCCGCGTCCCCTGGCGGCTAGGCACCGACTACCTCCTGTTCGGTGATTACAGCAATGCCGACTTTTCCTTATACAGCGACGTCATAGAACCGTTGAGCGGTTTTGCTGACAGCAAAGGAATCGAAAACCTTGGCCCGGTGGAGCTGGACGGCACCGGCGGTGGCGAATCTGATCTTTTCAACTGGACCGAGCCGGATCTGTTTGCCGCTCCCTTTCTCGTGACCGCCGCGGGAGCCCAGGATCAAGGACAGGTTGACGGATTTTATACCGGCTGGACGACATGGAAAGATGTCGGCGATGATAACTGGCAGCCGTTTGCGGTAGGGATTGCCACTTATGATGGCGATACATACGGTGATTATATACAGTTTTTGGTTATGTTGATCGCGAGCGGGAACTGGTGGCAGCCGTAAGAAATCTGTAGTTAGGAGGTTATCGTTAGACGGTCATCGTCATAGGGGCCGATAAAGGCGATGACTGCATAAGCCACCACCCTTGCCCGCATCACATGACTGCATAAGCCATCACCTTTAGCACATACGACTCTTAACAACCAAGGAGGTATACCATGTCAACACTAAAAGCAACGATTATCGGTGCCGGCAGCACTTATACGCCGGAACTGATCGAAGGATTCATAACCAGACAGGAAGAACTGCCTTTTAACAGCTTTGCCTTGATGGATATTGACGAAAAGCGTCTGGAAACCGTCGGTAATCTAGCCAAACGACAGCTGACGGCCGGCGGCTTCAGGGGAAATTTTATCATGACGACAGATTTGAATGAGGCCATTGACGAGGCTTCCTTTGTATTCGGGCAGGTTCGTGTCGGCAAGATGGCGGCACGAATCAGTGATGAAAAAATACCGCTTAAATACGGCTGCCTAGGACAGGAGACCACCGGAGCGGGCGGTTTTATGAAAGCGTTGCGAACCGTACCGGTGATTATGGACGTGGCGGAACGGATAAAGAAGTTTGCTGCCGATGACGCTTGGCTGATTAATTTTTCCAACCCTTCCGGAATTATTGCCCAGGCTGTGCTGACTCATACTGATGTCAATATGATCGGCCTATGTAACTGTGCCATCAATATGGTGAAAGAAATAGAAGATACGATCGGAACCAAGGAATTTGATTATGAATATGTCGGCTTAAACCACTTAAGCTGGGTAACTTCCGTCATTAAGCACGGGGAGACCGAGAATCTGGTAGCTGCCTTGTCCGGCAAGGCGGGAGCAGCTATGAAAAATGTGCCTGAAATCGAATACGATCCGGCATTGCTACGGGCGGTTCCTTATATCCCGTCTTCCTATTTGAGTTATTACTACGCGCGGGAAAAACAGCTTCAAAAATGCCTGCAAGCGGAGCTGACCCGTGGTGAAATCTGTCTTGACTTGGAGAAAAAACTGCTTGAGCAATATGCCGATCTTTATCTGACTGACAAGCCTGTGGAACTGGAAAAACGCGGTGGATCACTTTATTCCACGGCCGCTGTGTCTGTGGCGGATTCGATTGCCAATGATAAAGGCGATATACATGTTGTGGCTGCCAAAAATGACGGCGCGGTTCCGTTTATGGATGATGATGACGTGGTTGAGGTGAAATGCCGGGTGGATAAGAAAGGAATCAGGCCGTTGCCGGTAACGGTATATAATAACTATGTGAGCGGTTTGATGCAGGCGGTTAAGGCTTATGAAAAGCTCACTGTCGAAGCAGCCATAAACGGAGACAAAGATGCAGCCCTGGCAGCCCTGATGGTGCATCCGCTGATTGGCGATTACGCTAAGGCAAAACCGATGCTAGATGAGATGCTGGAAGCAAATAAAGAATATTTACCGAGGTTTTTCTTATGAATAGTTCTATTGCAGAGATTAATAATACAGACAGTGCTGGTAAACTGATAATCGGCATAGACGGCGGCGGCACGAAAAGCCATCTGGGGCTGTTTGACTTACGCGGTAAATGCGTCGGTATCTCCGTTCGCGGCCCGCTGAACCATGAAAACATGGAGGGCTCTTTTGAAGAACTGGAGAAAGTACTGGCCGGTTATATTATGGAAGCCCTGGATAACGCTGGGGCTAATGTCGGCGATATACATTATGGCGTCTTCGGATTGGCTGGGGTGGATACGCGCCGACAGCATAAGATAATCTCGGGGATGCTTCGGGAAATCGGCCTGAACCAGTTCACCTTATGCAACGATGCTTATCTTGGCGTTGCGGCCGGTTGTCCCGAAGGCATCGGCATCTGCGCCATTAATGGTACCGGTTCCACCATGGCGGCGGTTGACCACAGCGGCGTCCATCTTCAAATAGGCGGCGTCGGGCATATCTCCAATGACTGTGGCGGCAGTGCATGGTATGGTAGGCAAGTCCTTGGGGCGATATACGGTGAACTGTTCAAAAGTGAGCAGACCACCTTGTTAAGCAGGATGGTTTTTGACAAACTCGGAATAAGCGATAAAAAGGACTATATCGAATCCATAACCAACTGGATCGAAGATGACGAAGTTATTGTCAATTATCTAAACCCACTGGCCTTTGAAGCTGCCGGCATGGGGGATACCGTGGCCACGAATATTTTGAAAAAATCAGCAAAACATTATGCCGGCGGCATCACACATCTTGTAAATGAACTGGATTTTCCAGAAGACAAGGCTATATATGTGACTTTGGCCGGTTCGGTTTTTGTAAAAGAAAAAATCCGCATCTTGCCTGACTTGATAGAAGACTTGGTTCAGAACCGCTTAGGTAACCGTGATCTGAGGTTTTTAAGACTTGATACCGTTCCTGTAGCCGGCGCGGTCTTCTGGGCCTTTCAAAATATTGGTATCCGCATAAATATGGAATCCATTGTTGCCGCTTTGACTGAGCATTTTAAATAGATATATCGCAAATCTTGTCGATGCGGATATTATTTGGCATAAAATGGAATTAATTTATAAAAACTACTGTTAATATTTTAGTTTTAATGTATAATTAATTAAAACGTTTATTAACAGTGATTTTATATTACCAAAATGGCCAATAAGAAAAGCAATGTTTATTACCATTAAGGGGGAAGGCGGGATAAATGTTAACAAAAGCAGCGCAAAAAATAACTGACAAGATGATTGTGCAGGATGTAATTATTGAAGAGGATCGTGAGTTATATGAATATGGCATGGTTCAGGGTGTTATCATGGTGATCAACTGGCTCACCGCTATCCTGATCGGTGCCATTTTAAATATGGTCTGGCAGACCGTAGCTTACTTGATCATGTTTACACCGGTCAGGATCTACGCCGGCGGATTTCATGCCAAAACTCAGCTTCAGTGCTACTTTATCACTTCGTTATTTCAGTTTGGGATCATGGCCGGCATCAAATATCTGCCGTTTACTTGGCTGGCCTATCTTATCATAGTCCTGATTGCAGTATTCTGCATGTTTTTTATTGCACCTCTGGAGGCGGAAAATAAACCGATGACCGCTGAGGAACACATAAAATACGGAGGCATAGCCAGAAGAAACTGGATTATTGAAGCCATTGTAATGGCGGCCTGTTTCCTGTTAGGATGGGACATGATGTGCCGGGTTATCGCCGCAAGCTTTGCCATGGTCAGCCTGCTGCTGATCATGGGCAAAATATTCCATAAGAAAAAGAACGTTCAAGCATATGATTAGTTAAAAAATAGGCGTACTGCAAATAAGGGCATATAAATGTGTTTTTAGGGATAGGAACGGTCAGTATGGGGAATTTCAACTATAATATAACAAAATAACATGCCGTCCAGATATTTGTAAAGGGGGAATTATGGTTAAGAATTTTGATGGGAAAGGTAGTATTTATTTAAAGACTCCGCTAATCGAAAGATTTCATTTAATTCCATTAATGTCGGTTTTGTGCTTTTTTTTCTTATTTACTTTAATCATTATGGCAGAAATGGCAAGACCCGATCCGGCACCGGACAGAATCTGTCAGTTTTTGGAATGGAAAGGCTATGATGCAGATAATGTCGTTTTCGAATTAGTCAGGGCTAGGGCTGGCTATATGCCGGATATCTATCGCTCAAGTGAACCAATCACCTATGAAAACCGGGATACGCAGCTGTGGGCCGTGCGGTGCATGGCGATAAATACCAAGGTGTATTATAGCATTCAGCCCTATTATGGAGAATCCCCTTAAGTTTTAACAGCCGAAATAATAATGGCGGCTGATTAGTTCAGCTTTGTCACAAAGTCAGCCATCGCTTCCGATATCCTGATCTGCTGTGGGCACACGGCTTCGCAGCTCTTGCAGGCAGCACATGCTCCGGGACGCTTCCCCTCCGGCAGTGCCGCGACCGCCATCGGCGCGATGAAGCCGGATACTGTGGAGCAATGCTCGTTATACAGACCGATCAGCATAGGAATATCCAGCCCTTGCGGGCAATGGTCGGCACAGTAGCGACAGGCGGTACATGGCAGTGCCGTCCTTTTCATTATCCTATCGGCGATGCCTTGCAAGGCGTCCATTTCTGCCTTATTGAGCGGTTTTCTTTCTTTATAAGACGTGATGTTTTCCCTTATTTGCTCATAACTGGAAGCGCCGGACAGGGACAGGGTAACGCCGGGGAGGGACTGCTGGAAACGCAGCGCCCAGGCGGGAACCGTTTCATCCGGACGCAGCGCCTTGAGTATCGCGGCATCTTCGTCGGGCAAAGCCGCAAGCTGCCCGCCGCGCATCGGTTCCATCACCCACACGGGAAGATGATATTCGTCCAGCAATTCGATCTTGTCTTTTGCCTTCTGGAACGTCCAATCCAAGTAATTCAGCTGAATCTGGCCGAACTCCAGCTTTTCACCATAGGCATCAAGAAACCGCTTCATCACATCATAGCTTCCGTGGGCAGAAAAGCCCAAGTGCTTAATCCTACCTGCCTCATGCTGTTTTACCAGATATTCATATGTACCGTATGTCTCTTCATCCATGTATGACTCAATGTTCATTTCACAGACATTGTGAAACAGGTAAAAATCAAAGTATTCTACCCCGCAGCGTTTCAGCTGTTCTTCAAAGATAGGCTCGGCCTTGCCAAAATTAGCAAGATCATAGCCGGGAAACTTATTCGCAAGATACCATGTGTCCCGCGGATGCTTTGCCAGCGCACGGCCGATGACGACCTCCGACTGCCCGCTGTGATAACCCCACGCCGTGTCAAAATAGTTGACGCCTTGCGCAATGGCATAATCTACCATTTTTCCCACTTCGGCCTCGTCAATAGGGGCATCCCATTCACCTCCAACCGTCGGCAGGCGCATGGTCCCCAGACCCAGCGCCGATAGTTTTATATCACCAAAGTCGTTATAGATCATTTCCCGCTCCTCCTTTTATGTTGTTACTTGCTTCTTTTTGTTGTATGCAAGTGCTTAAGCTTTTAATTATTATACCATAGGTGATTGTAATTGCAATTACCATTAATCTTTAATTTCAAAAGAATTTATTAAACCGGCTGCTTCTGATGATTCTTCATCATCTCCTACTAAGATTTCGTAGATTATGTCGTCTACCCGAGTGCAATATAAGTCGCAATATTGTATTATTTCATTACCGTCTACGTCAATTGTAGCAGTACCTTGTAATTTTGTAAATTCATGGCCGGCAATAACTATGTCTTCCACAGATGGATTCATTTCAGCGTTTAATGTCTCTTGAAAATCCTGTTTTAATACTTCAATATATTGATCCCTTGTAATAGAAGGATCCAATAACTGTCCAGCCGATATGATAACATAGGATATTGAGGTAGTAGAAGCGCAAAACATTTCAACCTCTTCATCAGTCAATACATCCGTATTTTCCACACCGAGGGCGGCTGAGTCCTCTTCGGCTGCTGTATTATCTTCGGCAGCTCTGGCCTCTACATCCTCACTATATGCCTCCAGTTCCTCTTCTGTCAGCAGTCTAAATCCATCCGGCGCGGTAAAACGTATTCCCATCCAGTCATTTTCATAAGTATTATTGTCGATCATATTTCCCTTGATATAAGCTCCCCTTTGTGCCTCGTTCATCAGCGGCGCCCTCATATCGCCGGTGTTCTGATATTCGTAGGTACCGTTACGAAGGGTAAACGTAGTATACAGAGCCAAGGTCTTGCCGTCGGCGGTAAGGGATCCGTACTCAGCATATTCATAATTCGCTTCCGGAAAATAAAAGCCGGCACCATCCGGGGTAATGATCGACACCCACATAAGACTGCTGTCCTTAACATATTTATCCGCAAATTCCTTTAGCTGGCCGACAGAAATGGTCAGTTTGTCTGACGGTATCTCTATGTAGCCACGCTGGCCGGATACCGCGCCGTTTTCATCTGTTACATCCTGCTGTTTAAAGTCGGCATCCATCAGCGGATTGGCGGCCGCCGTCTGCTGCTGCCGCACTTCCCCATAGACTATATAGCCAACAATTCCCACACTTATTATTAAGAAAGCTATTAATATACTGCTCCATACAGCAAACCCTGTTCTCATAAGATAAAACTTGCCGTTGCCACGACATTCCTTTCCAAAACTTTGCCCATAACCGACCATCGACGGGCTGTTTTAATTCGTCCGCCAGACACGGCAACTTACTTTCTAATTGTAGCACATGAGATTATGGCTCGCAATGTTTTGATGTCGGGACGCAGACCAAAAAGTTATACCATCTGATTTTCGCTATATCCCTACAGCGGCCATCTGCGCCAGTACTTTTTCTGTACGCGACTCTATCTTATCGCCGCTAAATTTTTGGAGTTTTAATTCCGACACGATGTCACCGTCTTTTGTGAAGAGGACTCTGTCAGCCCGGGCGGCAACCTTAGAGTCATGAGTTACGAGCAGAATCGCGGTGCCTTCTTGGTTGATGTCAACCAGCATCTCCATGATTTCCTCTGATGATTTCGAGTTGAGGGCGCCGGTGGGTTCGTCGGCAAAGAGGATCTCCGGCTCGTTCATGAGGGCGCGGCATATGCCGGCCCGCTGGAGCTGACCGCCTGATACCTCGGTGATATCCCGTTTTTCAAGTCCGGCTATTCCGGTCTTCTTCATAAGTTTTTTAGCTCTTTGCGTCAATTGAGCGAAGTCCTTCTTACCGTCTTGTGCAGCAGGGAGAATGATATTGTCCAGAATATCTAGATTTTTTAGCATCGTCGGCTGCTGAAAGATGAAGCCCATCTTTTTGCGGCGAACATCCGCAAGCTCATTTTCTTTGAGCTGCGAAAGCTCGGTATCACCAAAGCGCACCGATCCGCCCGTGATATCGTCCATGCCGGAAAGCACAAACAGCAGCGTGGACTTGCCGGAACCGGACGGCCCCATCACAGCGACAAACTCGCCCTTTTCAACTTCAGCATTTACTCCGTTTAATACTTTCGTCTGCTCACTGCCGTGACCGAAGATTTTTACGATATTTTTACCTGTAATTATCTTATTCATTATGTTAAGCCTCCTTAATATGGTTAAAAATTTTCACCCGCTGGATGTCTGCCAGACCCGGTAATGTGGCGATAAAGACACATAAGGCCAAGAGCAGCGGAGAGAACACATAAGCGAAAAGTGGGTTTATCTCAAAGGGAAATGTGGATGCGCCGAAGGATGACATCAGGGCTATCCCCGCATACTCGCCAAGCGTATTTGCCAGAACCGTGCCGATCACAACGCCCAAAACAAAGACTATGGCGGAACGCAACATATATTGCCGGCCGATGCTCCTTGTGGTAAAGCCCATAGATTTCAAGACCGCGATGGGATATCTGTCCTTCGCTATCAGCATTTTGAGGAACAATATCGTGACCAGCACAGTGAGCAGCGCGGCAATCACAATAGCAGCAAGGGACGCCTGACCGATTGCGGACGCGACATTCTCGAACATCTGGGCAGCCGTTTCATTGACTCCGATGACACGGGCAGCGGGAAATTTGGCTTGGTAATCCGTTACCTTTATCGCGGTCATAGCAGGATTGTCCAAAGCTACCCATACCGAGCTGCTTAAGATATCTACGCCGTGTGCCTGAAAAATGGCTTTGGCGGTCTTTCCGGCATTGGTGATGTCCGTGTATATGCCACATACTGTCAATTGCTTTTCTGCGCCGTCAACCATCAAGACAATCTCGTCACCGACAGATTTGCCAAAATCATCGGCGTATAGATTGGAAATTGCGATTTCATCCACAGTTTTCGGCCCCGCGCCGTGTGTGTAGGTAACGGGGAACACACCATGGTCGCCCAGCGTCACCTGCATCCGTTCGATCGCGCCGTCTACCGGAGGCATCTCAAACAGCTGCGTAGTCAGCCATGCATATTTCAACACGCTTTCATCCTGAGAAACCTGCTTCGCAATCTCAGCTGAGAGGCCTAACACATCTTGCGTCTGCGCGTTTGTGACGGTAAAGAAGAAATCTGACCTACCGATGCCCATGTTAGTAAAAAAGTCGGGGGAAGATATGGTATTCTTGATATTCTGCGGTACCATCATTATAAATGAGGAAATGACAATCACCAAAAACATAATAATATACAGTTTTTTTCGGGTCAGCACATCCTTAATCGCTAGAAAAGCATTAGTAGATAAAATCCGGCCGTTCATGCTAAGACCTCTCGCTGCTCTGGTTTTCTCCTGCGGAGCACCGCGGCGAACCGCCTGCGCTGCAGAGATTTTGCGGAATCGTTGTAATACTCCGGAGACATATAGCATGACAATCAGGAAAATTACCGCTGCGCCCACAAACCCGGCCAATACTCCGAAAACCTCACGGCCGCTTACCCCAAGATAAAGCCGGATATTTGCCATAAAAGGTTCCTGTGCCGCAAGCGAGAGCAGAAATCCCAGCACGGAGGCAACAGCGGCAATCGCGCCGTATTTCACCGTATATAACCGTTTGATATCCGACACCCGCAGCCCGACCGCTTTCAGTACACCGATTTCACGGTAATCCTCCTCTATTTTGGCCAGCAGTGTGAAACGTATGCATAGGAAAGCAACGATGACGACGAGGGTGCTGATTAGCCCTAGCACGGCAATCATCATTCCGTCTTCAATTCCATTCATCAACCTGACCAGCAAAACGGTGATGGCTAACGGTCCGTTGGCGGGCATATCCGCCGCGATATAGCCCGATTCAAAGGTGGTGGAGGCCGCTGGGTCGAACAGGCGGAACTCGATCAGATACTCCATGATCCCCCGATCCCGCAGCAGCTCAAAATCATTTTCGCTCACAAGAAAGCGTTTGGAGCTTGCCATGGCCGGATTCATCATACTGTCCCGCAAAAATCCCGCGACGGTCAGCCTGACACCGTGAACCGCAACCTCATCGCCGACCTTTGCGCTCCCCGTTTTCATATAATAGAGGGGGATCCAGACTTCACCGTCCTGCGGCACAATAACGTTACCCGCCAAGTCCAGAAGAAAATCAAACTCCCTGCTCTGTGTCGAAAAGCCGTTATCCTGTGTGCTCCATGACAGGTTTTCGTTCCCAATGACAATCTGCGCGCCCTCTATATTCAGATACTCCAGCACCTGCCAGCTCTCGACATTGGCATTATCTTCGGCAAACTCCGATATCTGCGCCATATCAATGCTGCCTGCGTGCATCCGTGTGAAATGCGCCGTCCTTGCGGTGAGCATCATATTGTCAATCGCACCGAAAAGGTTGACGGCCAAGATAGCGGCCAGTGAAACTAGCATGGCCGAAACGAGGATAAAGACAGTGATGGCCGCGGTGATCAGTTTAGTTTTCCGGATATCGTTTTTAATCAATCTGCTGTACATGTATGTTAATTCCTCTCTTGTATTTCGTTTGCATTTTTATTCTTCTCTGGCTTTTGGTAGCTTAACGACAAACATTTTTGTGTATGGTGCAGCGGCATCTGAGAGAAAAACTACGCCGCCATGCCGCTCCGCCGCTTTTTTGACAATGGCAAGCCCAAGCCCGGTTCCATGCCCGCTGCTTCTGGAATCGCTGCCGGAGACAAACGGCTCAAATATATTCATCGTTTCCGGGACAGGGGTGCCGCTATCCGCAATCTGTATTAAAATATGTTCCGGTTTTTCTGCCAAGGCAACCGACAATAGCGTGCCCGCCGGATTATGGTGTATCGCGTTTGTCAGAAGATTGCCGATGGCGCGGTCCAGTTCCAGAGAATCAGCCTTACAGAACACAGGTGAATCCGGCAGCTTAAGATCTAACTCTATTTGTCTATTTTCCATTTCGCCAAACAGGGAGGCGCAGGCCGCGCGGAGCAATTCGGCCACATCCACAAGCTCGAGAGCCGGCTGATACTGTGCTGCACCCAGTTTGGAATATGAGAGCAGTTGCTCTGTCAATTGGTTCATCTGCCGGGATTTTTCTCTGATGGTCAAGAGATATTCCCGCTGTTTATCCCTATCCTCCACGATTCCGTCCGCGAGTGCTCCCGCGTAACCTGAAATCGTTGTCAAAGGTGTTTTCAGGTCATGGGCGATATTGGAAAAAAGCTGCAGGCGCTGCTCCTCATTTTCCCGAATCTGTTCCTGTAATCTGCGGTGTACGCTACGGGCGAACAATACCACTCCTGCGCAGTATACGATAAGCTCTGCCAGTCCCCATAGGATAACCAAAACGATTTCAGCCGGTGCCATACGGGAAGCTATATCGGGAACGCTGTCATATATAAGAATCTGCTCAATATCGGGTAAAAACATGCGGAATATTTCTTCCAATATTGAAATGACAAGCTCTGTCCCCAGAGAATAGGCAATGAACCGGAGCACAATGAATGTTAGCAAGCCGTCTTTCCGCTTCATTTCTGTTCCTCCAGCCGGTAACCCAGACCACGCACCGTCTTGATTGAAGCTCCGCAATCACTGGGCAGTTTACCACGCAGTTTGCTGATTGCAACCATTACGGTATTATCGTCCACAATAGAATCTTCCTGCCACGCGGCTTCATAAATCTGCTGCTTGGTGAACACGCGGCCGGGGTTTTGCATAAACAGCTTCATCAGGTTAAATTCCGTAGCGGTGACCGGTATGCTTTCGCTACTGCTATACAAGGTACAGGCAGATAGATCTAAGTTCAGCATACCTACATTGAGCAGAACCGATCCGGAATCCGTGGAATTGGCACGGCGAAGTCTTGCCCTGATTCGCGCCACGACCTCCAACGGATCAAAAGGTTTGGTCACATAGTCGTCCGCGCCAAGGTCAAGTCCTAGGATCTTCTCATGATTCTGGATTTTCGCGCTCACGACGATGATGGGAAGATTACCGCGTTCCCGTAGCGCCTTGATAAGCTGATAGCCGTCTAATTCCGGCATCATAATGTCAATGACCGCCAAATCAATTTGTGCGGAATCAACCAGCTTAATAGCCGCTGACCCGTTTTCGGCTTGTAACACAGTATAGCCGTCCTTTTCGATATACAGCCGTAAAAGTTCGCGGATTTCCTTTTCATCATCCACGATTAATATAGTTTGACTCATGATTTATCCTCCCGCTCCTTTATCCTTGGCTGTAAGATAATCATAACAGCCTAACCTTTCAGTTGATCCAACCGAAGCTTAATATTTCCTTAACAATAACTTAGCGTTAGCATAAAAATTAGTGTCAAAGCTTTTTAATTTTACATGCAATATTGAATTATATCAAGACTAAATATTCATGGCGACATTTTCATGTAATGTGATTTGTGTTGTAGAAACAAAGATATATTTTGCGGTTTCTAAAAATATTTCTGAGACGCATAAATACAAAAGTCGCTCCATCTTTTAAAGAAAGTATAACCTTTGAACTATCATTATGCATAATATTGCCATGTGAATATAAAATACCATGCTTCTGCCTAGGACATGCTTTCGCTATTCAAGTCGGAAATTTATACCGCTATTTGCTGCTCCTATATCGCTGTTCAGTAACCAACCACTTAACCATCTTGACTGACATAGATCAGTTAAGATGGGGCATTATACATTTCTTAATAATGCTTGAAGTAAATAATCACAAGCTTCACTTTCTGTCTTAAAAATCTTTAAGCTAGATTTTACTCCCCTCTCACTGTAATAAACTTCCCACAACCCCTGATTAGAGTTGAGACAAAAGGCTTCATTCGGCAATCCACCATTTAGATTATACGTATTTTTTGGTATCTTTTTCCTCTCTAACTCTTTTTCTAAAATTTCTTTCTTCATTATGTCTCTATCATCCCTATAATTTCGGCATCTAATAAGTCGGTTATTGATTGCTCAAATTCATATAAAATCTGCTTAAGCTGTGTATTCTTTCTCAGCCCTCACTATGTTCAAATTTTACCATATTACAAGTTTTACCGCTATGTTTCTTTTGCTTTTTGGGTAATGATAGGGTTATTGCTTGAATTTACACTTCTTCAGCCCGTTCCTGATATTCCTCCGGCATATGCCATTCCGTTTTATTCTTAAGCATCCCGTATACGATGTTAACAAGACGCCTTGCACTGCAGATGAGTACCTGTTTCTTGCTTTTTCCGGCTTCTACGCGCTTATTATAGCAGTCTAAAAAGATAGGGCATCTCGGTGTCCCATGGGTGGATACTTGGATCATCTGAATCGCCAGAAAATAAAAGGTCGCTTTTGATCTCCGGTTTCCTTGGGTGGTGCTCTTATCTTTTCCTTTCCCTGACGATGAAAAGGTGATGGGCGCTATCCCCGCAAACCGGGCGAGATTATTTGCGTTAGGAAAATGATTGATATTGCCGATTTCTGATAATAACTGCGCCGCCATGATCGTTCCGATTCCCGGCATGGTGGTCAGGGTACATTCAAAAAATGGAAGCAGACTGCTTACCGCTTTTTCCACTTCCTCTAATTGTTTGTGATAATGCTGTAAATCACGGACAAGACCCCTAGTAATGGCATCGCGGCTTTCCTGATATTCGCGTTTTACTGTCAATCAGCGAAAAGAATTTCCTGTAGCTGGGATAAACAGCATGGAGCTGCTCGTGAAGCTGATTCTTTAACCGGATGATATGGGATAATTACATAAACAAAAATCCACCCGAGGGCTGAACAACTCAAGTGGATTATCCTGTCTTCCTGATTCTGTATAATTCCCCTTATTTCCTCTTGCTAAACATTTTATCACAT
Organism: Lachnospiraceae bacterium UBA935; assembly: GCA_002293525.1. GTDB lineage: Bacteria > Bacillota > Clostridia > Lachnospirales > Lachnospiraceae > UBA935. The sequence continues at coordinate 15,612 of DBDJ01000013.1, forward strand.
ACTTCAGAAAAATCAATAGTAACTTACTAAGAATTATTTTCGCTGTAAGCTGTTATCGCTAAAATTTAGGCCATTTACCGGTTCGTTCCCCGCCAGATTTCAAAACCTTCCGGCGGGGATGCCAAAGTTACTGTAGTCGCATATCACCCGATCCAATGTATCTTAGAAATATCCGGCTCATGAGGCGTTCCTGAGCCGACGGCATTCCCTACCAAAACCGACATTCCAAACTCATATCCATCAGGAAAACCGCTCTTCTGCTTAAATGTCTCCGCATTTTCCCCGCTCAGGGGGATAGCTGCCATGCCGCAGATTACGTTGCCCAGTCCCAAGGCTGTGGCCGCCAGTGCAATGTTCTCACATACGATGCCGCAGTCCAAGTCCGTTCCGGGCTGTTTCAGAACCAGGAACATGCAGGGGGCATTATAGAACAGTCTGCCGCCGCGCTCCATAAAGCGCTCATAGACCGCCTTATCCTCTGCCTGAGCCAGTATCCGCATTCCCTCTGCATCCATCTCGTCAATCAGGTCTTTGTCGGTAATGATGTTAACCAGCCACGGCTGGCGGTTGATGGCACTTGGCGACTGGACGGCAGCAACGGCGATTCTCTCCAGCTTTTCTTTTTCCGGCAGCCGGCCGTCATAAGCACGGCAGGAATATCGTTCGGTAATCGTTCTAAGGGTTTCATTCATCATCTTATTCATCATCTTATTCCTCCTCTTTCTGAATCTTTGCAAGGTCTCAAAACCTATTGCCTGAGTGCCAGCACTTCCGCCTCATATCGCTTGACCTCGGCCAGCGCATCCCGACAGTCCATGCTACGATCCGGTTGATGCTGGCGTCAAAAAAGTCCAGTCCCATAAACACCCGCTCCAGCGCATCGCTCCGGACGATTTCCTTGGCCAGTTCCTTCGTTTCGTCATCCAGCAGCACCACATGGTCACTGTCCCAGCGCACCGGCCGGGTGATATGGAGGGCCAGCTTATCATGGAACAATAACATCGAGGAAATCTTATCTGACACCACTTCGGTCGGATGGTAATGGCCGTTATCCTCAGGCTTAAGATGCCTGCCAAATAATATTGGGCCATCACACACCCTCCATTCTATACTATCCCTTGTCGTTTCTTCCGCTGCCCGTCCACGGATATCATGTAATAAATATCTCCCCTTTATTTTACTGCCTTTTAACCGAAAATGATATAACCTAGTTCCTATATTTTATTTATTTTATTTACCTGATTCGCAAAGAGGCTTGCAGTTTCTATGTAAATATAATATACTGCAATCAGACTCTTATCGGCAAGATACATGGGTAAAAGATGAAAGAAGAGATACTTAAAGAATTACGCCGGATTACGCCGGAAGAACAGGAAATCCTAGATGGCCGCCATACCATTGACAGCTCTCTTTATAACATGAATCGCAACATGGTAATTGACTGCCGCCGTCTATTGGAAAAAGGCAAACTGATTACCCTTCGTCCGCATACGCGGTTTATTCATTTCCCTGAACATTCACATAATTACGTAGAGGTCGTGTACATGTGTTCCGGCCAGACACGACACATCATCAACGGAACCGCGCTGACGCTTCAGGCTGGGGAAATCCTATTTTTAAGCCAGCATGCCGGACATGAGATTTTTCCGGCGCTGTACGACGATCTGACGGTTAACTTTATTATCCTGCCGGAGTTTTTTGACCGCTCCTTAGATATGATCGGGAGCGGCAGCAGCCTGCTTGGCCGCTTTTTGACGGAATGTCTGAAAAGCGGTTCCCACGACATCCGTTACTTGTATTTTAAAGTTTCCGATATCCCGCCGATCCAGAACCTGATCGAAAATCTGATCTGGCTTTTGCTTCACGGACAAAATAATCAGCAGTCCCTTAATAAAACTACGATGGGCTTATGGTTTATGCATCTTATAAATATGACCGATAAAGCCGAAATCGGCCAAGAGCATTTCACCCAGGAATTACTTCTTACCGTTTTCCGCTATATTGAAAATCACTACCAGGACGGCGAAGTGTCGGCTTTAGCGGCATCAATATCCTATGATGTAAAATGGCTGAGTCAGGTCATCAAGTCGGCCACCGGCCGGACCTATACGGAGCTGCTCCAGGAAAAACGCTTGGGTCAGGCCGCTTGGATGCTTCAGCATACAGGATTGTCCGTCACCGATATCTGTCTGGATGTCGGATATCATAATTTCAGTTATTTCTATAAGATATTCCGCGCCCAGTATCAAATGTCGCCCCAGGAATACCGGAAAGCATATTTCTTCCAGGAGGAAACCAGATGATTCTTGACAGTGCCATTCCTACCATAGGTCCGATCGTAGTGGCCTGCAATCTGACGGCCATGTTGCTGTGCCTGCGTCCTAAACGCAGCATATCCTTTATCTTAGTAATCTATGCGATCTGCTTTCTGGCGGTACATGCGCTTACCATAGCCGTGGGCATTATCGGCATGCCGCTCGTGCGTTACTGCGGACTGCTGTTCTTGCCGGTGAATCTTTGGTTATTTAAAGGGCAGGTGTTTCATAAGGTATTTGCCTTCTTTATGTTGTATCAAGTGACCGCATTGCCTACTCACCTTTTAGACGCACTTTTCGGTATTACCATGGGCTACACGGATCCAAACGCGCTGACCTTTTACATCGTAGCTTCTCTTACCATCCTAGCCATATACATGTACTTCGTATTTCGGTTTGGCCGGCGGATATTCGAGCGTATGTTTATGGATGGACGGCCGCTGGCATGGGCGTTGTATTCATTCGGGGCATTTTTTTCATTTTTATTTGTGCTTTCCATTGACTGGCGGGATGTCGGCGCCCCCCTTTATTTTGTGCTGATGCTGTTCCTCCTCTGGAGCATCGCTGTGCTGTGCTTTACTATCATAAACACGCACGAAAAAGCGGCGCAGACGCAAAATGCCGAAACACTTGCCTTACAGATGAGTGCGATGCGTGAGCAGACGAACGCAGAAAAGAAATATCGGGAAGATATGGAGATCTTGCGCCACGACATGCGCCATGAGATGGGTGTCATCATGGAGCTTTACCACACCGGCAAGATTGACGAGGGAAAGGCGATATTTGCTGACTGGGAAAACACGCTTGCCGAGACGGTACCAGTGCTTTTATGCGCGGAACCGATGTTGAATGCGGTGCTCACCCGGTTCGAACGCAAGGCGAAGGATATGAAGATCCATCTCCATGTAAATTCAGACATACCGGACAAACTGCCCGTCGACACCATAAAGCTCTCGGTCATGGTATCCAATGCCCTCGAAAACGCGCTGGTCTCCACTGATAAAGTACCGGATGAGAGCGAGCGGATCATCCGTGTCAAGTTGCTTAAAAACGGCGAACAGATTGGCCTTGAGGTGACAAACCCCTGTACTGTACCGGTGGAGTTCGATGAAAAAGGCCTGCCGGTAACGAAAGAGATCGGCCACGGCATAGGTGTGCGCTCTATCGCCGCGTTTGCCCGGGACAACGATTATATACTGGCTTTCAATAATAGCGATGGGAATTTTACGCTGCGGCTTGTCATGGGCTGACGATCCGACCCTGTTTAGCTTAGCCGATTTAGCCTACCCTGTTTATCTTACCTTATTTAGCCTATCCTGTTAGCTTATCTAATAAAGCCGTGTAATTTGATGCCCTTATAATGCTTGCATATACAGTCAACCAGCTCCCTGTTATGACATCCCGTTAAATCGGCGATGACATAGATCAGTTCCTCGCCAAAATCATACCTTTTAATAAAATCCATCCGCCTTTCCCAAGCTGGATGGATATAGGCATCTTTATCATTTTGCCCCACGCAGTTCTTCTTGAACTGCATAGCCTCAGCACCTTGTGCCGCATCACCGTCAAATGCCCTTAATATCCCGCCAAAATCCGCATGGACTTCATTTACCCAATATACAAATCTCCCCTGCTTGGAAAACGGCTCAAGGAAAAAATAATCGCCCTCCTGGTGAGTCAGTTCATGACCTATCGTCAACTTGAAGGCATCATGCATCATTCTGTCATCACCATAAAGAGCAATAGCCGCCGCCCATTCCGCATTCAGAAGAATAAGCCCCGGAACAGTGGCCGATGCATTAGGAACATGACCGCCGCAATCCCACATCCAAAGGAATAATATTTTTATTCCATCCGGTCTGTAAGCAGCTATTTCCCGATCAATGAGGTGTTTCCAATTATCAGGCAGCGGGCGCCCCGTCTTTTTAGCCTTGCGCAATACATGCGCTTCTATAAGAGGCCCAACCATATTATACGCTTAAATCAGTATAAAACCGCTGATATTCCTTGGGAATATTGGCTTGTATCTTATTAAGGTAAAACTGGTATTCGGCTTTATAAAATTTCCCGTCACTGATAATTTTTTTTCTGACTGAATCAAGGATCGTGAAAGCTTCCTCATAATATTTTCGGGAAGTATCATATTCTTTATCCGTCCGAACGTTATATTTTATGTCATAACTGGCATCAGAAAAGTCTTGCTCCTTGGTTTGACGTTCTTCAATGATTGATCCATCCTCGAGATCAACAATTGCCCAGGTTGCTGGTCGGTTTACTTTCCCGGCAGCGATGTCTTCCTTGGTATAGAAAAACACAAAAACAGCAAGATAATATCTGTTCCCTTCCGTATATATCACCGGATATGATGTGCTATGCGGAGCTTTAACTCCCCCTAAAATATCTCTCTGGATTTTCTGATTGATTTCCCTGCTGCCTATCATCGCTCTTCCTTTCTATAGTTTCGTTCTTTCGAACTGCTTACATAAAGCTAACATTTCCTCTACAGAAACCGCTAATTCATTTCTCTGCGGGCTGGCCATATCCTTGCCATCTTTCTTGTTATATATATACACTACTTTCGCATCCCTTAATTCAGAACTGTCCACATATTTCCGGCATATGTTTTTATCTTCAAGTTCCCATCCAGGCAGCACGCCCGCGGCAAATCTTAACATTACCTTTCCATTTGCTATTCCTCCGTCTTCGCTTCTTATCTCCCACACGGATGGGGTGTGGGGTAAGCCGGCATCATAGCTTGCCCAAAATTCAACATCAAATATATCAGTTAATTCTTCCTCTTCAATCTTCCTATAATAAACATCTCTATCCTTTTGGAAGTCGCTATCCGCTTTTTCCTGATGCCTAGTAATGATTTCTTTTTTTCTGCGATTTAATATATACACGAATATCTTTTCTTTATACTTTGCTAACATTATTCACTCACCTTTCTCTAAATAACCGGCATAAAACGGCCCTGTTTCCATATTGCTACCAATGTCTCTTTTCCGTCGCAATCCACCTTATAAATAGCACCCTCGGTTATATCATGACCTTCTCCATAATCATATTCCGGAACTAAATGCTCAGCACTTCCTGTAAAACCAGTCCCTGTACAAGGAGGCGACCACCATGACTGGCTGCCATCCATCTTAGGATAATCATCATTGGACGGGCAATATCTTGAGGTGAATCTCATGACATACAAATCGCCGTTATTTTCAGCCGAATCCTTATAGGGCGTATTTGCATAATCAAGTCTAAGCGTCTCATAAGCCTGTTTCATATTATTCGTATATGGTCCCGCATCCTCTGCTCTCGAAATACTTCCCGACACCTGTAATTTAGGACTCTCATCCTTAGTATACGCTACAAACAGGTCATATGAAATCACTTTTTGCATTACTGTCTCATCGGTAACCGCCGGCACACTTTCGCGAAGTTTCTTTAGCTCGTTCCGTCTCTCAATCTGTGCATCGGATAGGTTATCGTTAAACTGTGAATTATCTTTAAATAAACCATCCAGATTTTCATTAAAACCGCAGGTAGTTGCATTATTTGTCTCAACAAGTTCTTTCTTTTTATCTGTTTCAATCCCGCTTTCGAAACTACCGTTTTCAGAAAAATTGTCTCCCCTAAAAATATCATTTATTTCTTTTTGCTCATCGGTCAGTTCCGCGCCCGAGGCGGTTTTCTCTGTATTAGAAAGCTTGGGACGATCATCACCATCTTTTTCCTGGTTGGATACCAGAATAACCGTCGGATCTGTTACAGTATGCCTGTCATCACCCTGATACATAGCTTGAAATTTATTTCTGTCTACGAAATTTACGCCACCACCCGAATCAATAATATTAAACCCGATAACACTGCCATCCTCAGCCCGGAGCGGGCTGTCTACCATTATCCAGTGATCAGAAGGCGAATTATCCTGCTGAAAAAGACCGCTGCCTGTAACATCGCCTTTCTCGTCCCATAAAGTAGCTGAATCCACGCCGATAATAGCTACCGTCTTAGGATCATCAAGCCGGTCAGCCAATTCATCTATACTTAAACATGTGTCATTCTTGTAAACCTCTGTATTTATTTTACTGTCCGGGTGCTTAACATTATCTATTATTGCCACTATATCTTCAGCTGTAGTTGCTCCCTTGAGATCTGGATCATCACTATTTAGACATAGATCATTATCCATAGCCTTATGAAGGACATCATTCTCGTTAAAATCAGAGGTGCCCGTAACCCTGTTTAATGTGTTGGCAACGGATGTCGGTCCGCACGTTCCATTAGCGCCAAGGTCATTTTGGCCTTGCTCATATGAAACATTTTCAAACATAGCACTGCGGTCCGCACCATCATGATGCTCCTTAGTAGGAACATCTTTTTGTTCTTTCTCATTCGCGGCTTCCCCTTGCGGCTCTGCTGTCTTTTCTTCCGCATCCGGGGCTTCCCTTTGCGACTTTGCTGTCTTTCCTTTCTCCGCCGGAGCTTCCCCTTGCGGCTCCGCTGGCTTTTCTTCCGCGGCCGGGGCTTCCTTTTGCGGCTCCGCTTCAGCTTTAGAGGGTGCTTTAGCTGGCTCATTATCAAAATCAGAAAGCGCTTGATCGACACTCTTATCTGTAGTCATGTCTGATGCCTTTGCTACTTCTGGTTTATCAACAGGAACATCCTTAGGATTCTCGCTTGTTTTGGCGGAATCGTCAAAATCGCCCAACTGTTTTTCGGCTGCCTTATCTGTTGTTTCATTACTTTTATGCCGGCGTTCTTCCGGAGCGTCCGGTTTTGGGGCTTCTCCAGAATATTCAAGGGCTTTCTTCCCTGAGTTCATTTCCTTATAGGTCTTATCAAAGTCATTTGCACCACCTCCGTCACCTAGGCCGCTGCCTTTGTTGTTAACCTCTTTTACCTCTGCGCCAGTATTATTTGTCTCATTGTTGCGATTTGAAAAGTCCATATGTTACCCCATGTCCGCTCCCGCTGTCGGATCATAATCAGCTGCGGTTTATCTTTTCCGTGTGGAACCCGCTCACATTCACGCCAAGGTAATTGTTAAACATCTGGTGGCTTCCTGCCAAGTATAGTAAAACTGGGAAGTATAGCCGCTTCTTGATGCCGCGCTCATGATTTTTTCCTCCAGATATTTCAGCGGATTACTTCCCATGGAAATCGCCGGCGATATTTTCAGCTGCATGGTTTTGTTTCGATATTTTATGTGTTTGCTGATAATATCCTCAATCTGTGACTCACTATAGGCGTAAAGATGGTTTGCAATAAAATACGACAGTTTCTGGGAACCGCATTTCGGTGTCGACCGGAAATCCCACTCATGGTCCACTGCTATTTCGTCGTCATCCAACCCAAAATAATCGTAGGAATACATGTGTGTTGTTTCATATGTATTTGTATCCCAAGTAGCATCAATATGAAAGAACTCTCCCTGGTACTCCATGATGTTCCATACGTGATCGACTTTGGAAGTGTGACGATAGGAGGACTTGCCTTTAACAAGCATGCCTTTCATTCCAAAGTACTGAGCTATAAGAGAAAAGGCACTTGCGAAGCCGTCACATACCGCCAGATGATTGACCAGTGCGCCATAAGCATTGTGCGACATGGGGGTTCTGCTTTTCCCCCTTTCGATACTTTTTAATTCGTCCGTATCATACTTGACATTTCTCTGTAAGAACTCTGAAATCCCCATCAGGATCTCTTTATCATTCTTGGCGTTCTTATCTATTTCCCATACGGCATTCTCTAAGGCTTTTTTTAACTGAATCCCGCATTGCTCTGCCTGTCTTTTGTTCAAGCAGCCCACAAAATTCATTTGCTTGCTGTAGAAGCTCCCAATCGTACGGATCATGGTCTTATTGAAGTAGATGATGTCCGGATTATCGCCTAGCACGGTAGCCAGGACTTCCATGATATTCACGTTGCGCTTGACCCGGGAAATATCACACGATGCTGCCTGCCGCCGCATCGCCTCTTCAAAAAGACCATAGGCAACCTGTTCATCTTTATTTAACTGGCCGTAGCCCAATCCATAAGTATTCACTCATAACTCCCGTGCAGCATGCCGGCTATGTCTAACTCACATACTGTTCTTAACACAATACAGGGCAACCTTGTACTGCGAAGCTCTTTTATTTTCGGCGATTTCGTACAACATAATATTCATAAATACCTGATCTTTGATAAATTTATCTAAGAAAACCACATAACGGTCAAGGCCTTTATATACCTTGTCAGCCCAGCCCGCAGCGGCCTTTCTGATTTCAGGGGTCAGCATTGAACTGCTCTTTATGCCAGGCGGAAGCTCCGGCTCATACATCCTGATCAGGTCATGGCAGTTTAACAGCCGCATGATCAGCTCCGCTAGTATATTTTTATCGCTGCCTTTTTTCCATTCTCCATAAAAATCAGTAGTCAGTTTTTCTGTTTTTAGCTGGGCTGTCTTGTTGACTCCCGGGGAATTATCTTTTATCACATCTTTTAACCAAGTCAGGTTATATTTCTGGGTTTGCGACTCATTTATTAGCTCCTCAATAAGAAGATACAGCATTTCCTTCTCAGCACAAAGATCATTGCGTCTTGCCGTTTCTTCCTCATAACGGTCGCTGCATTTGTCGATTTTAGTCAATACCGTCTCCAGCCAGTCATTCTGGAATATGGCCGCAACACCCTTGTCCAATTTACTCAACTCCAATATCTGTTCATCACTAAGACCGATCGAACGGCCGATCGACTCACAGTCCGTGGCCTCAGGGAGCCGCATCACTATCTTAGTGTTGGTGTTTTTGATAGCAGAAATGTCAACCGCCGTAGGCGACTGGTCAACAATAATAAAACCTTCCCCATAGGTTCTCATCTCCGCTATAGAATTGCTGATCATTTCCACCGATTTCCCTTGTACATTGGCTGATTCCTGTCCCTGGTCAGTCGAAGTTTTCTTCAGCAGGTTGTGGGCTTCTTCCATAATGGTAATATGATGCAGCGGCAGGTTGGTTCCCCTTGACGTCGCCTGCCGGAACTCGCTTAGTTTGAGGACGATAACCCCCATAATTAAAGCTTTTGTTTCCGTTGAACCTACCCTGCTTAAGTCGATAATAGTATTCTCATTGAACAAGATGCTGTCAGCGACCGGCACCCCGTTAAATATCTGACCGACCAAGCCATTGGTCAGACCTTCTACCCTTGTTACCAGGGCGCCGATATAATTCCCCTTGGCTTCCGCGGAAAATTCCGACTCGTTAAGGATGACCGGGAGTACTGTTAAGACATCCTTGAAATCGGGAAACTTTCCATTTCCCAAGTCTTGATAGGTAGAGTGATTCAAATCCCAGCCATGCATAATATATACCCGTTCAAAAGATGACTTCAGCACGGCGGGCATCGCCGCATACAGCGGCCAGCATGCGCTGAATATCTCAATCAGGCGGTCCAGATGTTCCAAGACATGGATCTCCTCATCAAATTCAAAGGGATTGATACATAGCATTGAGTAGTATTTAGGATTGGTGGTGAAGATATTGATGTCCGGCATCCCGCCAAATGCCAGCTTGTATTCACCCTTGGCAGGCTCGATAACAAGAAACTTAACATCATTTTCCGGCCGCGTCACCTCATCAATTAGCTTATATGTGGTATTCGACTTGCCGGAACCGGTCGAACCGGTAATGAAGCAATGGGATGATAATGTCTCTAGGTTGAGCATGACGCGGTTATTCTGGAAAACCTCTCCCATATGATAGATAGCGCCAAGGTTCACCACCCGTTTCGGCTCGGCTCCGCCCTTACGGAAAACATTGCGGCCAAACTCGGCTGACTCTATAGAGGTAACGCCGCTGACCGATTTATGCGGCAGCCCCATCAGGATCGGCAGCTCCACACCGCTGATCAGCGATGCCGCGGTTATTTCTTGGGCTTCATAATCCGGCCCGGCAAAGGATGCTTCATATTTAAAACGCGGATGTAAGCCGTAGCGGAGGTATTCCATGATCTGTAATGATTTTTCATGGTGTTCATACTCACTGTCCCAGATATTGATAAAGGAATTTTCCACGCTGGTCTTTTCACCGGCAACCAGGGCTTTATATGTATTAGCCGCAACGATAGCCACTTCTTCCTTATCGGCAATGAAATAACACGCACTGTCCCATAGGCCATAAGATTCGCAGTGCTTGATCCTGTCGAGCTGTTCGTCAATCTTTTCCAACAGCTCCTCAACGGTCTTATTATGTCTCGTCAGCTGAATGCTTGCTGATGTTCCGCGGGTGTCTGTCTTGGTTACCGTTTTAGTGTCGCTGGCAGTCTCTGTTTCCGAATAGTTTTCCGTGTGGCTTTCGCTTGTTCCCTCGCTGCTCCCATAGGATGAATTCGTTCCCGAACCCGTATTGAAACCGGTGCCGAACAGACCAAAGTTAGAGCCACGGTTATGTGATCTGCCGGAACTTCGGTTGGTTCCTTTATTTTTGCCGGTTGTATCACTGATCCCGTCATTAACTGACTTGGAAAATCCTTTGCTGATACCGTCTGCAACCGAATCACTTTCATTTTCACCATAGGTCATGACGATTTGCGAGCACTGCGAAAGAGCCGAATACAGTTCCTCAAGTCCCCTTTTCTTGTCCTCTAGCGTTTGCTTGCTCAAGGGTGATGAAACGAATACCGCCGTATATGTCTCCCCGGCCATTGAATCAATGAATTTCTCAATACCCTGAACAAATCTGTCCTTGTCATCTTCATCCCGCATGCCGGGCACAATGGAAACCGATGTTACCGCCATATGAGAATACTCGGACGGTATTTTTTCTTCTAAGAATGCTTCTATCCGCGAGGCATCTTGTTCCCTGATATTTATACCGGGGAAATTGCCTTTAAGGCTTTTTTTAAGTATCGCCTTGGCTACATCGGGACGCTTGTGGTCGCGGGTACCCAGATAAAAGCTGACACCGGTCTGGTCACTGGATATCGCCAAAAGAACCGAACTGCCAAAATTAGCAAGCGCGCTATATACACTCACCAGCTTATCATTAATATTTTCATCTAGGTCGTAGACAATTTTGTCGATCTGGAACAATGACATTACAGAAAAGGTCTTTTCATTATCATCCAAAGGAACCGGAACACATTTATCCATGTCGATCAGGTAATTTTTGTTGACAAACAGATCAACCAGCTCCATTCCCCTGCCCATTACCTCAGCAACATTGTTTTTCAGTTCCGGCGATACCCGCAATTCATCCATATCTTTACGTCCCTCATGTACGTTTTCTTTGGAACAGTCCGGTCAGATTTTTAAGTAATGGATTGGTACTTATCGCCATGTCCTTGACATTCTCCCAGGCATGGGCCGCTTTGCGGTCATGTTTAAAAAAATCATCCATTGCGCTGTCCAGATCTTCAAGTTTCTGCTTGCTCAGCTTACACAGATACCGGCCGGCCATATCCTGGTCATCAAGACTGCCTATGTCAAACATAAAGCTAAGGAACTCTCCAAAATCAGCATAATCCTTTTTGCCTTTACTTTTTTTATAAGTCATTCCGCACCAGTATTCCATAAAGAGTTTCTGCGTCTGCCTGTCAAAGATAAACAGGTCATAAACGGCGGTAAAATCTGCTGCGGTCAAGTTAAAATTATTGACCGCGTCAAAAGCCCATTCAAAATAGTCCTTTATCTTTCCTTCGGCCATTCCGTTGAGCCTTGCGCCGCCGTTTTCCGCCTCGCTTTTTATGTCTTGCGCCACCGCGATAATATCCCTTTTCGTAGTGATCTTTCCAAGCTGCAATGCGATCCAGAACAAAAGCAGACGTTCCCTGGCCGGCTTGTGCATCACTTCTAACTTATATTTATAAATCTCCTTTATTGTCCGCCGATTATCCGAACTGACTTTTTCCAGCGGAATAAATTCACACACGGCCTCACAGAGCGCTTCCACATAATCTTCTTTGATTTGCCTGTCCATCGCCAGCCGCAAGATTTCTGTTGCATATCTGAAACGTTCCTTATCTTCGATACTGTTCATCTTGCGCTCGTATAAGGCCTCATAGTCTCTTAACGCCGTCGTAGCATAAGCCTTCCCATAGCTGTGATCCTTTACGAACCAAGTACGCCAGTAATCAGTAAAGCAGTCCCTGATATCATCCCAGGAGTCTTTTTTCTTAAGTTGCCTAGCATATAGCTGATACATGTCGTCAAAACGGTCATATTCCCGGAGAATCCTATTAACGGCATCAATTGAAGACGGTTCCATCGTCAGCGTCACCTCATAAAAATATTCCCAAAAGTGAAGCAGGTCGGCATCCTTCATCGCCAGATCCTTTAGGAAACCCTCTATATTGAGCGACATATTCACATAGTAATCAACATTATCCTTGAAACCGTCAATGATCCGCTCGGCCAGCTCATAGCCGTTTTGCCGGCCGGATGCATATACCATCCGGACAATGCCAAAATATATCTTTCCAATCGCATGATCCGGATACAGCTCGTCAGTTGGAAGCATCGCATCTTTTACAAAATCACTGATGACACGGGTGATAAATAATACTTTCCATAATTTAACATGCTGTTCCAGAACCCCCAGAAGCAGATCCCGGTTTCTCTCTATCATTAATTCCGCCGGGAGGCTAAGATTTACCTTCCTAGCCATATCGTCAATACTGTCATAGAGCGGAATAAAGCTAGATTCTCTGATCCCTTCGGCAGAAAGTGACAAAATAAGCAGGTCCACGATCATCTGCTTTACCGCTTTCTGCTGATCGCGGCTGAGAAGCCTCATAAAATGAAGCATGAAGCCCAGCACATGTAACGCATATACATGATCCAGATGCTTCATTGCCTCCCCTTCACCGACAAGCTTATCAATAAGTTCTTTTCTGACGTCATCGGTCAGAAATTCGCCGGAAAAATCCGCTATTTCCGCAAATTCTTCCTCGGTGATTTCGGAAATACCCTCGGCAAGGAAGCTGTACAGATAGTAGGCCGCGTAATAGCTGGGACTGCTCTCACTTAGAGTCGTTTTTGTTGCCACGAAATCATGAAATTCCGTCAGGCTGTCGTATGAGAAGCTAAAGGCGGTATCCAGAAAGTCCATGAGCATCCCTTCAGCTTCTATGGGGCTGAAATGATAATTGATAAAATCAAATACATAGTGCCGGTTAGACGCGACATAACTCATCCCGTTGTAGCGGCTTCCCTCGGATATGACCCCACAAATCTGTGCCGGTGAAAGCTCCGGGTCATACTCGTAGGTAGTAAAATTGATTTTCTTGGCTATATCAAGCGGCATAGTGTAGTGTAGCGCCGCTATCCATTTGGCAATGTTGTCGGCTTCATCGCAAATTATGATCCGCTTCTTTTCGACGGGGAACCTGAGCATCGCCGTAACCATCTTTTTGTAGTATTCCAGGTTTTTACCTATGCCGAGGAATTCGATGACTGAGTCCGTATCAATCATATAACCCCGTGTCAGTTCCGGTGCCGGCAGATAGGCGGGGGGCTGAGGATTATTTACTTCTTCATATCCCATGCTGCTCCTAAGTGCCGTACTGGCATACATTTCACAAGGATATATATCTAAATCATTGAAATCACAAACAATAGAATGGCTCAGCTGGTTGCCGAATCTCCCGGCACTCCCCATATAGTCCCGGCCCAGATAGGTATTAAGCGTGACCGCGACGCTTCCATTCTTAAGCAGCCGGTATATAAAGGAAGCCGGCATTGTCTTGGCCATTTCCTCGGACATGGGTGTTCCCGCCGGCAAGGATGGTACCTGATATGTGAAAAGACCCTTGACATCGTCCGATTTACTGTCAGCAAATGACTCATCATATGAAAATATCTGCTGCCCGTCATTGACCCCATCAATACCTCTCATGCAAGAAGTATAAATGATCTGATGTTTTGCCATTATTATCCCTCCGGTTTATTTGCTCGGCTTGATGACCTTATTTTCCTTAAGTACCCACAGCAGCGGATCTTCGATCCGATGAGGCCGCGGCCGGTCGATTCTTCTGTCCTCCTTAGGGTTATTATCCATGCCCAGTGCCGAGACGGTAAAATAGGAATAGTTTGAATAATTCACATCTACTTGTGACATAAATGATTCTGCCCCCCACTCTACCAGCAGGCTTCTTATTTCATTGTCCACATTATGCCAGTCTGACATATTAAAGATCTTCCCGGCGCAATGCGGACTTGTTTCGAGGATGGTGCTTCCCTCAGGAACAAGTGAAGCAATGGCATCAAATTTGGAGAACACCGCGGCGACAGGAATATCAATCTTTTGCTCCGTTCTCAGATGTCTGTCGTTGCGTATTAACTTAGAAACCCTTGACATGATATCATCGGATCTGGTGGCCTGCTTCCAGTCTACCGAAGAAGCCCGCAAAACCATGTTTTCATCAAGCTGGTTTCTGACAGCTGGTATCTGCATCGGATCAAGCAGGAAAATAATGCCTGCTGATTTGCAGATATATTTATTGACGGTACTCATCGTGTCCTCATCGTTCAGGTCTTCCCCTGCCGTATCAAAGAACACTAGGGTAAAACTCTCAATCTGATCTCCGAAAAGAGCCTTATGCTTTAGCTTTAATGTAAAAATAAGCGGCCGGTATGCCCCGTTATTACTATCCTGAACGGAACTTCTTGTTAAATCCAGCTTTTGCATATCCAAGTATAGCTTCTGATATGCTCCGGCCTTATACCTGCTCATAGTATCATCAAACCCTTCCATGGCACCGCCGAACCTAACGGAAATCCGCTCTATCAGTTCATTGATAATAACGCCGACAAAATGGCTCTTGCCGGTATCACGCGAGCCGACGACGGATATTATCATATCCTTTCCGAGCAAAGTGGATTCCGGCAATTTATTATGACATGACGGACAAATAATCGCATAGGTAGAGCTTCCACATTCCGGACATTTGGCGGACTTTGGTATGGACATTCCTTTCGCCGGATTGCTAAACGTGGGTTTCCCCATCTTCGGAATGGAGATATCGCCATTCTCATACCGGGTAATCTCCACATCAGGGACGTCTTTGCATCTTCTATTGGTGCAGCGGAACTGGACATCCTGAAGCTTGCGCTGCTCAAAGCAAAACGGACAGATAAACGTTGATTTAAGTGCCATCTTTTCTCCTTAACTAATCTTGTGGTCAGATTGAAGCTTTATTTTTAAAACATATCTCCCAGACAAATTGTCATCCCTAAGAAAGGGTTTTATATAAGTTTCCCGCGCCAGTCCTTTTTCCAGCGGGATAGTCACCTGTACGCTCCCGGAGGCATCTTGCGCCGGAATCTGATAAAACAGCTTACCGGTTTTCTTGAACATCGGCGCCCTGTCCTGAGCGGATATAATATCAATGTCCGGCAGCCGGAATTTTTTGTTGTCACTCTCAAAGGAAAGATTTACTGTGCCGCCGCCAAATAACTTCTTATTTAAATTGATGGCGTATGTAATGGTTTCCTTGGCTGCATGTGAGAACAAGTAGTCCGTTCCCGGGGAATAATCACTTTCCCCGTCCCGCTTAAACTCGGCAAAAATAGAGAAGTAATAGTTTTCCGGCTCATTGGAGTCAATAACCAGGCCGCCGTCGTAGCAAAACTGCTTTAAGGGGATATATTTCCGTGTGGTCGCAACATCGGAGATATCATTGGGAAATTGATCATGTCGGTAAAGTACCACAAATCCGGTACAATCCTTAGGCAGGCCGAGCGTGATCATTATCTTCCCATTGACTAGGCTGACATTATTAATTTTTACCGCACCGCCCTTGCTGGCTCTTGCAATCGTTCCTATCACCGCAGAGCCTGACTTTACCGCCGCCGCGATTATATGGATGAGCGCTTCCCCTTCATACTTAAAGATACCCGTGGTTTTGTCTGTCTTATGGACAGCAAGTACGTTCATCGCTGTTTCAAGCTGTGATACTGGGACGAGATCACCGCTCAGGAAATCCGGTTTCTTAGCCGAACAAAAGAACTGTACGTCATTGCCCTCAGGATTCTCCCATTCGATCTGATATTCATTCCCCTGTCCAGGTTTGACGATAAGTTTTTCAATTGGCCGCGGCGGCCTGGTCGGTATCCCGGATATCATAACTCCTGGTGTACTGACTTTCTTTGCACCGCCGGCATAGGTAAGGAAAACCTGATATCCATATTCCTTATCATTTTCCAGATCCTTGTCAACGAAACTATTACGGCTGTTACACATCAGCTTGGTCTTTTTTCCCGCCGGGTCGGTCCTCTCGATTTCCACATTGGCGTTAGCGGCAACGCTCTCCCATGTAAGCTGCATAAATCCATCTCCGGCCGCCGCCATGACATTCGAAATCTCAAAAAAGTTACTGACCGCCTCCTTACCCGTCAAAGCCGTGGAAAACACCCCGGCCCGTTCCGCAAATACCGCATAAAAATATGGCGTTCCCGGCATTATGTCCCTGTCATTTATGCTGTTCATGCTTACCCGGCCTACCAAGAAGCCATCCTGTACGCTGATCGGAATTGCCCCTTCCTTGCGGACGACAGAATAGTACAGCAGGCCGGACGTCGTGCTCGGCGTCCACGAAAGGACATTCACTTTGGCCGCCGGATCAGCAGAAATCGCCAAATCTGACGGTGCCGACGGCGGATATTTAGATATGATCTCCTTGACACCCGGACAGTCATTACATGCTTCATATGCTTTTGTGCAAGCCTCTACTATGTCAGCTTCGTCCCTAGCCGCCTGTGCCTGCTCTTTTAACTGCTCAGCGTCAGCGATAGCGTTGTGTATTTCTTCCTCAAGCAATGGTTCAGAATAACCCAAAGCAAATTTCTTAACGCTGTCAAGCTGTCTCTTGGCTTCGTAATACCGTTTTTCCCGACATGCTTTTCGCATATCGTCTACAGCAGTTCCCACCCTATCCTTAAGTTCCTTAAGCCTTGACCTAAGTTCCGCAACTCTTTCACTGCCCGGCCAGTATCTGTCAGCATCGGTCAAATGGGCATCAGCCACTTTGAAGTCCATTGAATCCAAGGCATCCGCGGCAAGTTCACAGAGTGAGACAGCTTTGTCGATATTTTCAAACCGGAAGCCACACTTGCATACATTTATGTTGGCATCATTTAATGTGCCGCATTTAGGGCATTTGATCTGAAGTTCCAAGCCACATGCCTGACAGACTTTGCGTCCGCCGGAGATATCGTTTATACAGCCGCAGCGACAGACTTTGACATGCGGATCAGCGGCCGCCGCACCTGATCCTGATGATGCTACCGGTATCTTTTCTATTTTACAGAAGGCTATCAGAAGCGTCTCCGCATCTTTCCTGTTTTTGAATATCTCGGTCAACTGGCCAACAACATCTGAATAGGCCTCCTGTGTTAATTCCCCCACAAGGTCATATGAATTCTTGCTTTCATCAAGTATCGCTTTTCGTTTGTTATATTCAAGATATTTATCATATATCTGCTTGGCTGGATCGTCCTTGAAGCATTCGTCGCATTGCCCGCAAAGCTTAGAACCTGACCCACTCACGCTGTCATTCTTGTAAAACTCCTTGGTCTTCTTTTCCTTTGCCCGTTGTTTCAATGCGTCGCAGGGAAGATTCTGGGGGTTTTTGATAGAGGTTCCCGCATACAGAAACTCGTACAGATTGGTAACGTTAAAGCTCTTAAGCAGGGCATTCATACCATTAAATTTGTCAGCATTCTGGGGCTTGTTTTTATAATACTTATCATATGTCGCCTGATAGTCTTCGCCCTGGGAGGCGCCGATCTTAATTCCGAGGACAACTGCCCGCCGTTTAACGACTTCGACATCGACTTTTTGTTTGGCTGCGATCTTATCAATTGTATCCTGCGGAATCTCGGTCTTTTTAATCATCTTCAGGGTCTTGTCAATGGGACCGTAAGTTTTCTCGCAGGCATCCTTAATAAGCTCCGCGCGTATATTGTTTTCGCCCATCATATCTTTCTTGATATCCGGAAGCAGCTGGGAATACTTTCTGTATTCCGCGCCATGGTTGAAATCATTGGCCTTGCTCGACCAGAATTTCCGCTTTTCCTCTATCCGGTCAGCTATGACCGCTTCATCGTTGATTGGGCGGGGATCAAATTCCAACTCAAGAATGATGTACCAATTTTCTGTCATCTGTAAAGCTCCTTTATCTTAGCTCCATAGAAATATCTTCTCCCGCCATATATCATATTCCGATCTATAGCGGGAGTTTTTATATTACATTACAGTTATGCTTTTAGATTTCTCTTTAAGTTCATCTACTTTCTCTTCGGCCATAATTCCCTTTGACTGCATCGTGGCATGAACTTCGCGATTAGTCGTCTTGTCAACGCCGCTGACTTCTAAGATGCCCTCGGTGTTCAGGGTGAAGGTAATCTCGATGGGGGATCCGGCGGGAAGGTTGCCCGGAAGGTCAAGCGTAGCTGTACCTAATACAAAGTCCTGATCTACCGCAAAGGACTCTTCCATAAAATCACTTTCATACACTACAAGCTCTGCATTCGGCTGATTTGCCTCAGACGTACCGAAGACTTGGGACACCGTAATGGCTCCGTCCGGCATGGCCTGGTTCTTAATGATCATATTGCAGCACTTTGGCTTATTGTCCATCAAAACTTCGATAGCAAAACTCTTGGTTGTGGCAACTACTACCTTCTGTGTCTTACCGCCGATACTCATCATACCCGGCTTAACGGCAAGCTCTTCCTTATAATCATCGGCGTTGATTTCCTTAGTCACACCGCCGATTTCTACGGCTGTCTCCCCGCTGTCGCCAGGCTCAAGGCTCTTCTGGTTGTTGACATATACATTGACAGCATGAATGGCGGCCCCCTTGGCCACTGCTTCATCCGGTTCAAGAATCTTTGGCTTCATGCTGTATTTGTCAACAAGCGCCTTGGTTACCTGCGGCATCCTTGTCGAACCGCCGACCAGCAGGATCTCGTCAATATTGAAACCCTTGTCTTTGGCAACGGCAATCGCTGCATCCGTCTTATCAATTGCCTCAGCCAGCAAGGTTGATGTTATTTCATCAAACTTCTCCCTGGTCAGACTGATCCTAGCCCGCAGCCCAGCGGCATCAAGCATGACCGGCACTTCGTCGCGGGAAGATAATTGCTGTTTTGCTTTCTCTGCTTTGAGCCGCATATCCTGCTGGGCATATTCATCAAACTCGCCAGCGAAGCTTGTTTGAGAAATAAACTCTTCAGCGAGATATCTCATGACCGCCTCATCCCAGTCCTTACCGCCTAGTTCATGATTACCATCGGAACACACTACTTCGATTTTCTCTGAATTAATGCTCATTACCGTAACGTCAAAGGTTCCGCCGCCAAGGTCAAATACCAGTATTGTCTTCTCGTCCTGCTCTTTCGCACAGCCGTAGTAGAGGGCGGCCGCCGTCGGCTCGCTGATGATTTCAAGCACGTTTAACCCAGCAATAATGCCGGCATTTTTGGTAGCCGTTCTTTCCGCTGTGCCAAAATAAGCCGGACAGGTAATCACAACATCCTTCACTTCCGTATCAATCTGTTTGCCGGCATCCTCCGTAACCTTTCTGAGGATATAGGCGGAAACCTCCTCTGGGGACTTGTCCTCATTGTTATAGCTGATCGCAAAGTCCGATTTTCCCATCAGTGTCTTAACCAGAGAAATGGTGTTATTGGGATCAATAACCGCATTCTCTTTTGCTACCTGCCCTACGACAACCTGATTAGGGCTGGCAAAATTCACAGCCGAAGGAGTGGTGTTCGTCCCCTCTGCATTGTTCACAACGGTAGCCCTGCCGGTTTCGTCCACATATGCGATACAGGAATAGGTGGTTCCCAGGTCGATACCGAATACATACTTAGCCATTACTGTTTTCTCCTTCCGTATTTTCTGGTTTTTGGTATACGTATACTACCACCTTCTCAGGCGAGATAGTCTTACCCATGTATTCATACCCGCTACTAAGGCTCTCTGCTATTTTCCCATGAAGTTCCTGTACCGGAGTCGTCACCTTTTTTAATGCTCGATGCTTCAGCGGGTTGAACTCTTCGCCTCCTTCGCTGTCGAATATATTTATATTATTTCTTTCTAAAACATCCTGAATATCAAAGGTATAGTCACTGAATGTCTTGAGCGGGATCAGCCTCTCTTCCTCGGGCTTTGCCGCAAAGCTGGCACTCACCCGCTTGATACTGTCTCTGATATCAATAATATCAAGCAAAATCGGCCTGACAAGCTGCGCATACAAGTCATCTTTATATTTTTGCAGTTCCGCATGCAGCAGATCGACAATCTTCTCTTCATGGGCAGTATGCTGAATCTTTTCCACAAAAAGCTGATGCATCTCATCAATCTTTTTACTCAGTTGAGAAATGGCACTCTCCTGTTCTTCATGGACTTGCAGTTCTTCCATATATAATAACCTCCTAAATAGCAATCTCCTAAACAGCAACCTCTAAACAGTACCTCCTAAGCTGTGGCACCCTCTTCAGCCGCTTCGATTTTAGGGACGTTTTTGCTGAACTTGGCATCATTCCAAGACTGCGCCATCTTAGCATCAGCCTTTCCGAACAGCCATTGCATCGGCGCCAACACCCCTTGTGGATGATATTGTCCCTGATCCCTTGTATGACCGATAGCCGTACAGGAGAAAAACCGGTTATCCTTAAACTTCAGATCGACATTGTTCAAAAAGCTTTCCATGCCATTTTCTCGTAAGAACTTACGGCACAGATAATCCTGGGTATCATAATAATCGGTGAATTTATCCGGTCTGGCCGCCATCAGCACACGTACAGCACTGTCACCGACCTCTGTCGCCAGCCCTGCCGAATCTATCTTGCCGATCACGACTGCTAACGGAACCGATGACATCTTTTTATCACTAAGGCCAGTAACTTCCCGCAGCTTATTCAGGAAAGAGTCAACAATGCCGTTTATATCCGCTTTTCCTATCCCGGCGATATCTTCCGGAGCAAGCTGCGTCTCACATCTATGTCTGACGACAGGAATCGCAAACGGATCTATCATCAGGACAATCCCTTGGCAATACTCATACTGTTTCTGCATCTCGTTTTCGCTGTTATCGGTAAATACCTCGCCGGCGATGTCATACACATGCACCAGCCGTTCCGGGGTAAACGGTACCCCTTTTACA
Organism: Lachnospiraceae bacterium UBA935; assembly: GCA_002293525.1. GTDB lineage: Bacteria > Bacillota > Clostridia > Lachnospirales > Lachnospiraceae > UBA935. The sequence goes on from DBDJ01000013.1 coordinate 37,082, forward strand.
AAAAAGCTGAACGACACCGAACTTGCCTTATTGATATCCTGAGGCCGGTCTGTCATCCGGGTACTTCCCGACAGGTAATCCTGCTCAATTTCCTTGTAGATATTGGCCTTGTTTTCATTATAGAATTCTGTTTCCCACGACTTTGACGGAGCCACTTCGCCAATAAACTCTTTGGAGAAGGCCGTAATAAATGCTGTTTTCCCCACCGAGCGACCGCCGACAATCGGAATACAGATGGGCACCGATTCCCGGTCAGCAAGCGACGTCGAGCAATGCGGACAGATTGCTTCCAAGTTTCTTCTTCCGTTAAAAAACGTCGTCGGAAGCACTTCCCCACAGCCGGAACCCGGATTTTCTCCTAAACAGGTCCGACGGAGGATGCCGTACACACCGGGAGTAAGGTTGGTATGCTTTGCCCCGCAACCGGGGCAAATGTATGTAGGAATCAGAGATTTTTCCTTACACTCATGACAAGCCGTAAAGATCCGCTTTCTCATAAGATAGATCCGGTCCGTAAGCCATATAAGCGAAAACCCGATATAGACGCCGATCATCATCACCAGAACAACGGCAATATTGATCATGCTGACCGCCGCGGTCATGATTGAGCCAAATACAATGACCGCCAACATGGCAAGAACATTTAAAATAAGTAAAAAAACAAAGGCAAATTTACCGCGATAGCGCGCATTAGATATGTTATCCTTGATTTTACCCAGCGAGGCAAAATTCCTCTGCCAAGCTCCTTTGATTGTTTTTCCGACATCTGCGTATCCTTTACCAAAAAAATAGCTCTTAACTGCCGGCTGTGGTATTGAAGCCATTGTCCACCCTCCTTCGAAACTGAAAATTATACTGCCAGTGCAGGCACTTTGTTGCTGTCGATTACATTTTCCTTGAATGAGGATATGTAATTCTTAATTGCATATCCGCCGCCATAAATTGTTCCGCCCGCCGCAGCGATACTGGCAATGATTGTCGCCAGAAGCACAATCAGATACACTATAAATGCAATAACCGCAACTATAATGACTAATTGTACGATAGCTTCTTCTCCATCATTTTTGAACATATTGTTTACCTCGCTTTCTTTGTTTAGATTTTCTATTATTATTTATTATGTCATTTAAAACTATATGTTAAATAATAAATAATGCATTAAATACGCTTATTTTCGCATCTTTTATACTGATATCTGGAGCAATGCATATATATTACCAGATGTTATGTTTTTTGTCAAATTTTGATAATTATTGACACGTTAATAAACAATTATATCATTTATTTGTCTATTTAAAGAAAATTGATTTCTTCTTATTTTAACAATATAAAGAAAACTCCTCATGGCAAGAACCCGCTATTGATTCTTGTCTGAAGGAGCTTCAACTATTGCTAATATTATGCGTTAATACATATTCTTTTAACTCAATAATCCTACTTTGAGTACGCGGTAGCCATTTCTTTTCATTCAGTACTTATCAAAGTGAAATCTAAACGGTTGCAGGAAGGGTAATCCCACAATAGCTTCACCGACTCTCAAGCTATTAATATCCCAATCTTCCACTGTTTGCCCGTTCCTTTTTTCCTCAACAATTTGATTGTCTAATCTTTGGTAATTTTCCATAATAATATTTTTTCCGAAAATACTCGAAATATAGTCACGCGTTGCGGCGTCATTGGAACGGAAAGCATATACGGACGAAAACCCGGCGGCGATGTTCTTACCGCGACTTTGTCCATAAATCTCGTATAATTGCTCTATACTTTGCACACCGACGAATACCTTGACACCCAAACTTCGACCGAAATTCACTCCATCATCTATGTGCTGCAGATGCGGTAGCAGCTTAAACTCATCACATATGAGATAGACATTGCCTTCCGGCTTATTACGTCCAAGTGCTTCTTTAAGAGCAAGGTCAAACATTAGTCGATATACCGGGATAAGCATACTGCCAATCGAAAGATCATATTCGATAAACAGCGTTTTATTACCTTTGTTGCGCACAAACTCACGCATAGAAAAATTGCCTTTTCCAGAAAACACACCGACAAAAATCTCTCTGGCAATCGAATACATTTCTGACAAAACTCCTTGGGATTGTGCATTATCACCATTTATGTATGATAATACCGCATTGGCGTCTGGACTGTCAGCAAGGAGATCCATAATAATTCGGGCATCGGATAAATCTAAAAACTCCTTAAGTTTTACGTTATAGAAAAATTCCTTTCTTATATCGAGATCTTTCTTACCCTCGCGTATAAACGCTATGATAATTGCAGCTAATAAATCCCTTGCGGCGTTAGGAAAAAAAGCATTTGTTGTGTTCCTTGTCCGTTCTTCAAAAAAAGATTTACATATCATCTGGGCATTGATATTAAATTCCCTTTCGTCCCAGCCATCGGCTAGAATTTCCTTGTAGATATTCCATTGCTCAGAGACAGACGCATATTGTTTTGAATTGCCAATCACAATATCCTTCGACTTATTAAAAAACTTAGTATGAAAATCCCCTTTACTATCGAAAATGATCATTACATCATTACTAGACATACATTGCTTGAGCTGTGAGACAAAATGATAGAATAATGTAGTTTTACCACAACCGGTTCCGCCGATTAGCATTGTATGCTTACTCAATATATCACTATCCAGTGTAAAAGCAGACACCTTCCCGGCGAATGTTCCGGGAAGCTTAACCAAAGAGGCCGCCGACTGGTGCGGAGGAATATTCTGCGATATACTGTTTCCATATAGTAATCGTGAGGAAATATTCATTCGCTACCTCCCTTGACCGCCGCTTGATTGACCGCTACTTGAACCAGAAGCCTTCACAGAACTGCTTTCATTGCCTCTTACGCTTCCAGCGGATTGACTACTTGATCTTGCACGGTATTCTTGTATTCCCTTATTTGATGATTTACCCATACTCTGATTATTCACTTGGCTTATTGCGGTTTTCTGGCGGGCGGTTTCAATGCCTTTGTTGGTCGATTGTTGATTTGCCGGCATAACTTTTGATACAGATTGCTTGGCTTCAGCTCTTGCCTGGCCTGCGGCTTTCCGGCGAGCCAGTTCACTCTTTTCTGCAATATCTTGCCCTCTTTGTGTCAATGGTTGGCTTAATGCCTGTAATGGAGGGGCTTTTGGCTTGCGAATACTGAAGCTAATTATCGTTCCGTTTTTCGGATTATAATACCCGTTTGTAGAGTTTTTCGTATATCCTCTATGTGCACCATTTATATGCTCGGAACGATTAAGAAATTGAATATTATCAGGATCACCGGCGTATTGAGGGTAGTCTCTGACCGATTTCATATGATGGCCTTCATAACCATTTGCTCGTCCCTTGGCTACAATTTGTCGTTGCTCAGACTGAGACCAGTCGCGTGTTCCTTTACCATTGCGAACGTGAGCACGCTCACTTTTCCACGCTTCACGAACAGCATTTTGGCGGTCTTTGTTTGTATCAGTCATCGCCTTCCTCCTCCATTTTTATATCCAGAGGCTCTAATTCTTCCTTAGCAATTAGCTCTGTTGCTTCATTTATTTGCTCGGTCAGCCAATCTTCGAACGTATCCCAGACCGCATAAATACGGCGTTCTTCAATATCCCACTGGTAAACTTTACCGTCTCTCTTGCCCATATCAAAGAAAAACACATCAGAGTGAACGGCGACGGCATAAACAAACCAGTCATCTAATATATCCTTATCGTTCCGTAGGTCGGTATTGTAGTAATCCCCATATGTTTCAAATTGGAGTCCGAGCTCGGTATCGTGAGATTTAGTCGTCAGTATGGCTGTATCAAACAGCATACCTCCATCGCATATCTCAAGCCATTTGAGATAATCTGCCGGTAAATTAGCAACTCGTTTTTTAACGGCAGCGGTACGACCGGAATCTCCTGCCAACAGACAGTGGAAAACATCATAATCTTTTAGTCGGCGCACATTCTCTTTCATACGCCCGTCGGGATATGTTTTATTCAATCGTTCATAGTTAATAAATGCCATGGTTATTTCCTCTCAGTAATCATATTCTACTCTTTTCTAATTTAATGATTTCACGCTACTTATGTTATCACCGTTCGGATTAAGCTGCTCGTGGAGTGGTCGTAAACAATCGCTTCGCTTTGTGAGAGACGATTGATCTCTTCCGGTTTGACCCTTGATTCCCGCTTTTTGGTTTCGGTCTGTCCGTCATGAGAATTATATCCCCACCTACTGCTTTTATACCAGCCTGAATTGTGATTATATGAAACGTCTATTTTTTCATAGTTCCCTATATATTGTGATAATTTTTCACAGCTGATGTTTGAGCTGTGTGAAAACAAAACGGTTTTTTCCGCTTCCGCGATTACTGAGGCAAATATGTCTTCTTTGCCGCCTGTAAGCATATAAAGATCCTTTGATACAATGATATTGCGATGATTGGATTTTTGGCTGACTGTGTTCTTCAACATTTCGTTATTTATGAAAGAAATGTCATCAATAAATAATGAAAAATCATAACCACGATTCATTGCAATTATTAATGAATTAACTATTAACTCCATCAGCATCACATTCGCCGACGATCTCATATCGACACATAAGATCTGGTTGTTTTTTATAGCCGACAGTATGCTGACGGCATTGACACTTGACGGATCAGACGCTGATAAGTAATCAATTTGAGCTTTCATATCATGAAAAAATGTATCAATTTTAGGACACTCGATTTGCCCGGTCATTAGAAGCGAATTAAGCCGGTCCGAATCATTTTTTGTAATTGAACCATTACTAAGCCGTGACGCAATCTGGTCACTTAATTTGAAATAAGGACAATTGGCAAATGCCGAAAAAAAAGGCAGTCTCTTGCGATTAAGCAAGAGATCATAAACAACCTGTAACACATATCGTCCGGCCGGTTTGATGTCATACTTAGATTGGCAAGTTTCCATAACAGTATGAACGATATCATTAAAATCAAATGAAGTAAAAGCGTCAAAAACCCTGTTCTTATTATTTACCACCGTGCCAAACCCATTCTGAAAAACTATATTTTCAAGAGCATTATTCGCCACATGGAGTATAATAACGGCATGATTGGCATTGTGTGCGTTACGGAGAATCCCTTCGCATATATGCAGACGCTCGTTCTGACTGCCGCCGGAAATAATAATATTTTCATTAAAAGTGTGAGGAGGGAATAATATATTCACAGGAAGGCTTTGATATTCCTCAATACCTCTCGCTTGTTGGTTATACTTCTCTATATTTTTATTTCTGATGCCTCCGGCGATAAGGTCTACTAACCATAGCGAACCGCCGCCGCCCGAATCGTTGTTACTCGGCATTTGAAAACCTCCCACATAATTATTTTTATTAATAAGTTATCTCAATCTCAAAAACCAAAAGCGTGTCATTGTAGCGTACCTCCATAGCGTATGAACAGTTTAATACCTGCTGGCATTGCCGATCTACTTCTTGCAGCACCGCTTGACTCGGATCAGATATGCTTTGTGCATTCAATAGCTTAAACTGCATAATGCGCTGCCCGCTTATTACTGCATTGTATATTAATTTTCCAAGCCCGGTCAGATTATTAGCCGACAGGCCATTCACGGTGTAATAGTCCAGCGGGACAGTAGAAGCACGAGGATAATTGCCGCCAAATGAATGGTTTTTCTTTACTTCTTCATCGCCTGTCAGGAAATAATCATAACGATGCATTTTACCTTTCAATGTCAAATCAAAAGTAACGTCAAAATGATACCATTGGCCGTTTACTTCAACCATATTCCATGCATGGGCTTCATTTTCATATTGTTCAAATGTGGGGTTTCTAGCATGGCCAATGACAATAATACTTTTTAGTGATAAAGCGTCCATCGCTAGTTTTACATATTTTGCCAGCCCCTCACAGACCCCCTTCTTATTGACAGCTAAACCAAGTGCGGTATGACAGTTTTCTGATGCCGAATAATCATAAGTAAAATTACTTAAAATATAGTCATGTATATGTAACGCTTTGTCATAGTCGCTTTTTTGCTGACCCGCGCCAACGAACGCCAGTGATGAAGAAATAGCCGCCTGGTACTGTGCGTTTATTCTTGACGGAAATTTATAATCCGGCATCATTATAATTCTTCTCTTATTTAAGTCTTTCTGATAACTATACGAATCGCATTGAATCATAAACGGGTTATCAAGTAAAACCGCTTCAAAAACTAACCATAATTCATTTGAATGTACAAGGGGCAGCTTTATATTACCGCTATATGAACTTATTTTCTTATATAATAGTTCATACAAGCTTTTTTGTGAATCCGACAACATCATATAATGGTGCCGATAGTTAAAAGCCATATCACTCACTTCCTTTTTACTTATTTGTCCTCAAACCACAAAGAATATATTAGGCAACGTATAAATTATAAACATTGGCGCAGAGGCAAAAAAGATCCATGCCGGTATTTGAAAAATATATTCCAACGCCTTTGACGGTATGAATTTTGCTAAATAGTAATAACTGTCTTTTTTGTCTACAAGCTTCTTTTTGCGGTAATTATACATAACGCGAAACAATACAATCATCCAGCCGCAAGACAAATACACCGCCCAATTCAGGGTAAAATGCGAAAACGATGCAAGGGGTGCCTTTGTGATCAATGTAACATATCCCCAGATTGAAATAAGTGATATGATGACCGGCACAATGAACAAACTCCAGAACATAATCTCGCAACTTATTTTGCTTGAACCTTCACCGCCGCTTACATCCTTCCAGACAACTGTAACCGCCAACAATATAAAGGCAAATCCCAATATAAGATTAAGGTTAAACTTACTCATCCCGACCATATTAATAAGCGAAACTGAGTGGATATCCATATCGGCAACAAAAATAATAAATTCATAGATGCCAATTACAAAAACAGCTACCCCAAAGCATGCCTTGGGCGCCTTTACCAAAGCATAGTCTTTAATATGCGCATAAAACGTCAAGACAAACCAGCAGGACAGAAACAGTATCATGTAAAGGGTTTTAATAGGAAATTCAAAGTAAAATCCGTCATGGACAATTGGTATTATGCCTCTCATCGGGTTTATAAAAGCTAACCCCAAACAGATCCAACCGGCTATACGACAGTTTTTTTCTTTTAGCATGTTGAGTAGCATCGGTATAGTGGCAAATCCAACGGCAAGCTTATATAAGTTTAAGTCAAATTTGGCTATAAAGAAAGTGCTCCTTACTTCTCGCGGTACCGTGATATCATGGACCCCCAAAAACACGTCGGAAAATAGCAAAGCTGCCATAAATAACAGAACCGGAATCTGAAATATTCCCTTCATAGCATCAGCAGATATGTATTTTGATAAAAAATACTGAAGATCATGTTTCCCGTCACCTTGAGATATTCGATACTTATACATCATATGAAATAATATAAGCATCCACAAACAGGCACACAGCAACGTACCCTCTAAGGTCAATTCCCCTGGTAAATAAGATGGCTGTCTTTCAAATGCAATATATCCGCTAATTGTATATATTGAGATAACAACCGGCAAGGCGAACAAAACCACATATAATATATCACCGAAAATCTTAGTTAATTCTTCTCTCTCGCTTATGTACTTCCACAGCAGTGTAATAGCTGATAGAACAAACACAAGTCCCAATGCAAGCGGCAGATTAAATTCATTGATTCTTAACATATCGGAATACGAGACCGCCTGGCTACTCATGCCAACCCGCAAAATCATAAACTCAAATATCCCCGCCATAAAAAGAGTCATTCCCCCGAACACCTTTATAATCTTGCTTGTCGCTATGACTTTCATCCGGGAACTGAACGTCAAAACAAACCAGCAGGAAAGAAACAGCAGGGTGTACAGCATCTTAATAGGTATATCAATGCTGACGTTACTTTGCATAACCGGAAATGATCCGGTCACCGGACATAAAAAGGCAAAAGCAAGACATATCCAACCGGCAATTATTCGGCTGTTATTCCGCAACAGCTTTCTTAATATAAACATCAGCGCGATGCCGATAACAATCTTAAACAGATTTACATCAAATGTAGCCGACCACGACATACCATCAGCCGCAGTATCGTTGGGAATTGATACACTGCGGATACCAATAAATATATCTGATAACAACAGGGCCGCAAGGAAGAACCAGAGCGGTGCTTGAACTATTATCTTCAAAACCTTTATTGGAATATGGATCAGCTGATTGCTGTTCTTGCTGTTACTTTTGTACCAATCAATTCGATACTTAGACATCTTCCCAAACAATATCAGCATCCAGAAACAACCGCTAAGGATAGTGGTTTCTAGGGTGAACCACGATGCGGGCGGCAAAGAAGATTTTCTGTCAAAGAAAACATATCCCCATATTGAGATAACTGATACGGCAATGGGCAGTAAATACATACTCCAATACAAGACATCGGCAAAAATCCTTGACGTTATGCCACTAATTATGATATTCTTCCAAAGAAACGTGAGCGCCAATAGTATAAGGGTGATACCCGCTGCGAAGCGCATATTGAATTCATTATATTTTAATAAATCAAAAAACGAAGTGGATGTTGCGCCTAAGTCAACAGCTAGTACTGTGAGCTCACCTACGCCCATTGCCAATACCGCCATCAGCAAAAATGTCTTTATTATTTTTCCAAACGGCAATTTGTTTTTGTAGGCATAAAATGTCAAACTATGCCAAACAGTTAAAAATAGCAAGACATACAGTGTTTTTAACGGCAATTCCCATCCGCTACCCTTTTGAATTACCGGAATAGTTCCGGCGGCCGGGCATAGCAGTGCCACAACAAGGAAAACCCATCCCCCGATCCTGCGGCCCATCCCTTTAAGCATTGCAAATGGCAGAAACATAAAAACGGCACCAGCAAGGATCTTCAAAATATTCAAGTCAAATTCTGCCGTCAGAAAATCATTATTAATCGATATATTGCGAACACCATAAAAACCATCAGATAATAAAATGCCAAACGATATAAAGGCGAAAAACGGTATCCAGTAGTATTTATTCTTCGCCATACCTTTTACTTCATTAACTTTTTGAACTTCCGTATTCCAAACGGAAGCCTCAGTCCGAGTATCTGCTGCCAAAACAATCAACCTCCACCCCTCATATTTTTCCATCTACGGAATGCTTTCCGGCCGATGTTTCAAGCCACTTTTTCATATCGGTAAGATCTTTATCGCTTTTTGCTGCCTTTTCAAACTCCTTCAGGATTAAATCATCCGCAAATAGTGACCGCAGACCAGAAGGCCGAAGGGCTTTATAATACTGCTCGATCGCCAGATATATTTTATCTAAAATCTGCTCATCTTCTTTCTGCTTTTGGGCTTTTGCCGTGCGATATTCTTTCATAAATACGCGGCACAAATTACAAAATAACAATTCTTGGTTAATTGATTTTGAAGTACCTAGCGCTTTTAAGATTTTTGCTAGGAAAGCTGCATCCGAAACAAAAATCTCAAGCAGATGCAAACAAAATGTTCCTGTCAGCTTCTTTCTTCCTAACATACGCAAAAGGGCAGTCTTGTAAGCGAGGGAGCATTTTAGGAATGCATTCCCGTGTGGCAGATATGGCTTCAGTAAACCGTCGAGCTCCTTCTCTTTTGGGCTGCTATTGCCCAGCACATTATATAGGCTTATCTTGATGGCAGAAGGAAGGGACATTTTCACAAGATAATCCGCAATGGCGTAAATCTGCAATTTATCATTTAATACACATTCTTCCCAATTAATGAATCCAAAAATCTTACCGATATGCTCATCCATTGCCGTGCAACAAGCATCTGATGCCTTCGGATCAGTCCGTTGCAATATCAACAAAAGCGGTATAACAACGCCAAGATAGCCATTATCGGTTTTGGTATAGTTTGGCGCGCGAAATGTCACCTTAAGCACATTATCTATTAATAACTGATAAGCCTTACCGATATTCACTATATTGCCATCGTTTCTTTTGATGCGGCTGTCCTGCTGTTCATTAATAATTATCTGGCAGAAATCGCCAAATGCCGATTTACCGTCGACACTCTTAGTATCAACAATAAACATCGAAGCCAGAATTTCTTTCAGGAAAGACTCGTCATATGAAAAAAGCGTGTAAAGCTGATAATAAAATTTTCCGCCCCATCGTTTTATCTCAGCCATTCGCAAAAGGACTGCTCTATATGAACTGTGCCCATTCTGAAAACAACTCTGGTATTTAAAATAGCCTTCAACTACAGCGCTTGGATTGTGCGCTTGGGTATGGCAATTATTTAGTGACATATATAGTTTTACTTGGATGGAAACGGGTAAATCCATACCGCTGAGGTAATCGGTAATTTTACAGAGCGCCGTTTTTTCATTGGCCACATACTTTTCCCAATCAATCATGTCAAAAATCTTGCCGATATGATTGTCAGCTATCCCGCAACATACCTTCCATTTTGCGGGATCGATACTTTTTATCTCCCATAACATCGGTATTACCTTGTCAAGATAATTAGCATCATCGGGAGTGAATCTTTGTGAACAGAGGGTTTTGCTCAATATACTCCTAAAGGTGTTTCCTAGTAAAACCGGATGCATCTTGGCAGGGAAAATCTTTGTCGCGTATTTATAAAAGAATATGCTCCTGCTATTTTGCAGGTCAAAATTCTCTAGGTACAGAGATGTCAAAACATGGTCCGCCAATCCTTCGTCAAGAAATTTGATAACCAGTGCACCCGCGTCTTCAAGGCGCTGTTCAATGGGTTTCATCTTATCTTGCTCCAACTGCTCCCCCCAATTATACAGGAATACCTTTTCAAGCATATCGCGGTAAACTTGTGAATCTATATTCTGCGGATTATAAGCACAGTCCCAATAAGCCCTAAGCCCAAAGGTTTCACTCTTGTTAATGAGATTATTTTTATCACGGAACGGCGCAAACACATTTTTATACACGGCGGCGCGTTCTGACAAAGGCAAGAACGGTGTTTTTGTACCTTGCAAATGGGCGGCAAGAACAACGTCAAATGCCCTACAGACAAACCCGGCGCTTGCTTCAGACATAGTCCGCTGGCACCACTTCATCATATAAGCCACAAAAGAAAGGCGCGGATAGACCACAGCCGTCAGATATTCTTTTTCTACTGCCACACCAAGACTTAGTGAGAACTGGTAGTTATCAAACGCATCATCTTTAGTCAACTGCAGGGCAACTTCATAGGCACACTCCGGTCTCCGCGCCACAAGGTAGTTAAAATGCTCTTGTGGCTTCTTAGCCGGCACTTTATTGAAAAATGTATACTGATCTGAAAGAATAGCAGTAAAAACATCACATAAGCGAGCCACATAAGCCTGCTCAAAAGCTTCCGTTATTTCCGCGACATTCTTATCATTCGATTCATTTATGTCACTCGTAACTATTTTTTCTAAGATACTATAAACTTCAATTATCCTATCAATATCCTCACAGCACTGTATGCTTGCCTTGTTTGCCACAGCAAGCACCGCTTTATGAAAATGCGGTATGTAGAAATTTTCCGAGCGGTACTGAGTCATTTTTTGGATACATTCATCCATATCAAAGTCCTGCTTTTGTCCATTGGCAAACGCAATAAGATCATTATGATATTGGTTAAAGATGAGGAAGCTGCGATATAATGACGGATATGATTTAATATCGTCATTGCGCCTTTTTAGAAACTCTATGACTAATGTCTTGTGACTAGCATCAAATTTATCAATACAGGCATAATACTCGTCATCGTCAGCAGGCGGCAGATTTTGCAGATAAACTAAGTTAGTCGGCGCAGAACTGCCGGCTTTTGCAAGGTCAGGATCATCAATATCCCAGCCAACAAGAGCGGCGGTAGAAAAATTATATGAAAAGCCTGTCGGCGGAAGCCCTATGTTAAAGGCTATTTTCTGTGCCGCGCGGGCAGAAAAAGCATAGCTGACAGCGGCAAACCAATAACGTAGCTGTTCACTTGTCCCTTTTATGATAATCCCTAGGCGCTGGTTTTCGGGCAGCGTAAACTGTTTTACGAGATGGCACACTGCTGCGCGAAGACGTTCCGCAACATTGTTAGATTGTCGGATATATCTGCCCGCATATTCAAAAGACATCACCGGGTAACTATTTTCATAACTAAAAAGCATCTCTTTTGTTAACGGCTTAAAGAGTGGCGGCACCTTTGCTCCCTGAAAGGTCAATAGCTGTTTGTAGGACTCAATCAAATTACCTTCGGCGTCGGGATATCCGTGGAAAAAATCCTGCCCGTTAAAAAAATCGGTGCTATAGTATTCGATGGGGTGGCAGTCGAAAGCGCCAATTAGTGCCTTTGCTATGCCAAACTCCCTGCTGCCGGTTTCTTCCTGGCGCATCCACCGATAATGAATTAAAACAGATGTACCGGAACATGAAAAGAAAAGGCAAACTTCTTTATTATATGATCGCATCCCGTTGTTATATACATCTCTTCCGATTTCCCTTTCAATCAAGGTGAGAATTTCATGGGAAAGCCCCATATTTCCGCCTGTGGAAAAGAGCTTTTGCCCGTCTCGAAAGTCGGTTAAGGATTGTAAATTTCTCCCATTTGCGCAACGAGTGTAAAGCGCACGATATATTTTAAGCATATCCAAGTTCCTCCTTTCCCCAATGTGACTTAGTAATGACAATCAACTATCTAAAGATATCATTTTGGTACAGCAACCACAAATAGGGGTCTAATAAGCGATTCGTCCTGCTTTCTTTAGAAAGGTCATCAGAACCGCTCGAAACTCCAAAAACTTGAACATTTGAATACAAAGAAAGTGCCTGCAGCAGCGCATTACCGCCTTTTTGGCGGATCCAGTGTTTCATCGCGTCGCTGACTGCGTTTACTTCTTGAACTACAAACTGATCTTTTTCAATGTGTGATGATTCCCGCTTCAATATATCAGGAAAATCTTCATCGTCATAAAACAAATCCATCTTAGGAAAAACAATCGCTAAATTGACTTTCTTGAGAAATCTTTCGCCCTTAGGGTGGTTACTTCTGACAAAGTTGGTGTAAGTATTAAGCGGCTCCACAACTGCACCTTCAGAAATTCTACTATCCCCGTTTGACTTTAAGTGAATAACACGTGGGTGATCACCATTGTCTGGAAGGGTGATGGGATCAATCACTAAAAGGATGTTTTGTGAATTCCAAACGCATCGAGTCGCTAATGTGTCATAATTTTTTTGAAAAGACTCACCTGATATATCATAGAATACGCTAATATATGAACGATTTCCTTTTCGGATATCAAACAGCAACGGATCAAGAGAATTCCATGATGTACCTGAGATTTTTCCCTCGTGAAAAAACCTCTTAAGAATCGCATCCCTGATTTCTTGGGTTTTGTTGTCAAGGAAATATGTACTGTCAATACCAGGCAGCGAATATTTGAGAATATAATCCATTAAGCGTGTTATATATTGCGTTTTGCCGGAGCTCGAATAACCCGTCATGCAGACGCGGAACTCATTTTTGGCATTATATATTGCCTGCGGAAGCAGACGAATATTTTCATTCGTACCCTTATTGTTTTCCGCATTTACTTTACAGTTAGGACAGATACGCTTGGACGTAATACTTTCGTTGCAGCAATAATATTGCTTTTTTACAACCCGACCTAAGCCGGCACTCTGGGCATCTGCTTCGCTGTATGCCCTTTTACACCGTCTGCAAAACAGCAACAAATCACCTTTATAGATTTCCCGCATGCAATAAGGGCAGACAAAATCAGGCCGCTTGGATGCTATATACTGCTTTAACAACGTATTATCTGAACTGTTTGCCGCCGGCTGCATCGGCATTGTTTCTGGAACTCCTGGCTCGGTTACACTAGGAATGGATGGCATTGTTATATCTTCGTCGTCTGTCAAGATATCCGACGGCTGCGGAATCGTCGCATATGCATCAGTCGGCAGGGGGGGCGGGGTTTCCCAAGGCATGTAATAGTCCTCCTAATATTTATAATTTATTGTAAAGTCATTGATAAACATATTGTTCACCGGAACCAGCCTTATGTCCGCCTCATTATTTACCGGCGCCGGCAGTTCCAGATCCACCTGGTACAAATAAACGGTCTTAGATGATGACACGCTATATCTATCCAAATCAAAAGCGGTGCTGCCAACCATTAAGCGGAGCCCAGGCAATTCGCTGTATCCTGAAAAGTCGTATCTGCCTAACTTAATCCGGATATTCCCTTTGAGACTGACACCTCTTATTCTTAGGTTGACCTGAGCCTGGATATCTTGCCTGAAATGTACCTCATAGCCCATCGGTTCCGTTTCTTTGCCGCTATTGAGCTTAAAGCGGCAAAAAATATAGCATCGCCCCACATAAGATTTTTCTAAGTTCTGAATCTTTATCATCGGCCGGTCTGTTCCGTTGTATCCCTTCATATTCCCGGCTCTATACTTGCCGTCATCAGGGAACTCCTTTGTTTTGCTAATTGAATAAGTAAAACCGCATACATTGGGGGGAAAAGATCCGTCAAAACTAAAGTAATGATTACCTTGCACATCCACGGTATGAGGCGCCTGAATGAGCTTGGGGTAAACTCCTGCAAAGACAGGAAATACTCCGCAACAAAGCCAGCCGTTAAAATTGCCGATCATGACTATTAATGTATGCTCGCTATTGGGCTTAACCTCAAAAGATACCGTGGCTTCTTCGCAGGAAACATCGGCAAGTTTACTGGTTTTTTCGGCAAGCTCGCGGTCACTGTACACTTTACCGGTCTCAGGCAAAAAACCTGGCCTTGTCAAGCCACAGATCATTACGTCATAACCGCTTTGGGTGGTATACCACGAAACATGGATGCTGTTGTGCTCCAAACGTATTTGCGGCTCTATTTCTTCTGGAAAAACAGATGCCATAAATGATATTATTTTACCTTTGCTTTCCCGATTATCAAAAAGTGCCGTTATCTTATATAAACATTGTTCGGGGACATATCTATCTATTACAATTGAATTCGTTCCCCTGTAAACAAGCGTATTATTATCGCCGACTTTTCGCTTGACGCTTACTTCGTTTGCCCCTTTGGGCAATTTATATGAAATCTCTACACCGTCCCTTAACTGCCGAAGCGAGAGCGCCGAAACATCGGGAAGGAACACCACGGCTTTAAGAGCACATTCAAGGGAATACGCGCTGCCACGCTCCGCAAAGACCGCATAATAAATCTTTCCCGTAACAGGAGATAAGTCCCTTGCATGCAGCTGTTCCGTCATAATATCAAATCCGCCATCCCCATCGAAAACCGTATCAGGCGGACTTTCCTTTTTTCTTACCACCCGATATTTCACGCCAATATCTGCAGAGGCCTCCCATGAGAGCTGAATATACTCGTCATACGTACTTACTGCCAGCCGAGCCGGCGGTTTCGGCGGGATTTTGCTTATGAGTTCCAAGGCGCCAGGATGGTCGATGGAGACAGCAAGAACCTTTTGGAGTTCTTCCGCAGTGCTGTTAGCCGCCGCAAAGATATGGTCAGCACTGTTCTGCGCGTTTATTATCCGGCGTTCGATATTTTGCAGAACATCGGACGGAAATTTCCTTTTGGCTTCCGTAAGCTTTCTAGACGCGGCATAAAAAGAACGTTGATTTATAAGTAATTCGATATCACCCAAAGCATTGTCACGGTCAGCTTTCAAGCGGTCAATTAATGCTTGTATCTTATTCAGCTCAGCCTGGCGGTCTGGCGCTGAGTTTTGTGCATAAGCAAAACACAACTCGGCTTGTTCGACACAGCCCTTTTCAACATAAGACTCTGCCTGCGACAAAGTTGCCGCAAATTGTATATAATCGCTCTCCCTTGCGCCGCAAATCGGACAAACATCCGCGATACGCGAGACCGGCGCGCCACATCCTGTTTTCTTACACTTCCGAAACAGAGGCTCTCCGCACGAACACTTCTCGTTAAAAGCTATCCTTTGAAAACGGTTGATTCTATTACACCTAACACAGATTACGCCAACTCCTATAATAGGTTCATAGGCACATCCGAACCGCCGATTATAAATCGCCCCCGCTTCTTCATATATGAAACCGGAACGCTTAATCAGCTCAATGGCTTTCTCAGCTACAAAAGGCGTTTCCAGCAAAGCCTTTGATTCCACAAAATCTTTTGCTTTCCCGGACGTTCTAAAAGGGAGCAAGGCCTTTTGTACAGCAAGGTATCTTTGATATTTTAACACATTATTGGTATCTACCGTATTTTCTTTGCCTAAGATCTCCCGTTGTGCTGCCAGACAGATATTTTGAAAATACTTAATTACCGCGTGATTCACATCGAAATCACCGTCATCGCATTTTTTCAAATAGATGCGGACTGTATTATGCATAGATTGAAACCCGGCCGGAGAATCAAGCGAGTAGATGCTTGTAATACCAAGCACAGGCTGTAAACAATTTTTAACAACACAGAATAAGTCTTTAATAATTTCCGAACGTTGAAAAATGTGTCCGTTTAAGTCAAAGCTCTCTTTAAGGGGTATACTCCCGCCTGCTTCTTCAATATCAAATTCTATTGTTTCCGGAAAGCGGAAACTCTTTATAGGTGTCACGCCAATGCCAGTGAGGGAAGCCTTTAATTTCCTTTCAATATTTGGATTTGATTTTCCACCCATCCGTGACGCCACTTGCCGGATAAGCGATTCCGGTATATCATGAACACCAAGATCACTTAGCAGCTTCGTCATATTATTGGCAACCGCCTGTTCTTTGCTTACTGTGTCAGCCATCGCAAAACGCCTCCTTCATGGGAACACTACACAGATCCCTAATCCCAAGTATCCGCGATAATATTAAAACCTTGATTCTCGTACTGCTTCATTTCTATATTCGAAATGTAGGCATGGGACAGCAAAGGACAATGATGGGATTCGTGAGACAACCCGAACTTTACTTCAATATCGTTTTGATTTTGGTCTGCTTTGCTCCCTACCAGCACATCATCAATATAAATATCATAATAACCGCCGTTCTTTACTGACATTTTTAATTTGAACCTTGAACCTACTGTAGCAACTTTAAGGCCGCCTAATATTATATCACCGCCATCTTGTGTCAGTTCGGCCGTAATAATGCCCAGCGTAACATTTACATTTCCGCCCGGATGTGGCTGTATGGCCGATGTATCTATGACACATTCTATCTCAAAATCATCCTTAGCACCTATCTTGTAAAAGACACCCTCATCCATCTCGCTAATGTTATATCCATGAAACTCTATCTCTTTCTCATTTGCTATTACATGGACTGTGGGCTCGTTATATTCCGCGCCGCTTGGATGGAAGGGAATATTATCATAATGATCCCATTTTACGTTACTGAATGTCACTACTTTATATTTATGCGCCACTCCTTGATTGACAGCGCGTTGTATTCCCCCAAAAGCCGCGCCTTTGACAGATTGCTCTTTTTCGACGCCTTTTCCATACTTGGACATATCTTGTGGTACATTGTCTTTATGAATCGGCAAATCCACCTCGTCGTCCTCTTGTCTTGCCTGAACGCGGATCATCCCGTTTTTATCATAGCTATATTGAATCCGAACCAGGGTGCCTTCTTTTTCGCCGCCTTTGATATGGCGAATTCCGGAAACAATATACTTATACTGCGGCTTACAATCCAACGGCTTTTCGCTGTCCCCTTGCAGTACATAAATCTCAAGCTCGTTAGCTGAATGCCTAGACGTGTAAAATTTGAAATTACGGGCGGATTTACAAGGAGTGGTCGTTCCCGCCAAGATAATATGTTCATTGACATAACTCAGCCCATCTTCCGATACGGCGATTACCCCCATCGTATGCGTGGCTGTTTTATGCAGCAACACTTTTTCCAGAGACCCGGCTTCCACTCTCATTGCCGGCTGAGGTATAACATTTTGGGGTCTTATTTTCTCTGTGTTTTTATCGAGTAACAATTCCATATCTTCAGGGCGGGTTTTTAATGTGCGTATAGCTGCCCCTACTGCAACTGCCGTTGCCGGATTGGCGTGAGTCAGCGGCGGTTTGCCAAATCTATCAGTCAAAAAGCTTCTCACGCAAGGCATGAGAGTGCTTCCGCCCACTAACAGTACATCGGAGATAGTATCGCGGGAAATGTCAAACTCTTGGAAGAGCTGGTCAATCAATATTCCGGTATCTTTTAGAATATCGGCGCACTCCTGTTCAAAACTGCTTCTTGAGATATCGGCCGTAGTTTTTTGTCCGCAAATAACACCGGAAACACGAACGGTCTGAAGGTCGGAGAGCTTTTTCTTAATGCCTTCAATATCACCTCTTATGGCGATTATTTCGCTTTCTTCCATAGATTTGACATCAACATCCGCGGTTTTCGCAAGTTCCCGCAAGATTATCCGCTGTAATGCTTCGTCAAAATCTTTTCCTCCTAAAAACTTTCTTCCCATTGTTCCGATAATGTGCATCGTAAGATTATCGTCCATTTCAACAACTGAAACGTCGAATGTCCCGCCGCCCAAATCATAAACCAAGATACGGGCACCGCTACGCCAGTGCCGCAAGCCATAGGCAAGCGCTGCCGCCGCCGGCTCCTCCAGCAATTCCTGAACACGCAGCCCGGCTGCCGCTGCCGCACGTAAGATACAGTCGCGCTCATTATCATAAAAATACGCCGGACAAGTTATTACTGCTTCGCTTATAGCGTCTCCAACCACAGTCTCGGCTTCTTCCTTAAGGTGCATCAATAGCATCGTCGATAATTCAACCGCCGTATAGCCACGTTCATACTGAGTGCCTTTCTCAGCGGTAAAGCACACCGAATCGCGGCTGTTTTCTTTTTCACCCATCATGCGCTTAAAGAAAACAGCGCAGTTGGGATTACCCGCTTCAAACATCTCCTTCGCGTCTATCCCGGCATCATAAAGGCCATGCCGGAAATAGATAGCCGATGGGATGGTCTGTTCACCGTCTCTATTTTGTATAATAACCGGGACTTTGCTCTTTGGATCAATCATCGCCAACGCGCAGTAGGTCGTCCCAAGGTCGATTCCTATTCGAAAAGACATTATGTACCCTCTTCCTTCAGTTAATCCAAGATGAAGACTTTCCTGCTTTGTGCCTCTTGCTCCGCCTGCAGCTCTTCTTTACTGAGCCTGTTCTTATTCTTAAAATCAAGTATCTTTTCTTCTTCGGTAGGAAGGTGTTTAACCTTCGCGAATATGCCGTCTTGACTGGCGGTAAGCGTAACTTTTATAGGGTCTTCTGCTTGAATTCTGTCATCGCTGAAGCCCAATTCACCTAAATAGGTCAAGAGAACAGAACTATCGCATGCAATATACCTGTCATCAGGTGACGTCGCACTAGGATTGGGCTTTATTTCTATCAACTCTTCGCCGGAAACATTGCCGTAAAATGCGGCTTGAAAACCACCATCGCTCATACAGGTGAATTTATCGTCTTCAACCTCTCTGGGGAGCTGGTTGCCTTTAAAAATCATATTATTGACTAAAGGTTTATCGTTGCTCCAAAACCGAACACCAACCGAATGAGAGGCAATTGAAACTACGTTTATCGGCATGGGACGCGCAATATCGCTGTACGGAATATCGGAAGCATTGTTGCTGGCATCGCTCGCTTCGCTATCCCAGTCCCCGTCGTCATCAGCATCTTCGGCATTAATGATATCATTGGCATCCTGAATGATACCCCAGTCTTCTTCTGACTGCGACGGTATCGGTCTCGGCTGCGGGGAAAGATAGGCATCCATATTGTGCGCGTAAATGGCAGCACCATACGCCACGGCAAGGTTGGGATTGTTAAGCCTTACCTTCTCTGCGCCGAATTTTCCGCGTACATACTCCTGCACCATAGGCATAAACGTAGAGCCGCCGACCAATAAAACAAGGTCGATATCCTCCTCTGAGAGATTCGCCTGCCGCAAGACATTATCTACTTTATTGCCTGTTTGATTAAGAAGATGCCGCGTTTCGTTCTCAAAATCCTTACGGGTAACAAGGATATCCGTTATCGCGATACCTTCGATTTTCAGCGAGATAGTCTTTTCCTCATTTTTACTAAGGGTCAGTTTAAGTGTATTGGCCTTCTGCCAAAGCGTCTGACGGTCGTCAGGTTCTAACTCAGACATGCTCGCGGGGATATCCGGTTCTTTTTCATGAGCAAGTTTAAGCATATATGACATCAGACTTCTGTCCCAATCGTCGCCGCCGAGCTGATGGTTTCCATCATCTGCAAGTGTGACTATTTCAGCCAGACCGTTATTCATACGATACTCAATGATTACGGAGTCAAAAGTGCCGCCGCCCAAGTCATAAACTAAAATCCTTTGATTCTCGACCGGCTGGTTCGTACAGTAATAGATTGCCGCCGCCATAGGCTCGTTGATAACGCCAATAACGTTTATACCGGCAATAGTAGCTGCTTCTTTTGTCAGGTTTACTTTGTTGAAATCAAAATAAGCGGGAACCGTAATAACCGCATTCCGAATCTCATAAGCATTCTCATGCTCTTCTACATAAGTCTTGATCGCGCCGAGAACTTTGGCCTGGAACTTCACGGGAGTTTCATCTTGTGGAACTCCGGCAGGCGGCGAGAAGGTTTCGCCGATAAATCTCTTAGCACTGCGAATAACTCTTTCCGGAGAGATTTCCGCGTCATCAAGAGCGGCTTCCCCTACAACGATGTTCGTATCGCTCTCATAGCAAACAACAGAGGGAATATTAATCGCGTTATTCTTAGCTTGGTTGTGGATAATCTCGGGCTGACCGTTTTCGTTGACATAAGCCGCGACACTAAAAGTTGTACCGAGGTCGATACCGACACTGATTGGATTAGGCATGGCTGATTTCCTCACTTTCCGGGTTGTAATCTTCTATATGTTCTGATGCTGGCATAAATTTGTATATACTCACAAGTTCTTGAAGTATCGGTTCTCCATAAAAAATGAATCCGGGTTGAATACTTTCTACCACCATGCGGTCGTGTTCGGGAACGGTAGTCGGAATAAGGTGACGTTCGTGGGTTCTCATCATTTTTCGGTCAAATGCAGTCCCACCAATACTCTGAACAATCTGAACATCATTATCTTGAAGCAGTTCCTTAAGCTGCGACATAATATATTGCAAGAGAGCGACAGGGTTATTAACAGTTGCCATATCCTGATTATTCTCATTGTATATCGCTGCCACGGAGCGCAAGACATGAATCACCGACTGACGCAGCGCACCTCTGCGATAGTTTTCAAGCTCATCGTTCTGTCTTTGTATGATACCGTCATACATAATATGATGGAGCTTAATCAATTCCGCCATATCCTTTTTGTTCTCTTGTGCCACCGATTGAATGGTTTCAACTAGGTCAGTCACATCGGTTTTGGCATAAACAGCCGGGTCAGGCGTACTGCCGGTCACTGCAGGATTTGGGTTCATACTGAGTCCTCCTTAGATTTTTTATAAAAAAGGTTTGCATAGTTAGCACCAAGATATTTTGTGGTCATAGGCAGAACACTTTTGCCGTCTACGCCCGCCGGGTACACTATTTCCGTTTTAAACTTAACATATTGCCGGGGCGGGAGTAGGCCTTTCAGCGTGACTGTGAAATGATTTAAATTATCCTTTTGCAAAGGATCTGGACAATCTTCCGGTTTATGCAATAAAACTCTGATTACCGGCTTACGGTAAATAATATCAGCAGGACAAACTGTGTCAACGTTGATACTGTCTACTATGATCAGTGTACCTTTAAAATAATAAGTTATAATAATTTTAAGCTTGGCCAAAACCCAAAACCAGAAAAACACCAACGGTTTCAAGATAGCTCGGCATAGGCGTTCAAAATAACTGACGGCTGTAAAAAACAAATAGAACGGTACCGAAAGAACCAAAATAAAATAGCGCCCTATATTTAAAAATGCCGGAATAATATTGGAAATAAGAATACGAATATTGTCCCGCAGAACTTCAATGTATAAATCGGAGCTTTCTCTGCTTCGGGGTGAATATAATTGTGCATAATTTATCTTTACGTTCCCTAGCAATACGCTCAGCCATAAGAACCAACTGTTCTTACTCTCAGCCCACACAATGCCATCCCTTCGTGCAGACACATCGTAATGATACAAAAATCTGCTGCGAAACCCCGATAATTCTTCGACGCGGAATTGCAATGCCATCAAGGTACATACGGCTGTTTCTACAATCACTATTGCAAATATAAACACTAAGACAACTTGAATGGCCTTAATTAATTCTGTGTTCATTAACGAAGATATATTTAACAATATAAATCACCTCACAGGTCAAAAAAGAATCGGGAGCAGGTCTGGCTATTTCCTTGCCGAAAGAGAAAAGCCGCAAGAAAAAAGTTGACGACATAAACTGCCAACGAATATCCCATTAGCCAAAGCATAGAAATACTGGCACCATGTAAGATCCAAAGCATAGCCGGCCAAATCAGACCGCCAAACGGTATGATAAAATGAATAAAATACTGGCGTTCTTTTCCGAATCTTGAAGCCGGAGATACAAAAAACAAGGGTAAAACCGCTGATAACAGTACAATGAGGAGAGCGGGAACAAGGAACCCTCCCCAAAGCGCAAATATTTCTATATTTTCAGCAAAAGTGAGCAAGCCGATTTTATTTCTGGCCGGTGGCGACGACATAATCTCTACCGGTATTATGTATTCATTCAAAATCGACCAACAAGCAATACTAAATATTATTGCAAACAATGAAGCTACCCCCGCACAGAGACGTACCGATTTTTCACTGGAATCAGTAAAATATTTCTTGCTTAAAAACATCCCTGCGACAAAAATGCCTATTGCCAGTACAAAAATCAGGATAGAAGGGAACAATTCAATGTCCATTTTATCCCATTGCGCAATAAGCGTCAGATCTTGGTCGATAAATGAATTTTCATCCAGTCTGGTTTCCGTATCCAAGTACCAGCCAACAAATGTATAGCCCTTGCGATTGGGATTATGTAAATGATTATAGAATCTATCCCCATCCGGCAGTTTGAGAGTCTGAGTATCTATTCCGTCACCCGTAAATGTGATATTTCGCATTATTTGAGGCATCCACTTGGCATATAGCAGGGTATCTCCCGAAAAAGTGTGGCTGCTGCTAAGCGGCCGGGTCAGAGCTTCATTAAGATACCACCCCTCGAAGCTGAAACCGCTCTTGACAGGCTTGGGTGCATCCGGCAAAGAACGCCCGAGTTGTACTTGAATAGCCTCCAACTGATCACCGCCATCAGTACTAAAAGTAACAGTCACATTTGCGTCAGTGTTGGTGACATAGCGAACCAATTTATTGGCAGAAATATAATCTCCTTGAAATGAGAATTCCCAGTCACCGCCATCGGGATAGCGTATTTTTACGAAACTGTATCCATCACGCTGCACAAATGATGCATCACCGTATTCCTCACCGCCGGGTCTGCGGATGGTGAGATTATTCAAATCATTCTTATGTATTAAAACTACATTTAATTCATATATCCCTTCATCAGCTGGAAACACAGCAGTTTGTAATCTTTCCTGTGAATTGAATTCCAATCCGACATCGGCATTTCCATTAAATATGTTGATGTAGATCTCCGAAAAGAATGCGGGAATATCCCAGTTTGTTTTTGCTTCGTAGCTTTTCGCCGACAGACCGGGGGAAGATGAAATCTCCGACAGGCCTTGAATAAAGTCTAAGTTTAGAGTTTCGCTGTAATTCAATCCAACTGTATAAAGAGGAATACCGGCGTCTTTATATGCCTGCGCGATTTCTTGGCACTTTTCTTCTGCCTGCTTATTAGTCATACCACTGCTTTGTGGCATATCGACATTGCCATCTGTAAATAGGATTGCTACTTTTTGATTGGACGAGTTGTTTTGATTAAATAAATTCAACGCATTATCAAGACCGGCGGGAATATTAGTCCACTTTTCATCAAATACGCTTGTCAATACATTATTACGAATCCTTGATTTTGCCTGTTCGACCGGGGTTAACGGCATATTCTGCACTACATCTGTTCCAAATAGCACATAGCCTACTTGTGAGGAAGAATCACTCAGTAAGTCAGCAAACATAGCTACCGACGTGAGCGATACATGTTCAGCGTCAGCTGTGGCCATAGTGGCCGATAAGTCCATAATGAATATGACATCGACCGCAGGCTCTTCTACTTCTGCCGCCACAACAGCACATCTATTTGTCATAATAATTAATAGAACCATCAGCGTAATAGCGATTTTCTTCATGATGAGCCTCAGCCTCTCTTTCAAAGTATTTTTAATATATTTCGAACATCATCGTCCAACACGCCCATAATCGACATCAATCGATTCACTTCATAGTCTTTTGATAGATACATTACAATTGCCGAAAACGTACTCCACTGCATATCTCGCTTTTGTCCCTCGATAGCACTGAATGTTTGCCGAGTAAAGCCGAGAATATCGGCCAGCTCATTCTGTGATAAATTTGCTTTTGTTCTAAGTGTCGGTAAATTAGATGCTAATAACCTGCAAAGTTCCTGTTTGTGCTCGTTGGTTAAATAACTAGACATGATTCTCACCAACCTTTCATCGAATTACTGCTAATGCCATGCTTATAGCACCTTCCCTTGTATATAAGCTACGCTAATGCTTTATTATTGTACTAGATGTTATTCAAAATGTCAATATGTAAAAATAGCGACATATTTTGTCAAAATCTGACAGATTTCCTATTTACGCAAAATAAAAAGCTGCCAATTCCGGCAGCCTTATATGCATTAACCCAACAAGTCAATAATCTTCTGATTGATTTCGTCCGCCAGCTCATGGTTTAAGCCATGCCCGGCCCGATCATAAAACGTCACATCGATAGCCGCTTCCAGCATCGCCGCTTCTCCGCCTAATTTCATAAAGGGATCTTCCCTTCCAGCCAGATAAACGACTTGCGACTTTATTTGATCAACCTCTGCCACGGTGAATGGGCGGATCATGTGGCAGGTCATCGCCATATTGTTAAAGCCCTTCATCAGCCACCTAAAGTGCTCAAAAATAAGCTGATTGCCAGTAAAGGCATGATAATAGAACGGCGCCAGCTTTCTCAGGATTTTGGTGACATTACTCTTGGTCGGCAGTAAAGCTTCCGGCAGGAAAATTTTCATCATGCTCTTTAAGGGATTGCCGCCGGCTCCCAAAGGCACCGCCGCCGAAATGCAGATCACCTTGATGACACAGGCCGGCCGTTCCAAGGCATAAAGCTGAGCCATATATCCGCCGTGCGAGACCCCGATCATGGCGACCTGCTTTAATTTCAAGCCGTTGATAATATCATCGATCCATAAGACGTCATTAAAATCCTTATTATATGCCGGGCCCATGTGGCTTAAACCGGGGCCGCCGATAGTGTCGACGGCATATAGGCAAAAATACTTTCCTAATGCGGCAGCATTATATATCCACATCAAGGCTGAATCATCACCTACCCCATGAAACATCAATACCGGCATCCCGTCAGAGTTACCACAGGTAATGACATGGGCATCGCCGTAGCGGGTCGGAATCATCTGCGAGGCCGTCGGTGTATTCCATTCTTTGATTAACTCATGATAGGTCCGCTGGATGTTGGCAGCGGCTTTTTTACTGCGGTATTGCCTCATAATTATAGGTTCCTTTCTGCTTTCATTTTGCGGTATATATCTAGGATGCCGGCGCGGATCTCCTGACGGGCTGCATCTTTACTTAGCTCGTCAACCGAAGCTCCGAGACAGTTCTTTTGAAAAGAGTAATAAATAACCGCCTGATATTGCCGGGCCAGCACCGCCGCATTGGACGGGGCAATATCGCCGCGTGCCATCATATCTGCGAAAACTCTTTCCTGCTGCCGCTGCGGGGCTTCAAAGAGTAACTGTCGGTAATGCGCGGCAGCATCTGGATCAGCCATCCTTTCGATGGACAGGACGGCAACGAGCGGATAAATATCGGGGTGCAGTAAATAATTGTCAAGAATCCCAACGGCTACATCACACATGGCGGCCTCGCTTATCTGCCGGGTCTGGGCAAATGTCTGATCGAAGCGTTGCTGCATTATCTCGATGATGCCATGAACCTTGGCGATCAATGTGTCCATGATTGCCTGCTTGTTCTGATAATGATAGTAAATGGTACTTTCCTTGATCTCGACGATTCGGCAAATATCGCGGATGGAAACGGCCCGGTAGCCTTTTTGGGCAAAGAGCATAAGGGCGGCTTGGGCGATTCTTTCTTTGGTGGTGATGACTGGTTCGATATGAGGTCTCATAGAATTACCTTTCTTTGATAATCAAAATCTAACAATCGTTAGAAATATTATATCTAACGATCGTTAGACTGTCAAGAGAAAGCTTGTTTTTATTTATTGTTGAGATTACCGTTATTTTATACTATACTATACATATCATAAATTATTATAATATATGAGCATAGAGGTGAACATGGCGATGAACGTGGAAACGAAAAATGACTCAACACTGACGCCTTTCATAACTGCCATATACATTGATCCAAAGTTTCGCGGACGATACTTAAGTGAAAAGTTACTCAATGCTGCTTTTGATTTTGTTCATTCAATTGGTTTTAATGCCGTATATCTGATTAGCGGCGAAAAAGGATTATATGAAAAATATGGCTTTGTAGAATGTGCTTTAACTACAACTCTATCTGGCACAACCGAACCGGTATTTAAAAAATGTATCGAATTACCTTAATAGACAATCTGATTCCGTCCCCCCTCTTTTCCCAGATATAATTTGCGGTCGGCTTCATGAATATCATCTTCCATGCCCTTACGTACATCTATCTCTTCCAAGCCAAACGTCATGGTAACCTTTATCTTTTGACCATTATAAACAATCTCCTTATTTCTGATTAACGACATAAGTGCCGTTAACTGTATTAAGGCATCGTCACCATTGCAATCGCCGAAGGCCAACAAGAACTCTTCTCCTCCCCAGCGGCTGGCCTTCCCTTTATCCTCCATAAACTGCCGAAACATTTCCGCCATACATTTTAGCACTACATCGCCGCAATCATGTCCATAGCTATCGTTTACTTTTTTAAAAAAGTCAATATCTCCCAATGCAATGCTCATAGTACCGCCACTGCCATCTCTACACTGCTTCTTCTGTTCTTCCAGATATTCCTTCATGCTGCGGCGATTCAATAACCCCGTCAGTGGATCCAGCGATGCCAGACGATGCATTTTCTCATTATACCGAATCAGCTTGCTTTCCATTTCCGTAGATTCCTTGCTGATAAATATAAGAGCCGCTGTCATTGTCATAAAAATATAAAAGGTATTTACGACATGAAGGGCTACCATCGCTCCTCCTGAAAGGATTTGACCGACCACGCTCACTCCTGCATAAGACTGAAAACCTAATTGAATAATACCTAGACCAATAGCTATCAAAATTTTCCAACTGCTCGTGAAATGATTTGTCGTAAAATTAAGTATCAGCATCGTATAAATGAAGTAATGAATACCAAATTCCCCACCAAACTCCATGACAAAAACAAGTATGCTGCCTAATAGCAAAAGCTGTGTTAATATGACCGCCGATTTAGTCCGGTTCACATAAGTAAAGTAGAACGGTAGGATAAAAATCAAGAAGCAGATAATGCCAAGCAAGGTAAGCCGCCCCTGCTTGGCCGCCATAAACATAACGCTTAGGCAAACAAAATACATGCACATCAATAGGGAATTGATACGCAAGATTACAGCAACCTTTTTAGTTTCGTTTTCATTGATTACATCTTGAAAAACCAAATCCTTGATTCTCGTTATCATTTGTACCAAAGCCTCACCCTCCCTCTATCTGCTTTTAACAAGTACCTGAAGCCTGACCTGCCAAAATCGCATAATTATGCGCTTTTTGTTGATAACCCCCTAAATGTCAGTTTAATTGGAAACAGTGAGGATGTCAACACAAAAGCTGTTTCCAAGTCACTTAAGTGCTTTTTAATGCGTATAATAAGTTTTTATGATATAACGACAAAAGACGGTGTTGTCTAAGATACATATTATTAGCCAAGACTCATTGTATTAACCGAATAAATATGATATAATTGAAAAAAATACCAAACATATACCAAAGGTAAGTGAGTATAAGCATGACTGATAACCTATATACAAATAATCAGGCAACTATCATAGGCGAGTCCATCAGTCCTTTCGAATTCTATCATGAATTTAAAGGTGAAAGCTTTTACCGGATTGTTGTCCGTGTGGAGCGATATAGCATGACCTCGCGCAGGGTGTAGCGGCCAAGCGAACGAAAAAACTGCGGCCCGCTTTCAAAACCGACGGCAAAAATAAATAGAGCAAAAAGCAGATTCTTAACATCATCAGCAACGGTCACACCGAATTGGCTGACCAATACACCCGCTAACAATGAGCCGGCAACCCCACCCATCCGGAAGCTTCCAAAAGGAATCCGCCCCAGCAGATAACCGATGCTGAGGGTAAGAGCAATCGCCAGTACCGGTGATTGAGTAAATAAGTATTACTTCAATTATTGAAATTATTGAAAATCAAAAAAATCAATTGCGTTACCATAAAAATCATGATAAAATTCATTTATATTGTAAAAATAAATAATTAATTATCTTTTGACCCTTCTTTTTTACTAGTGGCTCTTAAAATATTACCTAACAAAAGAAAAATGACTATTAAATATTTAAAACATAATTTATAAATCTTAGATGCTGTATGTATTACAGTTGCAAAGAAAGGAAAGAGATACTATGAAATACTTGAAGAAAATCGGTCCTAAAATGCTTTTTTCCCTGATTTCAACCTTTATTGTGGTACTGGGAGCCTTCTTAGCGCTTGTCGTCATTCGTACCACCGCTCTGGCGGATACGATGGCAAGAGACCTGATCCAGAACACCGCAGAGAATTATGCCAATCAGATGGCACTGGTGTTTAACAAAACCGATAATATGGTGTTAGGATTGCACTTATCAGCTGAGCGCTTTGAAGAAATTCCACTTGAAAGCCGCCGTACCTATTTTGATAACCTGCTGGAATCAGCGGTAGCCAATGAGATGAGCAGCGTCTTAGGCGCCTGGGCTTGCTTCGAGCCCGATCAGCTGGACGGCATGGACGAGCAGTACCGTGATTCCGCCGGAAGCGATGCCACCGGACGGTATAACAGCTATTTTTTTGATGGCGGTAGCGGCTTAGAACGAGATGTCCTGGTTGACTATGATGTGCCCGGTGACGGAGACTTTTATCTGGTCGCGTTTGAAACGGGCAAACCTTATGTGACGCCTCCTTATCCGTATGAAGTCGGCGGCGAGACCATCACTGTTATTTCGATTGCCTATCCCATTGCCAACCAAGCCGGTCAGACCGTCGGCGTCGTCGGTGTGGACTACTCACTGGAATATTTCCACGAGCTGAATGACGAGGTGAAACTGTTTGATTCCGGCTTCGGCAAACTCCTTACCGATCAGGGACTTACGGTGGCCCATACGGATGAAGCTTTGATTGATACGATGGATCTGGATTATACAGACAGTGACGAAGCGTCTGACATCAAAGCCGCGTTGCAGGCGGGTAACAGCTATGTGGAAGATATTTACTCCCCGGTTCTTAACACGACGGCCTATAAAGCTTTTGCCAATGTTTCTCTGGGCAACAGCGGGATCAACTGGATCTATGGAGTGGTGGTTCCTGAATCGGAAGTCATGGCCACAGCCACGGCTCTCATTACCTTAATCAGCATAATCGGCGGGGTCGGTCTGATTGCCGCGGCAGTAATCATCGTTATCCTTTCCAATAGCATTGCCAGGCCGGTTAAGGCAA
The DNA here is from genome assembly GCA_002293525.1 of Lachnospiraceae bacterium UBA935. Lineage (GTDB taxonomy): Bacteria > Bacillota > Clostridia > Lachnospirales > Lachnospiraceae > UBA935. The sequence goes on from DBDJ01000013.1 coordinate 66,955, forward strand.
TGTGTGATATTGCCAGCCAGATCGCGGAAGGTGACCTCACAGTTACCGTCCCGGAAAAGTTCCGTAACGGCAAGGATGAAATCGGCGATCTGTCCCGCTATCTCCAGCAGATGCGCGATGAACTGGCGGAAACCGTGGCCGGCATCAATGACGCCTCCGGTTCGCTGCAGGGTCAGGTCAGTACCATCAAAAGTGCCATTGATGCCCTCAATGACCGGATCAGTGATACTTCTGCCGCTACTCAGGAACTGAGCGCCGGCATGGAAGAGACCGGTGCTTCCGCTGAGGAAATGAATGCCACCGCCAATGAAATTGAGCACGCGGCGGGAGTGGTATCGGAGAAATCGCAAGAGGGAGCCGGCAAATCAGCGGAAATCCATGCCCGTGCCAAGGAACTTGGCAGTCATGTCAATGAATCCATCAAGACATCCAACCGGATGTTCAGCGAAATCAAAATGTCGCTGGAGAAGGCCTTGGAAGATTCCAAAGCCGTGGAGGAAATCAACGCCTTGGCCGATGCCATTCTGGGGATTACCAGCCAGACCACATTGCTGGCCCTTAATGCCTCGATTGAGGCCGCAAGGGCAGGAGAAGCCGGGAGAGGCTTTGCGGTAGTGGCCAATGAAATCAGTGCCCTAGCCGACAGTTCGAAGAATACCGTGACTCAGATACAGGCGATTACCAAGGTGGTAATGAGTGCAGTGAACGCTCTGGCGTCCAGTTCCAGCAATCTGCTGAACTTTGTCGCGGAAAATGTCCAGACTGATTATCAGGACATGCTGAAAGCAGCGGAATCCTATACGAATGATGCGGATTATGTGACGAATATGACAGGCGACTTAAATACCGCTTCCGAAGAATTGCACTCCGCTGTCCAGATATTAATCAGGGCGGTCAACGAAGTTTCCATGGCGGCCCAGGAGGGAGCCCGAACCACTTCGACAGTAGCGGAACAGACGACCGATATCGCCGGTAATGCTTCGACGGTGGCCGACAATATGACGCAGACGCAGGGTACAGCGAATAAACTGGCATCATTGATTAGCAGATTTAAGCTGTAGATCATGATAAGTGTGCATGGTGGCTTATCGGCCTCCATGCACAGAAGGGGAGACCAATGGCAAGAAAGAAATGAGGCTACGTTAGATAATGATATAATGTCACCAGACATCGGAACTGCGCCGGACGCAGCGAATGGGCGATGTTCAGGAGGACTGGTTTCGTGCGGGTGGAAATCAAAATTGATCATGAATTGACGGAACCTTATGCCGTTCTTCATATCGCCAAACTGACCGACGATGTCGGTGCACTGCTTGACATATTGGAAAATGCGGTCGGGATGCCGTCTCTGATTACCGCAAAAAAGATGACAAGTCCTATGTCATTGAGACGGCACAGGTGGAGATTATCCGTACCGAGGGCGGCAGCGTCATGTTACATAACCGTAAATCCCAGGCATTTTCGGTTACCCGGCCGCTTCAGGAAATCCTCAGACTCCATGCCCACGAGTTTGTGCGTATATCAAAATCGGCCATTGTGAACATTCACCTGATCGACCACGTATCCTAGTTCTTCAACGGTACGATGGACATCATCATGAAAAACGGGATGACCGATTATATCTCCAGAAAGTTTTTGGGCGAGTTTAAGAAGCGGGTTGGACTCTTGGGTTTGCTCAGATTTCCTTCCCACATTTAGCTTATTTCTCCCCTTAATTCGGATGTGTCATTTTAATATGATAATAATATCCGTCTTCGTCAACGGCTGTACCGGCTACATAACACAGCACTTTCCGCTGGTCCTGGTCAGGAATAACATGAAAAGAATACGCTTTCATGATCTGAGACACAGCTGCGCGAACTTATTGTATGCCAATGGAGTCAGTCTGAAGGAAATCCAGGAATGGCTGGGACACAGCGACATATCCACCACTTCAAATATTTACACCCATTTGGATTTTAACAGCAAGATTGCATCAGCAAATAGCAATAATAGGGATTTTGCCAGAAAAAAAGAACTCTCCCAGTCGTCATACTAAAAAGAGTTCCCTTCAAACAGTGCCGGCAGCCGGACTCGAACCGGCACGAGGTTGCCCCCGAAGGATTTTAAGTCCTTTGCGTCTGCCATTCCGCCACGCCGGCAGCTTCGCATATTTTCCGCTCTGCCACTAAATAGAGCATAGGGAATCCGCGAATGGGACCTACAGGGCTCGAACCTGTGACCCTCTGCTTGTAAGGCAGATGCTCTCCCAGCTGAGCTAAGATCCCTGGGTAAAATATGTATATGTATGTATCGCCGTCGTAATCTACGACCCAGATGGGACTCGAACCCACGACCTCCGCCGTGACAGGGCGGCGCTCTAACCAACTGAGCCACTGGGCCAATCGTTTATAATGGACCTTCGGGGACTCGAACCCAGGACCGACCGGTTATGAGCCGGTTGCTCTGACCAACTGAGCTAAAGGTCCAATAAACCATCTACGTTCTCACGTAAAGCCGATAATCGGACTCGAACCGATAACCTGCTGATTACAAATCAGCTGCTCTGCCAATTGAGCCATATCGGCAACTGCCTGACCGGTAAAATCTCTGCACCTATCGGTAATACTTTTCACCTGTCAGCAAATGACTCCTACGGGAATCGAACCCGTGTTACCGCCGTGAAAGGGCGATGTCTTAACCGCTTGACCAAGGAGCCTAATGTTATTATTAAGTAGTAATACTATTAATAATTAATGATAAACTCCCCGAGTAGGGCTCGAACCTACAACCCCACGGTTAACAGCCGTGTGCTCTACCATTGAGCTATCGAGGATTATGGCTTTTTGTTCCGGCATTACCGTTCCCGGCAGATATCCAGCCCTAGCCTACGGACTGCCCGGATATCTGCATGAAAGCATCGCGTCTCTTTCTGCCCCTGCTTTCGCTGGACCCTGCGCCATGCTTCCGCTGTCTCCATACCTTCAAAACCGAACACAAAACCTTTCTCGTCCATGACTGCGACTTCCTTACCTGCTGTTTACGCCCTCTAAGCGTCTCTTGCTTTACCTGTGTACTGTCTTTTACCTTAAAAAGTGTCTTTTACTTTAAAAAGTGTCCTTTACTTTAAAAAGTGTCTTTTACTTTAAAAAGTGTCCTTTACTTTTTTGGATAAGCCCTCGACCGATTAGTACCTGTCAGCTGAACGCATTGCTGCGCTTGCACCTCAGGCCTATCTACCTCATTGTCTCTAAGGGGTCTTACTCAGGAGTTGCCTCCCTCTGGGATATCTCATCTTGGGGGGGGCTTCACGCTTAGATGCCTTCAGCGTTTATCCCTCCCGGACTTGGCTACCCTGCCATGGGCCTGGCGGCCCAGCAGGTGCACCAGCGGTCCGTCCACCCCGGTCCTCTCGTACTAAGGGCAGCTCCCCGCAGATATCCTGCGCCCGCGCCGGATAGGGACCGAACTGTCTCACGACGTTCTGAACCCAGCTCGCGTACCGCTTTAATGGGCGAACAGCCCAACCCTTGGGACCTGCTACAGCCCCAGGATGCGA